>CABYZQ010000004.1 GCA_902523535.1 uncultured Pelagibacteraceae bacterium
TCAGGCACAAACAAATTTTTGATGATCCAGACACAGGTATTTATGACATCGCAGAATACAAAATTATTGATCCTGAAGATGGTACAGAAGTAAGTCTTCCTGATGGACTAAGACTAAAACAAAATAAACTTCATGGATCCATTAGCACACCTGGGACATACAGTATTACAATTAGAGCAATTGATGGAGCAGGCCTCTATGCTGATCATACTTTTACAATTACAGTTAAGCCTGCATCAGGGTATATAGCTGAAAAGGATACTATTGATGAAGAAGTATCATCTACTTATGAAACGGTTGTCATTAAACCAAAGAAAGATTATTTAGCTGCTGTTAAAGAAACAATTAACGTTGGGTCCTTAGGTATCACTGATGAAGGCTTTACGTTGGATACAGTGTCAATCGCAGATACCGCATCACTCTCAAAACCACTAAAATTCAATGGAGGTTTGAGATTGATGGATGCTGTCGCAAATGAAGTATCTGGCAATGAAGACTCCGATTTATCAGTCGGTGTTAAATTAAATGACGATAACCAAAAAAATGTTGAGATGTATTCAGGAAAACTCTCTGACGGGAAAGCCTTGCCTGACTGGATACAAGTCAATCCTGAAACAGGCGAAACAACAGCCAATATGCCTGAAGGTGTGCAAGAAGTTGAAGTACAGCTTGTTGCCTTGGACAAAGACGGTAACACAAGAGATATCAATATTGTTCTGGATAAAGCAAAAATTAAAAACGACCAAGAATTTGCTCGAGGTACAGTTGGTGAAACTGAGGTTGTGGTTGATAATGATGCCAATGTAAATCTTATTCGTAAAACTGATGGAAGAACAAATCAAGTTGCGTCAAATAATTTAAATGCTGAAACTGATTTCCTAGGAACTATGAAACTGAGTGATATTCAATTTGATGCAGGCAAGTATGTGTTGGATGTTATCGATGATAATCAATCGAATGTAAAATTGTATAAAGCTGAGATGAAAGATGGAAGTTCTTTGCCTGCATGGATAACGATTGATCCAGAAACAGGAGCCATCTCAGCAGACCCATCAATAGGGCGAACAGGATCTGCGGCACCAGCATATTTAACAAATAGTCTTCAAGTCCTTGAGTTAAAAATTATTGCTGAAGATGAAGATGGTAAAGAGAGAATAATTGAAGTTGATATTAATCTTGATGAAATCGCTACGCCATCTGAAACTGAAGAGCAAGCTGAGGAAACTGATGAAGTTTCGTTTATTCCTCTTGATGAACAACTTAAGGTGCAGTCTCAGAAAATAGATAATTATGGCGAAAAAATTATTAGTCTTGTAAGCTAATTCTGTAAACAAATGAATAAAGTTAAAACATCGTTAGCAGCGTTTTGCTTTCTTTTTATATCTTTTGGGGCACTAGCTGAAGAAAGATCAACACGTATTTTAGTTACTGCAACTGAAGAGGCGACTTTATCAAGTGAAATTTCAGCAAAGGTCATCTCTATTCCTGTTAAGGCTGGAAGTAACTTTAGAAAATCAGATATTCTAGTTGAATTTGATTGTTCCTTTTTTGAAGCCCAAAAAGACGTTGTTCAAGCAGAACTTGATAGTGCTAGGGTAACTTTAAAAAGCAATCAAGAGCTTGCTGCGATGAGATCTATTGGAGAGTACGAAGTTCAACTATCTCAAATAGCAGTCGATCGAGCACAATCAGAATTAAATATTGCGGAACTCAACACTGATCGTTGTATTATTCGAGCGCCCTATGACGGAGTCATGTCCAAAGTCTTTGTAAATGAGTACGAAAGTATTGAAAGGCAACAGCCATTGATTGAAATTATTGGGTCAGGCACGTTGGAGGCAAAACTTATGATATCAAGTAAATGGCTTTCATGGTTATCTGAAGGATATCCTCTAAGTATAGTTATTGATGAGAATGGCTTAGAGTATAGTGCACAAATACATTCTTTGGGTGCAGATATAGACCCGGTGAGTCAGACGATTGATGCTACCGCACAATTTGATAAAAATTATGAGTCATTACTTCCAGGAATGAGTGGGACAGCAACGTTTTGAATGATAATTCTTCAATAAAAATTGCACGACTAATTACACTTGAAAAAAAGTTTCGTAACGCTGAAAGTGAAACAGAACTTGGTTTTATTTGTGCAAACGAATTACGGAGTATAGTTGACTATAATTTCTTATTTCTTCTCAACAGATCAAGCATAAACCGGCTTAAAGTGAATACTATTTCTGATTTATCAGTCATTGATAGAACTGCTCCAACCGTTACCTTTATTGAGGGATTGCTCAATAAGAAAGGAATGATCAATAGTGATGAAGTATCTGCAATCAGTCTTCAATCCCTTGATTTAGATAAAGTAAATCTAAGCATTCCTGAAAATTTTCCAAATCATTTAGTTTTTGTTCCTTTGTCTTCACGAATAGAAAAAAATATTGGTTACTTAGTTCTTGTAAGAACAGAACCAGTTACAAGTTCAGAAAAAGATTTACTATTACATATCTCTGAAAGCTTTAGTCACGCGCTTACTGCTTTCGGTTCAAAAAAAACAGTTTTAAAAAGTATCAGTCGTATATTTACAGGGTGGGTAAAGTGGCTAGTGATTGTATCCATAACTGTGGTGATGTTCTTTCCTATCAGCATGTCAGCTTTGGCGCCTGTAGAGGTGGTTGCAAAAGATCAAACTATTGTCACATCACCTGTGAACGGTGTTGTTGAAAAAGTTTTAATCAAGACCAACGAAAATGTAAAACCAGGCACGGAACTAGTTAAACTGGATGATTTAAACTTTAAAAATCAGTATGAAATTGCACTTCAAAAACTTGAAGTAGCTGAAGCCGAGCTATTAAGAGTTAAGCAGTCATCATTTTCAAATGAAGATGATAAAGCACGCCTGGTTGAGCTTTCAACCGAAGTAGGGTTAAGAAAAAAAGAAGCCGCCTACGCAGAAGAGCAATTGAAGTATTCAATCATCTCTGCAGAGCGAGAAGGTATAGCAGTAGTTGAAGACTTTACTGATTGGCAAGGGAGACCTGTTACCATTGGCGAAAAAATATTAACTATAGCTGATCCTCAAAGCATCGAATTTCAAATCTTTTTGCCTACAAAAGATTCTCTTTTGATTAAAAAAGAAGCCAGAGTAAAAGTGTTTTTAGATAGTGACCCTCTTAATTCTCTTGAAGGAGAAGTCTTGCGTACTTCATATAAGCCTGCTCTTACGGCTGAGAATATTTTAGCATATCAAATTTTTGCAAAATTAGATGAAAATCAAGGTGAGATTCCAAGAATAGGTTTGCGTGGAACTGCTAAAATTTATGGCGAAAAGACGAGTATTTTTTATTACATATTCCGCGTACCTATAAATCTTACGAGACAATTTTTAGGATTTTAGATGACTGTTCCATACTTAAGACAAGATTTGAAATTGAGTGAGGGTCCCAAAAAAGAGGACGGCTCTTCGTCGTGGCTACTTTATGATTCTTTGAGAAACAAATATTTTTCAATCAATAAAAATGCTTTTGATCTTTTAAAAAACTGGTCAAGTGGATCTCAATTAGATGATTTCATAAAAAAAATTAATGAAATTAACTTATTGGTAAGTGAAGAAGAAATAAATGAGTTTATCAATTTTCTTGATCAAAATAATTTGACAATCAAAAAGACCAGTGAAGAAGTAAAGTCTTTGGTGGTTCAAAAAAACAAAACGAATAAACATTGGTTACTTAAACTCATTCACAATTATCTATTTTTCAAAATACCTTTATTAAGACCAGGCACTTGGCTCCAAAGAACTTTACCTATTGCCATGTTCTTAAGCTCATTAACAGTCAGACGAATTATTTATGGTTTAGGAATAATTGGAATATTTCTGACAATAACTAATTATGAGAAATTTCTCTCAACCTTTTCATATTTTTATAATATTAATGGCTTGATCTTGTTTGGAATTACGATCATTTTTGTGAAAGCTTTACATGAGTTAGGTCATGCTTATGTAGCTACATATTATAAGTGTAAAGTTTCATCTATTGGCCTAGCTATGCTGGTGTTTTTTCCATTTTTATATACAGATACATCCGATGCCTGGAAACTCACTGACCACAGAAAGCGATTACTAATAAATTTTGCAGGCATGTTAACTGAACTGCACCTAGCCTTGATTGCTACATTTGTATGGGCTGTATTTCCTGAGGGCATTATGAAAAGTGCAGCATTTTTCATTGCTACATCAAGTTGGATTTCATCTTTATTGATCAACATAAGTCCTTTTATGAGGTTTGATGGCTATTATGTGCTCTCTGATTTTCTAAAAGCTGAAAACTTGCAACCGCGTTCATTTGCTTTAGGTCGATGGCAGATAAGAGAGTGGCTCTTTGGTTTTAAATTTCAGCCACCAGAACAGTTGATCGATAACAGAAGGTGGACTTTTATAATTTATGCATGGGCTACGTGGATTTATCGTTTCTTTATTTTTATTGGTATTGCATTATTGGTTTATTATTTAACATTTAAAATATTAGGAATTATTTTATTTGTAATAGAAATTGTGTGGTTCATTTTATTGCCGATCGCTAGAGAAGTTATTCAATGGTGGAAGCTTAGAAAGTCGATGAAATTCAATAGATCTTCTATGAGGTCAATCGTCTTGTTCACAGTATTTATGTTTGCCATGCTTGTTCCATGGCGCACATCCCTAAGTTTGCCAGCTGTTATTGAAGAAGGTATTGTTCTTGATATTTTTGCATCAGAAGACTCCAAGATAAGAAAGGTCAATGTTTCACATAATCAGTATGTAGCTGAGGGAGACTTGCTAGTTGTTATGACCAGTCCTTTGATCTCTAATAAAGTTGAAAAAGCAATAGATCGCGTAAAAATGATACAGCAAAAACTTGATCGTAGAGTGGGATCAAAGCTTGATCTTAGCAATCTATTAATACTTGAGAATGAGTTACAAAAAGAGATTGAAATTTTGAATTCATTGAAAGAAGAAAATAAAGCTTTATCAATTTATGCACCATCAGATGGCATAATAAAAGATCTGATAAGTCTAAACGCTAATCAATGGGTAAATAAAAAAGATAAGCTATTTTCAATTGTTCAGTCAGAAGAAGTGCAAGTAATAGCTTTTGTTAGCGAGACAGATCTTGATAAAATAAAAAAAGTTTCAAGTGGTTACTTTCATGCAAAAAATAATGAATTTGCGAAAGTCAAAGTCGAATTAGTATCATCAAATGAAACTTCAACCGAAGAGTTGCCGTATTTAGCTTTGACTTCAACTTATGGAGGCACAATCGCATCAAGAGAAATACTTGGAAAGAAAAAAGTTCAGAGACCTGAAAATGCTCTTTATCAACTAAATTTCACTTCTTCAGAGAGTCCAAAAGATTTACAGTGGCAGACAGCTGGATCTGTTAAAATAGATTCAGAAAATTATAATATTTTTCAAAATATATTTAATGCTACTACCTCAATACTCATTCAGGAAAGTGGATTTTAGTTTATTTCAAGACCGCCCTCAGTTTTGAGAAACTCAGCAACATTTTCTATACCCTTATTATTCTTCATTTCACCGAAAATATAAGGCATGCCTGATCGGGCAGTTTCAACATCTAATTTCATTTGATCCAAATCAACATTTACGTGATTTGCTAAATCGGTTTTATTGATAATTAGTAAATCAGATTTTTTTATTGCTGGCCCACCTTTACGAGGAATATCACCCCCCATTCCAACATCAATCACATAGATTGATAAATCTACTAACTCTGGACTAAACGTTGCAGCTAAATTATCTCCACCCGACTCAATTAATAGCAATTGTAAATCAGGAAATTTTTGTTTCATTTCCTCTACAGCCAATAGGTTAATCGAGGCATCCTCTCGAATTGCGGTATGAGGGCATCCACCTGTTTCAACCCCTTTAATTCTCTCTATTGGCAAAACTTGAGCTCTCATTAAATACTCGGCGTCTTCGATGGTGTAAATATCATTTGATATAACTGCCATTGAAATATTTTTAGATAAATTTTTGCACAAAGCCTCAGTAAGACTTGTTTTACCAGCACCTACTGGACCGCCGATACCAATTTTTAAAGGACCTCGAAAATTATTCATGTGACGTAAATTCTGGATGTAAGATTTTCATGTTTCATACTGTAAATATCTGCACAAAACATGGAACTGCGTAAATCATCTAAGCTATAGTCTTTCATCGTATTATGGAAACTTTTCATCATTCCAAGAAATGACACCATACAATCTTGGCCATCTTTCTGGCTTAAAGGTATATGTTTAACGCACATATTAATTAAGTTTGCGATGAATGATTGAATATAAAAGTCAACCAAATCATCAAAGGCAATATGAAATTTAATTCCTGCTTGAGCAATACAGACTGGAAAAGCAGTCTCATTATTTATTGTATAGCCCCAACTCTCAGACATGATTTTTCTGAAGGCGTCACCCATTTTGAGTGTTTCAAGCTGACGTTCCTTGGATGAGCAACTTGCAAGCACTAATTCATTTACATAAATTCCATCATAGGTAGCCTTGATAAAGATATACTCATTTCTGCATGTTCCCTCAAAGAGAATACTTTTAATAAATTCCAATACGTCATTTTTATTTTTGATAAGCTTATCATCAATTAAAGCCTCGAGACCATGCGAATATGCGTATGAACCAATAGGAAATGAAGACGAAAACCAAAGATGTAAAATTTGATGAGATTTTAAATCTGATAAGTTTTTACTTTTAATGCTTGTGACCATGCGTTCTTCCCATACCGTAAGCCCCTCCTTCAGGATTAAATTGTTCAATCACAGATTTTGTCTGCCCCCCAAGTCTTCTCACCATATCCTCAATTATATGGTCACTTTGTATTAGAATTCTTGTAGCTTCAATCTGACAGGGGATATGTCTATTCCCAATATGCCATATTAATTTATTTAAATCTTCTGACTTGATCTCAATTAAGTTTTCTTTTTTTGATTTTACAGTAATTAATTTTCCACTCTCAAGTTTGAACGCTTGATTACTCAGGACTGATCTCATCTCTTCAAGATCAACAAGAAATTCATGACCTTTGTCAGAAACTAACTTTTTGCGTCGCATGAATCTCTCCTCATAAGATAGCGAAATTGTATCAACCTCTTCAGAGGGATCACAGTTACTTAATATTAAATTACAAATTTCCATAATCAGTACATAAAATATCTTTGTGCCATTGGCAGTTCTTTAGCTGGTTCACATGTTATAATTTCTCCATTTGCCCTAACCTCATATGTTTCAGGATTTACATCTATAGTTGGACAAACATCATTTAAAACCATATCTTTTTTTGAAATTGACCTTGTATTGCTTACCGGCAGCATGCTTTTTTGTATATTGAGATGATTAAGGCTGCCTGCCTCCAGAGAACTCTTGCTGACAAAAGTTATCGATGAGCTTTCAAGCGATCTTCCATAACTTCCAAACATTGGGCGGGTATATACAGGTTGGGGAGTTGGAATCGATGCATTTGGATCGCCCATTTGTGCGCAGGCAATACTCCCACCCATTATTACAATCTCAGGCTTAACACCAAAGAAAGCTGGGTCCCAGATAACGATATCTGCTCTTTTATTTTTTTCGAGACTGCCAACATAGGAAGAAATTCCATGAGCAATTGACGGATTTATTGTATATTTTGCAAGGTATCGTTTGACTCTTAAATTATCATTATCGCCTTGCTCTTCAGACAGTCTTCCTCGTTGGACTTTCATTTTATGAGCTGTTTGCCATGTTCTAATAATAACCTCACCAACACGTCCCATAGCTTGACTGTCAGATGCGATGATTGAGAAAGCACCCATATCGTGTAATATGTCTTCAGCAGCCATCGTTTCTCTCCGTATTCTACTTTCAGCAAATGCTACGTCTTCAGGTATTGATTTATCAAGGTGATGGCAAACCATCAGCATATCTAAATGCTCTTCAACAGTGTTAACAGTAAATGGTCGTGTCGGATTAGTTGAAGATGGCAAAACATACGGTTCACCGCAAATTTTTATTATATCAGGCGCGTGTCCACCACCTGCACCCTCAGTATGAAATGTATGAATGGTTCTTTTATTAATTGCATTTATTGTATTTTCTACAAAGCCACTTTCATTGAGCGTATCAGTATGTATCATGACCTGAACGTCGAATTTATCAGCAACATTTAAACAATTATCAATTGCACCAGGAGTAGAGCCCCAGTCCTCATGAAGTTTAAGAGCAGCTGCTCCACCAAGAACTTGTTCCTCTAAACCTGAAGGCAACGAAGAATTTCCTTTGCCTGCATAAGCTAAATTCATCGAGAAAGCATCAGATGATTGAAGCATTCTGCCGATGTGCCATGGCCCCGGCGTGCAAGTAGTTGCTAATGTTCCATGTGCAGGTCCAGTACCTCCACCCAGCATCGTAGTAATGCCAGAATGTAAGGCGTCATCAATTTGCTGAGGACATATGAAATGTATATGACTGTCAAAGCCGCCCGCCGTTACAATTTTACCTTCACCTGCAATAACCTCAGTACCTGGACCAATTATAATATCCACACCGGGTTGTGTATCAGGGTTACCAGCTTTTCCAATATGGTCAATATTTCCGTTCTTTAGTCCAATATCTGCTTTATATATCCCGGTGACATCTAGAATCAGAGCATTTGTAATAACTGTGTCTACGGCTCCATCACTTCTTGAAACCTGAGACTGTCCCATGCCATCGCGAATAACTTTGCCGCCACCAAACTTAACTTCCTCACCATAGATTGTGAGGTCTTTTTCAACCTCTATGAAAAGTTCAGTATCTGCTAACCTTACTTTATCCCCTGTTGTGGGGCCATACATAGCTGCATAAGATTGTCTTGGAATTTTTTTCATTTAATTTTTCCCATGACTTTTTTATTAAACCCAAATATTTTTTTTAGTCCCTGTATTTCTATAAGCTCAACATCTCTTGTTTGCCCAGGTTCAAACCTTACTGCGGTTCCAGATGAAATGTTTAGTCTCATGCCTAAAGATTTCTTTCTATCAAATTCAAGACTTTCATTTACTTCAGCAAAATGATAGTGGCTACCGACTTGAATTGGACGATCACCAGTGTTGGAGACTTTCATTGTCAAACTCACTAAATCTTTATTTAAAATTATTTCACTGTCACTTGTAATTATTTCTCCTGGAATCATATAATTCTTACCTTATGGGTTTATGTACAGTGACTAACTTTGTTCCATCTGGAAAAGTTGCTTCTGTCTGCACTTCGGCAATCATTTCAGCAACTCCTTCCATACAGTCATCTTTTTTTAATACATGTGCTGCACTTTCCATTAATTCAGCTACAGATTTGCCGTCCCTTGCACCTTCAACAACATAATCAGAAATAATTGATACGGCTTCAGGGTAATTTAATTTAACGCCACGGTCTAACCTCTTTCGAGCGACTATTGCAGCCATGCTGACCATCATTTTATCAATCTCTCTTGGAGAAAGCTTCACGCAGCACCCCACATGTAAGGAATTTTACCATTCATCATGATTGATACGATATTTTTTGTAAATTTTTTTAAATAATAGTTATTAGATGAAATACTTCTTATTATTATCTTACCATCCCACTCTGAAATACCAGTAGTTATACTTTTTTCATCATGTATATTATCTTTTAATACAGTATAAAATTTATTCATCTCTGAACCGAGTATTATTATTGTATTAATTGCAATATTATCGTTAAGCATAAATTTACTTTTCCGCATTCTTTTTATATTATCTTCAAAGCCATTGATTTCAAGGTGAGCAATTTTATTATCATTAAATATTTTCCATCGATCAGAGTAGTAACCTTTTTCAATCGTTTCATGCATTGCTGATCTTCCATAAACAACTGTTTCACAGAAAAATAAATTTGAATTATTCAAAAGATTGATATCAATTTGACGTCTTAGGTTGCAGTTATCAAAGAGGATTGTTTCATTTGGTATCCAAAAAAGAGTACTGTTATCAATGTTAATTGTATATTTAAGTTCAGCCGCATCTCCATATCCACTGTATACCTTCTCTGCAGCCTGACTTGTAGTGAGCATATGTGTATTGTGTAAATCTATATTGATATTAAACTTATCTCCACTTGTTACACCCCCAGATGTATTAACTAAAACTATTTGAGACAAATTAGAGTAGGATTGAGGTAGTAAAGCTTTAAGGCATCCTTGCTGATATAATCTTTCAACATCATTATTTATAAACTCTGCATCAATTGTGCCTAAAGATTTTTGAAGATTTACTATCATGAAATTATCATAGTGTTTTAATTTCAAGTTGACAAATAATTGTCATTTATTTTTATCACTAAAATTACAGATACTAATTAGTAATATAAAAATTAAGTTTAAATATTTTTTTTGAAGATGTCATGTTGGCAAGTGTAAAGATTCGTATCACTAATTTTTTTAAGAAATTATGTAGCAGTTAAAAAAATGAAAGGACGAATAATGATCAAGAAAATTATAGTTGTTATGTCATTTTTCTTTTTTAGTATCACTGCGTATGCAGATACTATCAAAGTTGGCATATTACACTCGCTGTCGGGTACGATGGCAATCTCAGAGACAACGTTAAAAGATACAATGTTAATGTTGATCGATGAACAAAATGAAAAGGGCGGTATTCTCGGAAAAAAACTGGAAGCAGTTGTTGTTGATCCTGCTTCAGATTGGCCACTTTTTGCCGAAAAAGCTCGAGAACTAATAACTGTCAATGATGTTGATGTAATGTTTGGCTGCTGGACTTCTGTGTCTAGAAAGTCTGTATTACCCGTAATTGAAGAACTTAACGGATTACTTTTTTATCCAGTTCAATATGAGGGTGAAGAAAGCTCAAAAAATGTATTTTATACGGGAGCCGCTCCGAATCAACAAGCTATACCAGCTACTGATTACTATCTAGAAGAACTAGGCATTGAAAAGTTCGCATTACTTGGAACTGACTATGTTTATCCTAGAACAACAAACAAAATTCTAAATCAATATTTAATTGATAAAGGAATTCCTGAATCTGATATTTTTGTAAATTACACACCTTTTGGTCACTCGGATTGGTCGAAAATTGTTGCTGATGTTGTAGCACTTGGGGCTGATGGAAAGAAGGTAGGTGTTATTTCAACTATTAACGGTGATGCAAACATTGGATTTTATAAAGAACTTGCAGCTGCAGGCGTGAACGCTGAAGACATACCAGTTGTCGCGTTCTCAGTTGGTGAAGAGGAATTATCCGGACTTGATACAACAAATTTGGTTGGCCACCTAGCTGCGTGGAATTATTTTCAATCAGCTGAATCCGATTTAAATACAGCATTTATCAAAAACTGGAAAAGCACTATGGGGCCAGAAAGAGTTACTAATGACCCGATGGAAGCGCACGTGATTGGATTTAACATGTATGTAAAAGCAGTGGAAAAAGCTGGAACTACTGATGTAGATGCAGTTAGAGAAGCTATGTATGGAATTACGGTTCCAAATCTCACGGGTGGAACCGCTGAAATGCTCCCAAATCATCATCTCTCTAAACCTGTTTTAATAGGTGAGATCCTTGAGGATGGTCAGTTTGATATAATTAGTCAAACGACCGAGGTTCCAGGAGATGCATGGACAGATCACTTAGTAGAGTCAGCTGTTTTAACATCAGATTGGCAAAGCTTAGGTTGTGGGATGTATAATACTTCGACCAGCAGCTGTGTTCAGTTAAAGTCTAACTACTAATTTTAACCTAAATAAAACGCTGTAAAGAATAGTTAATATTCTTTATGGCGTTTTTAAATTATGAAAATTAAATTTTATATAATTTTTCTGTATGCTTTTTTTATAAATCTACCAGCAGTTGCTCACCATGATGAATTCAATATATTCTTAATAGAAAATTCAGAAAATATAATTAAAAGTTCAGCAAAAACGGTTGATTCTATACTAAGAGACATACAAAGTTTTGATGATGAAATTGTTTCAAGATTTTTAGAACTGTGGAAATCGAAGAGTCTCTACTATATAAAAGATACGAAACAAGTAGTTTTAGTTAATGAAAATGAAGAGACACTTGACGCCTTAGAAATAGATGGTCTTACTAGGATCGGCAATTACAGCAAAAAAGAAATCAAAAAGATTAAACCCAACAGTGGAGTAAGAGCAAAAATAGACTCTATTTTAGTAAAATACCAAATATCTAATTCAGATATTAATGTACGACAAAAAAGCATAGAAAGCTTAAAAAGAAATATCCAGCCTGAACACTTGGAAGTGTTACAAGATGCTTACATAAATGAGTCAGATGCAGAACTAAAAACTGTTATTGATCGATTGCTAAAATTTGCAATTATTAAGTACTCCGACTCGAATGATAAAAAATTAGAAATAATTGAGTCTTTTAAAGGCGATACTGCGATCGAAATAAGGGCTTCTCTAAATCAACTCCTCAATTCTTCAGAAGTGAAAGTCGGCATCTCTGTTCCTAATAATAAAAATATTGCTAGGGTAATTGTGCCTGGTTTTACAATCAAAAATAGTAATGGAACATCGGATACAACTAATTTTTTTAATGAAGATGTTGAGATATCAATTAATGATGCATATGACAAATTATATGCAGGTAATCTAGTTTATAAAAAAAGGATTACCCAAGAAGAATTAAAGAAAATATTAGAACAAAATATTAGCGGAGATACTATTGGAGGATATTCTATTAGTTCACTAGACAATGAACAATCTCGTATTGCTGCCTATAATAAATTAGTTGAAAATAATTTAGCACCTCCTTTTATTTCTGAAAATAAAATTAATGAAGAAGTAAATAAATTTATATTTTATTCGATTTACAATGAAACTTCTTCTGAAGTAACAAATGCCGCACTAAATACTCTAGCTAGTATAAATTTTAGAGTTCAGATCTATAAATATATTGACTTACTTATTGATGGTTTAAGTCTTGCATCAATCTATTTTCTTGGAGCAATTGGTTTAGCGATTACTTTTGGTGTAATGAGAGTAATCAATATGGCTCATGGTGAATTTATCATGATGGGTGCCTATACGGGGTATGTTGTTCAACAATTTATAAGTAACCATACACTATCACTTTTAGTTGCACTTCCCCTCGCATTTATAATTACATTTATAGCTGGAGTGATCATGGAAAGACTCGTTATACGTCATTTGTATCGTAAACCACTTGATACATTACTGGCCACTTTCGGGATCAGTATTGCATTACAACAAATTGCAAAGAATATCTTCGGAACACAAGCAAGACCACTTACATCTCCATCGTGGCTTGATGGATCGCTCAGTCTGAGCGACGATCTATCGATCAGTTATATAAGAATTGCCATATTTATTTTGAGTCTAATATTTCTGGGTTTGTTGCTCTTTGTTATGAATCGTACCAGACTTGGATTGGAGACTCGTGCAGTGACCCAAAATCCAGTGATGGCCTCCAACATGGGAATTAATCCTGAAAGAATAAATATGTTTACTTTTGGCTTTGGTTCAGGAATTGCAGGAATTGCAGGAATTGCTATTGGACTTTTTTCTAAGGTTACATCTGAGCTTGGGTCTGAATATATAGTTCAGAGCTTTATGACAGTGGTTGTTGGAGGAGTGGGCAATATATGGGGCACATTAGCGGGAGCCTCACTAATCGGGTTCCTTCAAAAATTTATAGAATGGTTCAATCCATCTAATACTCTCGCAGCGCAAACTTATATGATCATCTTTATTATTTTATTTATACAATTTAGACCAAAAGGGATAGTAGCCCTTAAAGGGAGAGCAGCTGATGACTAATTCAATAAATGATTTACTAGCTCGACACACATTAATTTTTACAATAGTTGTTATTATATTTTCTCTGTTTATAACTTTTTTTAGTGAACCTTACGGAAACGGATTAATATCTACTAGTTTTGTCAAAACTTTAGGCAAAACTGTTTGTCTATGCATAATTGCTCTGGCAATGGATGTGGTATGGGGTTATTGCGGAATTCTGTCTCTAGGGCATTTCGCCTTTTTTGGACTTGGTGGTTACATGATTGGAATGTGGCTAATGTATGAGCGAACAGCCATTATTGTTCAGGAGGCTGCCACTAATGAGTTGCTTCCATTAACCGAAACCGAATTATCAAATGCCATTGGAAACCAGATTTTTGGAGTTGTCGGTGGCTATGAAATACCATCCATATGGATGTTTGCAGATAGTCTTGGTTTACAATTGATTTTGGTTATTGCAGTACCTGGTATTCTTGCATTTATATTTGGGTGGCTTGCATTCAGGTCGAGAGTAACTGGAGTTTATCTCTCAATTTTAACTCAAGCATTAACTTTAGCTCTGTCACTATATTTATTTCAAAATGACAGTGGTCTAAGGGGTAATAATGGCCTCTCAGGTTTGCAGAATATTCCTGGCATTGAGTATTTAGGACAAGAGGTCATATCCATAGGGTTTTTTTGGGCAAGTTGTATTTTTCTAATATCTATTTTTTTACTTTTTCATTCACTTATGAAAAGCAAGTTTGGATTAATTATTACATCAATAAGAGATAACGAAACACGAGTAAGGTTCTTAGGGTATAATGTCGAAATATATAAATTATTTATATTTGTGTTAACAGCAATAATCTCAAGTATTGCTGGTGCTCTTTATTACCCTCAAGCAGGTATAATTAATCCTGCAGAGCTTGCGCCTATTGCATCGATCTATCTCGCTGTATGGGTTGCTATTGGAGGAAGAGGAAAATTGTATGGAGCAATCATTGGTGCCGCTTTTGTTTCATTATTTTCGTCATGGTTTACTGGTGGACAAGCACCCGATATTCCTTTGGGCATATTTACTATAGAATGGGTGAATTGGTGGACGGTGTTGTTAGGGTTTGGATTTGTATTAATCACAATTTTTAGTGAAAATGGAATAATTGGTTTTTTAAGAAATATATTTGTTAAGGAAAAATGAATACTTTATTGAAAGTTGAAAAAATCTCGGTTTCATTTGATGGCTTTAAAGCTATTAATAGTTTGAGTTACAGCATTGGTAAAAATGAACTCAAAGCGATTATTGGACCTAATGGAGCTGGAAAAACTACCTTTATGGATATAATTACGGGCCAAACTAAACCAGATGAAGGTAAAGTATTATTTGGTGAACGAAGCGTATGGCTTGAAAGTGATCAAAAATATCAAGTCGTTTGGGATGAAAATCTTCTAATGAAAAGTGAGTCTCAAATAGCATTACTAGGTATAGGAAGAAAATTTCAACGTCCTACTGTATTTGAGCTAAAAACAGTATTTGAAAATTTATTTATATCCATGAAGAAAAATAGAAGTCCTTTCAGTGTTTTATTCCAAAAATTAAATAGAGATGAAAAAAATCTAATAGAAAAAATACTAGGTGAAATTAGTCTTAAAAATGAACAAGATAGAATTGCTGGCGAGTTATCACACGGTCAAAAGCAGTGGTTAGAAATAGGAATGCTATTAACTCAAGAACCAAAGCTATTATTAATTGATGAACCAGCAGCTGGAATGACTTCTAATGAAAGAAGACAGACAGTTGAGATTCTAAAAAAATTATCTGCAGATAAATCAGTTATTGTTGTTGAGCATGATATGGAATTTGTAAAAGATCTTGAATGTGAGGTTACTGTATTGCATGAAGGTTCAATTCTTTCAGAGGGTTCTATAGAACACGTGTCCTCTAATAATGAAGTAATTGAGGTATATCTAGGAAGATAGTCATGATTGATATAAGTAATTTGAATTTTTACTATGGTTCTTCTCAGATATTATTTGATGTTTCACTCAAAGCGAAAAATAAAGAAATTACTTGTTTAATGGGTTCAAATGGAGTTGGTAAAACATCTTTATTAAAGTTTTTATCAGGAATCTATCCTTCAAAGTCAGGAAATTATCTTTTTGAAGGGGATAATGTAACTAACTTTAGCTCCCACCAACTTGCTAAGAGAGGAGTAGGGTATGTTCCTCAAGGCCGTTTTATATTTCCATTATTATCTGTCAAAGAGAATTTAGAAACTGGTTTTGCATGTTTAAAACGTGATGAACATTTCATACCTGATGAAATTTTTGATCTTTTTCCAGTATTGAAACAAATGATAAATAGAAGAGGTGGAGATTTATCAGGAGGTCAACAACAGCAATTAGCAATTGCAAGAGCAATGATTTCAAAACCAAAATTACTACTTATGGATGAACCAACCGAAGGAATACAGCCAAACATCATCCAGCAAATTGGAGAAGTCATAAAATATTTAAAAGATGAGCAGGGAATGACCATACTATTAGTTGAGCAATATTTTGATTTTGCATTTGATTTAGCAGATTATATCTATGTCATGAAAAGAGGAAAAATTATTACTGAATCAAAGAAAGAGAGTCTGGATAAATTGTCGTTTAAAAATGAAGTATCAATTTGAATCTCTAGTCAAGCAAAGTAAAAAGGCATTATCGAGAGCGCTTTCTTCCATAGCATTTAATCGTCCACTTTTACCAGCATGACCACCAACTAAATTCATTTTCATTAATATTGGATTATCTGAAGTACTGTTTTCTCTGAGTTTTGGAACATATTTTGCCGGTTCATAATACTGAACTTGAGAGTCATATAGACTGGATGTGACCAATACAGCGGGATAATTTGAAGGCTTAATATTGTCGTATGGCGAATAGCTTTTAATATAATTATATTCATCTTTATTCGCTGGATTACCCCATTCTTTATACTCAAAAGTAGTCAGGGGAATTGTTTCATCTGACATAGTGGTGACCACATCCACAAAAGGAACTGCTGATATAATACCTTTATATAAATCTGGTTCCATATTAATGATTGCACCCATTAACAGACCGCCGGCACTTCCACCCATCGCATATACATTTTTAGCATTGCCATACCCTTGTTTGATTAAAGATTTGGTTGCATCAATAAAATCATAAAATGTATTCTTTTTATTAAAAATTTTACCATCATCATACCACTGTCGCCCCATTTCAGAACCACCTCGGATATTGGCGACAGCAAAAACGAAACCCCGATTGAGTAGGGGTAAGATGGACGTTCTAAAAGCTGCATCAATTATAATGCCATAAGAACCATAGCCATAAATAAGGATAGGAGCTTGAGATAAGTCAGTTCCTTTTTTATATACTAGTGATACAGGAACTTTTGTATCATCACGGGCGGTAATTTTAAGTCTTTCAACCTCGTATAGATTTTCATCGTAATTGTTTACAGGCTGCTGCCATGCTAATTCACTCTTACCTGACTCAATATCCTCTTTGAATATTGAACTAGGTTTCTTTGGACTCGAATACCCATAGTAAAATTCAGTATCAAGGTACTCATTATTGGTCGCTAAATAACAAGAAAAGGCAGGGTCACTAAATTCAATATAATTCCTATCGAGTGTTTCTCTGTTAATTTTTACTATCTTGGGCAGACCGTCTTCTCTTATCTCTAAATAAAGATATTGAGGAAAAGTGACAAAATCTTCAATTAAAATAGCATCATCATGTTCAACTACAGTTTCCCACTCATTAAAATTATTAATTTGACTGATCGTGAATTTTAAAATTGAGAAGTTTTTTTTATTTTTTGCATTACTGCTGACATAGAAACACTCTGGTGTGTCTTCAATGGAATAAAGATGTTTATCGGATCGTTTGAGTACACAAAATGGTTGACTGAGTTCCTCATCTAAATCAAGCAGCCACGTCTCTGAAGACTCAGTTTTACTGGTATAAATATTCAAATATTTCTTTGTCCGCGATTCATAAATATGAAGATGAAATTCCGGGTCATTTTCCTCATAGATTAAAACATCTTCTTTAGCATCAGTTCCAATTTTGTGTTTAAAAACCTTATTTTCTATCAAAGTAACAGGATCTTTTTGAGCATAGTAAAATGAAGTATTTTTCTTATCCCAAACAATGCTCCCAGAGCTTCTCTCAACTTTACTGTCTATAATTTTGCCGGTCGTTAAATTTTTAACTTTTATGTTGTATTCTCGTCGACCCGATAAATCTTCTGCGTAAGCAATTAAAAGATTATTTGGTGATGGAGTTATTGACGTAATATTTATATAATCTAAATTCTCAGCCAGTGCATTTACATCAATAACTAACTCTTTAGTCCCATTGAGCTCTCGATAGTATGTTTTATATTGTTGTTCAGAGTTAATTTCAGAGTAATAGAGATAATCTCCATATTTAATTTTCATTGAAACTTCTTTTGGTGGTATGAAACTAACTAATTCTTCATAAATTGTTTTTCGGCAATCATTATTTTTTTTAAACCAATCTTCTAAGTACTGATTTTCTTCTTCTAAATAAGAAATAATTTCTGGATTTTTACGAGTATCATCTCTGAGCCAATAATAATCATCAACACGCTTATCGCCATGTGCAATATGGATTTTAGGAATTTTTTTTGGCTGAGGCGGTTTCATTATTTTCTAATATGTTACTAGCATTTTTTCAATTTTATGGTGCCCCCAACCTGTACTGACCAGGTATCTACGCATTACCAATGCGTTGCACTACCATTGTGCTATGGGGGCTTGTTCTATTTATTATCCTCCAATTGCGATCCCTTCTCTTCGAGGATCAGAGCCTCCTTCAAGATTTTCCCCAATATATATAGTATTTATTCCCGAAAAGTATTTTTTTAATTGTGTTTCGTAGCCCATTGATGAAAGCGCTTCTTTTAGAGTGTTAGCATTTGGACCATCTTCAATGTCATATCTACCCCATCGATTAATTGCGTGAGGTAAAGATACAGATTGTTGTACATTCATATCCCAATCAATTAGAGAAATAAGAGAGTTTGCAACGAACCCAATAATATTACTCCCTCCCGGAGATCCAGTAATGTATATTGGCTTTCCTTCCTTCAGAACAATTGTTGGCGACATAGAAGATCTTGGGCGTTTACCTGGTTCTAGTCTATTGGAAATTAATTTCCCATCAATTTCATCGCGAAAAGAAAAATCTGTAAGTTGGTTGTTTAATAAGAACCCACTTTCTGTTAACAATCTTGATCCAAAAGCATTTTCTATTGAAGAAGTCATAGACAATGCGTTCCCATATTTATCATAAATTGATATATGAGTTGTTGATTGTAGCTCAAGTGAACCATCATCTGCATAATTGTATGTAACTTCTTGAGAAGGATTTCCAGCTTCAATATTTTCTGTTCTTAATCCTAATTCTATTTTCTTAGATCTTTTTTTTAAATATTCATGATCAAGTAAACCTTTCATGGGAACATCAACAAAATCACTATCTGCTAAATATCTATCTCGATCAGCAAATGCTAACCGACTTGCATCACCAATCACCTGCCATGATTTAGGATCTTCATAGCCAAGTGATTTTAAGTTAAATTCCTCAAGGATTTTTAAAATTTGTGCTACTGCAACTCCACCTGATGAGGGTGGCCCCATACCACAAACATTATGTTCTCTATAACTTATACAGACTGGATCGCGTTCTATTACGTTATAATTTTCTAAATCACTTTTCTCTAAATACCCAGGATTTTCAGAGTAGTTTTGAACTGTATTTACAACGTCATCAGCAATTTCCCCCTTATAGAAATCTTCAATACCATCTGTAGAAATTTTTTTTAGTGTTTCAGCATAAGCTCTATTCGTTATTATTTGTTTATATTTAAGATTATTTCCATCAGGTAAAAAGTATTTAGATGTTTGACTACTTTTTTTTAATCTATCCGAGTCTCTTTCAATTGATGACGCCAACTTCTTAGACACGGGAAAGCCATTTTCCCCAAGGTTTATTGCGGTGGTAAAGAGATTTGACCACTTAATTTTTCCCCATTTTTCATGTGCTTTGAACATTAATGCAGGCGTACCCGGTGTTCCTACCGAAAGACCGCCAATTACAGCATCAAAAAATTTCTTAGTCTCTCCACTTTCGTTTTGAAACTGAGTTGTATATGAAGCTCTTGGTGCAGTTTCTCGTCCGTCTAATGTGGTAACTTTATTAGTTTTATTATCGTACCAAATTAAGAAACTTCCACCACCAAGGCCAGAAGACTCTGGCTCTACTAACCCTAAAACCGTTTGTGCAGCAATCATTGCATCTGCGGCTGTTCCGCCTTCCTCAAGAATTTTAGCTCCTGCTGCAGAAGCGTAAGAATTTGCCGTCACAATCATCCAGTCTTTCCCTAAAACTGGAACCACATCTTTTTTGGCCTGCATTGAAGCATTTATTTGTTCAGTATTTAAATCCTCATAATTAATGATAAACGTTTCTGGGCTAATTAGATCAGAGAGATCCTCAGAGTGAGAATTTTGGATTAGTAAGAAAGTTAATAAAATAAGAGAAAGTTGTTTTTTCATTTTATTCTCTATGTTTAATAGTTTTATTCACGTTTTAAATCCTGACACCAATCATATTTTTGTTTGCGATTATAAACAACGCCTAGCTTGTTTTCGATAATCTTACTTGATGCATCTTCACCATCAATTATTAAATATGATAATATTCTTCCAAAATAATCTTCCAGGTATTCAGTTTTAAATTCAATTGTTGATGCATTTGCAATAAGATCATTTAGGTAATCTCGTGCTTTTAAGCCTAGTTTTAGTTCAGCATTGCATTTCGGCTTGGATATTTCAGGGGTATCTAATTCAAGTAATCTAATTTTTTTCTTCATGCCATTGATTGTGACGTAGCAAGTATCTCCATCATAACAGAATTGATCGTTATACTGTCGAAGACTGATTTCAGCTTGAACAGTTGTAATCATGCTAACAAATATAACGAGAAAATATTTCATCTTAATAACTATAAATCTTGTTTTTATATGACAAACCCATTAGAAGACAATCAATATTATTTTATCACTCATCAATGACATCAAAACTAAGAAACATCGCAATTATTGCTCACGTGGATCATGGCAAAACTACTTTGATTGATTCTTTAATGAAACAAACAGGTATGTTTCGTGAAAATCAGAACGTAGATGAACGTTTAATGGACTCCGGTGATCTTGAAAAGGAAAGAGGGATTACTATTTTAGCCAAACCAACTTCTATTGTTTGGAAGGATGTCCGTATTAACATTATTGACACTCCTGGGCATGCTGATTTTGGAGGTGAAGTGGAACGAGTTCTTGGAATGGCTGATGGTGTTATAATATTAGCAGATGCTGCCGAAGGACCAATGCCACAAACAAAGTTTGTTTTAGGTAAAGCCCTTGCCCAGAATTTAAGACCAATTGTTGTGATTAATAAAGTTGATAGACATGATGCTAGATCCGAAGAGGTTGTAAATGAGGTTTTTGATTTATTTGTTGCTTTAGACGCAAGTGAAGAACAATTAGATTTTCCAATTTTGTATGCAGCGGGAAGGGAAGGTTGGTGTGTTGAAAACTTAGAAGACCCTCGCGAAAATTTACATCCATTATTAGATCTTATATTAAAGCACGTTGAAGAACCAACTGTAGACTTATCAAAACCTTTTGCAATGTTAGCAACTTTACTTGATGCAGATCCTTATTTAGGTCGATGCCTTATCGGACGAGTAATTAATGGGTCAGCTAAAGTAAATGATCAAGTAAAGTCTATTAATCTAAGTGGTTCTCAAATTGAAACTGGTAGATTAACTAAATTATTTACTTTTAGAGGGGCGGATAGGGTGCCAGTTGATCAGGTAACAGCTGGAGATATAATTTGTATCGCTGGTTTAGCTGTAACATCAGTTGCGGATACAATATGTAACCCTGAAGTTTCAGAGCCGCTTATTTCAACACCAATTGATCCTCCCACAATGTCAGTGACAATTACAGTCAATGACTCCCCATTTGCTGGTACTGATGGAAATAGAGTAACTTCAACTTTAATTCGTGAGAGATTACTTGCCGAAGCTGAAACTAACGTTGCAATTACTTTTGAAGAGAATGATCAAAAAGATGCTTTTGAAATAGGTGGGCGAGGTGAGCTACAAATTGGTGTCTTAATAGAACAAATGAGAAGAGAAGGTTTTGAACTATCAGTATCACGACCACGTGTTCTCTACAAAGTTAGTGAAAATGGCGCAAGAACTGAGCCTATTGAAGAAGTCATCATTGACGTCGATGACGAATATACAAGCACAGTAGTTGATGGAATGAATCAGAGAAAAGCTGAAATGCAAGATATGCGATCATCTGGAGCTGGTAAAACTAGACTTACCTTTTTAGCACCATCACGTGGTTTAATTGGATATCAAAATAAATTCTTGACAGATACAAAAGGAACAGGAGTGCTAAACAGACTTTTCAACAAGTATGATAATTATAAAGGGAGCATTATTGGACGTAAATATGGTGCATTAATATCAACGGATACTGGAAGTGCTGCAGCGTATGCAATTTTCAACCTTCAAGATCGTGGAACTATGTTTATTGGTCACCAGTCAAAAGTATATGGTGGTATGGTAGTTGGAGAGCACAGTCGTGACAATGATCTCGAAATTAATGTTTTAAAAGGTAAGCAGCTTACTAACGTAAGAGCTTCTGGAACAGACGAGGCGGTTAAATTAACTCCCCCAAGAAAAATGTCACTAGAAGAAATGATGGCTTATATCAATGAAGATGAACTACTGGAGGTCACACCAAAAAATTTGAGACTGAGAAAACGTTATCTTTCAGCAATTGATCGCAAAAGGGATCGTAAAACAAAATCTTAACTAATTAGTTCTTTATCCCGTATCCTTTAGAGATCACTATTGCCACGCCAACAATACATGCCACTAAAAAGCCAATAAGTGATACGATGCTAATAAAAATATTAATATCTGAAGCGCCATAGAACGACCATCGCATGCCATTTATTAGGTACACTACAGGATTAAAGTACGAAACTTTCTGCCAAAACTCAGGCAGCATTTCAATTGTATAGAGACTGCCTCCCAAAAATACTAATGGAGTAATTATTATTAGAGGAACTACTTGAAGTTGCTCAAAATTGTCACTTAATAATCCTATAAGGAATCCAAATAAGCTGAAGGTTAAGCATGTTAGAATTAATAAGAATAGCATCAATAAAGGATACTGTATTTGTAATTCTACAAAGAAACTTGCTGTAAAAAGAATAATTACCCCAACAATTAGAGACTTGGATGCACTTGCTCCTACAAAACCGATTATGATTTCAATCGATGAGATCGGAGCTGCTAATACTTCATATACCGAACCTGTAAATTTAGGAAAGAAAATGCCAAATGCTGAATTTGATATACTCTGGGTCAGAAGTGTTAGCATTAAAAGCCCAGGCACTATAAATGAACCATAACTGACCCCATCAATTTGAGGAATCATTCCCCCTATGACTGACCCAAAAACAATAAAATATAATGAAGTAGATATAACAGGAGAGAGAATACTTTGGAAAATTGTACGTCTCATTCTATCCATCTCGTGGAAGTAAATAGCTCTGATTGCATAAAAATTCATGAATTTTCCCTAACCAATTCTACAAAAATATTTTCAAGTGAACTCTGTTCTGTTTTAAGATCTTTTAATTTTAAACCAGACTCTTTCATGTCTTGTAAGAGTGAAGTAATTCCTGTTTGTTTACTCTGTGTATCATATCGGTAATTAATAGATAAGCCATTATTCATAATTTCTAGATCATATTGGTCTAGACTTTCAGGCAAAATATTAATCATTTCGTGTAGATCAATGGTAAGTGTCTTTTGACCCATACTTTTTATAAGATTTTCAGTATCATCTACAATAATCATTTCACCATTATTAATAACAGCGACTCGGTCAGCTATTGCCTCAGCCTCTTCGATATAGTGTGTTGTTAAAATAATAGTAACTCCAGTATCTCGAAGATTCTCAATAATCTTCCACATATCTTGCCTCAATTCCACATCTACACCAGAACTTGGCTCATCTAAAAATAACACTGATGGTTCGTGTGATAATGCCTTTGCAATTAAAACCCTTCTTTTCATACCACCAGACAGCTCATTAATCTTTGAGTCTTTTTTGTCCCATAAGCTTAGATCTTTTAGAAGTTTTTCAATGAGATCTGGGTTTGGGACCTTCCCATACAGACCTCTTGTATAAGCAACGTTATTATAAACAATTTCAAATTGTTCAAGTGTAAGTTCCTGCGGGACAAGGCCAATTTGTGACCTAGTTTTCCTGTAGTCCTTGATAATGTCATATTCATTTACTAATACTTTTCCCACTGTTGGATTTACAATCCCACAGATGATACTGATTAGGGTAGTTTTTCCAGCACCATTTGGCCCAAGCAAAGCAAATATCTCGTTTTTGCGGATATCTAGATTGATATTTTTTAGCGCCTGAAAATTATTATCGTAGATTTTTGATAAGTTATTGATAGAGACGATACTTTGCATCGGTCTTTTATATCATTTAAAGCTAAGATGTCTTTTATTCTTTTAAATAAATGATAATGATTATAGTGGTTGAAAACTTGCTGTATTAAAATTGAGAGTTTCAATTTGACCAGATCCAATATTTATCCATGAGCCATAGATATTGATCTCTTTATTATTAATTCTCTCTTGAATAAAAGGGTAGCTTTTAAGATTTTCTAAAGACGTTTTAATGCTGATTTTTTCCAATTCTTTTATTGAATCTTCATCTCTTGAGCTATCAATCTTTTTGTAAGCTGGCTTAAGTAAATTTAACCAGTTTGAAATAGAAGAATTAGAGTTAAACCCATCATCTTTACACATTTGAAAACCATTTTTAATGCCACCACACCCTGAATGACCCATGACAATTATATTTTTAATATTTAAGACAGTAATGCCAAACTCAATAGCTGCAATTGTTCCGCTATGTTCCGTTATATAATCATAGGGTGGAACAATATTTGCAATATTTCTGTGAACAAGCAATTCACCTGGCTCAGATTTAAATATTGAATTTGGATCTACTCTTGAGTCAACGCATGAAATGATAATATATTTTGGAGACTGACCTTCTTTGGAAAGACTTTCAAAAAGATTTTTCTTTTTTAAGTATGTATCATTATACCAATCTTTATATTTTTCTTTAAGATCTTGTGGAAACATATCTTTAATTATTTTTTATCCAGATTGGTGATGACCACGCCATCTCACGCATAATTTTTGGATAGTTTTTAGAAGGTTTCTCAT
Source organism: uncultured Pelagibacteraceae bacterium (assembly GCA_902523535.1). GTDB lineage: Bacteria > Pseudomonadota > Alphaproteobacteria > Pelagibacterales > AG-422-B15 > CACNXQ01. The sequence continues at coordinate 25,235 of CABYZQ010000004.1, forward strand.
CTATTCTGATACTATCATAGGTTGACCATCTACATGTAGGGTTTTCAATAGCTCTAACGTAGTAAAATGCATTCTGATCAAATGAATATTTCTCATCGGTCCATAGAATTTCTAATCGATCGGCTCCAAAGTTTTCGTTAAATGAACAATTATCAAAATCTACCTTTGCTTTTGTTGGTTTGCACCTATTTTTTCTACTATTAATTTCCCTATCATCACTACAGACTACATCGTAAACAACTTCTTTTTCATTTCCATCTTCAGTCCAACCTTTAACTATTTGAATTTTGTCTAATGGCGCACTAAGTGAGTCTCGTTCAGCAGTGATATAGAATTTGGGTATTTGCATAGAGCTATTTATAACAGTACTGCCCATGCTATAACCGTTTTCATAGGATTCAGCTATTGGATCAATAGACTTATAGATTTCTTCTGTACTATTAAAATTGAGAAAAAATCTCAACTTAATTCTTGTACCGCTAGTTGCATACACCTCTTTTTTTTGCATGGCTTCAAATAAAGTATTTCTATTGTTTTCTTCAGCCCAAACTGCCGCTAGACCACCTGGATTATTTACAAGTTGGGTCATTAATAATCCTTCTTTAACTCTTCTTTTAGACGGTCCAACGAAGCTGGTTCTACCTCTGTAATCCCATTCTTCTGTATCTCCTGGATTAGAATTATGAGAGTCAGAACTTCCTATCATTCCAAAATCAAGGGGATTAAATCCAAATTCGTTCTCCAAAGAAAGCCCTTTTTTTAGTCCATCACGCGCCATAGAAGTTTCTTGAATGCATAATGTATCATCATCATTTTCACATTTTGTATAAAATTGTTCAATATCACATTCTTCGTCAGTACTTCCAAAAAATGTACTGCATTCTGAGTTTCCTTTGTCCTGAAATATTTCAACTAATGGCTCATTGTTGTTCCGTAGTTTCCAATCTTCAAGTGTATATTGTTCATTATCGATAGTATGGTTTGCAAACGCATATCCCCATGAGCGATTACCATTATGAGGTATTGTCATAAACTCACAGGGATAGTTGCAACTTTCTAATAACTTTTTCCATAAATCAATAGCTGTGTGAGCATCGAAAAGTGAGAAAGCTTTTTCAGGGACCGTATTATTTTTAAATATAACATTTCTGTGGTTATAGCCACCATCAGGTAATGTGGGCGAGTATTCATAAGCAACAAAAGTTGTAAATTTTCCAGGTTCATTATGATTATCTGCAGCTTTTATAATTTTGTTCCATGTAGATTTTATAAATCGTTCTTCCTTTTCTTTATCACCAATAGCTGCTGACATGATGCTTATTGGTGGCCTCGCAACAGATGTCTCGCGAAGATCAAAAAAAAATCTATAACTAGGGGACTCCAATCTTGCACAAGTAATTTTGGACTCCTCTGTAATCTCTGAATCGGCACAGCTTTCCTGTAGTCCAAAAGTTTCTGCATGATCAGTTACTGCAGCAAAGTCTAGAGGTCTTGAAATTTGCATTTGTTCACCAAACATATTCAGCATAGGCTCTCCCTTGGCAAACTTATATGTATCATCTAGGCCATAGCGATTACCAAAAATATAGGAATCAAATGACAAGCTTGAATGAACATGGAGATCGCCAAAATATACATTCTTATTCTTGTTTGGTTTTTTAAATTCAAAAGGCTCAAAAACAGTTTGCCTTGTAATATTTTCTCTTTGTTCTTTTGCTTCTTCAGAAAGTTTTAAAATTTCTTCTTTTGATAGGACAGGTACGTTGTATAAGTTATATAAATATAGAGAGCCAATTAAAATTAAAAAACCAAGGGTACTAAATAGAACAATCCAATGAATTTTTCTCATAATATCTAGTCATAGACAATATAAGGGTATAAAATTTTTACAAGCATGAGTGAAGGATATATTTTAAAAAAAACTGAAAAATCTCTACCATTAAATTGGTATTTTAATCAAAATCAATTTGATAAAGAAATAAAGAAAGTTTTATCAAAAGAATGGCTATACATTTGCCATGAACATGCTTTATCACAGCCGTTATCTTTTCATACTGTTGAAATAAGTAAATTTAATATCCTTCTTGTGCGTGACAAAGAGGGAAATATGAATGCATATTATAATTCTTGTAGCCATCGAGGATCTATTTTAAAAAACGAAAAAAATGGTAAGCTAAAGTCTAATTTATTAGTTTGCCCATATCACCAATGGTCCTACAACGCAAGTAATGGAAATCTTGTAAAAACTTCCTCAATAATAGATCCAAAAAATTTTAAAAAGGACAAAAATTGTTTGATCAAAGTAAAATTTAAAATTTGGAATGGACTAATTTTTATTAACTTAGACAATAAAGCTAAATGGAATTCAAAAAAAGTTTTCCCAGATTATAGTGACGCTTTTTCGCAATTGAATGTGAGTAATTATCAAATTGGTCACACATGGAAAAAACAAATAAAATGTAACTGGAAAATTTTTTGGGAAAATTATAGTGAGTGTCTACATTGTCCAAACCTTCATCCAGAACTATCTAATCTTGTTCCTATTTACGGCCGAAGACTTGTAGACATTAAAGATGATCCTAACTGGAAAAAGTTTATCAATCATAATGATCCAAAGTATAAAGGCGGCATGAAAAAAGGAACTGAAACGTGGTCGATGGATGGCAGCGCGCAAGGGCATCGTGTAGAATACCTAGAAAATCAGACAGACTTTCCTGGATATATTTATATGACAAGCTGGCCATCTATGTTTTTAGCAATTTTTACTGACCATATCAGAATGGTTCGCATTCTTCCTTTATCTAATGAGCTCACAGAAGTAACAGCTGAGTGGGTTTTTCGAAAAGAAACACTTAAAGACAAAAAATATTCAATGAAAAATGTTGTTGATTTTGCAGTACTCGTAATGAAACAGGATGCTGAGGCTTGTGAACTTAATCAAAAAGGCATACATAATCCAATACGTAAAAGTGGAACCTTAATGCCCGAAGAATATGAAATAAAAAGGTTTCATAATTGGCTGAGAAAGAAATTATAAATATTAAAAGATGAATGTAGTTACAGAAAATTTTGAAAAAGAGATGATTGCTTGGAGACATTACTTTCACGCTCATCCTGAACTAAATTTTGATTTAGATATTACATCAGCAAAAGTTGCTGAAATTTTAAAAAGTTTTGGATTAGATGTTTTTGAGGGTATTGGTAAAAAAGGTATCGTTGCAGCCCTTAAAAATGGGAATAGCAATAAGAGTATAGGTATACGCGCAGACATGGATGCTTTACCAGTAAAAGAAGAGAGTGACTGTGAATACAAATCCACTCATGAAGGAAAAATGCATGCGTGTGGTCACGATGGTCATACGGCAATGGCACTGGGTGCTGCCAAATATCTTTCTAAAACAAAAAATTTTAATGGCACGGTTTATTTTATTTTCCAACCTGATGAAGAAAAAACGCAAGGCGCACAAGCTATGATCGATGACGGCCTATTTGAAAAATTCTCTATAGATGAGGTTTATGCATTCCATAATTTACCAGGAATGGAGGTTGGTACTTTTGCTACTCGTTCAGGAACAATAACAGCAAGTGAAAGTCTTTTTAATATCAATCTTTGGGGTCAAGGAGGACATTCTGCATTACCGCATATGGGAGTTGATACTATAACAGTAGGAACTCAAATTATAACTTCCTTGCAATCAATAGTTTCAAGAAAATTAAATCCCGCAATGAATGGGGTTGTATCTGTTACTAAATTTGAGTCTGATGGAAACGAAAATATTTTACCTGGTCATTCTATAATTTCTGGTGATGCTCGAGCACTTTCGCCTGAGGCCAATAAAATTATTGAAGATAGTATGCAAAATATTGTTGAAGGTATTGCCAACGCTCACGATATAAAATTTGAATTTACATACGATACGCGAACAAACATGACAATTAATACAACTGAACAAGCAGCTTTTGCGTCAAAGGTTGCTGAAGATCTTGTTGGAACAAAAAAAGTTGATGGAAATTGTGATCCAAAATTATTTTCTGAGGATTTTGCTCAAATGTTGATGGTTAAACCAGGTTGTTACATACTTATTGGCAATGGAACAGAGGGCACACACGGCCAGTCATTGCATTCTTCCACATACGACTTTAATGACAAACTTCTTGTGATCGGGTCCTCTTTCTGGACCAAACTTGTTTGTGAACGATTATCCTAGATTTATGAATTTTCCTAAAAGTGAATATATTGACAGACTTGCTAAAGTTAAGATGTCGATGCAAGAAAAAGGAATAGATCTGTTAATATCGCAAGATACTGCAAATATGAATTATCTAACAGGATATGATGCATGGTCATTTTATTATGCGCAATGTGTTTTAGTTCATGTTGATTTAGATGAGCCATTTTTATTTGTAAGAGATCAGGATGCCGGAGGTGCATTTTTACAGAGCTGTTGGTCTCAAGAAAATATTATTATATATGCAGAAAAATATATCCATACATGGCCTGACCATCCTTATGATTATTTAATCGAGATCATTAAAAATAAAAAATGGGACAAACAATCAATAGGTCTTGAAATGGATAGTCATTACTTCACAGCTTTTTGTTATCAGAAACTTATTGATGGATTGCCTGATGCATCACTTAAAGATTCTGAAAGGCTTGTGAACTGGGTGAGATATATAAAATCAGATAATGAAATTGAACTAATGAAAAATGCAGCATTGATTACCGATCAGGCTATGCAAACTGCAATTGACATAATAAATCCAGGAATTAGACAATGTGATGCAATAGGAGAAATTCAAAAAGCAATGTTTTATGGTACACCTGAAATTGGTGGGGAGTACTCAAGCATCGCCACCTTACTACCCACTGGTGCAGGTACATCTGCGTCTCATTTAACTGCAACACAAGAGAAGTTTGTTAAGGGCGAAGCTACAATCGTTGAACTAGCTGGTGTTCATAAGAGATACCACGCTCCACTAGCGAGAACAGTATTGCTTGGTAAGGCAGAGCAAAAAAAAATTGACGCTATTAAAGCTACCAATGAAGCCTTAGACGAAGGCATTTCAGCCATTAAACCTGGAAATACAGCTGATGATGTGGCACAAAAATTTTGGGCTGTTCTTGACAAGCATGACATTAAAAAAGAATCTCGAACTGGATATTCAATTGGCATAGGATATCCTCCAGATTGGGGTGAGCATACAATAAATATCTCTAAAGGAGACCAAACTATTCTTCATCCAAATGTCACATTCCACATGATTGCAGTAATGCAATTCGGTAGTTGGGGTGTTGAAGCGAGTCACTCATTGAGAGTTACAGAAAATGGTTCAGAAAAGTTTTCTGATTTTTCAAGCGATCTGTTCATTAAAGACTAGCCATAAGCTTAGAAAATAATCCTTCAATAGCACTCCTTGTTTTTACTAGAGAATCCTATAAAAAAATTGTATAAAGTAGCGCAATTCACGGAGATAATTATGGGCATTCATCACGATTACAAGTCTAAACGCGGAGAGCGCGCGATGGCAAAACAACAGAAAAGAGAGTCCAAACATGCTGATAATACAGATAAAAAAGAAGAAGAAAAACTTGTTAAAGAGCTTAAAAAAGCAGGGTTGAATAAAGATGAAATCAAACAGTTCCTCGAAGGACGAGCAAAAGAATAAAAAGCTTAATGATACTGAACGACTATCAGAGGCTTTGAGACAGAATTTAAGAAAAAGAAAAGAATATCAACGAAAGAAAGAAGAAAAATAAGATGACCATCATGTCTGATAACTGGATTAAAAAAATGTCTTTAGAACAAGGCATGATTGAACCCTTTGTAGACGGACAAAAAAAGGATGGGACTATTTCCTTTGGATTGTCATCTTACGGATATGACGCAAGGGTATCTGAAGATTTTAAAATATTTACAAATGTTGACTCAGCCTTAGTTGATCCTAAAAATTTTGATGACAAAGGCTTTGTTGATAGACCAGGCAAAGAATGCATCATACCACCTAATTCATTTGCACTAGCACGCACCGTAGAATATTTCAGAATTCCAAGAGATGTATTAGTAGTTTGTTTAGGTAAATCAACATATGCAAGATGTGGAATAATAGTTAATGTAACTCCTTTGGAGCCCGAGTGGGAAGGACATGTAACTTTAGAGTTTTCAAATACAACACCACTGCCAGCAAAAATATATGCAAATGAAGGAGGCTGTCAGTTCCTATTCTATAAAGGAGAGGCTCCGCCAGAGATTTCCTACAAGGATAGAAAAGGGAAATACATGAAACAAACTGGCGTTACTCTTCCCAAGCTATAAAATTCAATGCAGAAAATTGTTATAAATGGAGGACAACCTCTAAGGGGTGTGATTCCTGTTAGTGGATCAAAGAATGCTGCTCTACCCATTATGGCTGCTAGTATTTTAACTAATGAAAAATTAGAACTTTCAAATGTTCCAGATCTTGTTGATGTAAAAACTATGAGTTTGGTTTTATCATCTCTTGGAGTTAATGTCGCAAAAAGTGAAAGTAATAAAAATTCTATTACACTTCAATATTCAGATACGGAAAAAACTATTGCTGAATATGATTTAGTGAGAAAGATGCGAGCAAGTATATTAGTACTAGGACCTTTACTTGCAAGAAAGCGTGAGGCGAGTGTATCACTTCCTGGAGGTTGCGCTATAGGTGCTCGACCAATCGATATTCATATAGATGCACTTACAAAGCTCGGTGCAACTTTTGAATTGGAAAAAGGATATATTCAATGTAGCGCACCTAAAGGACTGACTGGAAATAAGATCGAACTTCCTAAAGTATCTGTTGGCGCTACTGAAAATATTGTTATGGCAGCATCATTAGCAAGTGGTGAAACTGAAATTTCTAATATCGCGTTAGAGCCTGAGGTGATTGATTTAATTAATTGTTTAAATACTATGGGAGCAAAAATTGAACTTGGTGACAATAGGTCTGTTATGATCCAAGGAGTAAAAACTTTGAACGGCTCAATCTATTCTATTATTCCTGATCGTATCGAAGCTGTTACTTATATCATAGCTGGAGCATTAGCAGGAGATGGACTTAAAATAGAAAATTTAAACATTGAACACGTTAGCAATGTTTTAGAGACTTTAAAGACATTACCAGTTGATATAATTTTTGATGAAAATAGTGTAACAGTAAATAAATCTAATATTAGTGAAGGTATTGAAATTCAAACAAAGGAATATCCTGGCTTCCCAACAGACGTTCAAGCGCAAATGATGGTTTTAATGTCTATGGCTAAAACTAAGTCAGTCATAGACGAGAACATATTTGAAAATAGATTCATGCATGTACCTGAATTGAATAGAATGGGAGCAAATATTGAAATTAATGGCAAAAGAGCAATTATTAATCCTTGCTCAGGATTTAGAGGGGCTCCAGTTATGGCAACTGATCTAAGAGCTTCAGTAAGTTTAATTTTAGCAGGATTAGCAGCTGAAGGTGAAACAGCCCTAAATCGCATCTATCACTTGGATAGAGGGTATGAACAAATTGAAGTAAAATTAGAAGCATGTGGAGCAGAGATTAAGAGGGTTTAAAAAATATGAATTTGAATGCAATTGATACTGATGAATTAAAAATTATTGGGACAATATTGCAGGATGGGCTCATTGAAGTAAGCGATATTAAATATCTGCCATCAATAAGATCATTTTTTTTAATGATCACCAGATTTATGTGGGAAGAAAAAATCGTAAATAAAGTTAATCAGCGCATAAAGGCTGTTCTGTGCTTTGAGGATGTCATATCAGTTTATTCAAAAAATATTGATCAATTGAATAAATCAAAGAAATTAGAACTGTTGACTTTTAACTATTATCCCAATAAGTCAAAAAACATTGAAATTGAATTGCTTTTCAAAAATGATGCAATTATAAAACTCGAGACTGAAATTATTCGGTGCAAATTAGATGATCAAGGAAACCCTTGGGGTACAGAAGAACAAGTAAATGAAAAAAATAATTAATACAAGCAATTCAGGCTTTTCACAAGAATTTGAAAATTTAGTAAATACTAATAGATCAGATGACAAAGATGTAAAAGATGTTGTAGCTAATATAATAAATGATGTAAGAACCAACGGTGATGATGCTTTAATAAGGTATACTAATCAACTTGATCGCAATGAACTTTCAAAATCAAACTTCATTTTAGACGAAACTGCAATCAACAATCAGACAGATGGATTATCTGAAAAGATATGCGAGGCTATTCAAACAGCGGCAGATCGAGTTAGGGCATACCATGAAAAACAATTACCACAGGATTTAAGTTTTAATGACGATCTAAAATCTACTCTTGGATATATGTGGAAGCCTTTGGAAACAGCAGGGATATATGTACCAGGTGGAACAGCAAGCTACCCTAGTACAGTTCTCATGAATTCAATACCGGCTATGGTTGCAGGCGTAAAAGACATAGTAATGGCCACACCATTAACTGAGGGACAAATTAATCCATCAGTTTTATATGCCGCAAAAATTGTTGGTATTAAAAAAATATATTGCATGGGTGGCTCTCAGGCAGTCGCTGCAATGGCATATGGAACTGAAAGTGTGGCACCTGTAAATAAAATCGTTGGACCTGGTAATATTTACGTCGCTGAAGCAAAACGGCAAGTTTCAGGATTTGTTGGAATTGATATGTTTGCAGGACCTTCTGAAATAGTAGTAATTTCAGACCAGAATAGTGATCCAAAAATTATTTCTGCAGATCTCATCGCCCAATCTGAGCATGATAAAAGTGCTCAAAGCATCCTAATAACTACTGATCAAACATTAGCTGAAGCAGTTGAAAAAGAAGTGCCTAGTCAATTAGAATCTCTTCCAAGAAAAGAAATTGCGTCAGCAAGCTGGGAATCAAACGGCAAAATTATCGTTGTACGTGATCTTAAAGAAGCTTTTGATATCTCAAACCAATTAGCCCCTGAACACCTCGAGCTTGCTATTGATAATGCAAGAGATTTTCTTAAATATATTGTTAATGCAGGCGCAGTATTCCTCGGTAGGAATACACCTGAAGCATTAGGTGACTATGTTGCTGGTCCAAGCCATGTATTGCCTACATCAAGGAGTGCAAAATTTTCATCAGGACTATCAGTATTCGACTTTCTAAAGAAAATATCGCTTGTTGAGTTTACAAAAGAAGGTATTGAAGAAATTGGAAATAGTGCTATGACAATCGCTGATAATGAAGGTCTTGACGGACATTCAAGGTCAATAGAATATAGGCTTGCAAAAAAATAATATATGTCAAAAGAAGAGATTTTAGAATTTAAGGGCAAAGTTACTGATATACTTCCAAATGCAATGTTTAAAGTTGCACTAGAAAATGGCCATGAAGTTTTGGCACATACAGCTGGTAGAATGAGAAAAAATAGAATTAGAGTCTTAGCAGGTGACGAAGTTCTTGTTCAGATCACACCTTACGACCTTACTAAAGGTAGAATAATATTTAGATATAAATAACCAAGAGAATATATTGAAATTTATTTTAGGCAGCTCATCTCCTAGAAGATTAGAATTGCTATCAATTCTTGGGATTAAACCCGATGAAATAATCTCACCAAATATTGACGAGACGATCAACAAAAAGGAATTACCCTTAGATTACTGTAAACGAATAGCTACTCAAAAGATGAAACACTTTGAAGGGAAGTATGAAAATGCTGTGATTCTTACGGCAGATACTATTGCCTATAGTGGAAGAAGAATAATTGATAAAACAAATGATGAAGTTATTGCTAGGAAAAATCTCAATAAATTATCGGGTCGAAGACATCGTGTTTCAACCGTATTGTGCCTACGAGATACTAAGAATAAAGTTATAAGTAGGAGTGTCACAACTATAGTCAATTTTAAACTGCTTAATAAAAAAGATATTGATAACTACATCAAAACAAATGAATGGAAAAATGTTGCAGGATCATACAAAATTCAGGGCTTTGCTGAAGTTTATATCAAGTCTATAAACGGCTCGTATTCAAATGTAGTTGGATTACCATTGTTTCAAACTAATAACTTATTGGGTTCGGTTGGTTTAATAAAATCATGAGAGAATTAATTTTTATTTACAATGCAAAAAGTGGCATTTTCAATGCCCTCATAGATTGGGGTCATAAAATAATTTCACCAAGTACGTATGAATGTCATTTGTGCTCTATCACATATAACAATCGAGGTAAGGAAAAGATTTGGGGTAATTATCTTAAGTCACTTAAAATAAAGAGCAGCTTTTATTACATTGACCATCTCGCAGACTTAGAGTTTGTACCTAAGCAAATCAATCTACCATGTGTTTATATTAAAAATGACGATAATTATCAGCTTATGATTGATGCTGACGAATTAAATTCATTAAAAAGTGTGCAGGATTTGATAAGCAGATTAAATGAAAAGCTTAATTAATTAGCAATAAGAATATTTTCTTTGCACGAATACTTCTTATAGAATAAAAGACTTACATTACTAACGTGAGGCTCGATAGCTCAGTTGGTAGAGCAAAGGACTGAAAATCCTTGTGTCGGTGGTTCAAATCCACCTCGAGCCACCACTTATGCAGCTGTAGCTCAGTTGGTTAGAGCGCCTGGTTGTGGACCAGGAGGTCGGTAGTTCAAGTCTACCCAGCTGTACCAACTAATGATTTCTTTATGGGAAGAGTTAGTACGATCAAAAAGAGCAGGATCATTACAAATCCGAAAAGTAAATAAAGAAATCCAAACTCACCGCTTATTTCATAGCTTCTAGAAATTAGGATTAGGGCTATTGGCCCTACGGAGAATGAAACAATGAATTTTATACCATATACGAGACTTTGATATTTTTCTGGTGAGAATTTAGCCAGTAATAAATTTTCTGCTGGAAGTATACTTGAATTAAAAGCAACAATCATGAGACTGATAACAATTAACCAATAATTTGATAGACTAACAATGAATAAAAGAAGTGCGCCTTGTCCGATGATGCCAATAGCATAAATTACTTTTTCGGAATATTTATCTGTTAAAATACCCCCTATGTAGTTCATTAGACCACTTACAATGTATATGGCGGCTACAATATATCCAATCTCAGACGTAGAGAGGTTTAAGCTGTTTGACAGTCTGATATCAATTGTTTTAGGCAAACTTGTTTGAAGAATTTGATATACAAAACTCAAACATGTAATACTTACAAGCATTATAATCGCAATTTTTAGCATTTGATTTTTTTCTGGATTATCTCGAAATTGTTCTGATTTAATATTAGTCAATGAAATTTTTCCTGATTTCAAATGATATGAGAGACATAAGCCTGTTAGAATAGAAATTATTCCGGGGAATATAAACGCAGCTTGCCAATTAATTTGATCAATTAAAATACCAGCAAAAAAAGCTCCCAATCCAATTCCTACGCCTCCAAATATATTATTGAAACCAAGTGCACGTCCTGTTTCTTTTGATGTATTAACTATCCATGATATTCCAGCAGGGTGATATATTGAGCAAAATAAGCCAAGCAAGGATAGACTAATAAAAAGAGATAATTTATTCCCACTCAGACCACAAAGAATCGAACTAATGCCTAGACCTAAAAACATTATTGCAATCATTCCTGAACGGCTCCATCGATCACTAATCCATCCAGCTGGTAAAGATCCTATGCCAACAAGAAGAGACCCAAGAAACCACAGATTTAAAAGCTCGTCATATGAAAATTTCCACTCATCTTCAATCGCAAGAACAATTACAAAGTAAAATGCAGCAAACATGTGCATCAATAGATGGCCAAGTGCGGCATAAATAACAGTTAATTTTCTACTGTTTTCAGTGATAATCATTTAATAAAAATAGAGTATTTCGGCTTCACTTAATAATAAAAATTATAAAAATTTGACTTTTTTGAATAAATAAGGCATTTCACTGTTCATGATTGTTTTTACACATCATCATATTCATAGCTAAGTTTGCTGAACAAAAAGCGTCAGCGAACAACAACCCCTTTTTATATTAAATAAACTAACTTTGTAGTATCGTGCTAACGATAGGAATCGTATGATTAAGAATAACAATAAACCCAAGGCTATTTTACCTAGAGGGTTTAAAGACAGTGAGAAACAACTACTGACTCTCAGAAAAATAGTTACTGAGGTAATAGAGGAAGAGTGTCAAAAATTTGGATTCGTTAAATTAGAAACCTCATCCATTGAATACACTGATAGTCTGGGCAAGTTTTTGCCTGATATAGATCGACCAAGTGGAGGAGTTTTTTCGTTACAAGATGAAGATGGTCAATGGCTATCATTACGATATGACCTAACAGCTCCTTTAGCACGATATGTTGCACAGAATTATCAAAATTTAGTGAAGCCATTTAAAAGATATCAATCCGGAATAGTATGGAGGAATGAAAAGCCAGGGCCTGGAAGATTCAGAGAATTCTTACAATTTGATGCAGATGTTATTGGAATTCAATCAAATCTAATCGATGCTGAATTATGCGTCATGGTTGTAAATATTTTGAGAAGACTTGGTTTAAATGACTCTCAATTTAAAATTAAATATTCAAATAGAAAAATTTGGACAAGTCTTTTTGAGAAAATAAAGGCTTCGAAAGAAGTTGAGTCAAAAATTCTTAGAGCAGTAGATAAAAAGGATCGCCTAGGTGATGAAGGTGTTAAAGAGTTATTATGTGAGGGTAGGAAAGATAAATCTGGTGATTTTATGGAAGGTGTAGGTCTTGATAATGAACAAGCATCAATGATTTTAGACTTTATGAACAACCAGAAGCAAACGAGTGATGATATTGATGAGTTTAACTCTTATTTAGAGAATTTTGCAGATTATCCAATTTCATTTGATCCATCCATTGTAAGAGGATTGGATTACTATACAGGCATGATTTTTGAAGCTGAACTATTAATTGATGTAAAAAATACAAAAGGTGAAACTATAGTTTTTGGATCAGTGGCTGGAGGAGGAAGATATGACAAACTGATATCAAGATTTGGGAAAGAGGACGTTCCCGCTACTGGCATTTCTGTTGGTGTTGACAGGCTTATTGTCGCTCTAGAGCAGTTGGATCTCATTAAAGCTAAATCGAGACCTTTAGTTATTGTAGCAAATTTAGGAGATAATAATTTATCTGAGTATATTCGAATGGCATCTGAAATTAGAGATGCAGGCATGGCCTGCGAGATTTCTTTTGGCTCAAAAAACTTAGCTAAGCAACTTAAATATTGCGATCGCAAGCAAGCTGATGCAGTTGTAATTGCAGGTGATGATGAAATTAAAAATAATAAAATATCACTTAAAGATTTAAAAGAGGGAAGTGAGATTTCAAAAAATATAACTGGACGTGAAGAATGGAAAGAAACTAAAGCAGGTCAAAAAGAAGTAATTAGAGAGGATTTAGTAAGCACTCTAAAGGAAATACTAAAAATTTGAGCTATGTCACTACAGGAATTAAATATTAGATTAAAAGATTATTTTATTGAGTTAGGATTTCAATATGTAGAGCTTCCTTTAGTTCATGATTCTGACATTTTTTATGAAACATCGGGAGAAGAAATCAGAAGTCAGATGTATTCTTTTATAGACGGTTCAGGCAAGGAAAAATGTCTGAGACCAGATATGACGATCCCTACGTGTCAAAGTTTTATTAAAAGTGATGATAAAATAAATGAAGCTAATTTATGCTATAGTGGACCAGTATTTAGGTCAACCAATGGAATAAATGATGCATCAATTGAATTAAACCAATCAGGGGTTGAAATTATTTTTACAGAAAAAAAGCTAAAAACTATTTATGAAAAAGATATATATGCGCTTAAAATAGCAGTCAAAATTCTAGAAAAATTAAATATTAATGAATACCAAATTAAAATAGGCAGTCTAAACCTCTTTAATAGTTTTATAAGTTATTTAGATTTACCGATCAGGTGGAAACAAAGAATTGTCAGGCATTTTTTTAGAAGAACATATTTTGATAGTTTGTTAAATCGATTAGGGCAAGGTGTCGGTTATGACATTTTGAAAAAAGATGAAATTATCAATGAAAAACTAGGTTTGAATGCCAATTCAAGTGGAAATTTGGCTGATCTAATTAATTCTAATAGCAATTCTGGTTCAGGCTCAAGGACAGTTGAAGAAATCGTCAAACGATTTCAGGAGAAAAGTGAAAACATCGTCTCTGAAAGTAATGGAAAACAAATTGTAAATCTGATTAAAAATTTTTTAGGTTTAAACGCTTCTCTTGATACTTTTCCGAATATTTTAAGAGAGTTTGTAAGTAATCAAAAGCTTGATTTTTTTAAAAAAGAGATTGATGGCATTGAAGAATTCAAGAACGCCGTCTCATCTGAAATGGATATATCTAAAATTAATTTTAATAATGACTTTGGACATTCAATTGAATTTTATGATGGTGTTATGTTCGAAATCTATGATCAATCAGGCAATTTAAAGATAATAACTGGTGGAAGATACGATAAGTTACTTAATATTTTAGGGTCCAGAAACAATCTGTCAGCTATAGGGTTTGCAACAAATAATAATAATTTAAGTAAAATTATATAGTCATGAAATTTGAAAATAAATTAAGGATAGGATTACCTAGTAAAGGCAGATTAAGAAAAGACATGGAGAAACTATTTCTAGATAAAAATATTACTTTTGAAAATCTTGTAAATGATAGAGATTATATTGGTACAATAGAGGGACTAAGAGATACAGTTCTATATTTTTTAAGTGCTAAAGAAATTACCAATAGACTTGATGAGGGATCAATTCATGCAGGCTTAACTGGTGATGACCTCATACAAGAAAAAATTTTCAATTTTAATTCAAAAATAACAAAGGATCTGGAGTTAACTTTTGGAAAAGCGGATCTGGTTGTTGCTGTACCGGATATCTGGATTGATGTAATGACGATGGCTGATTTGGAAGAAGTAAGCAATAATCACAGAGATAAATATTCAAAAAGGTTGCGTGTAGCAACTAAATATAAGAATTTAACAAATAATTTCTTTTCTAAATGTGGAGTTGTTGATTATAGAACTGTTGAAAGTGATGGCTCTACTGAAAGTGCGCCTTTCAATGGTTTTTCAGAAATCATCACTGATATAACATCAACAGGTGAAACACTAAGGGCTAACAATTTAAGAGTTCTTGATGATGGCATAATCCTGAAATCATCAGCAAATATCTTTTCTTCAAAAGTTGCGGAGTGGGATAAAGAAATAGAAAATAATTATAAAAATTTTATCAATAAGTTTGAATAAAAAAAACCCGGCGAGGCCGGGTTTTTTTAAAGTTTTTTTAGAATGATTATTACATCATGCCGCCCATGCCGCCCATGCCGCCCATATCAGGCATTGCAGGTGCTGCAGCAGGCTTATCTTCAGGGGCATCAGCAACCATAGCTTCAGTTGTAATTAAAACACCGGCAATAGATGCAGCGTTTTGTAAACTTGTTCTTACAACTTTAGTTGGGTCAATGATTCCCGCTTTAAACATATCGACAAATTTATCAGACTGAGCATCATAACCCTCAGTAGAAGACTTGCCCTCTTTGAGCTTGCCAACAATTACAGATCCATCAACACCCGCGTTGTTTGCGATTGTTCTAATTGGTGTTTCTAATGCCCTACGAACAATATCCACCCCAGCTTTTTGATCAGCGTTAGATGTTTTTACTTTATCAAGTGCACCAGCTGCTTTTAGAAGTGATAATCCACCCCCAGCAACGATACCTTCTTCAACAGCAGCTCTAGTAGCATTAAGAGCATCATCAACTCTGTCTTTTCTTTCTTTAACTTCAACTTCGGTAGCTCCACCAACTTTGATTACAGCTACTCCACCAGCTAATTTAGCAAGACGTTCTTGTAACTTCTCTCTGTCATAGTCAGATGTTGTTTCCTCAATCTGTTTCCTAATCTGAGAGCATCTACCTTGAATATCAGCTTTAGTTCCAGCACCATTAACAATTGTAGTATTTTCTTTATCAATACTAATTCTTTTTGCTGTCCCTAAATCATTAATGGTTACATTTTCTAATTTAATACCTAAGTCTTCAGATATGACCTGACCTCCAGTTAAAATAGAAATGTCTTCCATCATTGCTTTTCTTCTATCACCAAACCCTGGTGCTTTTACAGCAGCAATTTTTAATCCACCTCTTAACTTATTAACCACTAATGTAGCAAGCGCTTCACCTTCAACATCTTCAGCGATAATTACAAGTGGTCTTCCCGCTTGAACTACAGCTTCTAATAGAGGAAGCATTGGTTGTAGGTTTGTTAATTTTTTTTCATGAAGAAGAATATAAGCATTTTCTAGATCAGCTGTCATTTTCTCTGCATTAGTCACAAAATATGGAGATAGGTAGCCTCTATCAAATTGCATACCCTCAACAACATCAAGTTCAGTTTCAAGACCTTTAGCTTCTTCAACTGTTATAACGCCTTCGTTTCCAACTTTATCCATTGCCTTCGCAATCATAGCGCCAACTTCAGCCTCACCGTTTGCAGAAATAGAGCCAACTTGTGCTACTTCAGCACTAGTTTTAACCTTTTTTGATGAACTACTAATGGCATCGCTTGCAGCATCTATTGCAGAGTCTACTCCTCTTCTTAAGTCCATTGGATTCATTCCCGCTGCAACAAATTTTAAGCCCTCAGTAACTATTGCTCTTGTAAGTACAGTAGCTGTTGTAGTTCCATCACCTGCAACATCATTTGTTTTACTTGCAGCTTCACGAACCATTTGGGCTCCCATATTTTCGAATTTATCCTTTAGTTCGATTTCTTTTGCAACTGAAACTCCATCTTTTGTACTTTTAGGTGCACCAAAAGATTTATCCATGACAACGTTTCTTCCTTTAGGACCTAATGTTACTGCAACTGCGTCAGCTAAAACGTTAACACCTTTAAGCATTTTGTTTCTTGCTTCTGTGCCAAAATGTATATCTTTACCCGCCATTTTTTATTCTCCTTGATTTAAGATTTATTTTTTCTTTTTTGATTTTGATTTTGATTTTTTTTCAATGACACCCATGATGTCAGACTCTTTCATGATACATAGCTCTTCCCCATCAACTTTGACTTCAGTGCCAGACCATTTTCCAAACAGGACAATATCTCCTGCTTTTAAATCTAATGGTGTAACTTTTCCATCTTCAGATTTTGTTCCTGACCCAACAGCAACAATTTGTCCTTCTTGAGGTTTTTCTTGAGCTGTATCAGGAATGATAATCCCTCCAGCAGTTTTTTCTTCAGTGTCTAATCTCCTTACGAGAACACGATCATGTAAAGGTCGAAAATCCATTTTTAATCTCCTAAATATTTAATATCTTTTGCTTAATTACCTAGGCATATAGTGATCCAGTGCGTATGTGTCAAGAGGGGCTTCAAAAACGAATAATTATAAAAGATGACAAAAAATGCCTATTTTACAACACTTTGACTACTGTTCAGACTCTCCACCGTCTATAACTATATTTTGTCCAGTCATAAACGAGCCTGCTTCAGACGCAAGGTAGACGGCGGCTCCTGCGATTTCGTCTGGCATGCCAATTCTTTTGAGCGCTGATTTCGCCGTTGTTACCCTCAAAATGTCTTCGTTCTCCCAAAGTGCACGTGCAAAATCAGTCTTGATTAGCCCCGGAGATATACAATTTGCTCTAATATTATTTCTACCATACTCCACAGAAATATTCCTTGCTAACTGAGAATCAGCGGCCTTGCTAATAGCATAAGCGCCTAACATACTGCTTCCGTGTAGACCTGCTATTGATGAAATTATAATGATAGAACCACTTTTTATTTTTACCATATCGGGCAGTATTTCGTTACATAGCCAAAAGTTACTCTGTACATTTGATTTCATTATTTTTTCAAATGCTTCATCTGGTATGTTGTTAGATGGCCCAAAATATGGATTTACAGCCGCGTTGCATACTAAAGTTGTTATACTCCCACAAAACTCCTTTGATTTAACATACAAGTTTTTTAACTGTTCTTTGTCAGAAATATTACATGATATTGCTGTAGCGGTATCCTTACCAAACGTACTATTAATTTCTTCTGCAACGTTCTCGCATGCATCAATTTTGCGACTTGTTATTATTACTTTGGCGCCATGCTCAGCCATTCGATATGCAATAGCCTTACCTATGCCACGTGAAGATCCAGTAATAATTGCATTTTTATCTTTTAAATTAAAAAGTGATGTCATTTAATTACGAACTGATTTAAAAAAAAGATTATAAGTTAATAAAATAATTTCAATAAAAATATGAATATAAATGAAGTTAAGAGTGTTGAGAGTTATTCACTATCCTATAAAGCAATTTTATGTGATCTCTGGGGAGTAATTCATAATGGTGTTGAAATTTATGCTAGCGCTCTCACTTATCTTGAACGCATGAAGGAGCATGGAATTGATGTTTATTTGATTTCTAATGCCCCTCGTCCTAATTATGTTGTTCAGGAGGGTTTGACAAATAAACTTGGACTTAATCCCGATCTTTATAAAGATATTTATACCTCTGGAGATATAGGAACGAAGTTTGTTAATAAAAAAATTCATGGTGAAAGTTATTTTCATCTAGGCCCAACTAAGGACTATGATCTATTAGAAAATATAAATATTAGTAAGGTAGATAGTATTAATGAGGCAGATTTCATTTTAACAACAGGACTTTACGATGACAGTTTTGAAACTCCTAAAGATTATAATGATTTATTTAATGACTTCATTGAGAAAGAAAAACCTATTGTATGTGTAAATCCTGATGAAATTGTTTATCGAGGATTAAACTCTATTTTTTGTGCTGGAGCTTTAGGCAAATATTATGAAAAACTTGGTGGTAAAGTAGTATATTATGGAAAACCATACGTTGAAATTTATGACCAAGCTTTTCAAGATTTGAAAAATATGAATAATATTGAAAATAAGTCAGATATCCTTGCAATCGGGGACAGTATCAAAACCGACTGTCTTGGTGCACAAAACTTTAATTTGGATTTTGTCTTTATTATGAATGGTATACATAAGGATCAAATATCAGGTAAAAATAACATTGAAGATATTAGCAATCTTGTGGAAAATATTCTTTCAAGAGATACAAAAGAAATCACAGTTTCTGATTTTCTAAAGTGAAATAAAGTGAAAATATTTAAAGATCTTAAAAAGACGTATAATTTTACGAAAGACTCTATCCTTATAATTGGTAACCTTGATGGTGTTCATAAAGGTCACCAATCAATAATATCGTTAGCCAAGAAACTTAGTAAAAAAAAAGATGCAAAAGTTGGAGTATTACTTTTTGATCCTCATCCTAGGAGGTATTTTGAAAAGGATAATAAAGGTTTTTTATTAACACAGGTTGATACGCGTCTAGAAATTTTAAAATCCCATAAAATTGATTATGCGATTGTCTTAAAGTTCAATAAGAGCATTGCAACAATGACGCCTAAATTATTTTGTAAAAAAATTCTTTTTTCAGGCATAGCTATGAAGAATATTTTTGTTGGTAAAAATTTTAGGTTTGGGAATAAAAGATCTGGCGACTATCGGTTTCTATCAAATTTTGGAAAAGAACATTCATTTTATGTGACACCCATAAATTTAGTGGAAACAAATAAAATACTTCACAAAAAAACAAAAATGAAAATTTACTCTTCATCAAACATAAGAGCTTTAATTCAAAAAGGAGAGGTGAAACTTGCCAACAAATTTCTTGGGGCTCCGTTTACAATTGTCTCTAGAGTAATGAAAGGTGATCAAAGGGGGCGAACAATAGGAGTTCCAACAGCAAACCTTAAAATTGATGAATATATTCAGCCTAACCATGGGGTTTATGCTGTTCGTGCACAAGTCATGAATAAGAGTGCAAAGGGAAAGAATTACAAGGGAATTGCCAATTTTGGAGTCAGACCGACTTTTGATAAAAATAAGCCCTTATTAGAGGTTCACTTGTTTAATTTTAATTTGAATATTTATAATTCTTCATTAAAAGTAGAATTTATTGACTTCATTAGGAAAGAAAAAAAGTTTTCTGGAATAGATTCATTAAAAACTCAATTGAAAATAGATATATCCAAAGCTAAGAAAATCTTAAATTAATAAAATGACCGCTAAAGATGATAAAATAGATTTTAGTGAAACTTTGTTTTTGCCTAAAACTTCTTTTGCTATGCGTGCGGGTCTGCCTGAACAAGAGCCAAGCATATTAGAGGATTGGGATAAAAATAATCTTTACCATAAATTAAGAAACAATTCGAAGGACCGAAAGAAATTTGTACTTCATGATGGCCCACCATATGCAAATGGCCATCTTCATATGGGTCATGCTTTAAATAAAGTTTTAAAAGATTTTGTTGTTCGGTCACAGCAAATGCTTGGCCACAATAGCTCATATATTCCTGGCTGGGATTGTCATGGCCTCCCGATAGAGTGGAAGATTGAAGAACAATATCGAGAAAAAGGAAAAGATAAAGACGAAGTAGATATCATTCAGTTTAGAAAAGAATGCAGGGAATTTGCTAAAAAGTGGATTGATATTCAAAGATCGGAATTTATTAGGCTTGGAGTAACTGGAGATTGGTTCAATCCCTACACTACAATGTCTTACGAAGCTGAGTCTACAATTGTGAAGGAGTTTTTCAAATTTTTGGAAAATGAGAGTTTATATCGTGGCTCTAAACCAGTTATGTGGTCAACAGTTGAAAAGACCGCATTAGCTGAAGCTGAGATAGAATATAAAGAACATAAATCGATAACAATTTTTGTAAAATTTCCAGTTATTTCTTCACTGGAAAATAATGATGTAAATACGTCGGTTATTATTTGGACTACAACTCCATGGACTATACCAGCAAATCGAGCCATAGCTTTCAGTAAAGATATAAGTTATTCAATTTATTCTGTTGATGGATTAGAAGAAAACAGTCTATTAAAAGAAGGAGAGCAAATTATTATTGCTGATCAATTGATAGACAATGTAAGAACCCAGTGCAAAGTAAAAGAGCTCACAAAAATTAGAGCAATCAAAGACTTAGATCAAATAATTTGTGGACATCCTTTCAGAGATTCAGGGTATGATTTTGAAGTTAAATTATTTGATGCTGATTTTGTAACGTTAGAACAAGGAAGTGGATTTGTTCATATAGCTCCAGGTCACGGAGCAGATGATTATAATTTAGGCATTGCAAATAATGTCGAAGTTCCAGAAACAGTAGATGAGAATGGTCAATATTTTGACAATGTTCCCCTTTTTAAAGGCAAAAAAGTATTTAATGATGATGGCTCTGATGCAGACGCGAATGTAGCAGTGATTGTTGAGCTTAAAAATCATAATAACCTTGCAGGCAAAGGATCACTCAGGCACAGCTATCCTCATTCATGGAGATCTAAAGCTCCTGTCATATTCAGAAATACTCCTCAGTGGTTTATTAGTATGGAAAAGAATGGTTTAAGGTCAACGGCACTTAATGAAATAGACAAAGTTAATTGGTTCCCTAAACAAGGTAAGAATAGAATATATTCGATGATTGAAGATAGACCTGATTGGGTTGTTTCAAGGCAAAGAGCTTGGGGTGTTCCTCTATCTATATTTTACAACATAGAAACTGGACAACCTCTAATTGATAAAGAAATTAATCAAAAAATAATCGATCTGTATAAAGAAGAAGGATCAGACGCTTGGTTTAAATACTCTAAAGAAGAATTGTTGGGAGATAAGTACGATCCAAATGATTATAAAAAAGTTGATGATATTCTTGATGTTTGGTTTGATTCTGGCTGTACCCATTCCTTTGTTTTAGATGAAAAGGAAGATCAAATGTGGCCTGCATCTCTTTATTTAGAAGGCACTGATCAACATAGAGGATGGTTTCACTCCTCACTTTTGGAGTCATGTGGAACCAGAGGGATTGCTCCTTATGAGTCGGTCTTGACGCATGGTTTTGTTCTTCACGAAGATGGACTAAAAATGAGTAAGTCTTCAGCTAATATAGTTTCACCTGATGAAATTATAAATAAATCTGGAGCAGATATTTTAAGACTATGGGTTGCAAGCAGCGATTATTCAGAGGATTTAAAGATAGGGCCTGAAATCATGAAGAGCAATGTTGATAGCTACAGAAGGCTGAGGAATACATTACGTTTCATTCTTGGAAACTTATCTGAATTTAATGATAATGAAAAAATTTCATATGCAGAACTCAGTGAGCTTGATCAATATATTTTATCTCAGTTAGAGGAGCTAAAAAAAGAAGTAATAGAAAACTATAAAATATTTGAATATCAAAAAGTTTTTTCTGCAATATTTAATTTTTGTACTAATGATTTATCATCTTTTTATTTTGATATTAAAAAGGATGTTCTTTACTGCGAATCTAAGGACAGCCATATCAGGATGTCTACTCGAACAGTATTAGATAAACTATTCTATAATTTGCTTACCTTACTCGCGCCTATTTTATGTTTTACATCTGAAGAGGCTTGGCAAAGCAGACTTGGAAAAGAATCAAGTATCCATGAAGTTGATTTTCCAGTCTTAGAAAGTGATGTTATTAATAAAGAGCTCACAAAAAAATGGGATTTATATAAGCAGTTGCGTAAGGCAATAAATGGCGCAATTGAGGTAAAGAGAAAAGAAAAAGTCATCGGCTCAAGTCTTGAAGCATCTGTAACACTCTTTTCAACAAAAAATATTAATGAAATTGATAGTGATACACTTGAAAATATTTCAATAATAAGTGAATTAACAATATTAAACGAAAAGCCACCAGAAGGCTCATATATTTCTGAGTCAGAAAAAGATGTAGGTATTGTAGTTAAGAAAGTTGATGGCAATAAGTGCGAGAGATGCTGGAAATATTATCCTAATCTAGAAAAAGATATTTGTTTACGTTGTGAGCAAGTTATGAATCAATAAATGATATATAGGCTTTCTAAATTTTTTTTACTAATATTATTTTTTTTCGCTTTAGATCAAATAAGTAAAAATATAATTATACAACTTTACAGCATCGATGTTGAAAATTTAAGTTCCCAGTATTTAACCTCAATTAATGAATACATAAATTTATATTTAATTTGGAATAAAGGCTTTGCCTTTGGGTTATTTCAAAATGACATAAGGATTGTAAATAATATTTATATGATTTTAATGGCTGCAATTATTGTCGTGGTGTTCATTTACGCCTTAACCATTAATAGCAAAGTTTATTATTATGGATTTAGTTTAATAATTGGAGGTGCATTAGGCAATCTTTTTGATCGTTATCAGTATGCAGCAGTATTGGATTTTATTGACGTGCATTATAATAATTTCCATTGGTATGTATTTAATATTGCTGATATAAATATAACTCTTGGATGTATCCTAATAATAATTTTAGAATTGTTTTCAAATAGAAAGAAAAAAAATGAAATATAAAATAACCAGTCGATACTTTCTATTGATAGTTTTTTTTATATTTATTTCTTGTTCTAATAATACAGTAAGAGATTATACGTCACTTAAGCAAAAAGCACTAGAAATACCCCCTGACTTTGAGTTATCACCTCCAGTTGTGAATGATGACTCTGCAAGTGAAGAGCTGCCAAATGAAGAAGTGGTAGAAGATATTGAAGAAATACTAACAAGTGATAATAGTGCGAAAACTAGTGAAAAGACTGAGAGTTCATCTTTAGAAGATTTCATTGATAGTAATTTTGTTAATGATGAAAAAGAAGAAGTATCAAATGAAGTAAACACAAATGACGATACTGAATCCCTAGACGTTTTGGTAAATGACGACTTACCTGATCAGCCTACTGATGTCGAAAATACAAATGATACAGAAGAGATGATTCAAGATGATCAAGCCCAAAATAATGAGTCTCAAGAAACCAATTTTACTGAAGAAAAGTTGCTAGATGAGTTATCAAATGTAGATGATATAACATCGCTTCCAGAAGAAGAGCAGTTGAAGCCTGAGATTATTGAAGAAGAAGTTTATGACGATCCTACAGTTTACGATGATGACCAAGATTTAAATGATCTATTGAACAGAGTGGATGATTTACTCAACTCATATTCAAATTAAATATTCTATAAATGTTTAAGTTTTTTAGAGATCCAAAATGGTTTTACTGGGCATATATTGGTTCAGCAATTATTTTATCGTCATTATGGATTCAGGTACAAATTGACGTAAAAATTAATGAATGGTTTGGTGAATTTTATGACATGATACAAGAGGCGTTGTCAGCTCCTAACGTAATTACTATAGAAGAATATTGGGCAAGTCTTTTATCATTTATAACTTTAGCTGGCATGTATGTGGCTGTAGCAGTTCTTGTAAGTTATTTTACTAATCATTTTCTATTCAGGTGGAGAACCGCAATGGTAGAATGGTATCATTCTGTTTATGACAAAGCCCGCAAAATTGAAGGGGCCTCACAGAGAGTCCAAGAAGATACAATTAAATTCTCAAGAATCATGGAGTCTCTTGGAACGAGTTTGATCGAAGCATTAATGATACTGGTTGAATTTATGCCAATTTTATTTGGCCTGAGCATTGGAATTCCAATATTTTTCTTTGGTGAATGGGAATATGGTTTAGTTGTTGGGGCGTTGGTGTGGTCAATTGGTGGTACATTATTTTTAATTATTCTTGGTTTTATTTTAAGACTTGTTGGAATCGAATATGATCTTCAAAAACAAGAAGCTGCATATAGGAAAATGCTCGTAATTGCTGAGGACGATGAGACTGTGAGGCCAAAAACTCTTGAGGAATTGTTCGGTGATGTAAGGCAGATACATTTTCTAAGTTATATAAGATACCTATATTTTGATATTGGCCGTGTTGCATTTTTACAGGCAAATGTTTTATCAGCGTATGTATTTTTAGCACCCGCAATCGTTGCAGGCGTTGTTACCCTTGGGGTTATGCAGCAGATAATCAGGGCATTTGGAAGAGTTGAGGGATCAATGCAGTATCTGCTAAAAGCATGGCCTACGATAATTGAGCTCGCAAGTGTTTATAAGAGACTAAGAGAGTTTGAAAGACAAATTGATGAAGTTTTAATTGAAGAGGAAACTCCTGTATAAAAATGAATTATTCATTCTTAGATTTCGAGAAACTTGAAAAAAAATTCCTTTTATCTAGTGATATCATTTCTCAAAAATTTGAAAATATTGTTGTTATTGGCTTTGGAGGATCAACGCAAGGCTCAAAAGCTATTAATTCCTTTTTAAATGAAATACGAGTAATTTATATTGATCATTTACATTCTGATATTATTGATAAATTAGTCGTAACTTTGAATTTAGAAAAAACAGGGTTCATTTTCATCTCTAAATCTGGCAAAACTTCTGAAACATTATCTATTTTTGAGTACTTGATAGACAAATGCAAAAATAAAATAAATATCTCAAATCACTTTTTTTCTTTAACCGAAGATAAACAATCTCAACTTCACGACTTTGCGTTACAGCACTCAATGAAATCTATTGAGCATGATCCAGATATAGGAGGAAGATTTTCTATATTCAGCAATACATCTCTTATTCCTGGGTTTTATTTTAATTCGGATTTGTGCAAAAATTTTCTTGAGGGCGGCAGAGAAGCTATGGAAGAAAAAGGTTTAGCTGAAGATTTGGCCGATCAGTTAAGTCAGTCTATAAAAAATAATAAAAATATCGCAGCATATCTTATTTATGGGCATGAATTACTTGAAGTAGGTAATTGGAAAAAACAACTTTTTGCTGAGTCGCTAGGTAAAAATGGAAAAGGATTTATGCCAGTTGTTTCTGAGATGACAAAAGACCAGCATAGTATTCTTCAATTATTTCTGGACGGGCCAAGGAATGTATTCTTTGAAATCATGAGTATGGAGAGTGATAAAGTGAATTTAATAAATATGACACTTTCTAACCATATGAGTGCAATGAACGAGACACTTATAAAGCAAGGTCTTAAACCAAGAATTTCAATATTTAAGGAGAATGATGTTAAGAAGCTGGGTTTTTATTTTTGTATCGAAATATTAACTGTTATTTTCTTGGCAAAGCTTCTTAATGTAGATCCTTTTGTTCAGGAAGCTGTCGAACTTCAAAAAAATAATTTAAGTTAGTCTATAGAAAGAAAATTTTGATATACCCAACTCTTTAACTCTTTCTATTTTTAGCTCTGGGATTAATATATCTTTTGATTTTCTTTCCTCTTCAATAACCAGTATAGAGTCTTTGTTTATAAGATTTTTCTTTAGGATATTTTTTATAGATCTGGCAACTAAGTTTTTATTATAGGGGGGATCTATATACACCAAGTTAAATTTTGGCTTATCAGAAATAGTTTCAAATGAGCATGCATTTTCGTTTAGAACAGATATTTGATCAGTCAAGCCTAGTTTATTTGCACTCTTATAAATTAGATTAATTATTTGATCATTGTTTTCAACCATTGTTGCACTGTTGGCGCCTCTTGATAAAGCTTCAAAACTAAATGAACCTGTTCCTGCAAATAAATCTAGAACATTTGATTTTTCAATTTGAAATCCAGTATTAATTATTTCTTTACCATGCGTAAGAATATTAAATATTGTTTCTCTATTTTTATCAGATAATGGTCGAACATCTTTATCTTTATGACTAAAAATAGAATGCCCTTTTTTTGACCCACTAATTATTCTCATATATTTTGACTTTTTTTAATTTACTTCTCTCTAACGATCCTAATTTATAAGCTCCATAAGATATTCGGATGAGCCGAGTAACAGTTATATTTAATGACTCGAAGATATTTCTTATTTCTCTATTCTTACCCTCGAGCAATGACATTTTAATCCAAGAGTAAGTCTTAGTCTTGCTAATGAGGCTTACTTTTATAGGCTTATACTTAATATGCTTTATTCTAAGTCCTTTTGATAATCTATCTATGAAATTTTTATCAATAAATCCTTGTACTCTTACCTTGTACACTCTTTCAAAATTATTTTTGGGTAATTCCATTTTTCTTTTAAATTCTCCGTTATCTGTAAATAGTAATAAACCCTCAGTGTTATAATCTAATCTTCCAATTGATAATAAATTTTTTTGTTTAGGTCCTAAAAAATCATAAACCGTTTTTCTATTTTTATCATCAGATTTGGTAACTAAGCATCCTCTAGGTTTATGAAAAATATAAAGTGAATTTAGTTCAGTAATTTTCTTAATTTTAATTATAGTTTCATCAATGCTAATTTTATTACTTGGAGAAACTTTTATTCCTTGTGTAGTCAGTAATTTCCCATCCACTTTAATACGACCTTCCATAATGAATTTATCAATCTCTCTTCGAGAAAAATTAGTTGATCTTGCGAGAACTTTATTTATTCTTTCCATTATTATTGTTTAGTTTTTTGAGCAATATTTAAGTTACAATTAAATATTTATGACACAAAATACATTTATGGAACAGGCAATAATAAATGCTTACAAAGGACTAGATTTGGGAGAGGTACCAGTCGGTTGTGTGATTGTGAATCAAGATAATAAGATAATCTCCCAATCATATAATAAAGTTATAGCGGATAACGATCCCACTGCTCATGCTGAGATTAACGCTATAAGGCTAGCATGTGCTTCCTTAAAATCTGAGCGTTTAATCGATTGTAGTGTTTATGTTACTTTAGAGCCTTGTATAATGTGTGCCGCCGCAATATCGAAATCTAAGTTAAAAAGACTATATTATGGAGCAGATGATATGAATTTTGGTTCTATCAACGGTGGATTTAATTTTTTTCAAACAAAAAATTGCAATCATGTGCCAGAGATTTATGATAGTATTTCAAAAATTCAATGTGAGAATTTAATAAACGATTTTTTTAAAGGTAAAAGACCATGACAATTTCAGCTAAGGCACAGCAAACAACAGATCGACTAAACACATTTATGGAAAAAAACGTGTATCCAAATAATGATACATATCATAAGCAAATTGAAGACTTCGGAAATGATCGCTGGCAGGTTGTCCCTATAGTTGAAGATTTAAAAAAAGAAGCAAAAAAAGAGGACCTCTGGAACTTGTTTTTACCAGACAGCGATTTAGGACATGGACTTTCAAATGCTGAATATGCTCCCATGTGTGAAATAATGGGAAGAGCTATGTGGTCTGCAGAAGTATTTAACTGCTCTGCGCCTGATACAGGTAATATGGAGGTTCTAGTCAGATACGGAACTGATGAACAGAAAGATAAATATCTTAAACCACTTCTTAATGGCGAAATTCGATCTGCATTTGCAATGACAGAACCAGCCGTTGCATCTTCAGATGCAACCAATATTGAAAGTGAGATAAAAAAAGAGGGTAATCAATATGTCTTAAATGGAACAAAATGGTGGACGTCGGGAGCAATGGATCCAAGATGCCAGTTTTACATTTTTATGGGCAAAACTGATCCTGAGAATGAGAATATTCATAAACAACAGTCCATGATTTTAGTGGATAAGGATACACCAGGTATTAAAATAAAAAGACACTTACCAGTTTTTGGATTTGACGATGCTCCACACGGGCATGCGGAGGTAGAGTTCAAGGACGTAAAGGTGCCACCTGAAAATATGTTGTTAGGAGAGGGTAGAGGATTTGAAATCGCTCAAGGCAGACTTGGTCCGGGACGAATTCATCATTGCATGAGAACAATCGGACTTGCGGAAGTTGCGCTGGAGGCCATGTGCAAACGATTGATGAGCCGTAAAGCTTTTGGAAAAGAGGTAGTTAGGCATTCTGTGTGGCAAGAAAGAATTGCAGATGCTCGAATTAATATTGAGATGACAAGACTTTTGACGCTTAAAGCAGCATCAATGATGGATGAGGTAGGTAATAAAGTTGCTAAAAATGAGATAGCTATGATTAAGGTTGCAGCACCCAATATGGCGCTTAAGATAATAGATGATGCAATCCAAGCCTTTGGAGGCGCAGGAGTCACTACAGATCCAAGATTAGCCCAAGCTTATGCCGGCATGAGAACGCTACGTTTAGCAGATGGGCCAGATGAAGTTCATAGACTCTCAATCGCTAGAAATGAATTAAAAAAATATCTCTAACATTGATAAAAAAAAAGAAGACATTCCAAAAAGACAAGTATGGACGTTACATAAAGTCTAAAGAGTTTGATGTATACTGGGATGAATACCATGAGCTTGAGGATATCTCGATGAAAGAGTCAGTTAGACAAAAAATTGAAAGAACAAAAAAAATCGAAACTAAAGAATAGTATCTAAAAAATCTATTAGTCTATTTACTTCCTCAATATTATTATAATGAACCATTGAAACTCTAACCACACCATCATTTGGTTCAATTCCTAATCCCTTCAAACACCTCCATGCATAAAACTCACCATTGCGAATTCCAATTTGGTTTTTACCTGCAGCTTTTGCAATTTCTAGTGAACTTTTGTCTTTCACAGTAAATGAGACAGTAGGCATTCGTTCACTTCTAGAGTGAGAAGTTTTGCCAATTAATCGTACATTTTTTTTGAGCTTTAAAAATTCAATAAGTGTTTTGATTAGTGTTTCTTCGTGGTTATAAATTAGCTCAAAAACCTTTTTTCCTTTTTCATGAAGGTTCAATCCTTGTTCTGTAAAATGATGACTGTAAAGTGTTTCATAGTAGTCAGTGACTCCAGATAAGCATGCCAATTCCTCATGGTTTGGGCCGCCTGGGTTCATTGTGTACGGTATCTCTGATGCTAGAAATTCGTGATTCAAGTTTTTAGTTTGATCAAGAAGTTCTTTTTTTCCATATAAAAGGGCTAAATGTGGACCATAAGTTTTGTATAGACTGAACCCATAGAAATCTATGTCTAATTCTTTTAGATCAATAATATCATGTGCCATGTACGCTACTCCATCACCAACTACTTTTATGTCATGACTATGAGCTATTGAGATTATTTCTTTTAAGTTATTTATTGAAGCCACAACATTTGATGTATGACAGACACAAATAAATTTAGTTCTTTTTGTTATTAAATTTTTTAAATCTTCAACTTCAAGTTCAGCACTTTTTGGATTAAACTTCCATTCCTTAATATTAATTCCTTTTTCCGCAAGTTTCCTCCACGACCCAATATTTGCCTCATGGTCTTGATTGGTTACAATTATTTCATCATCAGTTTTAAGCCAATCCTTAATTGCATTAGACAGCAAAAACATATTCATGGTCGTTGATGGACCTATAATAAATTCATTTTTTGAAATATTTAATAGTTCTGCAATTTTCTCTAAGCTGTTATCCATTTCATTTCCTGCTTCTATTGATGGACCAAAGTCACCATAAGGTTGAACTTTCTTAGTAATCATAAAATCATTAAGTTTTTCAATTACATGCTTAGGAACATATGTACCCCCTGCATTTTCAAAGAATGCAAAATCAGCAGTTTTGGGATTTTGAAAAACAGGAAATTGTTTTCTCACAAATTCTATATCTAATATATTTCTACTCAAATTATTTAATTCCTTCTACAATACTCCAACCGAGCTTACCTAATATTGGAACAAAAGCTTCATAATTTTTAGCCTCTGAGCTTGAAGCAGTTCCATCTCTTACACGACCCACTATGCCTTGAGCTATTCCTGCAAGTCTAAATATATTATATGCCATATAGAAATCCCAATTATCTATTTTTTCTCTTCCTGTTTTTTTGTAATAAAGTTCAGCATACTCATTTTCTGAGGGAATATTGAGTGATTTAAGATCCGATCCCATCATTCCTAATCCCTTTGCGCCTGCTGGCAATCTCCATGACATCATATGATAAGTAAAATCTGCTATCGGATTTCCTAAAGTAGATAATTCCCAGTCTAATATTGCTTTTACTTCATGAGTTATAGGGTCGAATATCATATTGTCCAACCTGAAATCCCCATGAACGATCGTGGTCTCTTGATCGGAAGGTATATTTTTAGGTAACCATTCTATCAATTCATTAATCTCAGGTATCATTTGTGTTTCAGAATCTTTGTACTGTTTTGTCCATCTATGAATTTGTCTGTCCATATAATTTTCATGTTTACCGTAATCAGCTAGATTAACTTTATCAAAATCAACGTTATGTAACTTCGCAATAGTATCATTCATGGATAAGTAAATTTCCCTTCTTTGATTTGGATCGCATCCTGGAAGAAGAAGTTCCCAATAAATGTTACCTATGACATGATCCATAATAAAAAAAGATGTACCAATTACTGTTTCATC
This sequence comes from uncultured Pelagibacteraceae bacterium, assembly GCA_902523535.1. Lineage (GTDB taxonomy): Bacteria > Pseudomonadota > Alphaproteobacteria > Pelagibacterales > AG-422-B15 > CACNXQ01. The sequence continues at coordinate 56,495 of CABYZQ010000004.1, forward strand.
ATCGCAATAACCAAATGTTTCGGGAACAGGAACATCAGTATCATGAAGAGCTGTTATTACCCTGCATTCTCTATCAACTGCATGAGCGGATTTAAGAAGTTTACCTGGAGGCTTTCTTCTAAGTACAAAATTATTAATATTTGTTTCAACCAGATAAGTTGGATTTGACTGTCCACCTTTAAATTGTGTTATGTCGCTTATCAGAATATTGTTACCCATAAGTTTTTTTAGATAATCATTTAAAGATTCTTTATTAATTTTAAGTTTATCATCAACTTTCTTTGTGCCTGAAAATATTTCATTTCTATCAGTCATGTTAAAGCTTTCTTTCCAATATCTTTTCTATAGTACCCCTCAGGCCAGTCTATCGAGTGAATTGAATCATAGATTTTCTTCAAAGCCTCACTAAGTGATGCATTTTTTGACGTTACAGCGAGGACTCTTCCACCTGTAGCAATTATTTTTTTATCTTTAATAGCTGTTGCAGCGTGAAATACCTGAAAAGTGTCAGTATTTTCTAACTTATCTATTCCGTTAATTACAGTTTCTTTCTCAAATGATCCTGGGTATCCATTCGATGCCATTACAACTGTTGCACAATGATCATCTTCCCATTTTAATTCAAAGTCATGTAAATCTTTATCGATACAGCTCAGCATAAGTTGAACTATATCACTTTTCATTCTTAGCATTAAAACTTGGCATTCAGGATCTCCAAATCTAATATTATATTCAACAAGTTTTGCCTTCCCATTTTTAATCATTAGCCCTGCATACAAAATACCTTGATATGGATGACCTAACTCTCTCATGGCATTTAGTGTGGGATATATAATTTCATCATCGACTTGTTTTTTAATCTCATCTGTAAAGATAGGAGCAGGTGAGTAGGCTCCCATCCCACCTGTGTTAGGACCAGTATCATTTTCTCCTATGCGTTTATGGTCTTGAGCACTTTCAAGAGAAATAAACTCAGTACCATCAGTGCATACAAAGTAACTCGCTTCTTCACCTTCCATAAATTCTTCAATGACTGCGGACATATTTATTCCAAATTTATTTTCAAAAATTTCCTTCAGAGCTTTTTCAGCCATTTCAAAACTGTCTGCGACTGTCACTCCTTTTCCGGCAGCTAATCCATTTGCTTTTACTACAATTGGCAAACTTTGTTTTTTTAAGTATTTGACTGCGTCTTCGTAGTTATCAAAAGTAGAATAGGCAGCTGTTGGAATAGAATAATTTTTGCAAAGATCTTTCATAAAGCTCTTTGATCCTTCAAGTTGGGATGCGTATTTATTTGGACCAAATATTTTAATATTTTTTGATACAAAATAATCCACTATTCCCGCAACTAATGGAACCTCAGGTCCAACTACAATTAAATCAATAAATTTTTCGACACAATATGAATGAATAGAGTTAAAATCATCAAGATCTAAATCTTTACATTCTGCTAGTAGACTTATTCCATAATTCCCAGGAGCACAAAATAGTGATGTAGCCAAAGGACTTCTTGATATTGCATAGCATAGAGAATGCTCCCTAGCTCCATTTCCAAGTACAAGAATTTTCATAAAGTAAAATTTAAATTAATTGATATATTAGCATATAAGGAATTAAATTAAATGGTTAGAGAAAATATCCAAGAGTACTCAGTTTCAGAAATTTCAGACTCTATAAAGGGAACTCTTGAAAACAGTTTTGGCTACGTAAAAGTTAGAGGGGAAGTCTCGGGTTTAAGTAAGCCAGCGTCAGGCCACATATATTTAAATTTAAAAGATGATAAGGCAGTTATAAAAGCAATAATCTGGCGAAGTGCAGCAGCAAGAATTAGTTTTGTACCCGAAGATGGATTAGAAGTTATTTGTTCAGGTAAGCTCACAACGGGATATTCTGATCGATACCCGGGGAGATCAGATTATTCAATTATAGTTGATTCAATAACTCCTGCAGGAGAGGGAGCTTTAATGGCTCTTTTAGAGCAACGTAAGAAAAAGCTTGTGGCTGAGGGTTTATTTGATGAGCAAAATAAGAAAAGTCTACCAAAGTATCCTGAAACGATTGGTATAGTCACATCTCCAACAGGTGCAGTTATAAAAGATATACTTCATAGATTAAATGAGAGGTTTCCATGCAATGTCATTCTATGGCCTGTTCCAGTTCAGGGCCAAGATGCGGCTCAGTTAATTTCTGATGCAGTAGATGGATTTAATAATTTATCGAGTAAAGACGAAGTAAATATACCAAACCTTATTATCATAGCACGTGGTGGGGGCAGTATAGAAGACCTTTGGCCTTTCAATGAAGAAATTGTAATCAGGTCTGTCTTCAAAAGTAATATTCCTATTGTATCTGCAATTGGTCATGAAACAGATACCACACTAATTGATTTTGTTTCTGACTTAAGAGCACCAACGCCTACAGCTGCAGCAGAAATTTCTACCCCAGATAAAGAAGAACTTTTGAGGGATATCAGTGAAAAAAATAATCGTCTAAATTATTCAATAAATTTATACCTTGATAATCTTAAAGACAATTTCATTTCAATAAAAGATAAATTGCCTGTTTCACTAAAACTTTTTCTAAATAATCTTACTTCTCATTTTCAAAATATTTCTCAATCACTTAATTTTCGTGTTATCGGTGAGCAATTAAAGAGCAGTAAAGTAAAACTCATTTCTTTAGAGGAGTCTCTATTGAAAGCAAAAAATATTTTGGTAGAGAGGCTTCAAAAAGAATTAGATAATAAAAGTACACTCCTTGAAAGCTTGAGTTATAAATCTGTTTTAAAAAGAGGGTACTCAGTTACAAGGAGTTCAAATAAAATAATCAAATCAAAAAAAGATTTAAAAGATGAAAGTGAGTTGATCATAGAAACTAATTTTGCTACTTTAAAAGCCAAACTTAGAGAAATTAATGACAAATAGTTTTACTACGAAGGCAGAAATAAGATTGCATCATGGCCAGTTTCAAATAATAAAGTCTGGGGATTATGTAGAATGCTCAATCACAAAAGAGAAGATCTCACTTGATAATTTGAAGTATTGGAACGTTGATTTACAGGAAATTTATGCAAATCCAAAAGTTGCACTAAGGAGATACAAAGAGATAAATGAAAATAAAGATTAAATTAATAGCAATCTTTTTTTTTATTTTTCAACCAGCCATAGCAGCTGATTTACCCAAAGAAATACGTCAAGGAAGCCTGGTTATCGGCCAGTCATTAGATGCAGATGAAATTATAGTAGATAATAATTTTATAAAAGTTAGCGAAAAAGGTCACTTTGTATTTGCAGTCGGCAGGGACCATGTGGAACCTATAAGTGTGACATATTTAAAAAATGGATCATTAATTAAAATTCATCAAATAAATATAATAAAACAAGACTACGACATACAAAGGATTGACGGTTTACCAGAACAAATGGTTACACCACTTGATGATGAAATAATCGAAAGAATAATTTATGAAAATGATTTGATAAAAGAAAAGAAAAAAATCAACTTAAACCTTACTTATTTTAAAGATAGTTTTATTCAACCAACAGAAGGAATTATCAGTGGTGTTTTTGGTAGTCAAAGAATATTAAATGGAAAAGCTAAAAGCCCACATCGTGGTTTAGATATTGCGGCTGAAACTGGAACCCCAATTTATGCCTGCAATGAAGGACTTGTTATACATGCCGAAGATGATCTTTATTATACAGGTGGAACCATAATTCTTGATCATGGGCATGGGGTAAAATCAATTTATGCTCATTTATCTAATGTAAAAGTAACAGTAAATCAAACAGTATCAAAGGATGATATTATTGGTGAAGTAGGTTCTACAGGAAGATCAACCGGCCCTCATCTTCACTGGGGAGTAATGGTGTTTAATACCTATGTAGACCCACAATTGCTTTTAGATTAATTTTTTAAAAAAAAATTAGATTTATATTTTCCATCTATTGTGGAACCAAAAGTATTGTTCAGGGTACTTAGTAATCATTTCTTGATAAAATGAGGATATTTGAGCTGAAATTTTATAAATGTTTTCTTCATTACTCTCTTTATCTTTTGTATCAATGCACTCAACTACCTCAAATTTAAAATTATTATCAATTGTTCGTATTGGCCAGGCTAAAAATATTTTACATTTTGCTTTCAAAGCAATTTGTGCAGGAAGTGTTGATATATTCATTTCCTTATTAAAAAATTTAACCTTTGTTCCTGAAGACAACTGTTGATCTGCCAAGAGGGCAATAGAGCTTCCTTTATTGAATTGATTTAATAGCTGTCTCGTCCCTGATCTGTTTTTACTATAGCATTGAACGCTATATTTGTGTCTTAGTTGTTTTACAACAAAATTTATCAGAGGATTATTTGGTTCTCTTACTATCGCTGAGACCCTATTCATCTTACTTCGAAGAGCCATTCCAGGTATTTCCCAATTTGAACTATGACCTGAAACAATTACACTATGTTCATTTTCATTAAATACATCATCTGAGAATTCATTATTAATCACTTCAATCTTACTCTTGAGTATACTTTTCATATGGGCATATTCTGAGACCGTATAGCCAAGATTCTTCCAAACTCTATTAGCTGCATCATTAATCCACTCTTTATCTTTGTCATGAAATGCAATAGATAAATTTTTTATTAAAAGATTATGTATTGGAAGAAATGGTCCAACAGAAGTAGAAATTAATATTCCAAGAGCACGCGACATTCTCAGAGGTAGAATTTTAAAGACAGTAAAGAAGAAAATAAAAAATAAAAACTCCAGTGGGTACTTTACCAAGATCTTGAATAATGATTTCATTATTTTAATTAATCAAATTTCTTATTAGTTTTTCAATATTCGGTATTTCAAGCTTAATCTTGAAACAATCAATGTTCTTCCTGTAATCTTCAGGAATTCGAACATAGTCCTTTTCTGTCGTGATAAGTGATAAATTTTCTCTTTTCGCCTTATCTAATAAGCTTTCTAAATCTTTTCTAGTGAACTGATAATGATCGGGAAAACTTATCTTTTTTATAACTTCATAACCTTTGTTTTTAAGGGTATCAAAAAACCCATCATTATTTCCAATGCCGCTAAAGGCTAAATAATTTTTCTTATCAAAAACATCTACAGCTTTAACGTTAGCATTGTAGAATTCTAAGTTATCGTAGTCATATTTTTTTGTAATATGATGAAGGTCATCTCCAATAATGACTACAAATTCGGAAGATTTTAGAGCAGGTCTTATAAGCTCCCTCAGTGGTCCTGCAGGTAAGCACAATTTATTTCCAAAACCTCTCTTACCATTAACTGTTAGTATGGTTTTATCTTTATGGAATGATCGATCTTGAAATCCATCATCCAACAATATGATGTCTGTTTGCTTTTCATTTATTATTTTCTCAATTGCAAATGCTCTATTGGTGGTGATGTAAGTTGGGACGCAATTTGCATATAGTAGGGCTTCATCTCCAACCTTGCTAAACGGGTCTGATTTTGAAACCTTATAGAATTTAGATTTATTTGAAGATCCATAGCCTCTCAACAATACTGAAACTTGCTTGCCTTTCTTTTTTATTTCTTCAATTAATGTTAGTAATGTTGAAGTTTTACCTGTACCCCCTATATTTATATTGCCAATGCATATGATGGGGATACTGAACTTCTTATTTTTATAAAATAATGCTCTTATGTAAAAAAGACATATGTATATGAATGACAATGGAATTAAAAATAGTGAGACGAGATTTGCGTAATATACATCTTGATACCATATTTTCAGAAAAAATTTTTCCATAATTAATTAGAGGTATTGATATATTTCTTTCAATACTTTTTTCACTGTCTCTTCACCCTCCTTTTGTAAACTGCTGATATCAACTTTCCTAACTGCTTTGTCTAATGATTTATACTCTTCATGAATAAAATGTTCCAGCTGTCTCTCATTATTTACAACTTGTGACAATTTCATTTGATCCAAAGTCAGATATACGTCAGAAAAATTTTCAACATGTTTGCCATGGTATACTTTTTTTCCATGGTATGCTGCTTCAATTGGATTTTGCCCACCATGCATCACTAAACTGCCACCAATAAAAATAATATCAGCTAACTTATAAAATAGATTTAATTCACCAATTGTATCAGCTAAGTAAATATGAGTATTTCTTTTTATTTTATTCCCCATTGATCTAATTGCAGTATTTTTAATGATATTCTTATTGATGATGTTATTTCTTGTTGGATGCCTAGGAACAACAATTGTAAGAAGCTCTTTACAAGTTTTTTTTAATTTTAGAGTTACTCTAGTAATAATTTCTTCTTCTCCAGGGTGAGTACTAGCTGCAAGAAATATTTTTCTATCACCAGCCAAAGCTTTGAGCTCGTCATACTTTTTAGCATCAGTAAGATCAGGAATAAGAGCAAACTTTAAATTGCCAGTATAATTAGTTTTTTTAATTCCAAGTTTTTCATAAAATAAAGTACTATCTGTATTTTGCGTACTGCAAGAACTAAATTTAGAAAACAAATCTTTAGATGATGAATTAAATAAGGACCATCTTTTAAAACTTTTAATTGTCATTCTTCCGTTAATTATAATTTGAGGTATATTTTTGTTATCTAGGTTATGAATAAAGTTAGGCCAAATTTCAGACTCTACAAAAACTGCAAGAGACGGCTTCCAATAATTTAGAAACCTATTTGCAAATACTGGAACATCAAAAGGTATAAATTGATGTACAACTTTACCTTTGATTTTTTTATTTATTATTTTTGCTGATGTTACAGTTCCAGATGTTATTAATATTTGATCAATAGATTGATCTTTGTTCAATTTATCTACTATTGGTAGTATTGATTGACACTCACCAATGCTGGCAGCATGGATCCAGATCAGTTTACCTTTTTTTCGATTATGTGTATTTTTCCCATACCTTTCGCTAATTCTATCTGGCAACTCTTTGCCTTTTCTTTTCCTTATAAAGATAACAAAAGGAATAAAGATAAGAGCTAAATTTGAAAATATTCGGTAGAGAAAGAATATCATTTTTTTTTAATTATATCCTTTATTAGCTCTTTTTGTGAGATCATTCATCAGATTCTCAAGCGTTTCTTTAGTTGATTTAATGTTAGTATTTTTTTTGCCTACTTTAATTGGCTTGCCCCAAATTACAGTTATTTCATTAAACGGCTTTGGAATAATGAATTGATCCCACGTATTTAATTTCCATTTATTTTTAAATCCAATGCCTACAGGTACAATCACTGCATTGCTAAGCTTTGCAATGCTAATGATGCCGTCACTTACTTTATGTCTTGGCCCCTTAGGCCCGTCCGGAGAAATGCCAATACAGACATCTCCTTGAAGTGATTTTATCATTTTTCTAGCTGATAAAAGCCCACCTTTATTTTTTGTTTTATTAGATTTATGAGTTGATCCTCGAATTGCACTAAAACCTAAATGCGAAATGACTTTAGATATTATATCTCCGTCACGATGCTTTGATATAAGTACTCTTATAGGTTTTTTATTTTGCCATGTAAGAGGACACATTAAAAGCTGGTCGTGCCAAAAAGAGTAAATAAAAGATTCATCTTTTTTAAATAGACCATTAATATTTTTTCGATCTTTAAATTTAATTTTTGAGGACTTATGCACAAATAAAATATAAAGAGATCCTAAATAAGATATTATATTTTGTGCAACCACTTTACTTGCAAGATATTTTATCATTAAATTAAAATTCGCGTTCGTACAATTTCTTATAGACGCCATTCTTTGATAGTAACTCTTCATGAGTGCCACTTTCAACTATCTTTCCATCATCTAGAACTATAATTTGATCGGCATTTATTATAGTACTTAGCCTATGGGCTATTACCAAAGTTGTCCTATCTTTCATTAGTTTCTTTATTGCTTCCTGAACAAGGCTTTCTGATTCTGTATCTAAACTTGAAGTTGCCTCATCCAATAATAGTATTGGTGCATTTTTTAAAAAAGCTCTTGCAATTGAAACTCTTTGTTTTTGGCCGCCTGAGAGACTGTACCCGTTCTCTCCAATTACCGTATCGTATCCATTTGGCAGCTGAGCAATAAATGAGTCAGCAGCAGCAGATTTTGCAGCACTAATAATTTCTTCTTCGGTAGAGTCAGGTCGGCTGTAAAGAATATTTTCCTTAATCGACATATCAAATAGAATTGGTTCTTGACTAACTAAAGCAATCACTGACCTGACTGAAGAAATTGTTAAATCTTTTATATTTTGTCCGTTAATTTTTAGTTCACCTGAGTCGGGATCATAAAATCTTGGTATAAGATTTAAAATTGATGATTTACCTGATCCACTTGGTCCTACTAAAGCAGTAGTTTTTCCATGAGGAATATTGAGATTAATTTTCTTTAGTGCTGAATTTGTCTGTCCTTCATAAGAGAGAGTTACCTCATGCAAATCAATATTAGTTTTATTTAACGATAGATCTCTTGCATCTTTTTTTTCGTTAATTAAGCTTTCTTGATCTAACAGACCGAATACTCTTATAGCTGCTGCAAAACCTTCCTGAAGAGTTGTATTTATTGAAGCAAGTCTTTTCAGAGGTTGAAATGCCAACATCATTGCTCCAAGAAATGATACAAATTCGTTTAATGGCAGTTCCCCTTGAAGTCCCCTCAAACCTGCATAGTATAATGTTCCTGCTATACCAAATCCTGCAAGAAACTCAGCAAATGGTGACGCGGCCCCACGAGCATTTGCCCCTTTAAGAATTTTTTGAACCCTTCTCCAAACTGAATTACTAAGTTTTTCAATTTCTTTTTCTTCTTGTTGATAAGCTTTAACAATTCTTGTTCCATCTAAATTTTCAGAAAGTATGGATGCAAGTACTCCCGTTTCTTCTTGTGTTTCTGTCGAGGCTTTTTTTACTCTTTTGCCCAATCTTCTCGTCAATACTCCGACTAAAGGGAAAGCTATGATTGCTATAGTTGCTAGTTGCCAGTCTTGGTAATACATAACACCAAGAAGGCAAATGAGTGTCAGTAAATCCTTAACTCCATTTGCAAGACTGCTACTAACTGCATCTTGAAGTAAAGTAACGTCATATAGAAAATTAGAAATTATTTTTGCTGAGTGTATCTTATGAAGCCAAGATAGATCAGCGTTAATTATTTTTTTGAATAATTTTATTTGTGTGTCTGCGATAATATTTTGGGATACACCGTTTAAAAGTACAATTTGGATATAAGTTGCAACACTCTTAATGAGAAGTGTAAGAATTATCGCAATTGGTATTAACAACAACATTGATTCATCTTTATCAAGAAAAATTTTGTCAATTGCAGGGTCAAGCAGCCATGCAGTCGCACCTGTTGAAAGGGCTATTATTATCATAAAGAATAATGAGCTAGCTAATCTTGACGCGTAAGGTCTTATGCTATCTCTGAATAACCTTGCTAATATCTGCGATCCAGTCATGAGAGGGTATTCATAATACTATTACAGAAAATTTAAATCTAAATATTGGTTTATGGCTAAAAAGCTTATTTTCCTGCTAGTGTCATATTCTCAATTAGAACTGTAGGAGCGTTGGTTCGGTACTTGAACTCAAGATCATTAGCTGCGGATAAATTTAAAAACATTTCTGTAAGATTTGAAGCTATAGTTACTTCACTTACAGCATGAGTAATTTCGCCATTTTCAATCAGCATGCCACTAGCACCCATACTATAATCGCCTGTAACTAAGTTAACACCCATTCCAATTAGTTCATTTGCATAAAAACCATATTTAATAGATTTGATCATATCATCATAAGACAGTATTCCATTAGTCATAAAAAAATTTGATGTTGATACACCTGGAGGTGCTCCAACAGACCGTGATGCGTTTCCTGTTGTTTTAAAGTTAAGCTTCTTTGCTGTTGAGGTATTTAAAATCCAAGTATTGAGTTTTCCATTGGACACAATTTCTTTTTTACTGACTTGAATTCCTTCTCCATCAAATGGTTTAGAGCCCAACCCTTTTAGAATTCCTGGATCATCGATTATAGTTACATCTTTTTTGAATATTTGTTTTCCAAGACTATCCTTTAGAAAACTTGTTCCTCTTGCGATAGATGGACCTGATATTGCTCCAGCAAGGTATCCGATTAAGCCATTACTAATTCTTTTATCAAATATTACCGGAAGTTTTGTTGATTTTATTTTTTTTGGATTTAAACGTTTTAATGTTTTGTTTGCTGCTGACGTTCCAATTTCTTTAGCTGATCGCAAATCTGAAAAATGTCTTGATACAGAGTAATCATAATCTCTTTCCATACTTTGTCCTTCACCAGCTAGAACAGAACAAGATATAGAATTGGTTGACGATTTGTATCCTCCCTGGAATCCATTACTTGTCGCTAAGTAGAATTCGCCCTGTGAAAAAGATGCTCCAGCGCCTTCTGAATTACTTATCCCAGGCACTGAAAGAGCTGCTTCTTCACACTCCTTAACAGAGTCTATTAGAACTTCAGTGTTAGTCTCTTCACTTTGATGTAATTCTAAATTACCTATTTCGCTTTCGAATAATGAACTATCGCCCAAGACAGCCGTATCGTCAACGGGCGCTAATTTTGCCATCGATACACACTTGTTTACAAGTGTTTCTATATTATCATCGTCCACTTCAGATGAAGAAACAAAAGCTTGCTTCTGATCAACCAGCGCTCTTATTCCAATGGTGCTATCATTTGACTCTTCAAGATCTTCTATATTCTGTTTTCTGCAGCTGATTGATTTCCCACTTGCCTTTGCAAGCACAACATCGCACTCAGTAGCTCCACTTTTGAGAGTCTTTTCAATAATTTTTTGAGCTGTAATTTCAAAATTCATATATCAAATCAGTGTTAGTAGTAAAGAGAACATAATTAATGCGCCAGTATACCGATTACTTTTGAAAATTTCTAGACACACTTCACTATTATAAATATCTAGTTTGAATAATTGAAATAACAAATGAAATCCTACGAGAAGAAGAGAAGTATAATATAAATATTTAAAATCAGATAATTGGCCAAAGATTAATAGGCAGATAATCATTAACAAATAAAAAGAAGAAATCCATAATTTTGAATTATCTCCAAACAAAATAGCTGTTGATTTTATTCCAATTCTTAAGTCATCCTCCCGGTCCTGATGGGCATATATTGTATCGTAACCTAAAGTCCAAAAAATTCCTGCAAGATACAAGAAGAAGATAGATAAAGAAATATTCCCATTAATGGATACATATCCAATAATAACACCAATATTAAAAGTTAGACCAAGAAATAGCTGTGGCCAATATGTAATCCTTTTCATAAGAGGGTATAATATAAAAAGAAAAAATGAAATAAATCCAATCATAATTGCCGTCTTGTTTAATGAAAGCAATATTGCAAGTCCGACTAGACACAAAAGACAAAATATTGTGATTGCTTCAATTGTGCTGATGGCTCCACTTGCCAAAGGTCTTTTTGATGTTCTGCTCACATGCTTATCAAGATCTTTATCAAATATATCATTTATTACGCAACCTGCAGATCTCATCACGACCGAGCCAATGGCGAATAAGATAATGGTGAGAAGATTGTTATGTATATCTTTAAACGAGCTAAAAGCTGCAAATATTCCCCAAAAACATGGTAACATTAGTAACATAAATCCATTGGGCTGATGGAGTCTTAATAAATGAATATACTTCTGCAACTTGTATTTCCTCAAAACTAATATTATGAATTTAATATATATAAATGACTAAGATAAAAAATAGAATTTTTATAACTTCAGCCTTAAAGTCAGGAGAGACTGTTTCTTTAGAAGATGATAAATCTCATTATGTAAACAATGTTATTAGGTGTAAAATTGGAGACCATATTTCACTTTTTAATGACAAATTTGAATGTATAGCTGAAGTTGTGAGCAATTCAAAAAAAATATGTAAGCTGAAATTAAAGGAATGTAAAGAAAATGAGATTGATAGCCACAATATAACTCTATTTTTCTCACCTATAAAGAGATCTCCTATGGAGTTTATGGTGCAAAAATGCACAGAGATTGGAATAACTTCTTTCCAGCCAGTATTAATGGAGAGAACAAATAATAAAAAAATTAATCTTGAGAGATTAAGACTAATCTCTATTGAGGCATGCGAGCAGTCTAGTAGAGTAAATTTGCCTTCATTTAATAATTTAATCTCTTTTAGCGAAATGATTAAAACAATGAATTATGATAAACTTATTTTCTGCTCACTTGAAAAAAATACTAGCGCAATTGATAAAATAAATTTATCACTTAATGAAAGTATAGGAATTGTAATCGGTCCAGAAGGTGATTTTTCTCCAAACGAAATGACAGATTTAGGGAGTATAAAGAATTCTGTACCAGTAACCCTGGGTAGTAATATTCTTAAATCTGAAACAGCTGGGGTTGTTGCTACCTCGCTAGTTATGAACAGCATTTATAATGATTAATAAACAAGATTTAATAAATTACTTCAGTGAAGGAATAAAGAAAGATAACACTCTCAGGATAGGTACTGAGCATGAGAAATTTATTTTTAAGCAAAATGATTTATCTTTGATCCCCTATGATGGCGATGTGAGTATACAAGCTATCTTTCAAGATTTTGTGAAAGAAGGCTGGAAAGAAGTTAAAGAAGGTAACAATACAATTGCTCTCACAAAGAATAATGCAAGTATAACTCTAGAACCTGGAGGTCAATTTGAGTTGTCCGGCGCTCCACTTAAATCAGTTCATGAAACATGTAGTGAAATCAACAGTCATCTGGATTTAACTAAAAAATTAGAAAAAAAATATAATATTGGATTTTTAGGAATTGGCTTCTTACCCATAGGTACTCTTGAAGAAATACCAATGGTTCCCAAAAAAAGATATGCAGAAATTATGACTCCCTATATGAGGTCGCTTGGTGGATTGGGTTTAGAGATGATGTATCAATCTGCAACAGTGCAAGCTAATTTTGATTTTACTTCAGAAGAAGATATGGGAAAAAAAATCAATGTTTCATCTGTACTTCAACCATTAGTGACAGGCTTATTTGCTAACTCGCCATTTAAAAATAACCAACCATCAGGATTTGAAAGTTATAGAGGACATGTGTGGACAAGAACAGATGCGGATCGGACGGGCATACCTAAATTTCTTACTGAGCCAAACATGAGTTTTGAAAAGTATGTAGACTTTGCTTTAGATATTCCTGTTTATGCTCTTATAAGAGATGGTAATTATATAAGATGCTCAGATTATTCATTCGCAGACTTAATTGAGGGTAAGCATAACGAATTTTCCAAAGATCAAATTACAATTAAAGATTGGACTGATCATATTTCTACCATATTCACTGAAGTAAGATTAAAAACATTTATTGAAATGAGAGGAGCTGACGCAGGTGGGTACAAAACACTATGTGCATTACCAGCTTTTTGGACAGGCATACTTTATGATGAGACTGCTCTTGAGGAAGCTTTGAGCATTACCAGTCAGCTCGATTATACCGATTTAATGAATTTTAGAGCAGACGTTTTAAAGAATGGTCTCAACTCAACTATTAATAATATTGAAGGATGGGATTTAGCAGAACAAATAGTAAAAATTTCCTCAGAGGGCTTAAACAGACGTGGAAAATTAAATTTATATGGTGATAGTGAAGCAGTTCATTTAGATTTTCTAAAAGATATTATTAAGAACAAAGAGTCTAATTCAATGCGAATGATTAAAAACTACTATGCACAAGATACCCTTAATCACAAAGAGCTTTTTCAAAAGGAGTCTTTTTAGGTTGTTCCTTTTTCTATATATATAGATTGAGAAGGGAAAGCAAAGCCAGCATCATTCTTCTCAACAATACCTTTAATCTCGAAAGCTAAGTTTTCTTTTATCTCTAACCATTCTCCCCAATTTGTAGTGGTAGCAAAACAATAAACCAACAAATCAATAGAGCTGTCAGAGAATTTTTCTATTCTAACAAACAATGGTTGTTCCGTAGATTTAACAAAATTTCCATTATCCGTTAAATATTTTTCAATCTCGTCTCTTATTTTTCTTAACTGATCATGTGTTGTTCGATATTCTAAACCAATGGTCCAATAAATTCGGCGACTTTTCATATTACTAAAGTTTGTTACGGCGTTTTCGGCAAAATTAAAGTTTGGGACCATTACCGGCGAGGAGTCAAATCTTCTTACTAGCGTTGAGCGAAATCCAATTTTTTCTACAGTACCTTCAACTATATTTTCAACTTTTATCCAATCACCGTTTTGAAATCTTTTTTCAAGAAGTATCAGTATACCTGAAATTAAGTTTTTAAATAAATCTTGAGCACCTAAAGCAACAGCAACACTTAATAATCCAAGACCAGCCAATATGGGTCCAACCTTAATACCCCATATTTCAAGTACTGCCGCACCTCCAATAATAAAGATAAAGAATTTAAGTATCCTTACACCCCAATCAATTAAATCATACGTTAACAGTTCACCAAATTTATGAATAAAAAAAGAAAAAGGATCAATTACTTTATAAAGGAACCAGAATATTTGAATTGTTATGAGTGATGTATTTAGATTTGCGGCAATTATTTCAAGTGTACTGTTTAAATTTAAATATTGAGTGCTGATGTATACCCCGATTACGATTGGAAAAAATCTCAGTGGACCATCAAAAGCCTCTAAAACCTCGTCATCAATTTGAGTTGAAGATTTTTTTACAATAGCTTTCAATCTACCAACAACAATCTTTGAAAATAAAGATCTGAATAAGACAAAAAGTATAAGAATTAGAATACCGATTAGTATATTATTGAAATCTATTCCAAACACTCCTTGTGACCAAACTGATGAAACTAAGTCTAAAAAATTATCCATTATATTATTTTAACTGATTTGGCATTCAGATAATAGATATAGTTAATTTACAGAAAATTATTGATTTCTCTTGATACTTCAGTTGTTTTCTCCAAAGGAAGCATGTGACTTGTGTCTTCAATAAAGCATATTTCCGTTTGAGGGTTATATTTCTTAATTCTCTTCTGACTCAGCTTATTGCAGACCACACTATTAGGAGTGAGAATTATTTTTAAAGGTATGTTTATTCTTTTTAGATCAAACCAAACTTCATGCGATGTCAACTTGAAGCAAGCTGATTCCCAGCTTGGTTCGCATTTAAGTTTGAGCTCATTGTTTTGGTCAGTATAGGTGCAATATTCGACGTAATCTCTGATAATTTGTTCATCAATATGTTTAAATAAATTTTTTTTTGAGAAATATTGAAAAGCATCATCTTTACTTGACCATCCATTTCTTCTTATAGATGCATTTTTTGCTAGTGGATTCACTAAATGAGAAAGGCCAGTAAATTGTAAAAACTTATAAGTTAAAATATATCTCAAAGGCAACATTACTGGATCAACAAGTATTAACTTACTCACAAGATCAGGATTAGACAAAGCCACAAGCAAACTTGCGGTTCCACCCATTGAATGACCTGAAAGCACAACAGGTTTATTTTCTATTTTGATAAGTTCTATTAGGTCATTTTTAAAAGTGTACCAAGATTTTAATTTGTTTGGATCGGCTTTTAGAGTGGTATTTCCATGACCCCGCATATCATAAGTTATGACTTCGTAACTATCACTAATGTTTGATAATAGTTTGTTATAGACTTTACCACTAAATCCATTTGCATGAGAAAAGTAAAATTTATCTGCACCGGGATTTTCCTTCTTGTATGTAACTATCTTTTCAGATTCTAGTTCAAATTCTTTTTCTAACATTTACTCAGTGACATGATTCATTGTATTTTTTAAGCCTATAGTAATTATAGGGCAGCGGGGTGACAAATCCTGCTAAGAGCATGAAAGGAATAATAGTAATGGTTAACACACCACCTGCAAAAATAAGATCTGTTAAATTCATTGAAATCTCCATTGCTACCATGCTAATGAAGCTCATTTTAAAAGCGATATTCAAAGCTTCAGAAAATGGAAAACTTTTCATCAAAATAAAAGTCTCTAGCAAAATACTTGTCACAAGTCCGTTGAATATGGCAATTAGCATCACAAGATAAATTGACAAGGAATGATCTATCATTTGAAAATAAAATATTGTGCCAAAGTCTCCAATACTGCATCCTAGAAGACACCACAAAGTATTGTAGCTTGCAGTCTTCCATGTCGCTTTACAAGTCCAACTAATATCAAGCATCAAATTTCTTAAATTCCTCTCTTCTTTCATTAGCATCTTTTAGTGCTAAGGTTTTTTCTTCATCGGACATTCTTAGCCAATTAGTGATTTCAAACTGCTCTCTAAAGCACCCAATACAGACCTTGCCGTCCATAAAAGCCTCATTATACTTACATATTTTGACGCATGGACTATCTACACGTGTTTCTTTTTTAATCATATAAAGCTTGATTTATTTATATATTACAATAAAAAGCAACTTCAATTTCAAATAATTATATGGCTCGTATTACCGTTGAGGATTGCATAAAACTTATTAATAATCAGTATGATTTGGTTATTCTTGCTAAAGAAAGAGCAGTTCAATTGGGTAGAGGAGCTACTCCCGCTGTTGACCCTGAAAACGACAAGAAGCCTGTAATAGCGCTCAGAGAAATCAGTGAATCTAAGATTACAGCCGAAGAGCTAAAAGAAAGTATTGTTTCTAAGCTAAGACAAATTCCAGATTATGAAGAAGAAGAGGAATTAGAGGAAGTGGATAATGATACGTTTAGACAGATGTATCAAGGCGGATTGTCCAAATCAGAAATGGAAAAGTCTGCAACACGTAAATTTACTGCAAGATCCCCTAGAGTTGAAACGAGAGCTAAGCCAATTGAAGATACGGTAAGTGATGTGGAAACCTCATCTATGAGTTCAACAGATACAAATGAAACTCCAGACCTTAATGAAACTCCAGATCTTAATGAGACTCAGGATGTATTAGATACATCAGAAGTTGAATCTCCAATTACGGAAAGTATTGAAACAGCTCACGAGGAAACAACTGATCAAACTACTGTTGATCCAATTGAGGAAAACCAACCTTCTGAAGAAGAAAGTTTTGCTGCGAGTGGTCAGCTAGAAGATAACAATGAAAATGAAGTTATTAATGTTGAAGAGTTGCCTGAAGTTACATCTGACATTGAAGAAGACAATCTTCCTAAAGAATAATTACCATGAACTTTGACTTTTCAGATGATCAAAAGCTTTTGCGCGATCAAGCTAGAAAGTTTTTACAAGATAAATGCGACCGTAAGTCTGTAAGAAGTATTCTAGAAGATAATCAGAAAAACTATGATGCTGATCTTTGGTCTCAAATTTCTGAATTAGGTTGGACTGGTACTGCAATACCTGAAGAATATGGAGGACTTGGTCTAGGTATGTTGGAATTATGTGTAATAGCTGAAGAGCTAGGCAGAGCTCTTGCGCCTACACCATTTTCTTCTTCGATATATATCTTTGCTGAATTTTTAAAATCGTATGGTACGGATGAACAAAAGAAAAAATATTTACCACACATTGCATCAGGTGAAAAAATTGGGACATTTGCTTTATCAGAAACTAATGGTAAACCAAAACCCAACAACATCAGGACACAGCATGCTTCAGGTAAAATAAATGGATCTAAAAATCCCGTTTCTGATGGAGAGTCAGCAGACTATATCATTGTTGCAGCAAATTCTGATAGTAATTCAAATTATAATTCTCTCTCACTTTTTATTATTGATAGAAATGATCCAGGCTTAAATATTTCAAACTTAGACACCATCGATCCCACGAGACCATCTTGCGCATTAGATTTGAAAAATGTTGCATGTGAAAGACTCGGAGACGAAGGAAGTGGCTGGGAGATGATTGATAATATTTTTAATAGAGCAGCTGTTTTATTCTCTTTCGAGCAAGTGGGTGGGGCACAAGTCTCACTTGATGAAGCAAAAAAATATTCACTTGAGCGATTCGCTTTTGGAAAGCAGATAGGTGCATTTCAAGCTTTAAAGCATAAGATGGCGGACATGTATGTCAAAATTGAATTAGCAAGATCTAATGCCTACTATGGTGCCTGGGCACTAAGCACAGATTCAAATGAATTGCCAATTGCCGCTGCTGGTGCAAGGGTGAGTGCCTCGGAAGCTTACAATTACGCGTCTCAGGAAAATATTCAAATACATGGAGGTGTTGGTTTTACTTGGGAATATGACTGCCACTTGTTTTATCGTAGATCCAAACTACTTTCTTTAAATATTGGTAGTATTCGTCAGTGGAAAGAAAATTTAATTTCAAATCTTGAAAAAAGGAATATAGTTTAAAAATGGATTTTAACGACACACCTCAAGAAGCTGAATTTAGAAAAAAAGTAAGATCTTTTCTAGAAGCCAATGCAGAAAAAAGATCTACTCTAGCCGCAAAGCCAAAGGGTGATGCAGGATCTTCTATTTCAAGTGCTGGAGCGCCAGAAACTGTAAAAGGTGAAGATGCTGCAAAGGTAGCGCTAGACAATGCTAAAGAATGGCAAAGAAAAAAAGCTGATGCTGGATTTGCTGCTATTCTATGGCCAAAGGAATTCGGAGGTTACGGAGGAACACCTATAGAGCAAGTTATATATGCTCAAGAAGAACACGACTACTTTGTACACTCAGGATATTTTGAAATTGGAATAGGCATGCTTGGGCCAACCATGATGGCTTGGGGCAAAGATGAAGATAAAAAAAGATTTCTACCGAAAATGATTACAGGCGAAGAAATTTGGTGCCAATTATTTTCTGAACCGTCAGCAGGATCAGATTTAGCTGGTATAAGAATGAAGGCAGAAAAAGACGGTGATGAATGGGTATTAAACGGTCAAAAGGTTTGGACTTCAGGAGCTCATTTTGCCGATTATGGAATGATTGTAGCACGATCTGATCCTACTGCCTTAAAACATAAGGGACTTACTTATTTTTATGTTGATATGAAAACACCAGGAATTGAAGCTAAGCCTATTAAGCAAATTTCTGGTTCAGCTAATTTCAATGAAGTTTTCTTTAATGACGTTCGTATACCTGACAGTCAAAGAATTGGCGCAGAGGGTGACGGGTGGAAAGTGTCACTTACTACTCTAATGAATGAAAGATTAGCGGTAGGAGATCCTCCAGGCTTGGATTTCGACCAAATTTTTGAAGCCTCTAAAGAAATTGAAGTTGAAGATGGTCTTGCTGTAAAAAATAGTGAAGTAAGACAAAAGATGGCTGACTGGTACATTCAATCTCGCGGTTTGCAATATACGAAATACAGAAGCATGACCGCTTTATCAAAAGGTCAAACGCCAGGACCAGAGCTCTCAATAAGTAAACTAGTCACAGCATCAAAAATGCAAGATGTATCGTCTTATGCTCTGGATTTGATGGACATGTCAGGTATGGTTCACCAAGATAAAAATCCAATTCTTAAAAACTTATTCCAAAACGGCTATTTTTTCTCTGCTGCCATGAGAATTGCTGGTGGTACTGACGAAGTTTTAAGAAATATTATTGCGGAGCGAGTCCTAGGGCTACCACAAGATGAAAGGTCAGATAAAAAACTGCCTTTCAATGAGTTACCGTCTGGTAAAAACTAATATCAGTTAAGTGTTCAGTACAATTTTTAGCAATGTTGCGTCAGGCGACTTGCTCTTCTCTATTTCCTTACTGATCGGTACAGGTATTTTTGCTGGTTTTATAGCAGGTCTTTTTGGCATTGGAGGAGGCGTCGTCGTAGTGCCTGCTCTGTACTATATTTTTACTCTAGCTGAAGTAGATGAAAGTATAAGAATGCACTTAGCAGTTGGAACATCACTTGCAAATATCGTCCCAATATCAATTATTTCTGCAGTAAGCCACGCTAGGAAGAATTCCGTAAATATAGATTTCTTAAAGTTTATATTTGTTTCAATAATTGTGGGTGTTACTTGCGGCTCAATTGCAGTCTCTTATCTAGAGGGAAGCACACTAATTTTGATTTACTCAATAATATTACTGTTTGTCGCTGCGCAGTTTTTTTTCTGGCAAGATAAATGGAGATTATCGTCTTCTTTTCCTAAAAATATTACTGGTCATGGATTCGGTTCAGTTATTGGATTCCTTTCAGTGATCATTGGAGTAGGTGGCGGGTCAATAAGTATCCCTATACTTAAACTATATAATTTTGAAATACATAAAGCGATCGGAACAGCAGCTGGAATTGGAACTATTGTTGCTGTACCTGGAACAATAGGATTTATGATTGCTGGCTTACAAAACAATGTCGATTTGCCATTATCCTTTGGCTATGTAAGCCTTGTAGGACTTATATTAATTACACCTATTACAATAATTGGCGCACCGATTGGGGTCAGGTTTGCTCACTATTTATCTAAAAGTAAGTTAAATCTTCTCTTTGGAATATTTATCTTGTTTATGTCGATTCGGTTCTATCTGGAATGGTTATCATTAACCAGTTAATTTCTGATCATATTCACCAACCTTACCTGTCTGATCGAGAAGTGCATTTATATAATTAAAGATTAACTCAACTTCATTATTAGACTCAAAGCTTTCAATAACAATGACCAAAGATGGTTTATTGGAAGAGGCCCTGACCAGTCCCCAGGACCCATTAGAAAGTTCAAACCGAATACCATTGATTGTCGTTATTTTCTCAATATTTTGATTTCCAACCTTCCCCCCCTTTTCTTCTGTCTCTGTGATTTTTTTTATAATTGAGTCTACAACTTGATACTTTTCACCATCTTCGCAGAAAGGGGCCATCGTTGGTGACTGAAAAGTCTTTTTAATTTCCAATTTCTTAACTGATAGTTTTTTAGTTATGTCATTACTTAAATATTGAAGCATTAAACATGCAGATTTTAATCCATCATCAAAACCTAATCCCAATGGCTCGTTAATAAAAAAATGACCACTTTTTTCAAAACCACACAGCGCGCCAATTTCTTTAACCCTTCTTTTTATATGAGAATGTCCTGTTTTCCACATATCGACTGTGCAATTATTTTTCTTAAGTATTGAACTTTCAAAATAAAGTCCTGTAGATTTAACATCGATTACAAACTTTGATCCTGGATAACCATCTGACAAAAACTCAGATAGTAATAAACCTATTTTATCGGAAAATATTTCTTCCCCTTTATCATCTACTACACCAAGCCTGTCACCATCACCGTCAAAAGCAAAGCCTACATCAGCATTATGCTTAATAACATTTTCTGATAAATCCTTTAGCATTACTAGGTCTTCAGGGTTTGGATTATAGTGTGGAAATTTAAAATCTAAATCACAGTGTAACTCAATCACTTCACAGTCCAAACGTTTCAATAATTCTGGTGCAAAAGCTCCAGCAGTTCCATTACCACATGCAACTACAACTTTAATTCCTTTATTAATTTTTACATCTGAAGCAAGGTATTCAATGTATTTATCCTTCACCCCAGGAATAAATTGATACTCCCCATTATTTTCCATCGTAACGTTATGATTGTTATCAACAATTTTTTTAATTGATTTCACTTCTTCAGGCCCAAAGGTAAGTGATTTTTCAATACCGCATTTAATGCCGGTCCAGCCATTTTCATTATGACTTGCAGTGATCATGGCTAAACTGTCAGTATTTAAATGGTGTTGAGCAAAATAAACCATGGGTGACACTGAAAGTCCGACATCCATTACTTTTAAACCTGAGGACAACAAACCTTTTACAACATGATATTTTACCTCTTCGCTGTATGACCTATAATCATGACCAACAACGATTGATGACCCACTCCCTTTTATATCAGATATATATTGGCCTAAACCGTAACCAAAAACCTCAAGGCCTTTTTTATTTATCTGATCTGGATAGAGCCACCTAGCATCATATTCTCTAAATCCATAAGGAGAAATACTTGCAGCTTCAAGTTCTTCATCGAAGTCAAAACTGATGCTGGATTGCGATTTAAATATTTTCATTTTAAGTGTTGCGTATTTTTAAAGAATATAACATATTTATAACGTTGGTTCACGTAAAGTGAATAACAGGGAATAAGGTTTAAATCCTTAGCTGTACCCGCAACTGTAACTCCAGAGCTTGAATACAGATGCCACTGATTTTATTGGGAAGGCGTATTCAAATTTTGACGGAGAAGTCAGGAGACCTACCAACAAAACATAGTCATCCACACGTGATCGGGATAATCATTTGGGCACAATTTGTTTGCGGTGACTTCAAACTGGAGGCAAAACATGACTAAAAGACTAGTATTATCTGCAATTATACTCTTAATAATCAGCTACAACGCAATTGCTGAAGTCCCTGAAATTCTTATTAAGCCAACTAACGAAGAATATACAAGACTCTCTACCGGTCTTGCAGGCTCAAATATATCAATCATAACGTCTGATCAATTATCTTTAAGGAAGAATGATAATATACAGAAAATTCTTGAGGATTATTCGGGAATAGAGATTCGAAAATATTATGGTGGAATTGAAAATGTAAAGTCAGGTATAGATATGAGAGGTTTCGGAGAAGCTTCAATATCTAATGTTCTTGTTTTGCTTAATGGTAATCGTCTAAACAACATTGATATGTCCTCAGTTGATTTGTCAAATATACCTTTAGAGTCTATCGAAAGAATTGAAATTATAAGAGGTGGATCTGGATCAACATTATATGGCTCTGGTGCTGTAGGAGGAACGATAAATATTGTAACAAAGAACTCCTCGAAAGAAAGTTCGATTAATTCGTCTTACGGATCATATAATTCATTATCTGGAGAAATATTGATAAGTAGGCCACTTAACGAAAACAACTCCATTTTATTATCTTCAAAAATGATTGAAACTGATACTTTCAGAAATTCAGCTGATTATAAGAATGAGTCCTATTTGTTAAATCTCTCAAATATACAAGAAGGTTTTAAAATAAATCTAGATATCACTACTTCTTCAATTGAACAACAATTGCCAGGGCCAAGAGTAATTGGCGGAGTATACAATTATCACTTTTGCAATCTTTATGGAGACAGTAAAACAAATAGAAATATCGGAGGATACTCTCATTTTGATCATCCAGAAGGAGCTGAATATGGAAGAACGGCTGAAAGATGCAATACAGCAAAGAGAGTTGATTATGCTGACTCAGAAAGTAATTCCTATAACGGTGGGATTTTATACACAATAGATGAGTTAAATAAACTACAATTTAATTTAGGGTACAAAGATAAAACAGAAAAATCTTTTTACGGGGCTAATGCCAATACAACCACAACTTCAGCATCCGGCGACAGATACAGCAAAACAGATGTTGATGGCAACTTATTCAATCTTGCATATGAAAATAAATTCATTGAACAAAGTCACACTAATAGTCTTAAAATTGGATACGATTTTACCCATAGCTTTTACAATTCAAATAGACACCGAAAAGAAGACGAGGCAGTAGGACATTTTTACGATGCCGATATAAAATCTGAAGGGATATATTTTCAAAATACCGCTTATATCAATGATATATCTACAGCAATATCTTTTGGAGTGAGATCAGAAGATAACTATTTTAAAGGCAGGGATACTGTTGACCGGAACGTTTCTGGATTCGCAAGTATTTATTCAGCACAAGATCATTCTACTTATAATAATAAAACGTCTAATACAGCCTATAATTTAGGAATTGATAATCGTATAAATGAAAATTTGTCCTTTTATGGTCAATACTCTGCTGCGTTTAGAATTCCAAATATTGATGAAAGAATTCTAACTAAAGATTACGCAAACACAGGTGTAAATGGTGACTTTATTCTTAAAGATCAAGAATCTGATGGTTATGAAATCGGGCTGAGATATGAAAATATGGGTTTAAGTTTAAACGCAAGTTTCTTTGATATAGAAACAACAAATGAAATCCAGTACAACCAGTCAGTTAATGCTAATCTAGATCCAATCAAGAGAGAGGGTATAAATCTTGATTTCAATAATAACCTAGACAGTAACACACGTATTAATGGATCATTTAGTTACGTTAATGCTGAGTTTACATCTGGAGAACTTTCAATGGGTACTAGTAGCTATTTATATGATGGAGTAAGATATTATACTGGAAGTGAAACTTACGGTTATCTTACTGAAACGGCACTTAATTTTATGGGCTCTGACGGTACAGAAAATCAGGTTTTTAGTTTAGCGGGAAAAAAGGTTCCATTAGTAGCTCCAATAAAAGTGAACATAGGTTTAGAAAGAGAATTAATTAATGAATATGAGCTACTCATAGATTTGAGCTATGTTGATGAGAGGTATGTTTCAAACGATCAAGAGAATGTTGAGCCAAAAATGCCAGATTATTATTTAGTAGATTTATATGTAAACAATAATAATAATTTTTACGATATATCATTTGGTGTAAATAATTTATTTGATGAGGCTTATTATGATTTTGCAATTTCAAGTGTTTTTCATGATGATGCTCATTATGGAACTAGAAATGTGTATCCTTTACCAGGAAGAAATTTCTTTGTGAATTTGGGATATACATTCTAAGTATAAAACGTTATAAAAAATAGCATGAGTATAAACAAACATTTAGTAGTTGGATTTGTGATCATATTGCTTTTAGCAGCAAGTAGACTGATACCGCACCCACCCAACTTCACTCCTATTCTTGGAATGGCCATATTTTCCGGTGCAATAATTAACCATAGATTTATTGCTTATTTAATTCCTCTAACTGCTATGCTTTTAAGTGATTTATATTTAGGTTTTCATGCAGGTATGCCTATTGTTTATTTTTCTTTAGCTGTTTGCGTTCTTATAGGAACGTTTATTGAATCGAGAGTATCAATTATCAACTCTCTATTAAGTATCAGTCTAGGAGTATTGGTATTTTTCTTGATCACAAACTTTACTGTTTGGTATGGATCTGGAATGTACGAATATAGTATTTCAGGCCTTATGACTTGTTACTTTATGGGACTGCCTTTTGTACAAAACACATTTATTTCAAGTATTTTGTATGGAATGGGAGCTTTTTTAATCTACGATATCATCAATAAACGTATGATTTTTGGCAATAATGCTTAAAAAATAGAGTTGAAATCAGTATTTTAAGGCATTATATATTTTTTAAATTTAAATATTAGGTGATTCCATGGATACAGCATTTTCAAGTGAAGATTTAAAATTTCAATCAGACGTAAGAGAATTTATTTCAAACAACTACCCAAAAGAACTGAAAGACTCAATCGGTACAAAAAGAAAAACTGGAAAAGAGTTGTCCCGCGATGACTTAATGTCGTGGCATAAAATCTTAGGTAAACACAATGGCTGGTCAGCACCTGGATGGCCTAAAGAGTATGGTGGAGCAGAATTTTCTCCAACGCAAAAATATATATTTGAGCAAGAGTGTGCTCGAGCTGAATGTCAATACATAATGCCTTTCGGTGTTAATATGGTTGGTCCAGTTATTTATACATTTGGCAATGACGAACAAAAAGCAAAACATCTTCCAGGTATTTTAAGTGGAGATATATTTTGGTGCCAGGGATATTCAGAGCCGGGGTCAGGTTCTGATTTAGCATCTCTTAAAACAAGTGCAGTCAAAGAAGGTGACCATTATGTTGTTAATGGTCAAAAAACTTGGACTACTCTTGCACAGCACGCAGATTGGATTTTCTGCTTAGTTAGAACAAACCCAGATGCAGAAAAACCTCAACAAGGAATCTCATTTCTCTTGATTGATATGAAAACTCCAGGCATTACTGTTCGCCCAATCAAGCTTATGGATGGATCTCACGAAGTTAACGAAACCTGGTTTGATAATGTAAAGGTACCAGTTGAGAATCTAATTGGACAAGAAAATATGGGCTGGACTTACGCGAAATTTTTATTAGCACATGAAAGATCAGGCATTGCGGGTGTAGCGAGGTCTAAAAAAGCTTTAGAAAGAATAAAGCAAATTGCTAGTGCCGAGATGTCTTATGGTGAACCGTTAATACAGGATCCTGCATTTAAATCCAAAATAGCAAATGCTGAACTTGAGTTAAGTTCTTTAGAATATACTGAACTCAGAACTTTAGCGAAAGACTCAGCAGGTAAAGGTCCAGGCCCAGAGTCATCACTTCTGAAAATTAAGGGAACTGATATTCAACAAATGGTTACTGAACTTGCGATGGAAGCGGTTGGGTATTATGCTAACCCTCATTTGGGCACTACATTGAGTAATGAATATGTAGGACCAGATTACGCAACCAACTTATCAGGGTCATACTTTAATTTCAGAAAAGCATCTATTTATGGTGGCTCTAATGAAATTCAGAGAAATATTATCGCTAAGATGGTTCTTGGATTATAAAATTTTTGACATTTTAGCTAGCAGTATATAGGACTACCCCCATGAATTTTGATTATACAGAAGAACAAACACTTCTTGAAAACATGGTCACCTCGTTTGTAAGGGATGACTATGACTGGGATACAAGATGCTCAATTGTGAAAACTGAGGAGGGATGGAAAGAAGAAAACTGGAAGAAGTTTGCTGAACTTGGCCTTTTAGGAGTTCCTTTTGAGGAGGATCATGGTGGTTTAGGTGGTGAAGCTACTGACATAATGATTGTAATGGAGCAGTTTGGAAAAGGCCTTGTTGTAGAGCCTTACATGCCATCAATAATTCTTGCTGGAGGTCTCATCTCTAAACTTGGATCAGCTGATCAAAAAAATTCAATTATCCCCGAAATTATATCAGGTGACAGACGTTATGTTTTTGCATACGCAGAGCCTCAGAGTAGGTTTGATTTATTTGATGTTAAATGTTCAGCGACTCTTGACGGAGATAATTATATTATTAATGGATTTAAGTCAGTAGTCTTTGGAGCTGGAATGGCAACTCACTTAATTGTTTCAGCGAGAACTGATGGAGATCAAAGATCAAAATCAGGAATTACACTATTCTTGGTTGATATAAAATCTGATGGTATCACTTTACAGAATTATCCAACAATAGATGAGTACAGAGCATCTGAGGTTGTTATCGAAAATTTAACTGTGTCGAAAGAAAATATTTTAGGTGAGCTGGGTAATTCTTATGAAGCAATTGAAGAACAAGTAGATTTATCTACAATTGCAATATGCTCAGAAGCTGTTGGCATTTTACAAGTGCTAAAAGACTCTACGAATGATTATTGTAAAAATAGAAAACAATTTGGGCAATCCATCAGTGCAAATCAAGCTATACAGCACCGCCTTGTTGACATGATGATTGAATATGAGCAAGCAAAATCTATTCTTTATATGGCTATTACTGCAGACCTAAGTAATACAGATGAAAGAAGAAAGGCCGCATCGGCTGCAAAAGCTCGTATTGGAAAAGCTATTAAATTTGTTGGTGAAAATGCTATTCAATTACACGGTGGCATGGGTGTTGTTGACGAGTATATGATCAGTCACTTTTTTAAAAGAGCAACAATGATCGGTATTCTTTTCGGCAATGTTGATTTTCACATGAAAAGATACACTGATTTGACCCAATCTAATATTCAGTCAATAAATGAAGACGACGGAATTAATCTTTCTTAGATAAATAATTACCTATTCTGATAGCTTTTTAAATATATGGGCAGTGTGTTCCGCTCCACTTCTAAGAGCTTTACTGTTTGTCATATCTGAAGCCTCTGACCATTTTTCAGCAAGCATATCAGCATTTAGATCATCTCCTTTAAGAGCTATTCCTTCAGAATGAACTATTTCAGCCATTGCAAACACACCTGCTCCAGCAGAAATCATTACACCATCAGGTGCATCTTCAGATGACATGAATATTACCGCGGGAGATACAGACTCAGGCTTAAGGCTATCAAATACTGCGTCAGGCATTCCAAGATTTTCTGTCATTCTTGTAGCTGCGACAGGTACGAGTGAATTTACTTTGATATTATTCTTTTGTCCTTCAATTCTAAGAGTATTCATTAATCCAACAACTCCCATTTTAGCCGATCCGTAATTAGACTGTCCAAAATTGCCAAATATTCCTGATGAAGAAGATGTCATAACTATTCGGCCATATTTCTGTTCAACCATAATAGGCCATACAGCTTTAGTACAATAGACAGATCCCATCATATGTACATCAACTACAAATTCAAAATCATCCAAAGTTACTTTTGCAAAAGATTTATCTCTTAAGACACCAGCATTATTTACAAGAATATCAATCCTTCCATATGCTGCCATTGCGTCGTCTACCAGTTTTTTTACACCGGCTTTATCAGTTACACTTGATCCATTTGAGATGGCATCGCCACCCATAGCTTTAATTTCTTCAACAACCTTATCAGCTGCTTCACTTGATCCACCTGATCCATCTACAGAGCCACCTAGATCGTTAACAATAACTTTAGCACCTCTTTCAGCAAATTGAAGTGCATGGCATCTTCCTAATCCACCACCAGCGCCTGTTACTATTGCTACTTTATCTTTAAAACTTATTGTCATTTTTAACTCCTATGTGATCAAATCTTTTAATTGAGAGAAATTATTTATCACCATATCAGCCTCTTTGTAAATATTTTTATTATCTGTATATCCATACTCAACTAAAACAACTGGCATATTTGCATTATGACCTGCATTTAAATCCGTAGCACTGTCTCCAATCATAATTGACTCAGACTGACTAATTTTGAGGTAGTTACAGATTTCAATTAAAGGGAGGGGATCTGGTTTACTTTTAATATACGTATCTCCTCCAACAAGAAAATCAAAGTACTTTAATACATCTAACTTCTCTAAAAGCATGACACTTAATTTTTCCATTTTATTAGTGCACACTGCTAATTTAATTTCTTTAGATTTAAGAAACTCTAAAACTTCTCTTACATTGTTAAAAAGTATGCTGTCATCATCAATATTGTGCGTATAATGTAGTAAAAATATTTTTAACATCTCATTCAATTTTGCATCATCGTGTTCAATATTTTTTGTAACAGCAGTTCGTCGTATTAATTCACGCGCACCATAGCCGACCAGATTTCTTATTTCCTCTAGCGAGACTAATGGATAGTCGAGTTCAGAAAGCATATAGTTCAGAGAATTTTTAAAGTCTGGAGCTGTATCTACCAGCGTGCCATCGAGGTCGAAAATAAACAATTTTTTGTTTTTCATAGTTAAATTAAAGTAAGCCTCTGAAATAAATTTTTACGATACAATTAATAACATATTGTTTATTTTTCATTCAAAATCCAATGAATAATTTAGAAATTGTCATACTTGCGGCTGGGAAAGGAACTAGAATGAATTCTAGTATCCCAAAAGTATTGCACCCTTTGGGTGGGAAACCCATAATTGAACATGTTTTAGATACCGCACGATCTTTAAAGCCCAAGAAAATTCATTTAGTACTTAATAAAGAAATAAAAAATGAATTTGTTCACTTAAAAAATAAAATCAATTTAATAATACAAAAAAAACAATTAGGAACTGGTGACGCCATCAACGTGGCCATAAAAAGTTTTCAAAAAAATTCTAATATTCTTGTCCTTTATGGAGATGTTCCACTCACGCATTCACTCACTTTAAAAAAAATAATTAAGTTCAAAAAAAATGAAATCAATATTCTTTGTTTCAATAAAGAAGAGCAAAATAATTATGGAAAAGTTGTATTGGGAACTAATGGTTTGGTTAATGAGATAATTGAACAAAAAGAGCTTAAAAGAAAAGAGAACTTCTACCTATGTAATTCTGGTATTTTTTCAATACACTCATCACTTCTTCAAAAATTAATACCAAAAATAAATAATAAAAATATGAAGAAAGAATATTATTTAACAGATATCTTCAAAGTGGCATCAAATAGTGATATCAAAATTAAGTCAGTTATTACATCTGAGAAAGAAGTTCAGG
Organism: uncultured Pelagibacteraceae bacterium; assembly: GCA_902523535.1. Taxonomy (GTDB): domain Bacteria; phylum Pseudomonadota; class Alphaproteobacteria; order Pelagibacterales; family AG-422-B15; genus CACNXQ01. The sequence continues at coordinate 86,399 of CABYZQ010000004.1, forward strand.
GTATCAATGATAAAAAGGATTTAGCCATGGCAGAAAATGAATTTCAGGAAAATTTAAGAGCTAAACATCTTAAAGCTGGAGTAACAATGCATGACCCCAGTACTGTATATTTATCAGAAGACACAAAAATAGGAAAAGATGTAACTATTCACCCTTTTGTTGTCATTGGTAAAAATGTAAAAATCTTAAATGGGGCTGAGATTTATTCTTTTTCACATTTAGAAGACTGTAAGATCGGAAGGAAAACTAGCATAGGACCTTACGCCCGTATAAGGCCAGGTACACAGATTAATGAACATACAAAAATTGGAAATTTTGTTGAAGTTAAGAATTCAATAATTGATACAAATTCAAAAATTAACCACCTATCTTATGTTGGAGACTCAGTAATTGGAAAAAATGTTAATGTTGGAGCAGGAACAATAACATGTAATTACGATGGAAAAGCAAAATATAAAACAGTCATTAAAGACAATGCCTTTATAGGATCAAACTCTTCACTTGTTGCGCCATTAGAGGTTGGTAAAAATGCATACATTGGCTCTGGCTCAACGATAACAAAAAAAGTTAAACAAGATAGTCTGGCTGTTGAAAGATCAGTTCAAATGGAAGTAAAAAATTGGGCCAAGAGGAAAAATAAAAAATAATTTTATGTGTGGAATAGTAGGCATCACAGCAAATGAATCTGTTTCTTCAAACATTATTAGCGCCTTGAAGAAACTTGAGTACCGAGGTTACGATTCAGCAGGTATAGCTATTAATACTGAAAGTCAAATTCACCAAAAAAAAGTGAAAGGTAAGCTTGATAACTTAATACTATCCCTTCAAAAAGATGGTTTTGATGGAAAGGTTGGAATTGGCCACACGAGGTGGGCTACACATGGTGAGCCATCAGAAAGAAATGCCCATCCTCACTCGTCACGAAAAGTTTCGCTCGTTCACAATGGAATTATTGAAAATGCATCAGAGCTTAAAAGTAGAATAGAATTAAAAAACTATAACTTTGAGTCTGATACTGACTCTGAAGTTATAACAGCACTGATTACACATTATCTCAATGAAGGCCATGATCATATGGAGTCAGTTAAACAAACAATATCACTTTTAGAGGGTTCTTATGCGCTAGCTATCATCTTTAGTGACCTTAAGGATAAAATAATAGGTGCGAGGAATGGAAGTCCTTTGGTAGCGGGAACTGACGGCAACTCCAACTCATTAGGATCTGATTCTATAGCATTAAGCGCAATCGCAAATAAAGTATGTTACTTAGAAGATGGTGACATTGTTGTGCTAAGTAGAGAAAATGTTGAGATCTATAATTCATCAGGAGATAAAGCCAATAGAGAATTTGTTGATATTGGTATTATGGATACAGAAGTCAGCAAGGGATCATACAATCATTTTATGGAAAAAGAGATTCATGAGCATCCTAAGGCTGTTGGTGAAACATTTAGACAATTCATTGATCATGATCAGGGGATAATTTCAGTTGATGATATAGGACTAAACTTCAATGATATTTCAAAGGTTCATTTAATTGCTTGTGGTACAGCATACTACTCTTGCTTGGTTGCAAAATATTATTTTGAACAATATGCACGACTGCCCGTAGAGTGTGATATGGCATCTGAGTTTAGATACCGAGATCCTGTTCTTGATAATAAGGCATTATATATATTTGTTTCTCAATCAGGTGAAACCGCAGATACAAAAGCGGCCTTAGACTTCTGTAAAGATGCTAAGGTTAGAACTCTCAGTATTGTAAATGTTATGAATAGCTCAATCGCACGCGAAAGTGATTATTGTTTATATACGAAAGCGGGAGCAGAAATTGGTGTAGCTTCTACAAAAGCATTTACGGCACAATTATCGGTGCTGTTATCAATGGCACTGCATTGTGGCACCAAGAATAATAATGTTACAATTGAGCAGAATAGGCAGATTTGTAAAGAAATTATGCAGGCTCCGCAAATTCTTGAAAAAACAATTAAAAGATCTTATGAACTAAAAGAAACGGCAAAAGCCATCATAGACTCAAAAGGTGTAATGTATTTAGGAAGAGGTACAGCATTTCCTCTCGCCTTAGAAGGTGCGCTAAAATTCAAAGAAATCTCTTATATACATGCAGAAGGTTATCCAGCTGGCGAAATGAAACACGGTCCACTTGCTTTGATTGAAAAAGATTTGCCAGTAGTATGCATCGTCCCACCAGGTCCTTTATTTCCTAAAACAGTATCCAATATTCAAGAGGTTATTGCTCGAGGAGGCAGAATATTGATGATCACTGATGACGATAGTCTTAAGTCTAGTTCTGAAAATATATGGAAGATTTTTAGATTGCCAAAAACACCAAAATCGATTGAAGCTATTGTATATTCTGTTCCAATACACATGTTGGCGTATTACACGGCTGTTCAACTAGGCAACGATGTGGATCAACCAAGGAATCTTGCAAAATCGGTTACAGTGGAGTAGTTCACAAAATTAAATTAAAATAAGAGAGAAAAATATGAATAATTTATCATTATTAAAAAATACTTTAAGAGTTTTTGGAATAGCCTTTATATTAATTATACCAGTGATGAAGCTTGATCCCTTAGGTGGCTGGGCTTGGAGTCCAGGACAATGGGAATATGAGATGATGATCCAGGGAATTTATATGACGCTTGGGATTATGATGGTAATTGCAGCAAAAGATCCACTAAAACACGCAATGTTTGTATGGTTTGTTGTTTGGAGTAGTGTTGTTCATGGAGGGATTATGGCTTACCAAGCAATTATTGATACGCATGAAATGGGACATTTTTTAGGAGATATACCAGTGTTATTTATTCTGGCTGTGTTAGCTAGTTATAGTCTCAGAAAAGAACAGGCAAATAACTAATAAAATCTTATTTGCTGTTTGTTAAGCAATCGATATTAGTGGAATATGCCTACGAATGAATTTTGCTTCAAAAAATATCAAATTCCCAAGGCATTAATAGTCTCTTTTTTATACTATACGATATTTAAAAATAAATTATTATAATTTTTATGACGGTAACTCTCAAAACAGAAGGCGATGTCTCAATCATTCACATGGATGATGGAAAAGTAAATGTTTTTTCACCAGAGATGATTCAAAATTTCCAAAATATTTTGGATCAAATACCAACTAATAAAGGTTCAGTTTTAATTACAGGAAGACCTGGTATGTTTTCAGCTGGATTTGATTTAAAGGTTATGATGTCGAGCCCTGAAAATGCTGCCGCTATGGTGAAGTCAGGTTTCTTAATGTTGAAAAGAGTTTTCTCATTTCCTCGTCCTGTAGTTGCCGCATGTAGTGGACACGCTATTGCTCTTGGGGCTTTTCTTTTATGCAGCAGTGATTACCGTGTTGGCTGTGAAGGTGACTTTAAGGTTGGGGCAAATGAATTGAGAAACAATATGATTGTACCAACACCTATTTTAGAAATTGCGAAATTTAAATTAACAAAATCACACAAACAAAGGGCACTACTAAATGCTGAAATGTATTCAATAAAAGACTCTATTGAACCAGGATATATTGATGAAGTTGCAAGTCCTGAAAGTTTTTATGATGTCGCCCTAGCCAAAGCTAAAGATTTAGCAACTTTGGCACACCCTCAATATGATCAAACCAAGAAACTCGATCAGGAAGATGTGTTGCCTAAAATTAGCAAGGGCATAGAACAAATCACCTCACCTGTTGGATAAATTAAATTTATCTAATAAAATCAATATATTTAGCTAAGACTCTAGTAATTTAGATTATTTGGTACTATAAGGCTGAAAAATATAGAGTTTTTAAAAATGAGTAAATGGAGCGCAAATAGTTGGAGAGGATACAAGGCAAAGCATATTCCTGAATATCCAGATAAATCAGAGTTAGAAAAAACTGAAAGCCAATTAAAAACATATCCACCATTAGTTTTCGCAGGTGAAGCAAGAGATTTAAAAAGACATCTTGCTAAAGTCTCAGAAGGAAAAGCGTTTCTATTGCAAGGTGGAGATTGTGCAGAAAGTTTTGACGACTTTAATGCTGATTACATAAGAGATACTTTCAAAGTTCTTTTACAAATGTCTGTGACACTTACAGCAGCAGGCAATTGTCCTGTTGTAAAAGTTGGAAGAATGGCGGGACAATTTGCTAAACCAAGAAGTTCACCTAAAGAAGAAATTGATGGAGTTGAGTTAGAAAGTTATAAAGGCGATATCATTAATGATATGGAGTTTACTAAGTCTTCAAGAATGCCTGATCCTCAACGAATGATCAGAGCATACACTCAATCAGCAGCAACTCTCAATTTATTACGTGCTTTTGCAAAGGGTGGTTTTTCTGACCTTAATAAAGTTCACCAATGGAATATGGGTTTTGTCGATGAGAGTCCTCAAGGAAAAAAATTCAGAGATCTAGCTGATAAAATATCAGATACATTATCTTTTATGGATGCCATAGGTATTTCATCTGGAAATACAAAAAGATTAAGAAATGTTGATTTTTTTACAAGTCATGAAGCGCTCCTTTTGCCATATGAGGAATGTTTAACACGTACAGATAGTACAACTGGTGAAGTGTACGATACATCTGCTCACATGGTGTGGATTGGTGATAGAACAAGACAACTTGATGGAGCTCACGTAGAATTTTGTAGAGGTATTAAAAACCCTATTGGCATTAAGTGTGGTCCAACTTTAGATCCTGATGAATTAAAGAAATTGATCGATGTATTAAATCCCGAAAATGAAGCTGGTAAAATTACCCTCATTTGTAGATTTGGGGTTGATAATGTTGAAGAGAAGTTGCCCAAACTAATTGGACCTTTTGCCAACTCAGATTACAACCTTGTTTGGTCATGCGACCCCATGCACGGTAATACTATGAAAGCTAATTCTGGCTTTAAGACCAGACCTTTCGAGAGAGTTATTCAAGAAGTTGAGTCATTTTTTGATATTCATCACTCTTTAGGAACATATCCTGGTGGAGTGCATTTGGAGATGACAGGGCAAAACGTGACTGAGTGCATTGGTGGTGCCCAAGCGATAAAAGATGAAGATTTATCTGCCAGATACCATACTCATTGTGACCCTAGACTTAACGCAAACCAGGCATTAGAACTTGCCTTCTTAATATCTGATAAGCTCAGAGAATCTCAAGAACCTCACAAGTCAAAAATTATAATTGCCAAGTAATTGCGACTAAATTAATTAGTTGTAATATCAGTCAAATGACAGAAAAAGTTTCATTATTAGTAGTTCAATCAAACCCAGTTGTTGGGAATATTGCATTCAACAAACAGATCGTTATTGACCACTTACAAAATAATAATTCTGATCTAATTTTATTTTCAGAGCTTATGTTAACTGGTTACCCGCCAGAGGATTTAATTTTGAAGCCTGCTTTTATGAAAAAAGTTCATGAAGCAGTTGATGAAATTGTCAATCTATCAAAAGGTAAGCACCCAACAGTTGTACTAGGTACACCTTGGTTAGATGAAGGTAATTTATTTAATGCTGCGGTAGTCATTCATGATGGAAAGATCTTACATAAACATTACAAGATGGCACTTCCAAACTATGGGGTATTTGATGAAAAGAGAATATTTTCTAATGGAGAAAAAGTGAGTGTTATAGATTTTAAAGGTATTAATCTGGGGATATTTATTTGTGAAGATATTTGGGTAAATCAAACCATCACTGAAATTGGTGAACAACAAATTGATCTTGCTGTTTCTCTCAATGCGTCTCCTTTTGATATAAATAAAATCAACGAAAGAGAAAAGAAAGCTATCGAATTTTCAAAATCTATTGCTGCACCTCTCATCTATGTTAATCAAGTAGGAGGTCAGGATGAAATAGTCTTTGATGGAAGCTCATTCCTGAATGATCAAGAAAAAGTTATCTACAAACTTAAGCACTGTCAGTCAGAGTCTAAGGAATTTTTATTTGATGAAGACCATAAATTTTTAATAGAAGATACGTTCTCTGATCATACAGATATGAATGATGTCATTTACTCCAGTTTAATCTTGGGTCTAAGAGATTATGTTGAAAAGAATAATTTTCCAGGCGTTGTATTGGGAATATCAGGAGGCATTGATAGCGCTTTTAGTGCAGCTGTTGCCACTGATGCACTTGGTCCTTCAAGAGTAAAAGGTATCTTAATGCCCTCAAAATATACAAGCATTGAAAGTAATAAAGATGCATCAGAACTAGGCAACAATTTAGGCATTGAACTAATGAACATATCTATCAATGACATTGTCAATTCCTACGACAACACACTTAATGATCTTTTTTCTGGAACAGAAAAAGACATCACTGAAGAAAATATTCAATCGCGAACAAGAGGAGCGATTTTGATGGCCTATTCAAACAAATTTGGCCACATGGTTATCACAAACGGCAATAAATCAGAGGTATCTGTTGGTTATTCGACACTCTATGGAGATATGTGTGGAGGGTTCTCAGTAGTTAAAGATATTTATAAAACTGATTTATTTAAATTGTCGGAATGGAGAAACAAAAATAAGCCCTCTTTATCGTTGCTCGATAAAAATGAGATTATACCAAATAATATTATAACCAAGGAACCTACAGCTGAATTAAAAGAAGATCAGAAAGACAGTGATTCACTTCCACCCTATGATGTATTGGATAAAGTATTGTACCATCTTGTGGAAAAAGAAAGTTCAGTAAAAGAGATTGTAGATCAAGGATTTGATAAAGAATTAGTTAAAAGAATTCAAAATCTACTCTACAATTCAGAATATAAAAGAAGACAAGCAGCGCCAGGCGTGAAGATTTCTGAAAGAAATTTTGGCTATGATAGAAGATATCCGATCACGAACGCATTTAGAGATATGGAAAATTAAATGACAACAGTAACAAGGTTTGCACCAAGTCCAACAGGTTTATTGCATCTTGGAAACATTAGAACAGCATTAATTAATTGGCTGTATGCACGTACCAACAACGGGAAATTCATTTTAAGAATTGACGATACTGATTTAGAACGATCAAAAGATGAATATATTTCTCAGATCAAATATGATCTTGATTGGCTGGGCATTGATTTTGATGAAACGTTCAATCAATCGTCTCGTTTCGACAGATACAGGGAGCAATTCGAAAAATTAAAAGCTGATGGCAGAATTTACCCTTGCTATGAAACATCTGAAGAACTTGAAAGAAAAAGAAAATTGCTCATCGCAGCGGGTGGCAAGCAAGTGTACGACCGGTCTGCAATGGAATTAACAGACCAACAAAAGAAAGACTACGAAGCAGAAGGAAGAAAACCCCACTGGAGATTCTTATTAAAAACTGAACGTATGAAATGGGATGATTTACTTAAAGGTGAAATAGATATAGACCTCACCAGTTTGTCTGACCCTGTTTTGTTTAGAGAGGACGGCGTTCCTTTATATACTTTTAGTTCAGCAGTAGATGATATTGACTATGGAATAACCAACGTAATTAGAGGAGATGATCATACGAGCAATACGGCTGTTCAAGTAGAAATTATTAATGCGTTGGATCAAAATAAAATAACCTTTGCCCATCACGCCTTACTAAAAGCATCAACTGGAGATAAATTATCAAAACGAGACAATGTCATATCCATTAGTAGTTTCAGGGAGGCGAATATGGAGCCCATATCAATACTAAGTTTATTGGCAACCATCGGCACGTCTAATTCTATCGAATTAAAAGACAATATAGATCAAATAAAAAGTGAATTCAAATTGAGCACAATTTCAACGTCACCTGGTCGAATTGAGATTGATGTATTGAATGCTCTCAATAAAAAACAGGTTCAAAAATATAATTTTAGCGAGATCGAAGAGAGATTAAAAAAGATTGATGAAAAAATTGATCAAAAGTTTTGGGAAACAATCAGAGGCAATTTGAATGTTGTTGAAGATATAAAACAATGGACGGACATTGTATTTAATAGTGAGACTATTAAGCCTTCTGATAAAGACTATATTAAGATTGCGATGGAATTGATTCCTGATGATCCATGGAATGATGAAACGTGGGGACAATGGACTTCGGCCATAAAAGAGAAAACTGGCAGAAAAGGAAAAGAATTATTCCTACCTCTAAGAGAAGCCTTTACAGGACTTAATCATGGTCCAGAAATGAAATTACTTATTCAATTACTGGGCAGAGAAAAAATCATAGAAAGAGTTGAGTTATAAATGTCACTGAATTTATACGACACATTCTCAAACTCAAAAAAAAAGTTTGAACCAATTGATCCAAAAAATATCAGAATGTATGTTTGTGGTCCCACAGTATACGATTATCCACACGTAGGAAATGCAAGACCTGTCATTGTTTTTGATATTTTATTTCGAATTCTTCAAAACTTATACGGAACAGAGCATGTAACATATGTGAGAAATATAACAGACGTTGATGATAAGATCATAAATGCTTCTCAAGAAAATAATGAAGATATCAATGAATTAACTTTAAGAACCATTAATTATTTTCACGCTGATGCGAAATATATAGGAGCAATGGAACCCTCTTTTGAGCCCAGAGCAACAGATCACATTGCTGAAATGATCAATATTATTGAGACATTGATTGAAAAAAATTATGCTTATGTTGCTGAGAATAACGTTCTTTTTTCATCTAATAAATTTTCTAAATACGGATCATTATCAGGTAAAAAACTTGAAGAAATGATTGCTGGATCAAGAGTTGATGTTGAAAGCTATAAGCAAGAAGCATCTGATTTTATACTCTGGAAGCCTTCAAAAGATAACGAGCCTGGATGGGACAGTCCATGGGGCAAGGGAAGGCCTGGATGGCATATAGAGTGTTCTGCAATGAGTGAAAAATTATTAGGTAAAACATTTGATATTCATGGTGGTGGGCAAGATTTAATTTTCCCACATCACGAAAATGAAATCGCTCAAAGTGAGTGTGCAAACGGAGAAAAATTTGCAAATTATTGGGTTCATAATGGCTTTGTCACAGTCGAAGGAAATAAAATGGCAAAATCTGATGGAAATTTTGTAACGGTGAATGATCTTAAAGAAAAATACCAAGGAGAGGTTATTAGATTAACCATGATACTCACTCATTATCGTCAGCCATTGAATTGGACAAATGATAATCTACAAGAAAGCAAAAAAACACTGGATAAGTGGTACCAATATTTTTCTGAAGTTGATTTTAAGCCTGACTTAAGTGTGAAGATTGATGAAAATGTAATGAACGCACTAAATGATGATATGAATACGCCTCAGGCAATAGCTGAATTGCATAAATTATTCAAAAATTGTAAAAGTGATGATCAAGATTCATTAAATCAATTTTTAATTTCGGCTCAATTTATTGGATTGATGAATAATGAACCTTCTCAATGGTTATCATGGGGTAAAGACAATATAAGCGTAGATCAAAATAAGATTGAGTCATTGATTGCTCAAAGAAATACCGCAAGAGCAAATAAAGATTTTGCTGAAGCTGACAGAATTAGAGACGAGTTGGAAAATTTAGGAATAGTACTAGAAGATAAAGATGCGGAAACCACATGGAAAACTAAGTAAATGAAAGAAAAGTTATTTATATTTGATACAACACTGAGAGACGGAGCACAAACTTACGGTGTTGATTTTAACGTAGATGAGAAAAAAATTCTCGCATCAAAGCTTGATGCCTTAGGCGTTGATTACATTGAGGGTGGGTGGCCTGGTGCAAATGAAACTGATACACAATTTTTCGCTGAAAAAATGGAATTTAAAAACTCTACGTTTACGGCTTTTGGCATGACCAAAAAGACAGGAAGGAGTGCTGAAAATGATCCTGGTTTAGCTGCCATGATTAACGTAAGCGCCCCGTCAGCTTGCGTAGTGGGCAAGTCTTGGGATTTCCATGTAGATTTAGCCCTAGGAATTTCCAATGATGAAAACTTAGTAAATATTGCGGAGTCTGTTAACTTTTTATCAAGCAGCAAGAAGGAAGTTCATTTTGATGCTGAACATTTTTTTGATGGCTTCAAAGCAAATCCTCAATATGCGATAAAGTGTTTAAAAGCTGCACAAGACAATGGAGCAAGGTGGATGGTTCTTTGTGATACCAACGGAGGCACATTACCCCATGAGGTAGAACAGATTGTTTCAGAAGTTGTGAAGGATATTCCAGGCGATCAACTTGGTATTCACGCACATAATGATACCGGAAATGCTGTAGCAAATTCATTAGCCGCAGTCCATGCTGGGGTCAGACAAGTGCAAGGCACGATTAATGGACTTGGTGAACGATGCGGAAATGCTAATTTAATCACTCTTCTTCCTACTTTTGCTCTAAAGGATGAATATGTCGATAAATTTGATTTATCCATTGATACTAAAAATCTTGGTCAGTTAACTGAACTTTCAAGATTGTTAGATGAAATATTAAATCGTGTACCCAACAGAACAGCACCTTATGTAGGCTCAGCAGCATTTGCGCACAAAGGAGGATTGCACGTTTCAGCAGTGAACAAAGATCCTAAAACTTATGAACATATCGATCCTGAGTTAGTGGGTAATCATCGCCAAATCATCATTTCAGAACAATCAGGAAAATCAAATATTCTTGCACGATTAAAATCCACTGGGATACAGATTAATAACGATGATCAAACGATACAAAAAATTCTCGATCGAGTGAAAGAACGTGAATTTATTGGATACTCATACGATGGTGCCGATGCTTCATTTGAAATTTTAGTGAAAAAGGTCATTGCTGAAATGCCAACTTATTTTGAAGTTATTAATTTTAATGTGAATGTAAAGAATTCAGGTGGGGAAGGTAAAACAATATCAGATGCCGAAGTTAAATTAAAATTTGGAAAAGAAGAACTTATAGGTACAGGACAAGGTGTAGGACCGGTTAATGCATTAGACAATGCTTTGAGGAATAACTTTCAATCAAGTGGTTATGCTGAATTGATCAAGGATTTATCTCTTATCGACTATAAAGTGAGAATTTTAAACACAGGAACCGATGCGATTACCAGAGTATCAATTGAAAGTTCTGATAAAGATAAAAAGAGTTGGTACACAATTGGTGTTTCAGAAAATATTATAGAGGCTTCCTTTAGGGCGCTGATTGATAGTGTTGAGTACAAATTAATGAAAGAAAAGGCTACGGTTCTTAGTTAGTACATGTCTTCAAATAATATTTCAATTATCTTGGTTGATACTCAACTTCCTGAAAATATAGGTCTGGTTGCACGTTCCATGTATAATTTTGGTTTCTCTGACCTGAGGTTAGTCAATCCTAAATTAGATTGGCCATCAGAAAAGGCACATGCAGTATCAGTCGATGCTAAGTCAATTATAGAGAGCACAAAAGTTTACTCTACCTTAAGAGAGGCACTCAGCGATTCCACACTCTCCATTGCTTATACGGCTCGAAAACGCGATATGAGTAAACAATTCACTGACAATAAATCTATAATTAAGGAAATACATGATGAACGCAGCAATGATAAGTTAGCTGTTGTTTTTGGCGGTGAAGCATCAGGCTTGACCAATGATCATCTTTCTTTAGTGACAAGGTGTGTGACGATTGATACGCATGAGAACTTTTCATCTTTGAATCTTTCACATGCAGTCAATGTATTTTGTTATTCGATATTTTCATTAATGTATGATGATGAAAAAGTAGTTGATGAGAATTCACTAACGCGCGGCAATCAAAATGAATTGATGCATTTTTTTGATCATATTGAAAAAGAGTTGGAAAACAGAGGTTTCTTTCAACCCGAAGAAAAAATGCCAAAAATGAAACAAAATCTCAGGAATATCTTTCACCGGGCTGATCTCAGCGATAGGGAAATTGCAACACTGAGAGGAGTAGTCACGGTTCTGTCAGATTATAGGAAAACTGAGGAAATTTAGTATTCTGGTTTGACAATATTCAGGAAAACAGTATAAACCACGGATCACAATATATGACAAAACGAATAGCACAAAAACACAAAATCGATAGACGTCTAAGTGTTAACCTATGGGGAAGACCCAAAAGTCCATTTAATTTAAGAAAATACAGACCTGGCCAACATGGACAGAAGCATACTGGAAAACTATCTGACTACGGTGTTCAGTTGCATGCTAAGCAAAAACTAAAAGGCTATTATGGCAACCTAAATGAAAGACAATTCCGTAATTGTTATAAAGAGGCCATCAGACAAAAGGGTGACTCAGGAGAAAATTTAATCGCTCTTCTAGAAAGAAGATTAGATACGATTGTATATCGTTCAAAGTTTGTCCCAACTGTTTTTGCAGCACGACAATTCATCAATCATGGTCATGTCAAAGTAAATGGTAAAAGAGTAAATATTTCAAGTTATCGTGTTACTGAAGGCGATGTCATTGAAGTTAAAGATAAGTCTAAAGAAATGGCGATTGTTGTTGAAGCAATGAAAAGTCAAGAGCGTGATATTCCAGGCTATATTACTGTTGATGAAAAGAAATGTTCTTCAACATTTATTCGAACACCGCAGTTTGCCGAAGTTCCATATGCAACACAGATGGATCCAAAACTAGTCATCGAGTATTATTCTCGATAAATCCCAAATGAGTGCATCGCACTTTTTTTCAAAAGATTACTTTCAAGCACGAGATAGATTCATTAAATCTATTAATGAACTGAAGGGCCAAGGCCATCAAGTTAGTCATGATACACTTACTTTAGATTGCAAAGGACCTAATCAAGAAAATCTTTGCATTGATATTGCAACCATCGGATCAATCGATAGTGATAATCTATTACTATATAGTTCAGGCATTCATGGCGTTGAAGGATTTGCAGGTTCAGCTATTCAATTATCAGTTTTAGAGCAAATCAAAAATGCGAGCCCCATTGCTGACTATTGCATCGTTTTTATTCATATCATTAATCCATACGGCATGGCATGGCACAGAAGGGTGAATGAAAATAATGTTGATATGAACAGAAACTTTATAAAGGATCATCAAGGTGAACCTGAAGGATATGAGAAAATAGATACTTTTTTAAATCCTAAAAGTGTACCACCCAAATTAGATCTTATGTTTTTACCTCGAGGTATTAGTTTATTGTTAAAGTACGGTTTCACCAATGTGAAGCAATGGTTTGCACAGGGGCAATATACAAGACCACAGAGTTTACAATATGGCGGTGATGCACTTCAACAGGGACCTAAGATGATTTTAGATTGGCTGAAAAAAAATCTTAATAACACAAAAAAGGTTTTTGGTATAGATTTACATACTGGATTAGGCAAATCAGGATATGACACCATACTTGTGCCTGATGATATCAAAGAAGATAAATATAATATACTAGTTTCACTTTTTGGTGATCATGTATCTCCACTTGATCCAACACAAGGAGTGGGTTACCGAATAACAGGAGATATTCACTCAGGTATAGTAAAAGAATTTTCATCAATCGAGTGGTTAACAATCACCCAAGAGTTTGGAACATTTGGTCCTACAACTGTTTTCAAAAATTTAAGGGCTGAAAATAGATGGATGCAAAACAATCAATTGAATAATGAAAAAGATATAATGAATCATTGGAGTAGAAAAAATCTATTAAACACATTCAATCCAAACAACAAGCGTTGGCAGCAAGATCTAATCAGCAGGGGCAATACTGTCTTTAAGTCTGTTCAGGAATATTTATCAAAGCTCGATTAGTCGTGGGCGATATTTTTTTCTTTTAATACCTCAGATAATTCACCAGTTTTATGCATATCTAATATAATGTCACAACCACCAATAAATTCTCCCTTTACATAAAGCTGAGGTATTGTTGGCCAATTTGTAAAATCTTTTATTCCTTGTCTTAATTCGTCACTTTCTAAAACATTAACGTCTTTATATTCGATATTCATAAATGATAGGGCATTTACAACAGCATTAGAAAATCCACATTCAGGTTGAACTTTGGTGCCTTTCATAAAAAGAACAACATCATTTTGATCAACTATGTCTTTGATATTATTTTGTACTGTTTCGTTCATAACACTACAATTAACTGCTTTTAATATTTATTCAATAATAAATATTCTATAAAAAATTCCTTTAGTTTTGATTATTTACTATTGAGATATCTGTTTAATGCCCGTTTCGAAACTGCGTTTCAAAGCAGAAATGTGTTGATCACCTATATTTTTAATACTGATTTTGTCTCCACCAACTATGCCTATTTTTTCAAAATGAACATCATTATTATTTGCTAATTTTTGGCATTCATCATAATTATTGGGACTTACTTCTAATAGATAACGAGACTGATCTTCTGCAAAGAAATAGCCATGAGGAAAATTTGTTTTAATTTCTATTGTTATTCCAAGATTTCCTGACATACACATCTCCGATATAGCCACTAAAATACCTCCTTCTCCAACGTCATGTGCTGAAGTAATTAATTTTTGATTTATTGCATCCATTACAAAATTTCCATTTTTTAATTCAGTTTCTAAGTTAATTTCAGGTGTTCCACCTTCCTCTTTAGATTGGATAATAGATATATACTTTGAAATACCTAAGTGATTAGCTGTTTTCCCTACCACGCATAGAAAATTACCATCTTCTTTTAATGAAAGGGTTTTTACATTTGATAAATCTTTGATTAATCCGACACCTCCTATGGCTGGAGTTGGATATATGCCTTCACCATTAGTTTCGTTGTAAAGTGAGACGTTTCCTGAAACGACAGGATAGTTTAATTTTGAACAAGCATCGCCCATGCCTCTAATACACTCCACAAATTGTCCCATGATTTCTGGTTTCTCGGGATTACCAAAGTTCATACAATCTGTAATTGCAATTGGAAGGGCGCCAGAAGCTATTATATTTCTCCATGTTTCAACAACTGCATGCTTTCCACCTTCATAAGGGTTGTGTTTGCAATATACCGGAGAACAGTCTGTGCTCATGGCTAGTCCTTTATTTGTTCCGTGAACACGTACAACTGCTGCATCGGACCCTGGTCTTACCACAGTATCTGCCATGACCATATGATCATATTGTTCCCAGATCCATTTTCGGCTACTAAGATCGGGATGCATGATCATGGTGTTTAAGTCCTTTAAAATATTTTTCTGATCGAAGTCTTCTGATTTGTATTCTTTAATTGGAGATGGTTCTTCAACAATGTAATGTCTTTGATATTCAGGAGCATCTTCAACTAATATATTAATAGGTATACTGGCTTCTTCTTTGCCGTTCATCATGAGAATAAGTCTTTTTGTATCTGTTACTTTGCCAATCACTTCAAATTCAAGATCCCACTTCTTAAAAATGTCTCTGGCCATTTCTTCTTTTGATGGATCAAGGACCATAAGCATGCGTTCTTGGCTTTCTGACAACATTAATTCGTATGCTGACATATTTTGTGCACGCATTGGCACTTTTGAAAGATCAATTTCTAAACCCACATCACCTTTGGACGCCATTTCAATTGAAGAAGAAGTTAATCCAGCTGCCCCCATATCTTGAATTGCAATAATCGCTTCTTCTTTCATCAATTCGAGACAAGCTTCTAACAATAATTTTTCAGTGAATGGATCCCCAACCTGAACTGTTGGCTTTTTATCTTCTGAGTCCTCGTCGAATTCAGCAGATGCCATGGTTGCGCCGTGAATGCCATCACGTCCAGTCTTTGATCCTACATATACAACGGGGTTTCCAATTCCTGCCGCTGCAGAGTAAAAGATTTTATCTTTCTTTGCGATCCCAACTGTCATGGCATTTACTAAAATATTGCCGTTGTATGAAGGATGAAAATTGACTTCACCACCGACGGTCGGCACACCAATACAATTGCCATATCCACCAATACCACTGACAACGCCCGATAATAAATGTTTTGTTTTTGGATGGTTGGGTTCTCCAAATCTCAAGGCATTTAAATTAGCTACGGGGCGAGCACCCATTGTGAAGACATCTCGAAGTATGCCACCAACTCCAGTAGCCGCACCTTGATATGGCTCAAGGAAAGAAGGGTGATTATGGCTTTCCATTTTAAAGACAGCAACATCTCCGTCATCAATATCAATCACTCCAGCATTTTCTCCTGGCCCTTGTACAACTCGTTCACCCGATGTTGGAAGTTTTTTGAGCCAAAATTTTGATGATTTATAAGAACAATGTTCATTCCACATAGCACTAAAGATACCCAGTTCAGTAAGATTAGGTTCTCTGCCTAAGCCTTCTACTATTTTTTCAAACTCATCAAGTTTGAGACCATGATTTTCAACAAGAGACTGCTCTGTTTGAAATAGCCAATTGTGGTTTGTCATTAATTTAAGATACTTTCAAAAATAGTCTTACCGTCTTCACATCCGTGTGCCAATTCAGCAGCTCTTTCTGGGTGCGGCATCATGCCTAAAACATTCTTATTTTCATTAAGAATGCCAGCAATATTCTCAAGTGATCCATTAGGATTTGAATGTTCACTGACATTTCCATTTTCATCACAATACTGGAAGGCTATTTGGTCATTGTCTTGAATTTTTTTTAATTGTTCAGAAGTTACAAAAAAATTACCTTCATTATGGGCTATAGGCATTTTTGCCACTTGAGTTTTTTTTGTGAATACTGAACTTTGATTTTTGGGCTTAATTAATATGTCTCTGCATATAAAGCTCAGACTACTATTTCTCATCAACGCACCATCTAATAATCCACTTTCTATCAGAATTTGGAATCCATTACATATTCCCAATACAGGAACACCTTCTTTAGCCTTTTTCACAACATCTTGCATAATAGGGGATGTTGATGCCATGGCGCCGCATCTTAAATAATCGCCATAAGAGAACCCGCCTGGCACAACGATCAGATCAGATTGATCAATTGACGTTTCTTTGTGCCATACCATTTGCGGTTGATGACCAGAAATATTTTTGATTGCTACCGCTACATCACGATCACAATTTGATCCTGGAAAAACGATAACGTGTGATTTCATTAATTTAATCTATCTCTACTTTATAATCTTCAATAACCAAGTTTGCCAAAAGCTTCTCGCACATTTCATTAATTTGTTTATTGGCTGATTCTTCATTTTCACTATCTAGTTTTATTTCAATATATTTACCTTGCCTGACATCCTCTATGTTATTGAAACCCAACGACTTGAGGGAATTGGCAATAACTGAGCCTTGGGGGTCGAGAACGTCTTTTTTAAGTGTGATATAGATTTTGGCTAGCATCTAACCTTTAATGCACGATTCCTAATCGTGAGGCAACCTCTTCATAGGCACCCATGAGGCTACCCAAGCTTCTTCTGAAAACGTCTTTATCTAGTTTCTGTTTTGATTTTATATCCCACAATCTGCAAGAGTCAGGACTAATCTCATCCGCAAGGACGATTTTTTTTGGGTCAGAGGCAAGCCTCCCAAATTCAATTTTAAAATCTACTAGAATGATATTTTTCTTTTTAAATAAATTAGTGAGTAAAGAATTAATTTTAAGAGACATGGCGTCTATTTTTTTTAACTCTGATCTATTAGCCCAGCCAAATATTTCTACATGATCTCTAGAAATCATTGGATCATCTAAACTGTCTTCTTTGTAATAATACTCTAATAACGGTTTTTTTAACTTGGTTCCTTCTTTTAGTCCTAATTTTTTAGCAATAGAACCAGCAACAACATTTCGAACAACAAACTCTATAGGAATGATCTGACATTTTTTTATCAATTGTTCTCGATCATTTAATCTTTTTTCAAAATGAGTTGGAATCTTTTTACTTTTAAGGAATTCCATAATGTGCTCAGAAATTTTATTATTGATGACCCCTTTGCCTTTAAATATCTTATGCTTTTTTTTATTATAGGCAGTAGCATCGTCTTTAAAAATCTGAATAAGTGTGTTTTTTTTCGGGCCTTTAATTATTTTTTTGGCCTTACCTTCATATAAAGTCTTCGATGATGTCATTGCAGGTAGTGTAAAAATTTGTTATGATAGAAATGTAATTCAAATCAATTCTAATTAAAAGTATAAAGAAACAATGAAAAAACTAGATGAACGAAAAAAAGGTTTTGAGGGTAAATTTGCTCGAGATCAAGAGTTGGAATTTAAGATTTTGGCTCGTCGAAATAAGTATCTTGGTGTCTGGGCTGCAGAAAAACTTCGTTTATCGGGACCAGCAGTTGAAGAATATTTTGCAGAAGTGATCAAATCTGATCTTGAAGAGGATGGAGATATGGATGTTTTCAGAAAAGTTAGAAAAGATTTTGATGAAAAAGGAATATCCATAACAGATGATGAACTTAGACAGAGTATGGACCAATTTTTACTTCAGGCAAAAGAAGAGATCATTGGTAAAGATAATATCTAATCATTACATTCCACATGTACATTAAATATGCAACCACAAAAAAGTCTTCAAAAAAGAAAGTGGTTAAAAAGAGAGCAGCTTCAAAAATTACAAAAAAAAAGAAATCTGTAATTAAAAAAAAGAAGAGAGCTTCTAAACCTAAGCCAAAAAAGAATAATAGTAATGTAATTCGGGATTCTAGTTTAAATCAGAATTATTATGTAGGGGGTTATATTCTTATATTTGGAGTGTTTGCACTAGCTATTTATTATTCGCAATAAATTATTTAAATACTTTTTTAAAAATATAATCCGTTCTTCTTGTTGCGTGCTTAAGGTCTAATATTTTAGATATTTCTTTTTTATTTAAATATTTTTTTAATTCACTATCCGTATCCAGTACGGTTTCAAAGTCTAGATCAGATTTCCATACTTTCATGGCGTTACGCTGTACAATTTTATAGGCCTTCTCTCGAGATAATCCTTTTTGAGTCATCGCGAGCATAAGACCCTCTGACATGGGTAGTTTTCTAAGTTTATCTAAATTAGTTTTCATATTTTTAGGATAAACAACAAGGTTTGCGATTACATTATTCAAACGTGCTAGTGCAAAATCAATGATGATGTTGGCATCAGGAGCCATTATTCTTTCTACACTTGAGTGCGAGATATCTCTTTCATGCCATAATGAAACATTTTCTAAAGCGGGTATTGTGTAGCCTCGAATTAATCTTGAAAGGCCAGTTAAGTTTTCAGTTAGTACAGGATTTCTTTTATGCGGCATGGCCGAAGAACCTTTTTGTCCTTTTGAAAAAAATTCTTCAACTTCAAGAACCTCTGTTCTTTGTAAATGTCTTATTTCTGTTGCAAGGCGCTCAATTGAGCTGGCAATAATTCCAAGAGTACTAAAATAAACAGCGTGTCGGTCACGTGGGATAACTTGAGTAGATATAGTTTCAGCTTTCATGCCTAATTTTTTTGCAACAAACTGTTCAACGCGAGGATCTATGTTGGCATAATTGCCTACAGCACCTGAAATTGCGCACACAGATATTTCTTCTGTTGCCTTTTTAAAACGCGCGTGATTTCTCTCAAACTCTGCATAGAAGTTTGCCATTTTTACACCAAAGGTCGTTGGTTCTGCATGAATGCCATGGCTTCGACCGATGCAAGGTGTATTTTTATATTTGAGAGCTATTTTTTTGATTGATGTAAGAAGCTGAGCCATTTCTTTTTCAATAATTTTAGATGACTGCATGAGCTGTATATTAAATGCTGTATCTAAAATATCTGATGAGGTTAAGCCTTGATGAAGAAATCGTGCGGGAGGACCAGCATATTCTGATATTGATGTAAGAAATGCTATCACATCATGTTTGACTTTCTTTTCAATAGTATCAATTCTCTTCTCATTTATTTTAGCTTTTGACTTAACTTTTTTACTTGTACCCTTTGGAACAGTGCCTAATTTTTCCATAGCTTCACAAGCATACAGTTCAATATCGAGCCAAATTTTAAATCTTGATTTAGAACTCCAGATATCGGTCATAGGAGCTCTTGAATATCGAGGGATCATATAAATACTTTTTTAATCTTTAATTTAGGGTTTATCAAGCCCTGCAGGAGATTTAGTAAAAATTTCAAATCCCTCTTTGGTTATACCAATGCTATGCTCAAATTGAGCAGATAAACTCTTATCTTTTGTTACAGCTGTCCATCCATCTTTCAGCATTCTTACGTCGTAATTTCCAACATTAATCATGGGTTCCACAGTAAAGAACATGCCTTCTTCAATTTGATCACCTGTATTTTTTTCACCATAGTGCAATATGTTTGGAAATTCATGAAAGACTTTACCGAGTCCATGCCCACAAAAATCTCTCACAACACTATAATTCTGTTTTTCGGCATAACTCTGAATTGCATAACCAATATCGCCAAGACGGGATTTTGGGCCTGCTGCTTTAATCCCTTCATGCATTGATTGAAAAGTGCAGTCAATTAATTTCTGTGCCTTTGCATTTATTTTACCTACCGGAAACATCCGACTGGTATCTCCATGCCAACCATCAACGATAACAGTTACATCTATGTTAACGATATCTCCTTCTTCTAATATTCTAGAAGATGGAATTCCATGACAAATGACATGGTTAATTGATGTACAAATAGACTTTGGAAAGCCCTTATAAAATAAGGGAGCAATTAAGCCACCATTTTTTGTAATAAACTCGAAAGCGAAGTAATCAAGTTCGTCTGTCGACACTCCAGGCTTTACATGATCGACCAAAAGATCAAGAGTGGATGCAGCTAAATTGCCAGCTTTTCGCATGCCTTCAAAATCTTTATTATTATGCAATGTATTATTCATTAATGAGTTTTATTTTTTTATTTACACGAATTTTGTCACTTTCAAAAGAACAGTTATAACATATTATTTCTACTCCTTTTTTTATGACTTTTTTAAAGTTGTCATAGTATGCCTGATCAATATCACGCGCGATTTGAAATTTTTTGCAATCATCCCTTTGAACGAGAAATAACATTACAGCTCTTGTATTTTTGTTGGGTAGTTTTGAAAGTTCGATCAAATGCTTTGAACCTCTTTCTGTAACTGCATCTGGAAATTCAGCAGTTTCTTTTTTTCTTGATAAAGTGACATTTTTTACCTCTACATAAGTTTGTTTTTTGTCATCACTTAATAGAAAATCAATGCGAGAATTAGTTCCGTATTTAACTTCTCTTTTATATGAATCGTATTTACCTAATTCAGGAATGAGATGCATTTCGATTGCATCTTCCACAATTCTGTTGGCTTTGTGCGTATTGACGCCAACGTTTGCGTTGCCAGATTTTATAATTTCAAGAGTATATTTTAACTTACGTTTTGGATCGTCTGCTTTTGTAACAAAAACAGGATTGCCTTCTTCTAGGAGACCTTGCATGGAACCTGTGTTGGGACAATGTGCAGTTATGGTCTCTTTGTTATTATCAAGTTGAATATCTGCAAAAAATCTCTTATACCTTTTAATCAATCTCCCTGAGATATATTGATTAGCAATTTTTGACATGGTTTTATGAAAGCATCACTTATAATTATTGGTAACGAAATTTTATCCGGTCGTACGCAAGATAAGAATCTATCATATCTCGCAAATTGGTTGAATGAAATAGGAATTCAACTAGCAGAAGTAAGGGTAATTAGAGATGAGGAAGAAATAGTTGTAGACACTGTTAACTACCTTAGATCAACTTACGATTATGTATTTACCACGGGCGGCATAGGGCCTACGCACGACGATATTACTTCTTTGTGTATCGCCAAAGCTTTTGGAGTTGAATTAGAGATCAATTCAGGAGCTTTAGGTATTTTAAAGGAATACTATAAAGACGGCGAATTGACTGATGCAAGAATGAAAATGACTAAAATGCCATTAGGTTCTGAGCTTATTGAGAATCCAGTGAGTAGAGCACCTGGTTTTAAAATGGATAATGTATTTGTATTAGCTGGGATCCCAAGCATCATGCAGGGCATGTTAGAAGGGGCGAGAAAGCACCTAACTGTTGGTGAAGTGGTTAAGTCTAAATCAATTGATGTTTTTACTCCTGAAAGCAACGTTGCTGACGCATTAACTGATCTGCAAAATAAATATTCTGAAGTTGAAATAGGAAGCTACCCTTTTAATAAGGACAATCGCTTTGGCACTTCTGTAGTTATGCGTTCTTCTGATGAGGAAAAACTTAAAAATTGTGAGTCAGATTTAAAGGAATTAATGAAAAATTATGATACGAAGTATTAATAATTTTTATCCACAATCATCTAAAATACTGATTTAATTATATATTATTAGTTTTTTCTACTTTACTTAACCCGGTTTCTCAATGATAATTGCCTAATTTTATAAAATTAAGGGGAATATAATAATGAAAGTATTAATGCTAAATCCCGGAGATCACGTAGCCATATCGTTTTGGTTAATCTCTATGGCCATGGTTGCAGCTACAGCTTTCTTCTTTCTTGAAAGAGACAGAGTAGCAGCAAAATGGAAGACGTCCCTCACAGTAGCTGGTTTGGTTACTGGTGTTGCGGCGTGGCACTATTTCTACATGAGAGGCGTATGGGTCGCTACTGGTGACTCTCCAACAGTCCTTCGATACATTGACTGGTTGATTACTGTGCCTCTACAAATTGTAGAGTTCTATGTAATTCTTGCGGCAATGACTGCTGTTGCTTCAGGCTTATTCTGGAGACTATTAATTGCGTCAATAGTGATGTTGGTTGGTGGTTATCTAGGTGAAGTCGGAGCGATGAATGTAACGCTAGCCTTCGTAATAGGAATGGCTGGATGGTTATACATCATCTATGAGATTTTTGCAGGAGAAGCAAGCAAGGCAAGTGCTGGTAGTGGAAACGCTGCTGGTCAAGCTGCGTTTAACGCGTTGAGATTAATCGTTACAGTAGGTTGGGCGATTTATCCAATAGGTTATGCAGTAGGTTACTTTGGTGGCGGCGTAGATGCTGGTTCACTGAACTTGATCTACAACCTTGCTGACTTTGTTAACAAAATTGCATTTGGTATGGCTATTTATGTAGCTGCAGTATCAGACAGCAATTAAGTTTCTGCAAAGCAGATAATAAAAGGGGCCTTCGGGCCCCTTTTTTTTTACCCAAAGTACTAAAGAACTAGTAGTTCAGTAAATAAATAGTTATAAATTAAAATAATTGGCCTCATGGCGGAATTGGTAGACGCAAAGGACTTAAAATCCTTTGGGATTTATTCCCGTCCCGGTTCGAGTCCGGGTGAGGCCACCAAAACTAAAATTTAAATTGCTCGTTCAATATTCGTTCATCAAATGAGTGATCTTTATCAAATAACAATTGAATTATCTGGTCTTCATTTTGATAAACTTCAACAGATTTAACGTCTCTGAATTCAGTACTATCCGCAACAGCACTTACAGGTCTTTTTTCACCTTCTATCACTTCAAATTTTATACTGGATTTATTATTTAATATTGCACCCTTCCATCTTCTCGGTCTAAAGGCACTAATAGGCGTGAGCGCTAAAACGTCGGCATTGATAGGAAGAATTGGCCCGTGCGCAGACAAGTTATATGCAGTACTTCCAGAAGGTGTAGAAATCAAAATTCCATCACAAATTAACTCCTCTAAACGAACTTTATCATCAATTGAGATTTTTATTTTTGAAGCTTGGTGAGTTTCTCTTAAAAGAGATACTTCGTTTATTGCAATTGCTTCATGGCAGCTTCCATCGACGCTTTGCACCTTCATTGATAACGGTGCGATTTGAATTGATTGTGATAAGTTTATTCTCTTGATTAAGTCATCTTTATTAGAGGCATTCATTAAAAAGCCAACACTTCCATAATTTAAACCAAAGAGTGGTAAGCTTTGAGACATATGACTTTTTATGGCTTCAAGCATAAATCCATCACCGCCTAATACAACGATAACATCTGCATTATCTAATGAGTTTGTACCGTACTGTTCTTCCAAAACCTTTTTTTGTTCAATAGCTTCATTATTACTAGACGCCAAAAAAACTAGTTTATTCAAATTCATATTAATTTGCCTACTAAAAAGTAATTCTTTATCTTAAAATACCCATTAATTGAACATCAAAATTAATTAATAAATACATATGTCATTAAGTGGTTATATTCTCTCAATAGATCAAGGGACAACTAGTTCAAGAGCCTTAATTTTGGATGAATTAGGCCAAATACTTGCTCAAAAAAATATTGAGTTTAAGCAATATTATCCTGAAAACGGATGGGTTGAGCATGATCCAGTTGAAATATTAAAAACAACAACAGACGCAATTAAGCAAGTTTTAGCAGAGCTTAAAATAAATGCACAAGATGTTGTCGTAGCAGGCATAACCAACCAAAGGGAAACAATTGTCGCTTGGGATAAATTGACTGGCAAACCAATTTACAATGCCATTGTTTGGCAGGATAGACGTACAGAAAATTATTGTAACGAACTAAAAGAAAAAAATCTCATAGACACCATAAAATCAAAAACAGGATTAGTCATTGATCCATATTTTTCTGCTACAAAAATTCAGTGGATTTTAGAAAATATTGAGGAAGCAAAAGAATGTCTCAACAAAGGGAACTTATTAGTTGGAACAATCGATACATGGTTGATATGGAATTTTACAAAAGGATCAGAACATTCTACCGATGTAACAAATGCATCCAGAACAATGCTCTATAGTATTGTTGATGATCAATGGGATGAAGAACTGCTTGATATATTTGTATTACCAAAGAGTATACTTCCTCATGTTAAAAACTCAGTTGATGATTTTGGTAAAATTGCACCTGACTTTTTTGGAAATGAAATTCAAATTGGTGGAGTTGCTGGAGATCAGCAGGCAGCCTCTGTTGGTCAATCTTGCTTTAAAGAAGGTATGGTAAAATCAACTTACGGCACAGGCTGTTTTTTACTTATGAATACAGGGGATAATATTTTAAATTCTCAATCAAACCTCCTTTCCACAGTAGCTTATAATATTAAGGGAAAAAAAAGTTACGCAATTGAAGGCAGTATATTTAACGCTGGAACAGTTGTGCAATGGATGCGTGATGAATTAGAATTTTTTAATAACGCTTCAGAGGTTGAGAGTTTAGCCAGCAAAAGCTCTAATGATATACATTTTGTACCGGCATTTACTGGACTAGGAGCCCCTTATTGGAGATCAGATATCCGAGGTCAAATTTCTGGTATTACGAGGGATACCTCAAAAGCTGATATTGCTATGGCGGCTCTTAAATCTGTTTGTTTTCAAACTAGAGATTTATTTGAGTGTCTCTTAAATGACTCAAATCTTACAAGAGAGAAGTTTATAATTCGTGTTGATGGTGGAATGACAAGCAATAATATGATGATGCAATTTTTGTCTGATATTCTGCAGGTAAAAATAGAAAGACCGGTGAACCAAGAATCTACAGCAATTGGAGCCGCGTACTTAGCAGGTATTTATGCTGGCATATACAAAGATGTTGCAGACGTAGAAAAATTGTGGAAAACTGATCAGATATTTGAGCCGAAAATTTCAATTGATCAAGCTGAACAATTCTATGACGGCTGGAAAAAAACAATAGAAAGACTAATAAGCAATGGTTGATGTAAAAAATTCAGTTTCAAAAGAAGAATGGGATGTAAGAGTAGATTTAGCAGCCTTTTATAGAACAATACCTTACTTTGGTTGGGATGATTTAATTTTTACCCATATATCTGCAAGAGTACCTGGTACTGAAGATCATTTTTTAATAAACCCATATGGATTTTTGTTTGATGAAATAACAGCTTCAAACCTAGTAAAAGTTGATATTAACGGCAAGATTATCAGTGAGACTAACAATCCTATTAATCCTGCTGGATTTATTATTCATAGCGCAATTCACGAAGCAAGAAGCGATGCTCACTGTATTGTTCATTTACATTCAGATGATGGTGTTGCGGTTGCTTCATTAAAAGATGGTCTCTTACCCTTGGCACAAACTGGAATGCTTGTTCGCAACCAAATCGCTTATCATGATTATGAAGGTGTCGCTCTCCTTGAAGATGAAAAAAAACGACTTGTTGCTGATTTAGGTGACAAAAATTTAATGATTTTACGTAACCACGGTACTTTAGCTGCAGGTAAAAATGTTGCCGATGCTTTTACTTATATCTACTTTTTAGAAAGAGCCTGTACTTATCAAGTTCGTGCAATGGCTGGCAAATTAGAATTAAATAACCCGTCACCAGAGGCAATCGAAACTACCAGACAGCAAGGTGAGGCTACTCAAGGAATGGCTGGAGCGCTTTTATGGCCCGCAGTAAGAAGAAAGATGGAAAAATTAGATCCATCATTCATGAATTAGAAATCGATTATAATTGACGTCCTAACCATTTAAAGACATAGTCTTCTTCGGAAAAATCGAATATTCAAGATAAATACAATAGGAGAAATTAATGAAAATATTATGTGTGTTATATGACGACCCAAAAGGTGGAATGCCATCAAAGTATGCTTTAGATGATCTTCCAAAATTAGATAAATATCCTGATGGAATGACACTTCCATCACCTAAGGCAATCGATTTCACACCTGGTGAATTATTAGGATGTGTTTCAGGTGAACTTGGTCTAAGAAAGTTTTTAGAGGATGCTGGACACACACTTGTTGTTACATCTGATAAAGATGGCGACGGCTGCCAAGCTGATAAGGAATTAGTAGATGCAGATGTGGTGATATCTCAACCGTTTTTTCCATACTATTTGACAAGAGAAAAAATGGAAACAGCTCCAAATCTTAAAATGGCAATTACAGCAGGTATTGGATCAGATCATGTAGATTTGCAAGCTGCAATGGACCGTAAAGTGGATGTTGTTGAAGTAACTTTCTGTAACTCAAGATCAGTTGCTGAGCATATTGTGATGCAGATTTTATCTTTGGTAAGAGATTATCACAATCAACATAGAATTATTAATGAAGGTGGATGGAATATTGCAGATGCCGTTCAACGTTCTTATGACCTTGAAGGCATGCACGTTGGAACAGTTGCAGCTGGACGTATTGGTTTAGATGCTCTGCGAAAATTAAAACATTTTGATGTTCATATGCACTACTTTGATCGTCATAAACTTCCTGATGAAGTTGAGAAAGAATTAAATCTTACTTTTCATGAGTCAGTCGAGTCCATGGTAAAAGTTTGTGACGTAGTTACAATCAACTGTCCATTGCATCCAGAGACTGAACATATGTTTAATGACGAATTAATTGGCAAGATGAAAAGAGGCGCTTATATAGTTAACACTGCTAGAGGTAAAATTTGCGATAAAGATGCAATTGCCCGTGCACTTGAATCCGGTCAGCTCAGCGGTTATGCAGGAGATGTATGGTTTCCTCAACCAGCACCAAATGATCATGTATGGAGAACAATGCCTCATCACGGAATGACTCCACACACCTCAGGAACGTCGCTATCAGCGCAAGCAAGATATGCTGCAGGTGTAAGAGAAATCCTTGAGTGTTTCTTTGATGGATCACCTATAAGAGATCCATATCTTATTGTTCAAAATGGCGAACTAGCTGGTATGGGCGCCCACTCCTACAGCAAAGGTACTGCAACAGGTGGCTCTGAGGAAGCGGCTAAGTACCAAAAAAAATAATTGATTTTTCTATAGGACGGAAGAAATTCTGTCCTATATAATATGCACATGGGTAGCGTATTCAAAAATTATTTTTCTCATTCAACCGTAATCGGCTTTATCTTGATGGCTGTATTTGGTGCATTATACATATTCAATACTGGCCTTATAAATGAGTATCTAATTTGGATATTTATTCCAATCTTACTTGCTCCATTTTATGAATGGTATGTTCACAAATACCAGCTACATGTTGAGCTTACAAAAAAAGATGGCTGGTACAGAAGATACCAAATAGTTCTTCATCATGGACATCATCGAGATCCCGATAACATAAAACTCCAGTTCGCACCTTGGAGATATCTAATTTATACATATGGTCAGGTTTATTTGTTTTATTCATTAATTTTTTGGAGCTTTGGCACTGCCATGGTCCCATTTACTGGACATCTTATTTACCATCTTTGGTATGAGTGGATTCACCTGGCACACCATTCAAAAAACTATAAACCTTTAACCAAAATTGGTAAAAGTCTTCGTGATGCTCATATGAGCCACCATTTTCACAATGAAAATTATAATTGGGGTATTACTAACATGATTGGTGATTATTTTTTCAAAACCTTAAAAGATAATAAATCTATTACCAAAAGTCCTACGACTAAGTCAATTAACGGCTATACAGATTAATTTTTTTTTAATGGTGCCCCCACACGGACTTGAACCGCGAACCTATTGATTACAAATCAATTGGTACGAATTTAAGCATATGTTATCATTTACGCTTGGATGATGAGCAACTTAAAGTTTTCAAAAAATAATACGTATACAAGAGAAGAAATCTGGTCTGCTGCAGGCATGTCTGGAAAGCAGGAATTTAATTTTGCAAGAACAGGCTATGGCAGGATTGATGATAATGTTTTTGCATTTATTAATATTGGATTTAAAGGACATGCAGAGAAAATATTTGAAAATAAATTTGATGAAGAAACAGAAACATTAATATGGTATGGGAAAAAAAAGTCCCACTCACAACAACCACTGATTAGAAATATAATTGATGGGGAGTATAATTTATACTGTTTCGCCCGCTGGGATAATACTCCTGAATTTAGATACCTCGGTATAGGAAAAGTTCTAGATTATAAAGATGGTGCATCGGTCATTGATAAAGATGGCAAAGAAACGACTTGTATTCGTTTCCGTCTATCTTGCGACGATAAGACTGCCAGTCATTCAGTTATTAGTGATTTTGATGAAAGTTTCGAAGAAGGTTTGCCAGATGAAGGTACAGAGGGAAGAAAAAAAATTGTAAAACACAAAAAAATAGAGCGTAACACTAAGCTTGTAAGAAAGAAGAAGGCAATATTCAAAAAAAAATATGGAAAATTGTTCTGCGAGGCGTGTGGATTTGATTTTAAAAATACCTATGGAGCTCGAGGTGAGGGTTTCATCGAGTGTCATCATATTGTTCCACTGCATGAAACAAAAAAAGAGATTACTACAAAAGTTGATGACCTAGCTTTACTATGTTCAAATTGCCACAGAATGGTGCATAGAAAAAAGAAATGGCTGACTTTAGATGAGCTAACAAAATTGTTAAAAAATGGTGGTGCCCCCACACGGACTTGAACCGCGAACCTATTGATTACAAATCAATTGCTCTACCAATTGAGCTATAGGGGCTAAGAGGCATTCAATAATTATATAAATATTGAAAGCAGAGAAAACTTATAAATTACATATATTTTTTAGTCTATAGAATTAATCTGATATCGTGATCGTCACGGATGGGCGTCCTACATCAATTGTACAGAATTCTGTTCCAGGGCTTGGATCTTCGTCTGCAGTATATTGTGCAAATTGTGCCCTAAGTCCACCTGTAACATCAAATGCCATTTTAAGTGTAGGAGGTGTATCAGAAGTTCTTGTGTAAGGAGAAGTTAGTTTATATATCATAACAAGACCATCATCAGAGGACGATAAGCCACTCTGCCAAATCTGTTGTCTTGTCACTTCTACTCCAGTTCCATCTTGATGTTGCCATACTCCTGAGTAATCATTGTAATAACTGTAATCCCCACATGATGAAGTTGTTACAGAATTATAGCCAGCTGAATCAAGTGGAGTAACTGAAATAAATTCTAATTCTTGAAAAGTCGCAAAATCATTTGAGGCACCACAAGCTGCATTCCAGTCAGGCGTAGCCAGAGGATTATCTTGACTGTTGCCTCTTGAAGCAGACCAAGACTCAGCACTAGCATTTCCGAAGTAATCTTCATTCCCTGGTCCATTCATAAAATATATAGCTTGCTCAGTAGGTGTGCCAGTCGTAGCGCCAAGTGGCGCGGATGATCCGTTTAAATTTGTATTGGAACTGCTGGTTAAACATTGGCTTAAATTTCCATTATAATTAGTATCGTTTTGCCATTGTATCGTATCTCCATTTGCATCTTTTGGTTCTACTGATCCTGTCAACCACATTGTTCTAGAAATTGTTGCCTTCATATAATTAAAGGTGACATTCTTTGGAATCCCGTCTGTACCAGCAGCAGTGCAAGCAACAGCTCCCGGAGCTACACCAGCTAGATCACATCTGCCGTTGTCTTCTGTTACATTCGGAGTAAAAGTAACGTCATTTACTCCATTGCATATTCCTGTTGAAACATCGAAAGACTCACAGAGTTCCATAGATAGTGGTTTGACTTTGAATACGGTAGGTGTCCCATAAGCTCCATAAGTCCACGCTTGAGATACATTTGAATTTGCTATGGCATTAGTTAATGCGAATAAAAGAATTGTGACTTTTAGAATAAATAATTTAAAAATATTACTCATGTTTAGGTGCCTCTGGTTATTATCACTCCACCCTCGCCAGTCTTTTGGGTAATTATATTATTCGTTCTTCTGACTTTACCTAACATTTGATCTGACATATCTACTTGTGGAAAAATATTTTCAGAGATCGTTTCATTGAATATGGTTGGGGTTGATTTGTCATTAGGCCATTTGAAAGTAAGCTTATAAAAATCTTCATCATTTGAACTGTTGTCAATATCATTTCTTCCGTACTCGAAAACAATTCCTTGAAGCAAGTTAGCTTCGAGTGACATTCTGTTACCTTCTAAATCAGTACCTTGTCTGTCCCAGCTATATCCAGTATATATAACTTTCGCCCAAGGTAGATAGGGGGCGGTGCCAACAACTGAGTAATCATACCCATTGACAACTTCTTCAAGAATAGTTGAAGATCCAGAAGTATAGCTTACGCTATCTGATAAACGATCGTAAACATTTGCATAAAGTTGAAAATTACTGGCTAAATATTCTACACCAATACTTCCTCTTTGATGACCTTCGTCAAATTCATAATCGTGAAAAATATTTAAACCTAAAACTGCACTATCATTATTTGTTAATGTTCTAAATCCAAGGCCTGCATTTAAAACCGTTCTTTCATCGCCATTAGCAAATGGTTCCTGATTACCTATTCGTAACTGGGTAAAATATAAATGTTTATTACTAAGTTGATCATAAGGATTAATGAAAATTGGCCTCACAACAAGAGCTGAGTACTTTAAATCATAATTTTCTTGCTCAGAAATCGTTATTTCGGTAACACCTTCACCAGGAATTAGCTCGGATATTGAGTTGCCAATACCAGCAAGACCTTGTGAAAGTTTATCGTCTATAATTTTACTAAGTGTATCATTAGCACTTACCGCAAAAGCAGATGATAGAAACAAGAGAATGATAGTTAGCTTTTTAAAAACAGCCATAACCTAAAAATATACATAATTTTATTTAAAATTCTATAAATTATAACAACGAATTACTACTAAATATTAGTTTTTTTTATTAAATATATATCCTTTAAATCAATATTAATTATTATAGTCATATGAAGAAATTTTTAGATTTCATAGGCGGTCAAATCGCTCTCGCTTACCTGATTGTTTTTTTTATACTCGTGATTGCCATGATCTCGTTAGCAATTTAGATTTATAACTAAATAATCATGCTTTTGGATATATGAAAAAATGCTATAGCAGCAGTATTAGATACATTTAAACTTTCGATCGCATCATTCATCTCTATTTTGACAATCTCGTCACAAAGAGAAGAAGTAATTTTTCTTATTCCCCGATGTTCTGATCCTAATACAATTACAACTTTTTTTGGGTAATTAATTTGGTCAATTGTTTTACTGGTATCTACGTCTAAGCCATAGATCCAATATCCAGAGTCTTTAAGCACTTTAATGCTAGAGCTTATATTTTTTATTTTTGCAAATGGTAACTTATCAATGCCCCCAGATGCTGCTTTTGTTAAAAACGCATTTTCATTAACTGAGTTGTTTTCTGTCATGATAACGCCATTTAAATTAAATGCTAAAGCTGATCTAAATATTGCTCCAACATTTTGAGGGTCTTCCAGTTGATCAAGTAAAACAATTAATGCATTGTCAGACTTTATATTACTAATTAGCTCCTTTAATTCTTGATTAGCAATTTTGTTTGCTTTGAGGCATATTCCTTGATGATTAGACTTTTCTCCTAATAAATTTTCTATTTCATCACGATTTTTAATCTTTTTTATAAGCTTCAATTCTTGGAGATTTATCTCTTTCTCTAACTTCTTTTTTGCCTCAGTAGTGAAGACAATTTCATATTTCTCTCTTTTTTTATTCTTTAAGGCTGCAACTACAGCATGATGGCCGTAAATCCAATATTCAGAATTTTGCCTTTTTTTAAGGGGTTTTTTTAATTTATTTCTCATCAATGGATCAATTTATCATTTAAAATAATTTTGGGTCAAAAATATTAATATTTATTGATTTAGGGTCTTTTTTTACATATAAGTCACCCCTTAAGGTTCTATAGACTATGTCTAGGGAAACTTATCTTGAGATGTTGAGAAACTTTCTCGGGAGGGGTGCCCGAGTGGTTAAAGGGGACGGGCTGTAAACCCGTTAGCTATGCTTACGTTGGTTCGAATCCAACCCCCTCCACCACGAAAAGGTACCTTAGGGTAGCTTGAAGGATAAAGCGGGTGTAGCTTAGTGGTAAAGCTCCAGCCTTCCAAGCTGATTACGAGGGTTCGATTCCCTTCACCCGCTCCAAAATTAAAGTTGTTTAAAAACTGAGAGGACAAAAAAAATGGCTAAAGAAAAATTCGATCGTAGTAAACCGCACTGTAATGTTGGAACTATTGGTCACGTGGATCACGGTAAAACTACTTTGACCGCAGCAATTACAAAAGTATTATCTGAGTCTGGTGGCGCAGAATTCACTGCATACGATGCAATTGATAAAGCACCAGAAGAAAAAGAGCGTGGAATTACAATTTCTACAGCGCACGTTGAATATACAACTGATGCAAGACACTATGCTCACGTAGATTGTCCTGGTCACGCTGACTACGTTAAGAACATGATAACAGGAGCGGCTCAAATGGACGGAGCTATCTTAGTTGTTAATGCAGCTGACGGTCCTATGCCACAAACACGTGAACACATTTTATTAGCACGTCAAGTTGGTGTTCCAGCAATTGTTGTTTACCTAAACAAAGTTGATCAGGTTGATGACGCTGAACTGCTTGAGCTTGTTGAAGTTGAAATAAGAGATATTCTTAATGAATATGATTTTCCTGGTGATACAACTCCCATTGTTAAAGGATCTGCATTAGCTGCAGTTGAGAGCAGAGATGATGAGATTGGTAAGAATTCTATTGCAGAATTAATGAAAGCTGTTGATGAATTTATTCCACAACCAGAAAGAGATAAGGATAAGCCATTCCTTATGCCAATTGAGGACGTATTTTCAATTTCTGGAAGAGGAACAGTTTGCACCGGTAGAGTAGAAAGCGGAATTGTTAAAGTTGGAGAAGAACTTGAGATCGTTGGCATTAAAGATACTCAAAAAACTACTTGTACTGGAGTAGAGATGTTCAGAAAGCTTTTAGACACTGGAGAGGCTGGAGATAATATCGGTGCTCTTTTAAGAGGCGTTGAGAGGGACCAAGTTGAGAGAGGTCAAGTGCTTGCTCATCCTGGAACTATTACTCCTCATACAAAGTTTAAATGTGAAGCTTATGTTCTTAAAAAAGAAGAGGGTGGACGACATACACCTTTCTTTACAAACTACAGACCTCAGTTCTATTTCAGAACAACTGATGTAACTGGTGTTTGTCAGCTTCCTGAAGGTACTGAAATGGTTATGCCGGGAGATAATATTTCAATGGAAGTTGAAATGATTGCTCCAATTGCAATGGATAAAGGAGTCCGCTTTGCGATCAGAGAGGGTGGTCGTACGGTTGGTTCTGGAGTTGTAACGGAAATCATCTCGTAACTGGAGGAGTGTAGCTCAACTGGTAGAGCACCGGTCTCCAAAACCGGGGGTTGGGGGTTCGAGTCCCTTCGCTCCTGCCACTTAAGATAAAATTATGAAGCCATTAAAGTTTATACAAGAAGTAAGAAGAGAAGGAGGCAAAGTAACTTGGCCTTCTTCTAGAGAAACTCTTACAGGATCTGTTATGGTCGTAATCATTACTGCATTTGCAGCAGTATTTTTCTTGATAATTGATCAAATCTTTAGTTTTGGTCTTGATAAGCTGATTGGACTAGCTGTTTAAATGACTCATAAATGGTACATAGTGCATGCTTATTCAGGTTTTGAGAAAAAAGTTGCCTCTGCAATATTGGATAAAGCTAAAACGAAAAACATAGAGGCTTCATTTAGTGAAATCATTGTACCTACAGAAGAGGTTGTCGAAGTCAAAAAAGGGAGGAAAAGAAATGCCGAAAGAAAGTTTTTCCCTGGTTATGTTCTAACAAAAATGGAAATGACAGATGAAACATATCATATGGTTAAGGCTTTACCAAAAGTTAGTGGTTTTTTAGGTCATACACAGGGTAAGCCTTCTGCAGTTCCTGAAACTGAAATAAATAAGATTTTACAAGACATTGAAGAAGGTGTAACTAGTCCAAAACCATCTATTACATTTGAGGTTGGTGAGCAAGTTAGAGTGAGTGACGGTCCTTTTGCCTCATTTAATGGATTAGTTGAAGAAATTGATGAAGAAAGATCTAGAGTAAAAGTTTCTGTTTCAATATTTGGTAGATCAACACCTGTTGAACTAGAATATACACAGGTAGAAAAGGCATAAAATGGCAAAAGAAGTTGAAGGAAAATTAAAACTACAAGTTCCAGCAGGACAAGCAAATCCGTCTCCACCAGTAGGTCCAGCCCTTGGACAAAGAGGCATTAACATTATGGATTTCTGTAAAGTCTTTAATGAGAAAAGTAAAGGAGAACAACCAGGCGTTATGTTGCCTGTAGTTGTTACGTATAATACTGATAAAAGCTTTAGTATTGAAATTAAGTTGCCACCCGCATCATTTTTTATAAAAGAAGCATTAAAAATTAAAAAGGGATCTAAAGAACCTGGGAGAGACATGATTGCAACAATTTCTATGTCTCAATGTAAAGATATAGCAGAAAAAAAGCTAAAAGATCTAAATGCCAACACTTTAGATCAAGGAGTAAAAATAATTGTTGGTTCTGCAAAATCAATGGGCATTGAGGTAACAAATTAATGAGCAAAAGAATGAAAAACATTTTGAGCGAAAATGACTTAGCAAAGTCATATGACATAGGTGATGCAGTTGAAATAGCTCTAAAAACCTCAACAACTAAATTTGATGAAACAATTGATATATGTATGAATTTAAATATTGATCCGAAGAATGGAGAGCAAAATGTACGAGGTAAAATTAAATTGCCTAAGAGTTTAGGCAAACAAGTCAAGGTTTGCGTATTTGTCCCTGAGGACAAACAGCAAGAAGCAAAGGATGCTGGCGCTGATATAGTAGGATCTGACGAACTTGTTCAAAAAGTTGAAGGAGGCTTTACTGATTTTGACAGGTGTATAGCGTCTCCAGACATGATGTCTAAAGTTGGCAAATTAGGAAAAGTGCTAGGCCCTAGAAATTTAATGCCGAATCCTAAATTAGGTACAGTCACAAATGATATTAAGCAAGCAGTTGATGATGCAAAAGCGGGCGAGATTGAATATAAAAATAATGAGACGCTAGTGCAAGCGGGTATAGCAAAATCAAGTTTTGATAAGGAAGATATAACTAAAAACATACAATTTTTCGTAGATAAAATTTCAAAGGATCGGCCTGCTGGCATAAAGGGAGATTTTGTAAAAAAGATATACATTAGTCCAACTATGGGGCCGGGTATTAACATTAATATAAATACGCTTAACGGATAGTTTATGAATAGAGATCAGAAAGAAATATTTATCAAAAACATTAAAACTATTGTAGATGATAACAGCCTTGTCCTCGTATTCCATTATAGGGGCATGTCTATGAATGAAATGACAGATTTACGAGTTCAATCTTTTAATAGTGGTTGCAACATAAAAGTTACAAATAATAGGTTGGCAAAATTAGCATTAAAAGAAACAAATAAAGTTGATCTATCCGACTTCTTTGATGGCCCAACAGCAATTGCTTATTCTAATGACCCTGTTTCACTAACAAAACTACTAGTGGAATTTGCAAAGAATAACAATAACTTAGTTGTCTTAGGTGGAATAATGGACAATGAAATTTTAAGTGTTGAAAAAATTGAAATATTATCTAAATTGCCATCTCTCGAGGAAATAAGGGCAAAATTAATAGGTTTGATTAGTACACCTGCGCAGAGAATAGCTTCGGTATTAACTGCATCATCAGGTGATTTAGCAAGAGTATTAAACGCATACAGTTCTAAATAATATTTTAAAAAAAGAAAGGTAATAAACATGGCTGACCTCCAACAAATAGTAGATCAACTCTCAGATCTAACAGTTATAGAAGCTGCAGAGCTTTCAAAGTTATTAGAAGAAAAGTGGGGGGTTTCTGCTGCCGCACCCGTAGCCGTTGCAGCTGCTGGAGCTGCCCCTGCTGGAGAAGCTGCAGAAGAGGAAAAAGATGAATTTACAATAGTCTTAGCTGCTGCTGGTGATAAAAAAATTAACGTAATTAAAGAAGTTAGAACGATTACCGGCTTAGGCTTAAAAGAAGCAAAAGATTTAGTAGAAGGTGCGCCAAAGGAATTAAAGACAGGGGTATCCAAAGACGAAGCAAATGGTTTCAAGGAAAAACTTGAAGCTGCAGGCGCAACAGTAGAACTTAAATAACTTAAAACAATATTTTAGTTAATAGCTCGTTAAGTGAGCTATTATCAATGGGTGAGTATACATTAGTGGTCAATACATTATCATTTACTGAAAGAAAAAGAGTACGAAAAAATTTTGGGAAGCTCAAAGAGGTTTCAAAATTTCCTAATCTTATTGAAATACAAAAAAAATCTTATGAAGAGTTTCTTCTAGAGGAAACGCATCCTTCAAAAAGACCAGATCGAGGACTTCAGAAAGTATTCAAAAGTGTTTTCCCTTTGGAAGATTTTTCTGGTTCTGCAAGAATTGAATATATTGAATATGATCTACAGGAGCCAAAGTTTGACGTAGATGAATGTCGCCAAAGAGATAAGACTTACGCAGCACCTTTAAATGTAAAACTAAGACTTATAGTATTTGATATTGACGAGGAAACTGAGTCAAGGACTGTGAAGGACATAAAAGAACAAGAAATATATCTTTGTGATCTTCCACTGATGACCCAAAAGGGTACATTTATTACCAATGGCACTGAGCGTGTTGTAGTAAGTCAGATGCACCGTAGCCCAGGAGTATTTTTTGATCATGATAATGGTAAAACGCATTCTAGCGGAAAGCTTTTATTTGGAGCAAGAGTAATACCGTATAGAGGTTCATGGCTGGATATTGAATTTGATCACAAAGATATTTTACATTGTAGAATTGATAGAAAGAAAAAAATACCAATTACTACTTTCTTAATGTCTATGGGCATTAAAAGAGATGAAATTCTTGGTTTATTCTACAGCACAGAAATTTATAATTTCAATGTTAAAGATAATAAATGGAAGTTTAGCTTTAATCCAAAAAATATCAAAACTGGAAAGCTTCAAAAAAATTTAGTTAACGCTGCTGATGGTAAGGTTGCTGTAAAACAAGGCACAAAGATAAATCCAGTAATTGCCAAAAAACTCTACAATGATGGGCTTAAAAATTTACTTATAGATGACGATGAATTAATTGGAAAGTTTGTCGCGGATGATATTATAAATGAAAAGACTGGTGAAATTTACTTAGAGGCATCAGATGAAATAACTCAAGAGTCTCTTGAGAAAATAAAAGAATTAAAAATCACTAAACTGCCTATACTTGAAATTGATGGGATTAACGTTGGCTCATTCATCAGAGATACATTAAGAGTAGATAAGAACTTAAACCCAGAAGAAGCAGTTGTTGAAATATATAAAGTACTCAGACCAGGAGAGCCACCAAATCTAGAAACAGCATTTGAAGTATTTAATTCACTATTTTTTAAATCAGAAAAATACGACCTATCAGATGTTGGACGTGTAAAAATTAACTACAGGTTAAATCTTGACTGTGCAGATACTATCACCGTTCTAAGAACTGATGATATTATTGAAGTTGTTAAGACTGTCATGGATCTAAGAACAGGCAAAGGTGAAGTTGATGATATAGATCATCTTGGCAATAGAAGGGTAAGGTCTGTTGGAGAGCTTGTTGAAAATCAATTTAGAATGGGCCTTATAAGAATGGAAAGGTCAATTAAAGAAAGGATGAATTCACTAGAAGTTGATGCAGTTACTCCACAGGATATAATTAATGCCAAGCCGCTAGTAGCATCGTTAAAAGAATTTTTTGGTACTTCTCAACTTTCTCAATTCATGGACCAGACAAATCCATTGGCAGAAATAACTCATAAAAGAAGGCTATCGGCTCTTGGACCAGGTGGATTAAGTAGGGAAAGAGCAGGCTTTGAAGTAAGAGATGTTCATCCTACACACTATGGAAGAATATGCCCAATCGAGACTCCCGAGGGCCCAAATATTGGGCTTATCAATAGCTTGGCATCTCATGCAAGGGTCAATCAATATGGGTTCATTGAAAGCCCGTATAGAAAAGTTGTGAATGGCAAGGTTACAAATGATGTTGAATACTTACCCGCAATGGAAGAAGCAGATTACACAATTGCTCAAGCAAACAGTGAGATTGATGAAAAAGGAAGCTTTTGTACAAAATTAGTTTCATGTAGACGTAATGGTGATTTTGTAATGACAATTCCTGACGAAATTAACTACATGGATGTATCACCAAAGCAAGTTGTTTCTTGTGCAGCTTCATTGATACCATTTCTTGAGAATGATGATGCGAATAGAGCTTTAATGGGTTCTAATATGATGAGGCAAGCTGTTCCTCTTATACAAGCAGAATCTCCACTTGTTGGAACAGGAGTAGAGAAAGTAGTCGCAATAGACTCAGGCGTAACTATTATTGCAAACAGGGATGGTATTGTAGATAAAATAGATGGCAAGAGAATTGTTGTTAGAGTTACAGAAAAAATACAAACAAATGAATCTGGGGTTGATATTTACACTTTATTAAAGTTCCAAAGATCGAACCAAAGTACCTGCATTAATCAAAGACCATTAGTTAAAGTTGGAGATAAAGTATCCAAAGGCGATATTATTGCAGATGGTCCGTCCACACACTTAGGGGAATTGGGTCTAGGTAGAAATGTAGTCGTCGCTTTTATGCCATGGAGAGGATATAACTTCGAGGATTCTATACTGATATCAGAAAAGATTGTTCAAGAAGATAAATTTACCTCAATTCATATTGAAGAATTTGAAGTAATGTCCAGAGATACTAAATTAGGCTCAGAAGAGATTACGAGAGATATACCAAATGCTGGTGATGAATTATTACGTAATCTTGATGAAGCAGGAATTGTCTATGTTGGTGCGGATGTAAATCCTGGAGATATTCTAGTTGGCAAAGTAACTCCGAAAGGTGAAAGCCCAGTAACTCCTGAGGAAAAATTATTAAGAGCAATATTTGGAGAAAAAGCTACAGATGTAAAGGATACATCACTTAAACTACCGCCAGGGTCAAGTGGCATCGTTGTGGATGTAAAAGTTTTTAACAGGTATGGAATAGAGAAAGATGATAGAGCCCTCTCAATTGAGAGAGACGAAATAGAAAAGCTTGCGAATGACCGTGAGGCGGAATTAGGAATTCTCAATAGAAACATTAAAGAAAGATTAACGAACATAATTAAAGGTAAAAATATTTCAGAGCTCCCTGAGGATATAAGTGATCAAAAATTGTTTGATGATAATGATATTAGTGCTCTAAAGCTAGACTCGCTATGGAAAGTAAGGCTTCAAAATGAAAAAGATCAAGAGGATATAAACAATCTAAAAAAACAGTATGATATTGCAAGGTCTGCAATTCAATCACGTTTTGATAACAAGGTCGATAAAGTGCAAAGAGGAGATGAATTATTACCTGGCGTGATGAAAATGGTTAAGGTTTTTGTCGCTGTTAAAAGAAAATTGCAACCTGGTGATAAAATGGCTGGTCGACATGGAAATAAAGGTGTCATAAGTAAAATCGCACCTTTGGAAGACATGCCCTATCTTGAGGATGGAAGGACTGTTGACATTGTATTAAACCCTTTAGGTGTGCCAAGTAGAATGAATGTCGGACAAATATTAGAAACGCATTTAGGATGGGCATGTGCTGGTATTGGAGAAATTATCAATAAATCAATTGCGCAGTACAATGCCACAAATGATCATTCACATATTGGCAAGTCTTTAGAAAAAGTTTATGGGCCCGAACAGTATAAAAATGAAATAGCTTCTCTAAATAAGTTCGAGCAAAAAGAGCTTGCGATGAATATTGCTTCAGGAGTTCCTATTAAAACTCCAGTCTTTGATGGAGCATCTGAGTATGAAATATCTGAAATGCTTGAAGTTGCCGGCTTTGATAAAAGTGGACAAACTCATTTATGGGACGGCTTAACTGGAGAGCAGTTTGAGAGAAAAGTAACAGTAGGGTATATCTATATGTTGAAACTTCATCATTTAGTAGATGATAAAATTCACGCAAGGTCAATTGGCCCTTACAGTCTTGTGACGCAGCAACCCTTGGGTGGAAAAGCACAATTTGGTGGTCAGAGATTTGGAGAGATGGAAGTTTGGGCTCTTGAGGCTTATGGTGCAGCATATACTTTGCAAGAAATTCTGACAGTAAAATCAGATGATGTAGCGGGAAGAACTAAAGTTTATGAAACCATAATACGTGGTGAGGATGTATTCCAATCAGGAACACCTGAGTCATTTAACGTTTTGATTAAAGAGATTCGTTCTCTTGGACTTAACATAGAATTATCGAATTTAAATTAGGAAATTATATATGAGCCAGTCTTTAATGAACATTTTCAATCCTGCCGCTTCAAGAGACGACTTCAATCAAGTTAAAATCTCAATTGCAAGTCCTGAAAGAATTTTATCGTGGTCATATGGTGAAATAAAAAAACCTGAAACAATTAATTATCGAACATTTAAACCAGAAAGAGACGGCCTCTTTTGTGCAAGAATATTTGGTCCAATAAAAGATTATGAGTGCCTATGCGGTAAATATAAGAGAATGAAATTCAAAGGTATAATCTGTGAAAAGTGCGGAGTTGAAGTAACAAAAAAAGACGTAAGAAGAGAACGCATGGGCCATATTCAATTGGCTGCACCCGTCGCTCACATTTGGTTTTTAAAATCATTACCAAGTCGTATTGCTCTCATGATGGATATGAAATTAAAAGATTTAGAAAAAGTTCTTTATTTCGAAAAGTTTATGGTGACTGAGCCTGGGTTAACACCATTGATCCAAAATCAGCTCTTGGATGAAGAGGAGTTAGAAAATGCTAAAGAAGAATATGGTGTAGATTCCTTTTCTGCTGGAATTGGAGCAGAAGCTGTAAGAAAAGTCTTAGAAAGAGTTGAGCTTGAGGCTGAACTTGAGTTATTGAAATCAAAACTTGCAGAAACAAAAGCAGTCGCACTTTCTGAAAAGCTCGTTAAAAGAATAAAAATATTTGAAGCCTTTATATCTTCGGGGAATAGACCTGAATGGATGATTTTAACATCCGTACCAGTAATTCCACCAGAGCTTAGACCGCTCGTTCCTTTAGATGGCGGAAGATTTGCTTCATCAGATTTAAACGACTTGTATAGACGTGTCATCAATAGAAATAATAGATTATCAAGACTCATAGAATTAAGAGCTCCAGATATCATTATTAGAAATGAAAAGAGAATGCTGCAAGAGTCAGTGGATGCACTGTTTGATAATGGACGAAGGGGCAGAGTAATTACTGGAACTAATAAACGACCTCTTAAATCACTTGCAGAAATGCTTAAGGGTAAACAAGGCCGATTCAGGCAAAATCTTCTTGGAAAAAGAGTTGATTACTCTGGCCGATCAGTAATTGTGGTTGGACCTGAGTTAAAGTTACACCAATGTGGGCTTCCTAAAAAAATGGCAATAGAATTATTTAAACCATTTATATACGCACGTCTGGAGTCATTAGGTCTCGCAACTACTTTAAAACAAGCCAAGAAAATGGTTGAAAAAGAAAGACCCGAGGTCTGGGATGTGCTTGATAGAGTCATAAGAGAACATCCAATTATTTTAAATAGAGCGCCAACACTTCATAGGTTGGGTGTTCAGGCATTTGAACCAACTTTAATTGAAGGCAAAGCAATTCAACTACACCCTCTTGTTTGTACTGCATTTAACGCTGATTTTGATGGTGATCAAATGGCGGTTCATGTTCCGCTTAGCTTAGAAGCACAGCTCGAAGCTAGGGTTTTAATGATGTCTACAAATAATATTTTAAACCCAGCTAATGGTAAGCCGGTAATTGTTCCAAGCCAGGACATAGTCCTAGGTATTTATTTTCTATCTCAAGAAAAAGATAATGAACCTGGCCAGGGTGCTGTTTACAAGGATATTTTTGAAGTTCAACAAGCAATCGAAAATGGTGTAACCACTGTACATGCAAAGGTTGAAGCAAGAATTAACTACATTAATTCTGATGGGAATGTTGATACTAAAAGAATTAGTACAACACCTGGAAGAATGCTTTTATGGAACTTAATACCTCAACATAAAGATCTTGATCCAAAACTAGTCAATCGTCTTCTTGGCAAGAAAGAAGTTTCGAGCTTAATTGACACTGTCTACAGATACTGCGGACAAAAAGATACAGTTATATTTGCCGATCAATTAATGGCACTTGGTTTTCATTACGCATATAAGGCTGGTATCTCTTTTGGCAAGGATGATATGATAATACCTGAGACAAAAGAAAAAATGGTTTCAGAAACAACAGTTCAAATAGAAAAATATGAAAAGCAATATAATGACGGTTTAATTACTAACAGAGAAAAATATAACAAAGTAATTGACGCCTGGGCCAAATGTACTGACAGAGTTGCACAGGAAATGATGAATGAAATTTCTTCCGTCAAAATTGATGAAACAACTAAGAGAGAACTGCCTATTAACTCTATATATATGATGGCAAATTCAGGAGCCAGGGGTTCAGCAGCCCAAATGAAGCAGTTATCTGGAATGCGTGGCCTTATGGCCAAGCCATCTGGAGATATCATTGAGACTCCTATCATATCTAACTTTAAAGAGGGCTTAAATGTACTCGAATATTTTAATTCTACTCACGGAGCAAGAAAAGGGCTAGCTGATACTGCATTGAAGACAGCAAATTCTGGCTACTTAACCAGAAGGTTATGCGATGTAGCACAAGATTGTACTATCTCAGGTCACGATTGTGGGACTGACAGTGGAGTATGGATATCTGATGTAGTTGAAGGTGGAGAAGTAATTATATCAATTGCAGATAGATTACTCGGTAGGTTCTTACAAAAAGATATAATTCATCCGGTTACCAATGAAATTGTAGCAAAAAAAGATGATTATATGGATGAGATACTCGCAGAAAAGGTTGAAACAGCTGGTATACAGAATGCATATATTCGATCTCCATTAACTTGCGATAGTAAAAAAGGAATTTGCGTAAAGTGCTATGGACGTGATCTTGCAAGAGGATTTATGGTTAATGAAGGAGAAGCTGTGGGGATGATTGCAGCTCAATCTATTGGTGAGCCAGGAACACAATTGACAATGAGAACATTCCATATTGGAGGAGCTGCTCAAATTAATGATCAATCTTTTATTGAAATTAATAATGACGGGATTTTCAAAATCTTAAACAAGAATACTGTTGAAGATAGTAATCAGAATTTAATTGTCATGGGAAGAAATTGTCAATTGGCTATTCATGATGAAAATAATAGGGAGCTTGCAAACTATAAAGTTCCTTATGGAACAAAAATACTAGTGGAAGAAGACTCAAAAGTATCTTCAGGAACTAAAATCTGTGAATGGGATCCATTTACTAATCCTGTTATTTCTGAAAAATCAGGTACCGCTAACTATGTGGATATGGAAGGAGGTATTTCTTTAATAGAGGAAACTGAGGAAAAAACAGGATTAACATATACTAAAGTTAAAGACTGGAAGTTAGATTCAAAAGGTGCTGACCTTAAGCCAAGAATTACTTTGAGAGATAAAAAAGGCGAAGTAATACTTCTAGCAAATGGCAATGAAGCTAGATACTTCCTTCCACCTGACTCTATTTTATCAGTTACTGATGGATCTGAAGTACATGCAGGTGATGTGTTAGCAAGGACACCAAAGGCTGCATCTAAAACTAAAGATATTACTGGTGGCCTTCCTAGAGTTGCAGAATTGTTTGAAGCGAGGAAGCCAAAAGATCATG
This sequence comes from uncultured Pelagibacteraceae bacterium, assembly GCA_902523535.1. Lineage (GTDB taxonomy): Bacteria > Pseudomonadota > Alphaproteobacteria > Pelagibacterales > AG-422-B15 > CACNXQ01. The sequence goes on from CABYZQ010000004.1 coordinate 130,710, forward strand.
CAATTATATCCGAAATATCTGGTATCATTTCATTTGGAAAAGATATTAGAGGAAAGCAGAAAGTAATCATTACCCCAGAGGAAAGTGAAAATGAACCTGTAGAAGTTCTCATTCCTAAAGGCAAACACATAGCCTATCAAGAAGGAGAAAATATTGAAAAAGGAGATTATTTACTTGATGGAAATCCTGACCCGCATGATATCCTAGAGATACTGGGTATTGAAGCTTTAGCTGATTATTTAATTAATGAGGTACAAGAAGTATACAGACTGCAAGGTGTTCTAATTAATGATAAGCATATTGAGGTTTTATGTAGACAGATGCTTCAAAAAGTTAGCATTACTGACGCTGGTGACAGCTCATTCATTAAAGGGGAAGAGATTGACAGATACGAATTCTTAATTACAAATGAGCAGCTTTCCGCTGAAGGAAAAAAACCAGCTGCAGGTAAACCAGTTCTATTAGGCATAACCAAAGCTTCTCTGCAAACTAGGTCATTTATATCTGCTGCTTCATTCCAAGAAACAACACGTATTCTTACGGATGCATCAATTAAAGGAAAAGTTGATAGATTAGAGGGCCTCAAAGAGAATGTTATAGTAGGTAGATTAATACCCGCTGGAACAGGGAGAATTTTTAAGCAGATTGAAAATCAGGCAAAAAATCTTGATAAAAAGGCCAAAATTGAAATTGAAGCAATGCAAGCAGCTAAAGAGCAGGAAACTGCAGAAATACAGGAAAATTCTTAATAATATATGTTGACCAAAACAGACTATTAAGTATTATTCGGCATTCTTAAATAGTAGGCGGTAGAGAAATCTAAACGCTACTTTTTTTAGACTTTTTTTTAATAGTTAACTTTTTATTAGTTTCTAACTGGAGATACTGTATGCCGACTATAAGTCAGTTAATAAGAAAACCACGAACTAAGGTTCGAAAAAGAAATAAGGTACCGGCATTAAAAGCCAACCCTCAAAAGAGAGGTGTATGCACAAGGGTTTATACTACAACACCAAAGAAACCTAACTCTGCACTTAGAAAAGTTGCAAGAGTAAGATTAACAAATGGTTTCGAAGTTACAAGTTACATTGGAGGTGAAGGCCACAACCTTCAAGAACACTCAGTAATCCTAATACGCGGAGGAAGAGTTAAGGATCTGCCAGGAGTAAGATATCATACGGTTAGAGGTGTCCTAGACACCCAAGGTGTAAGTGAAAGAAAACAACGTCGCTCACTATATGGAGCTAAGAAACCAAAATAATCATGTCAAGAAGAAGAAAAGCACAAGTTAGAAATATTTTACCAGATCCTGTCCACAATAGTACTGTGCTGACAAAGTTCACCAATGCAATAATGCTTGATGGAAGAAAGACCGTTGCAGAAGCTATTATCACTAAGTCATTTACAAATATTCAAAATAAAACAGGAGAGTCTCCAATGAGTGTTTTCAATAAGGCAATTGAAAATGTAAGACCTTTGGTAGAAGTACGATCTAGGAGAGTTGGGGGAGCGACTTATCAAGTTCCTGTTGAGGTAAAGGGAAGCAGATCCCAAGCATTAGCCATAAGATGGTTAGTCAATGCTATTCGTAACAGAAAAGAAAAAAGTTTAATGGAAAAATTAAGTTCAGAATTAATGGATGCCGCAGGTAATAAAGGTTCTGCAATAAAGAAAAGAGAAGACACTCATAAAATGGCTGAAGCAAATAAAGCATTTGCTCACTTTAGGTGGTAAAAATGACAAGAGAGTATTCATTAAATAATTACAGAAATATTGGCATCATGGCGCACATAGATGCTGGAAAGACAACTACTACTGAGCGAATACTTTATTACACAGGAAAAAGCCATAAGATTGGTGAAGTACATGATGGTGCTGCCACAATGGATTGGATGGAGCAAGAACAAGAACGTGGAATAACTATTACATCTGCGGCAACTACTTGTTTCTGGAATGACCATAGGATTAATATTATTGATACTCCTGGACACGTTGATTTTACCATCGAAGTTGAGCGTTCTTTAAGAGTGCTCGATGGGGCAGTTGCAGTATTTGATGGTGTCGCTGGTGTGGAGCCACAAACCGAAACTGTTTGGAGACAAGCAAATAGATACAATGTGCCGAGGATGTGTTTCGTTAATAAAATGGACCGTACAGGTGCGGACTTTTATAAGTGTTTAGACATGATCAAAGATCGACTTCAGGCAAATGCATTAGTTTTACAGATACCTTACGGAAGTGAATCAAATTTAAAAGGTGTGATTGATCTAGTTAAGAATAAAGCAATCGTTTGGGCAAATGAGGATCTTGGAGCTAAGTATGAATACACGGATATCCCTGAAGAACTTAAAGATGCTGCTGAAAAATATAGATCTGAAATGGTGGAAATGGCTGTCGAACAAGATGAAGAAGTCCTTGAAAAATATTTAGATGGAGAAGAACCAGATGAAGAAACTCTAATCAGGTGTATCAGAAAAGGAACAATTAATTTTGAGTTTGTTCCGATTCTAACTGGAAGTGCTTTCAAAAATAAAGGTGTCCAGCCTTTATTAGATGCAATTGTGAATTTTATGCCTGACCCTAGTGAGGTTCAGCAGGCAACCGGTAACATTCCAGGAAAAGAAGAAGAGGAGGTAAGAAAAGCATCTGATGATGAACCTTTCTCTGCATTGGCATTCAAGGTAGCCAACGACCCTTTTGTAGGCTCTCTTACATTTACTCGAATATATTCTGGTAAACTAGAAGCTGGTTCAACAATATTAAATTCTGTTAAAGGCGATAAAGAAAGAATAGGCCGTATGCTTTTAATGCACGCTAACAATAGAGAAGACATTAAAATTGCTTATGCTGGTGACATTGTCGCTATTGCTGGCTTAAAAGACACTATAACTGGTGAGACTTTATCAGATGCTCAAAAACCAATTATTCTAGAATCTATGGATTTTCCAGATCCAGTTATTGAGATTGCTGTTGAGCCAAAGACAAAAGCTGATCAGGAAAAAATGGGAGAAGCATTAGCAAGATTAGCAAAAGAAGATCCATCATTTAGGGTTACCTCAGATGAAGAATCTGGACAAACAGTAATAAAAGGAATGGGTGAACTTCACTTGGATATTATTGTGGATAGGATGAAGAGAGAGTTCAACGTAGAGGCTAATGTTGGAGCCCCACAAGTTGCTTACAGAGAAACTATTTCTAAAAACATGGAAGTAACATATACACACAAAAAACAAAGTGGTGGCGCAGGGCAATTTGCTGAGGTTAAGATAATTGTCGAAGGTTGCGAGCCAGGAACTGGAAGAATATTTGAAGATAAAATTAAAGGTGGAAACATTCCTAAGGAATATATACCGGGTGTAGAGAAAGGTATAGAAGGAGTGGCCGATACTGGAGTTATAGCTGGATTCCCTATAATTGACTATAAGGTGACTCTTGTAGATGGAAAATATCATGATGTGGACTCAAGTAGCCTTGCATTTGAAATAGCTGGGCGAATGGCGTTTAAGGATGCCTGTCAAAAAGCCAATCCAAAGTTATTAGAACCAATAATGAGAGTTGAAGTTGTTACGCCTGAAGAGTTTATGGGAGATGTAATAGGAGATTTAAGTAGTCGAAGAGGTCAAGTAAGTGGAAGTGAAGCAAGAGGCAATACAACGGCTATTAGCTCAATGGTGCCTCTGGCTAATATGTTCGGCTATGTAAACACTCTACGATCTATGACACAGGGGAGAGCTCAATATTCAATGTTTTTTGATCATTATGAGCAGGTTCCACAAAATGTACAAGATGAGGTAAAAGCGAAGTTCGCTTAAATAGAATAATGGAAAACCAAAACATTAAAATCAGACTTAAAGCATTTGACCATGGGGTTCTGGATAAGTCATCTGTTGAAATAGTAGATACAGCAAAACGAACTGGAGCAATGGTCAAGGGACCAATTCCACTTCCTACTAATAACGAAAAATTTACTGTTTTAAGATCACCTCACGTAAATAAAAAAAGTAGAGAGCAATTTGAAATAAGAACGCACAAGCGCTTAATAGAAATAGTTGACCCTACCCCTCAGACAGTAGATGCACTTATGAAATTGGATCTAGCATCGGGAGTTGACGTAGAAATCAAGTTATAGATATGAGAACAGGAATCATCGCAAAAAAAATAGGAATGAGTAACTTGTATACACAAAGTGGTACAAATATTCCAGTGACTGTCTTGCATATCGATCAATGTCAGATCATTGAAAGAGTTGATACCACTGACACAAGTGCTGATAAAGTGTTAGTTGGAGCATGTAAATTAAAAAAGGCTAATAAGGCTCAGAAGGGATTTTTTGAAAAGAAAAAGAGTGAGGCTTTTAAGTACCTCAGAGAATTTCCAATAGATAAAGATACTGAATTAAAGTCGGGCGATCAGTTGAATGCAAGTCATTTTAAAGAAGGTCAATTTATCGATGTGTCTGGCTTCACAAAAGGCAAGGGATTTGCTGGTGTGATGAAAAGGCATAACTTTTCAGGTTTGAGGGCTTCTCACGGAGTCTCTATTTCTCATCGAAGTGCTGGTTCAACGGGACAATGTCAAGATCCAGGCAAAGTCTTTAAAGGAAAAAAAATGGCAGGTCAGTATGGAGATGTCCATAAAACACTTCAAAATTTACAGGTAGTAAAAATTGATGATGCAAAAAATATTATTTGCGTAAAGGGAGCTACTCCTGGTGCGCGAGGAACATGGCTAGTGATCGAAGATTCTATTAAGAGAAATGATATTAAAGAAGTTGAAAGCACTTCTGTTCAAGCAGAAAAACCAAGTAAACAGGATAAATAGCAATGCAAGTAGAGCTAAATAAAATGAATGGTAAGAGCACAGAATCTATGGAGCTTAATGATGCCATCTTTAATTTAAAACCAGATTTTTCAGTTATAAGTTCTCTTGTAAGATGGAATGAGTCTAATAAAAAACCTCTTCGCGCTAGGACCAAAAATCGTTCCGAAGTTGCAGGTACAACCCAGAAATTGGGTAGGCAAAAGGGTGGCGGTGGTGCAAGACATGGTTCCAAGAAGGCAAATATTTTCAGAAGTGGCGGCATGGCTCACAATCTAAGGGGAGTAAGATCATTAAAAAAAATTCCAAAGCGCCTTAGAAACTTGGCTGTTAAGCATATATTATCTGAAAAAGTAAAATGTAATGATCTTATTTTAATTGATGAACTCAAGATCGCTGAGCCAAAAACTAAGATCTTAAAGAGTTATTTGGACAAACAAAAAATTAACTCTGCATTGTTTTTAGAAGGGGGTACGCCTAACCAAAATTTGTCTCTCGCAGCAAGAAATCTAAAAGACATTAAGTACTTGAGTGTTAAATCGGTGAATGCTCTTGATCTTTTGAGACATCAGAAATTGATAATAAGTAAAGATGCATTAGCCCAACTAGAAAAGAATTATATATAAAATGCCTAGTATTAAAGATTTTAAAACAATTATTAAGCCTATTATTACTGAGAAGTCTTCTTTAGGTGCAGAATTTAATCAAGTTACGTTTCAAGTTAATAAAACTAGCAATAAGAAAGAAATAAAAACTGCAATAGAAAATATATTTAAAGTAAAAGTAAAAAAAGTAAACACTTCAATAGTAAAGGGTAAGCTAAAAGCATTTAGGGGCTCGCTTGGAAAACGCTCTGATTATAAGAAAGCTTTTGTAACTCTTGAAGAAGGTCAAACAATTGATTTGAATGCGGGAGTATAATAAAAAATGCCTTTAAAAAAATTCAGACCAAATACTCCAGGAACACGCGGACTAACACTTGTTGATAAAAAAGGTTTATGGACGGGTAAGCCAGTCAAGTCTCTAACAGCTGGTCTTTCAAAAAAAGGTGGAAGAAATAACACAGGCAGAATTACAATGAGACGTAAAGGTGGTGGACATAAAGCAAAATACAGAATTATTGATTTTAAAAGAAATAACACAGAAAGTGCAACTGTTGATAGAATTGAGTATGATCCAAATAGATCTTCTTATATTGCACTAATTACATACACTGACGGAACAAAGAGTTATATCTTGGCACCAAAGGATTTAAAAGCTGGTGACCAAATTATTTCTGGTGGAAAAAAAGAAATCAGAATTGGCAATTGCATGCCCATGTCTGATATTCCAGTTGGAATAGATATACATAATATTGAGTTAAAAATTGGCAGTGGCGCACAATTAGCTAGATCTGCCGGTTCCTCAACACAGATTGTTGGCAAGTCTGATGGATACGTAGCCATTAAGCTGCCCTCTGGTGAGCAAAGAAAAGTAAGAGAAGAATGCAGAGCTACAATTGGTGTTCTGTCAAATATTGATAAGAAAAACCAAAAATTAGGAAAAGCTGGAAGAAAAAGATGGTTAGGCGTTAGACCATCAGTAAGAGGCGTGGCTATGAATCCAATTGATCACCCTCATGGTGGAGGAGAAGGTAAAACATCAGGTGGTCGAGATCCTGTTACTCCATGGGGAAAACCTACTAAGGGAAAAAAGACAAGAAATAATAAAAGAACAGATAAATTTATTATCAAGAGAAAAACTGACAAAAAAGCAAGGATAGAGGTTTAAAAATGACGAGATCTGTTTGGAAAGGACCATTTGTTGATAGTCATCTATTAAAGAAAGTTAAGGCAGCAGGAGATGGTGGCAAAGGCGGTGTTATTAAAACGTGGTCAAGAAGATCTACTATTTTGCCTGAGTTCGTAGGGGTTAACTTTGCTGTGCATAATGGTAAGAGGTTTATTCCAGTTAACGTTACTGAGGATATGGTAGGCCATAAACTCGGAGAGTTTTCACCAACAAGAACTTTTAATAGTCATACCGGAGATAAAAAAACTAAATAACCATGAAGCACTTAATACGAAAAGATAATGAAGCTTATGCCATTTTAAGAAATTTGAGGGTTAGTCCTTCAAAAGCAAATATTGTTCTTGAAATGATTAGAGGAAAGAAGGCTTCTGAGGCAATTAACCTTTTAAAATTTTCTTCCAGAGGAATTGCTAAAGATATTAGTAAGGTACTAAATAGTGCGGTAGCGAATGCTGAAAACAATCATCAGCTAGATATAGACATTTTACAGGTAACAGAAGCCTATTGTGGGAAAAGTATGGTCATGAAGAGATGGAGACCAAGAGCAAAAGGTAGACCAGGAAGAATAAACAAGCATCTAACTAATGTTACAATTAAAGTTGCAGAATTACAAAATAAGAAATCGGAGAAAGAAACATAGAATATGGGACAGAAAGTAAATCCTATTGGGCTTAGATTAATCCTTAATAAAAAATGGCAATCCAAATGGTATGCCAACAAAAAGGAATTTGGTTCATTTTTACAAGAAGATCTTAAAATCAGATCCTATCTTGAAAAAAAACTGAAAAAATGTGCCGTAGCTAAAATTCAGATAGAAAGACCCGCAAAGAAAGCTCAAGTAACTATTTATTCAGCCCGACCAGGCTTAATTATTGGTAAAAAGGGTAGTGATATAGAAAAGCTAAAAAAGAAAATTTCAGAATTTACATCAGATGATGTTTCAATAAATTTGGTTGAGATCAGAAAGCCAGAGGTTGAGGCTCAACTAATAGCTGATGCAATTGCAGAACAACTTGAGAGAAGGGTTTCATTTAGAAGAGCAATGAAAAGATCTGTTCAATCTGCAATGAGACTAGGAGCTGATGGTATAAGAGTAAATTGTGGAGGCCGTCTTGGTGGAACTGAAATTGCAAGAACAGAGTGGTATAGAGAGGGAAGAGTTCCATTGCACACATTTAGGGCAAATGTTGATTATGCAATAGCAACTGCGCAAACAACATATGGTGCATGTGGCATCAAAGTATGGATATATAAAGGAGACATAGACGATAATGCTCCCCACGAAATGGAAAATAATCCAAATAAATTAGGATAAGTTATGTTACAGCCAAAAAAAACAAAATTCAGAAAAGCTCACAAAGGTAGAATTAAAGGCGTTGCAACTTCTGCAACAAGTTTGAACTACGGAACTTATGGGCTAAAGGCCTTAGAAGCTGAGAGGATTACAGCCAGACAAATAGAAGCAGCAAGGGTTGCGATGACAAGGTTTATGAAAAGAGCGGGACGTGTTTGGGTTCGAATATTTCCAGATGTTCCGGTATCAAAAAAGCCAACAGAAGTAAGAATGGGTAAAGGAAAAGGTTCGCCAGAATTTTGGGCATGTCGGGTGAAGCCAGGAAAGATTTTATTTGAAGTTGACGGTGTATCACAATCGATAGCAAAAGAAGCTTTTGGAAGAGCTTCCTCAAAGCTGCCAATTAAGACCAAAGTAGTTGGACAACTCATAAAATAAAGGAAAAAGATGAAAGTAGAAGAAATAAGAAAAAAAACAAATGATCAGCTTAAAACAGAGCTGAGCAACCTACATAAAGAGTCTTTTAACTTAAGATTCCAAAAGAGCTCCGGTCAGTTGGAAAATACCTCTCGTATATTTAAAGTTAGAAAGCTAATAGCAAGAATAAAAACAATAATGAATGAAAAATTAGGAAATTAATATGCCAAAAAAAATACTTCAGGGAACAGTAATCAGCAATAAACAAGATAAGACAATCACAGTGCTAGTTGAAAGAAAGTTTAAGCATCCTTTTTTAAAGAAAGTTATTAGGCGCTCAAAAAAGTACAGTGCACACGATCCTGAAAATCAATTTAATACTGGTGATAAGGTAAAGATAATGGAGTCAAAACCAATTTCAAAACTTAAAAGATGGGTAGCTGTAAGTTAGATGATACAAGTTGAGTCAAGGCTAAGTGTAGCAGATAATTCAGGGGCAAAAGAAGTTCTCTGTATAAA
>CABYZQ010000005.1 GCA_902523535.1 uncultured Pelagibacteraceae bacterium
GTTATAGGTTTATTTCATACGCTGCAAGTTTTGGTGGTAGAAAAAATAGTGGCTATGGACGAGAGAGCGGAGCTGAAGCAATAAGAGATATGCAATTAAGAAAAACTATCTGGACCTCAACTGCAAGAGTAACAGAAGACCCATTTAAGATCAGATAAGTACTTTTATTATGTCTAGTAAACTTGAACAAGATATCTCAAAACTTGATTATTTATTCAATCAAATAAAAGAACCAATAGTTTGTGTTAAATGCTCAGATGAATTAACTCAAGGCTTAACAGATGCAAAATCTATTCAAGATTATTCAAGAATCGATGTAGGTTTTACTGATCGAGGGCTTCAAATTTGGTGTCAAAGGCATCAATTAAATATTTGTCACATTAATTTTGAAGGAAAAATGCCTGAAGCAGATTTCAGGTGCTTAGAAAAAAAGAATAAATAAATGAAATATATTTTTTGGGATTTAGAGACATCAACATTGAACGCAGCTTATGGATCCATTGTTCAAGCAGCTGCTATATGCACGGATGAAGACTTTAATATCATTGACCAATTTGATTTGAGAGGTCGAATGAAGAGGGAATATCCTGTTCCTTCAGCAAAGGCTTTGTTAGTTAATGGTGTTTCCATTGATCAATTAAAGAATCATGAAAATTCAAACTTTAGTTTAATTGCTCAAATACAAACTAAATTATTATCTTGGGGTGAGTGCCTTTTCATAGGATATAATTCAATTTCATTTGATGACATGCACCTAAGGCAATCTCTTTATCAATCAGCTTTACCACCTTACATCACAAATACGAATGGCAATAAAAGAGGCGATGCAATGAAACTTCTTCATTCTGCAGCAGCAGTTTATCCAAACGCGTTTGTGAGACCGCTTGATGATAATACTGGTAAAATTACTTTTAGATTAGAAAAGTTTGCTGCAGCTAATGGTATAGAACATTCAAAGGCCCATGACGCTCTATCAGATGTTGAAGCAACATTGGGTGTTTGTAAGCTTATAAAAGACCGATGCAACGATGTATGGGAAAGTTCATTAAAAACTGCATCAAAACAAGACCTCTATAAATATGTTGATCAAGAAAAAGTGTTTTGTGCGAGTAGGTTCTTTAGAGGAAAAGAATATACGCACGGCCTTGCCTACATTACCAAGGATCCTTCATATGAAAATCATGTTTACTGTTTTGATTTGTCAATCGACCCAGATTATGTTTTTGATTTAGATAGGGCAGAGCTAAAGAAGATGTTTAAGGGTAAAAATAAGTGTTTTCATATGATCAAAGCGAACGAACAGCCGATTTTATTAGATGAAGATTATCTCTTTAGGTCAGAAGATTATAAAGATCTTTCACCCGAAATCGTAAATGAGCGTATGAAAAAAATAAGAGGTAATAAAAATTTTATAGAAAAATTTACTAACCTTCTTTTAGACAAAGGTGAAGATAGAGAACTTAGCCAGGACCAAACTGAAAAACCTGTTGAAGAGCAAATTTATAATGGTTTTCCTAGTTCAAAAGACAATTATTTGATGTCTGATTTTCATGCCGCTGAGTGGGATAAGAAGTATGAAATTGCACAAAAAATAACTGACAATCGCTCAAAGGAATTTGCAAAAAGAGTAATTTACAATGAAAAACCTGAGTTTTTACCAGAACAAGAAGTTAAGAATCGCGATAAAATAATAGCTGAGAAAGTACTCTCAATGGACAAATGTTCATGGAATACAATTCCAGGAGCGATGAGTGAAATTGATGATCTAAGAGAAAGTGAAGATGAAATTGATATGGATCGTTTGGAAGAAATTGATACGTATATTCAAGAACTGGATACATATCATAGGGGAAAGTTAGATGGATAATTTAACAGGTCTTGTTCTATTTAGTTGTGGCCTAATCATTGGTGCAGCAATTACTTACTTTTTATTGCAACGGAAAAAATCAGATGATGACAATGATAAAAGTCTATCTGATGTAAAAGAAATAGTTAAAGACCTCAGTAATCAAATTTCTCTAAAAGAAGGAAAAGATGAAGAGCGCTATGATTTAATTAACAAGCTTACAGCAGCATTTACAGGAGGTTCAAAGAAGCAAGGAATTGCAGGAGAGATTTTATTATTGAATATTTTACAGCAGTCAGGTTTTAGAGAAGGCAAAGATTTTGAAGTACAGAAGAAATACGATGATGAAATTGATGGAGAGTTCAAAAAAAAATATCCAGATATTATTTTACATTTACCTGATGATAGAGATTTAGTTATTGACTCAAAAATATCACTGAGTGCATGGCAAGATTATTGTAATGCAGATGATGAAACTACTAAGATTGATGCACACAAAAGACATATTCAATCAATAAGAACACATATTAAAAAATTAAGTGAAGCAAATTATCAAAAAATTTATGAGATCAAAACACTTGATGCTGTGGTGATGTTCATGCCTTACGAAAGTGCTTTTGATTCAATGCTAGATAAAGTTGAAGAGGTAATTATTGAAGCTAATAAATTTAAAATTATTTTAGCAAGCCCTTCAACATTGATCTCTGTACTGAAAATAATTGATAACATGTGGTCGATTAATGAGAGAAACAGGAATGCTGATTCTATTGCAAGCACTGCATTAGAAATTTATGCGCAAGTTGAAAAAGTTTATTCTGCCTTTGAAAATGCTGGACATGAACTTAATAAATCCATGGGTTCAATTGAGACAGCTAAATCAAGATTGAGGGATGGAAAGGGGAGTTTGGTATCCAGAGTTAAGAAAATGCTCAAATTAGGTGGCTTGAAACCAGATAAGGAAATTCCTGACTTTGAAGAAAATGAAGTTACAAAAATAAAAAAAATTAAGTAAATTCAATAGGTTAATAACTTTTTTAGCGGCCTTTAACCTTGACTTTAGGCCTCACCGTACTTACATTACAGTCAACTTAAGAAAGGAATTACTATGGCTACGAAAAATATTACAGACGCAACTTTTGAGGAAGAAGTTTTAAAATCTGATAAACCTGTTGTACTTGATTTTTGGGCACCATGGTGTGGTCCTTGTAAAATGATTGGTCCATCTTTAGAAGAAATCTCAGACGAAATGGCTGATAAGATTACTGTTGCTAAAGTTAACATTGATGAGAATCCAGAGACGCCAACTAAATATGGTGTAAGAGGGATCCCAACAATGCTTGTATTTAAAAATGGTGAAGCTGCAGCAACTAAAGTTGGAGCAGTATCGAAGACAGCTATTGTTGAGTGGATTGAAGATTCAATCGCTTAATTAACTTCTAAAACTTTTCCAGCAAGATAGAGTGAACCGCAAATTAATATGCGCGTATTCTCATTTGCTTCATTAATACTTTTTACTGCTTCAGAAATTGAACTTGAGACTGCAATTTCGGCACATTGATCTTTAAGTTTATTTTTGAGTTCATCTGCTGGAATTGCATTTTCCTCGCTTGGAATCGTTATTGTTGTAATCGAGAAGCAATTGCTAAATTGTCTGATATAGGCTGCAGGATCTTTTGTATTAATCATTCCAATAATGATGCATAACTTTTTTTCTGGCAAATTTTTGAGTGTGTTATTAAGATTAAATGCAGCATCAACATTATGTGATCCATCTAAGTAAAGTTCATTTGATGGTTTCATTTTTGAACATAACTTACCATCCTCTATTTTTTGCATTCGGCCAGGGAAATAAATAGATTTATGTTTTTGATCTTTTAAGAATTCTCTTACTTCTATGTTTGGTAATTGAGATATTGCAGCAATTGCAAGCCCAATATTTTTCTTTTGAAATTCATTTTGATCATCAAAATTAGAGAACTCTAATGTACTTGCATTGTCTTCATAAATGAGGGTGCCATTTTGTTCCGTTATGTTCCAGTGTATTCCATGAGCAAAAATAGGAGCTTCATTGTGCTCTGCTTGATTTATCAACATCTCTTTTGCTTCAGGATAGGGTTGAAAGCCAATGATTGCTGGAATTTTATTTTTAATAATACCGGATTTTTCAAATGCAATTTTCTCAATACTATTTCCCAGGAAATCCTGGTGATCGAAAGATATTGATGAAATTATTGAGATCAATGGCTCTATAACATTACTGCTATCAAGTCTTCCGCCAAGTCCTACCTCTAGCAGAGTATAGTCAGTATGTGATTTTGATGCAGCCTCAAAAAATGCCCCAGAAGTACTTTCAAAAAATGTTATTTCTGAACCTTCATTTATGTTTTTAATTTTTTTTAAAAGATTAAATAATTCGTCATTTGTTATTTGTTTATCATTAAATTCAAAACGTTCATTAAATCTGACCAGATGAGGAGATATATAGGCATTGGTAGACTTATTATTGTATCTGAGTATTTCTTGAATAAATCTTAGTGTAGAATATTTCCCATTAGTACCTGCTATATGCAATATATTGTTAATTTTGTTTTGTGGATTTCCTAACTTATTTAAAAGTATTTTAATTCGATCTAAAGAAAGATCGATTTTCTTAGGGTGTAGTTTTAATAATTCTTCTAAAAGATTATCGATTTGAACATTAGAGATACTCAATTAAGCAACTCGTTTTAATAACAGTGAAATAATTTGAGATAATTTATCTTTTAAATCTTTTCTATGTACTACCTGATCTATAAATCCATGATCAAGCAAATATTCAGATCGCTGGAAACCATCTGGAAGAGTTTCACCTACAGTATTAGATATAACTCTGGGTCCAGCAAAACAAATTAGTGCATTCGGTTCAGCCAATGTAACAGATCCAAGAGATCCAAATGAAGCAGTTACACCGCCACTTGTAGGATTAGTATTAACTACGATGTAAGGTAATTTAGCGTCCTTAACCATTTGACAAGCAATGGTTGTCTTTGGAAGAGATTGAAGTGAGTGTTGATTTTCATCCATTCTTGCTCCACCTGAGCAGGTAAAAACAATTAATGGTGTATGATTTGTTACTGAATGCTCTGCAGCTTTTATCATAGCCTCTGCAGCGGAAGCCCCAACGGAGCCCCCCATGAAATGAAAATTCTGAGCGGCAATTGTTACATTCAAATTATCTATTTTACCAAACCCGATCAAAAAGCAATCATCCATATCTGTTTTAGAGCGAGCCTCATTAAACCTTTCTTTGTATGTTTTGAGAGCTTTGAAATTTAATGGGTCACTAAAACCTGAGGGATATTTAATTTCCTCAAAAACTCCACCATCAAAAAGACCTTTAAACCTAGTACGGGGATGAATTTGTAAATGCTCATCGCAATTGGGGCATACAAATAATGTTGACTCCAGATCACTTGAATAAAGCATAGTTTGGCACTGTGGACATTTAATCCAGGAATTCTCTGCGATATCTAGACTTTTCTTCTTACGTGGAAAAACTTTTGATATTGTTCTGGTAAGCCAATTCATGATTTCAATTTATTTGTAAGTTTTTTAACCATTGCACCAATATTGGTAGCTGGATTCTGTCCCTCATTCACTGACTTAGATATTTCCCTGCATAAAGCAGATCCTACAACACAAGCGTCAGTGTCCTTAAAGTCTGCAATTGTTTCTTCAGTGATACCGAATCCGATAATGCATTTTTTCTCAGGTGCTATTGTCTTAATTAAATTAAACCTGTCCTTTATTTCATTTGGACTCACTTTTAATTTTTGCCCAGTGGTTGATAACATAGAAATATAATAAACAACATCATGAGCATCGTTCAAAATTAATTTTAACCTTTCCTCATTTGTTGTAGGACAAAGTAGTTGAATGAAATCTATATTATTGTTTTTACATTTAGCTGCAAAATTAAGGTTAAGAGGCCATGGCCAATCCACACAAATAATTCCAGCTACCTTGCTCTCTACACACTTGCTTAAAAAACTATCTTCACCGTATGACATTATTTTATTTTGATAAGTCATTATGATTACATTTGTATCAAACTCATCTCTTAATGTTTTAATTATATCAAATACGTCATCTGTTTTTATGCCATTAGAAAGAGCTCTGTACGTACCATCTTGAATTGCCCCTCCATCACCAATATTCGCACCGTGACCTAAACCACACTCAATAATATCAACACCTGATTGGGCTATTTCCCTGAAAATTTCAAGAGAAGTCTCTTTGTTTGGATCTCCACCTACTGTATAAGTTAATAAAGCTGCATTACTTTGATGAAAAGCATTTAATAGCGGCGATCCAGTCATATCTTATATCCTAAACGTTCAGCTATAATTCTTGAATCTTTCGCGGAGTCTCCGCAAGAGTCAACTACAATGATAGTATCTTTACTTGAAGATGGAGCAATTTTTATTGCTTCAGCAAAGGCATGAGAAGGCTCTAATGAAGGACTTACAAAACCTTCCATTCTGCTAACCAATTGAAAAGCATCAATTGCTTCTTCATCAGATGCCGATGTATACCTAGCTCTTCCAGTTTCTTTAAGAAAACAGTGCAGTGGAGAAACACCTGGATAGTCTAATCCTGCGCTAATAGATGCTGTTTCTTCAATCTCTCCCTGATTATCTTGAATTACATATTGTGTTGCCCCGTGAAGAACTCCTAAAGGAGAATTGTTAGTAAGAGGGGCTGCATGCATTGAAGACCCTTCAGGTCCACCAGCTTCTACTCCAATTAATTCAACATTATCATGATCTATCCATTCATTCCAAAACCCAGCTGCAGAGGATCCTCCTCCAACACAGTTAATCAGTTTCATGTCTTTAGGGATCTCACCAAATTCATCAATCACTTGTTTTTTCATTTCCCGAGAAATTTGCGCAGTAGACCATGCACATATTTTTACAAATATTGTTGGTCCAACCGTACTGCCAACACACATGTGCGCCTGCTCGTTTTCACTAGTCCACCATCTCATACATTCTGAAACAGCATCCACAAGTGTTTGAGACCCTGAATCAACAGGAATAACCTCGGCACCATAACTTCTCATTGAAAATACATTGATCGATTGTCGCTCAATATCTTTAGAACCCATAAATATTTTACATTTCAAATTGAATTTTGCAGCAGCCATACTCAACATCTTTCCTGCATAACCTGCACCTGTATCTCCACCAATATAAGTTTTTCCTAATCTCTTACAGATGAGACTATGAACTACGGCGTTATATGCTTTATGTGCTCCACCAGTAGCTTTTGAAACAAGCTTGCAATAAATTTGTGCTCCACCAAGGTGTTTAGTAAGGTTTTCTAGTTTTATGAAAGGAGTTGGAGCACCTATAAAGTTTTTAAAATAAAAATCTCTCTCAGCAATGAAGGTTTCGTCATTTCTCAGTTTTTCAAACTCTCTAGTTAATTCCTCAATTGGGTGATTCAAACTTTCTGCAATCTGATTTCCACCAAACTTTCCTCCCCAGTAACCGTTTTCATCATGCTGATCAATAAGTGGAGTGCCCTTTTGTAATTCGATCATATAATATTTTTTGTTTTATTAATAAATTCGGTAATTAATTGTTTATCTTTTATACCCTCTGAATCCTCAACACCAGAACTAACATCAAAATAACTAGTCTTTTTAAGGTTTATAGCTGAGATTATATTGTCTTTATTAAGTCCTCCTGAAAGAAAAAAGTTCTTAGTTATTGATAAATTCTCAATTATTTTCCAATCAAATCTATGGCCAGTCCCGCCTTGAACATTAGATTGAGGAGGTGAATCAAGTAAGAAATATTCTACAAATGGTTCATATTTAACTAATTCATCTAAGTCATTAGAGGAAGAAATTCCAAAGGCTTTAATAATCTTAAAACCAAACTTCAATTTTATTCTTTCGACCATTTCAAGAGTTTCGTGACCATGTAGTTGAATATATTGAAAACCAATTCTCAATAAATCATCTAATAAATTAACATCTGGATTAACTGTAACAGCAACAGGTATGGTTTGATCTTTTATTTTAGACAAAATTTCCTTGCAATTTTCAACAGTAATGTTTCTGTGGGATTTTTCATAAAAAATAAACCCTATAAAGCTTGCACCAGCATCAATTGCATGCTGTGCAATTTCTTTATTTTTAACACCACAAATTTTAATTTTAAGATCACTCACGTAATTTCTGAATAAATATTTTCAGCTGCTTTAGCAGGATCTTTAGCATCTGTTATTGGCCTGCCTACAACTAAAATATCAGCCCCTGCGTCAATCGCTTCCTTTGCTGAAAGTGTTCTTTTTTGATCATTTACTGCATTCTCTTTACCCCTAATTCCTGGAGAAATTATCTGTAGTTTGCTTTCATGAGTATTTTTTACTTCTGAAATTTCTAGGGGACTACAAACAATGCCATCCATACCACAATTGACAGCAAGTTGAGTTAGCTGTTTTACATTCTCATTAACTGATTTCTCAATGCCAATCTCTGAAATTTTTGCATCATTAAAGCTGGTTAGCATAGTTACACCGATTAATTTAGTTCTACTTTGAAGTTCGTTTTTTGCTTTTACACACTCAGTAATCATTTCCGAGCCACCTGAAAGATGTAAAGTAGTATATTCTGGTTGAAACTGTAAAATATTGCTAAGCGCTTGTTTTACTGTATTGGGAATATCGTATAATTTTAGATCAATAAAAATCGGAATTTCAAATTTTTTTATTTTTTCCATTCCCAGAAGACCACATGACGTAAAAAATTCTAATCCTAATTTAATCCCCCCTATATGAGGGGAAATTTGATCAACTAATGCTACTGCCTTATCAATATCGCTTGTATCGATAGCACAAAAAATAGGATTATTATTCAAAACAAAATTATAGTTTAATTTTCTTCTTCTTGTGAAATAGAGCTATTATTTTTTGAATTTAATTTAAGTCTTAATTCTTTGCCTGTTTTAAATCTTGGAATATACTTTTCATCAACTTGAACTGCTTCTCCAGTTCTTGGATTTCTACCTGTTCTTTCTCTTCTGTGTTGAACCGAAAATGCTCCAAAGCCCCTTAACTCTACTCGTTTACCTTCAGCTAAAGATTGGGTAATTTCATTGAATATTGTATTTACTATTCTTTCTACATCCCGAACAAACAAGTGTGGATTAGCTTCAGTAATATTTTGTATTAGTTTAGATTTTATTAAGCTCATACAATAATTATATGATATTAAGACTTAATGTAAATAATTGAATGTAAAGAATATTTAGTCTTCTTTTTTGTCGCGTCCCAAGGCCTTGCCTAAAATAGCGCCTAAAGATGCACCAGAGTCTTTAGAGCCATATTTTTCCATTGCTTCACGTTCAGTCGTTTCTTCCATCGTTCGTACAGATAGACTAATTTTATAATTTGATTGATCTATGTTTGTTATTGATGCATCAAGTTTATCGTTTTTTGCCCACCTCTCAGGCCTAGCATCAGATTTTCTAAGAGCTAATTCATTTCTTTTAATAATTGATAAAGGACCTTTATCACCAACGCGTACTTTCAAACCAAAATCACCAGTTTCTATAACATTGCATGTAACGATATCACCCTTACTTTTATCTTTTAATTCATCAAATGGATTTCCATCAATTTCTCTTATGGAAAGAGATACTTTATCATTTTCATTTGTAATAATTTTAGCCTTAATATCGTCACCAACTTTATATTTTTTAATCTCTTCCTTTGGATCCGCATCCCATGAGAGATCTTTACTAAATATTGCTCCGTCTATGTCGCCTTCAAGATTACAGAAAATAATACCATCCTTTATATTAGTTATATTTACATCCAATATACTTCCAATGGGATTTGCTTCATTAAATCTATGCCAAGGGTTTGGAGATAACTGCTTTATACCCAGACTTAGTCTTCTTTTTTCGTGATCAATTTCTAATATTTGACAATCTACAGCCTGAGATCTTGCATAAAGATTGCCTGGCTTAGAATTTTGCTTTTGGCTCCATGTAAGCATATCTTTATGACACAAACCTTCAACCCCGTTCTCAATTTCGATGAATATGCCATAGTCAGTGACATTAGTAACGACCCCTTTAACTTTATCATCTACATTGAATTTTTCTTTAACTTGAAGCCAAGGATCATCTTCAAGTTGTTTCATTCCGACCGAAACACGATTTTTTTCTGGATCAACTTTAATTATCTTAACTTTTACTTGCTGATCTATTTTTAAGACTTCTGAGGGGTGTCCTATTCTTTTATAAGTTATATCACTACTATGAAGTAGTGAGTCATATCCACCTAGGTCAACGAAAGCTCCATAATCAGTGATAGCTTTAATTTTGCCTTCTACCACATCTTCGAGTTTTAATTGCAAAAACCTCTCTTCTCTTACTTCTTTATGCATTTCTTCTAAAACAGCTCTGCGACTTACAACAATGTTATTTCTTTTCAGATCCATCTTTAATATTTTGAACTTTTGAGGAACATCAATTAAATGACTTACATCTCTTACAGGTCTTGTATCAATTTGACTGCCAGGTAAGAATGCTGTGACGCCAATTTCACAAGATAATCCTCCCTTAACTTTTCCAGTAATTACTCCTTCAATTAATTCTCCAGCTTCAAAAGATTTTTCAATTTCAGCCCAAATTTCTTTAGACTTAGCTTTGGAGCGTGAAAGGATGCAGTCTCCATTATGATTTTCAATCTTATCTAAATAAACGTCAATTTCATCACCAACCTCGAGTTCTTTTTGATCTTTTCGAAATGCAAATTCTCGTTTTGATATTCTACCTTCAACTTTTGCGCCAATATCAACTATGACAGCTTCATCTTCAATTTCAGCAATAGTACCTTTGATAATAGTTCCCTCTTTTAATTTTGAGTTACTAATTGATTCAGCTAGGATTGAGTCAAACTCTGTTAGTTGATTATTATTAATAGACTCTTGATTCATAAAGTTTAATTTTTAAATATAATTTTCTTTAATGCATTAAAAGCCTGTTCTATATCAATATAACTGGTATCTAGCAACACTGAATTTGCAGCTGGCATCAAGGGGGCTATTTTTCTCGTCAAATCCTTTCTATCTCGTGCATTAATTTCGCTGAAAATTCTTTTAAAGCTTGCTATTTTCCCACTTTTTATAATTTGTTCATATCTTCTTCTTGCTCTGATTTCCGGATCAGCCCAAAGAAAAATTTTATAATCTGCATCAGGAAAGATAACTGTCCCAATATCTCTACCCTCAACTATCGCAAATTCACTTCCCCTCCCATATTTTTTTGGAAAGTTTTTTTGGAACATGATTAGTTTACTCCTTAGTTTTTTCTTTGATGAAATAATGGAAGATAAATTGTCTACTTCACTTGAGTAAAGTTCCTTAGAATCTAACCTATTTAAATCAATGCAGTCTACACACCTAAGAATATTTTGAATATTATTAGGATCAGACTTTCTTTTTATCAATTCTAATGCTACTGCCCGATATAATCTGCCACTAAATAATATTGGTGATTTATATTTTTTAGCTAACTTTTTTGCTAATGTCGATTTTCCAACTGAGGCAGGCCCATCAATTGTTATTATTTTATACATTAATATAATATTGACAGTGTTTCTAAATGACTTTTAAAATCTGGATAACTTATTGAAATGCACGACTCATCATCAATGATTAATTTATTTCCATAGAGCAAACTTAAGATCGAGAAAGACATTGCAATTCTATGGTCACCGTATGTTTTTATTTTTACTCTATTTGTAATACTAATTTTTTTTGAACCTTTAATAATTATATCATCTTTCTTAGAAATTGCGTGAAATCCTATTTTAGAGAGATTACTTATAATACTTTTAATTCGATCACTTTCTTTGTGTCTAAGTTCTGATAATCCTTTCATAGTTGTAAGGCCTTTAGCTTGAGACGCGGCTACTGAAAGTATTGGATATTCATCAATTAAATAAGGTGATGAAGTTGAACTAATTTTTATTCCTTTAAGCAAGCTATGTATCACATTAATCTCACCTACATCCTCACCAGATAATGTTTTAGTCTTTTTTATTTTTATTTTTCCGCCCATTTTTTTAAGTACATCAATAAAAGCAATTCTAGTCTTGTTAAGTGCTATATTTTTAAGTGTAATATTAGACTTTGGAATAATAAGAGCGCCCACTATAAAAAAAGCCGCACTAGATGGATCGCTTGCGACATTAATATTCCTCGGTTTTATTTCATACGGGCCATTAAGTTCAATTGATGTAGAATTTTTGTTCAGGACCTTTTTCTTAAACTTAACTTTCAAATAATCCATTAGTTTTTCTGTATGATCTCGTGTATTCCTCTTTTCAATTATTTTTGTTTTGCCCCTTAAATTTAACGCTGACAATATTAACGCAGACTTTACCTGTGCTGATGCTTTTTGCATAACGTGTTCCATTGGAAGTAAATTCATGTCTCCTTTAATGTGCAATGGCAAAAAGTCCTTTTTTGTGAGTTCAATTTTTGCTCCCATTTTCTCAAGATACACTGACAACCTTGACATTGAGCGTTTGCTTAAAGAATTATCTCCAATAAAAGTACACTTTATTGGATTTGATGATACTGCCCCGATCATTAGCCGTGAAGTAGTTCCGCTATTACCACACTGAAGAGCCTGATTAGGCTGAATATAGCCTCCAGTTCCATTTCCAAACACAAGCCAATTTTTATCTTTTTTCTCAATTTTTATCCCTAACTCCCTAAGAATTTTAAGTGTCCGCATCACATCATCTGACTCTAGTAAATTAGCAATTTTAACCTTCCCAGTGCAAAGTGAAGCAAAGATTAGCGCCCTATGCGAAATGGATTTGTCTCCAGAAATCTTAATTGAACCTTTTAATTTAAACACTTTTTATATTGTCAATTTAATAAGTTAGGATATCTTATATTACTGTAAATTTTTTAAATTACCAAAATTTTAACCATTTAATTATTTAGAGATTAATATATGCCAAAACCCGAGTTTGGAAAAAAAGTAATTTGTAGCAATTGTGGTGTAAAATTTTATGACCTCAATCGTAAACCAGCAACCTGTCCTAGCTGTGGAACAGAATATATTGAACCTTCAAATGAAACTATGGCAACGACAGCTAAGCAAGTATTCGTTGATGATGTTGATACAGTTACCGATGATAATTTAGTTGGAAGTGATGCAACGGAATCAGTTGCTGATGTGCCTGACTTAAGTCTAGATGATGATACGATTAGCCTTGAAGAGACAGAGGCAGACGATCAAGTCATATCTGATGATGTAGATGTAGATATTGATATTGATATTGATAATGATCAATCGAATGTAGATGAAAATTAAGATTGGGGCTGTAGCTCAGCTGGGAGAGCATCAGCATGGCATGTTGAGGGTCACCGGTTCGATCCCGGTCAGCTCCACCATCAAAATTTGAAAGTGTCGCCTAAATAAAATTTTCTTGCTTCTTTGTTGCCAAGTATTTTATCACTTGTTCCATGGGCTATTATTTCACCACTAAAAAGAAGATAGCTATAATCACTAATATCCAATACCTCTCTGACTTGGTGATCGGTTATAATAACTGATATACCCTTTTTCTTCAGCCTGTTGATTTCAGACTTGATATCGTTAATAGAAATAGGATCCAGTGCCGAGAAAGGTTCATCAAATAAAACATAAGATGGGTTGGTGCCAAGTAATCTTGCACATTCACATTTACGTCTTTCACCACCTGATAATTGATGAGGCATAGCACTTCTTAAGTGTGTTAAGTTAAATTCAGCTAATAGTTCCTCAAGCCTATTTACTCTTTGATCTAGATTTAATTTAGTAGTTTCTAGAATAGCCATTATATTATTTTCTATACTTAGTCCTCTAAAGATACTTGGTTGTTGAGGTAAATAGCCGAGTCCTGCTTGAGCTCTCTTCCACATTGGTAGTGTTGTAATATCGTTATTGTTTAATTTAATTTCTCCACTATCGCAGACTATGAGACCCATAATACAATACAAAGCTGTGCTCTTTCCTGCCCCGTTTGGTCCAAGCAGACCTATCACTTTACCCTTTTCGACCTTCATTGAAATATCTCTTACAATCTGTTTTCCTGATAGTGATTTCCTTAAGTTATTCACTTCTAAACCTGAATTTGTAGAAATTAATTTTGGTTTTATTGTCATCTAATTTTTATTTTCACTAATAATTAAAGCTTCAACTCTTGAATCAGAACCACTGCTTATAATACTTGATGAATTCTCTAGATCTACAACTATTTTATCACAAAAGATAATATTTTTATTTTGTAATACCTCAACTTCTCCAAAAACAACTAGCTCATTCTTATTTGGATGATACTTTGCTTTATTTCCATGAATGGATAATTCTTCCCTTAATATTTTTACATTTCCATGTGCACTGATTTCCTTCACTTCCTTTTCATCTTCGCTAGAAGTTAATATTAACCTTTCTGACCATATTTCTAAATTATCCTCTAATGCATAAACGTTCCCAGAAAAAATGGAGATATTTTCTGTTCTGACAATCTCTAGTTTATCAGATGTTATTTTTATTTGTTTAGCATTAGCAACGCTAATAAATAAAAAACACAGAAAACTAATTAAAATATTCTTAATCATAAATTAATCTAAATTATATAAAGTACTCACATTACCTTTATAGACAATGTGATTGAAATTATTTTTTATCTTTGTTTCATCGGCGATTATAATGCTACTTCCTCTCGCATGCTCAACGTTCTTTTTGAATTCAACTAAATCATCATTGATCGAAAAGAATGCCTTATCAGAACGAAATCTATCTTGTTCATCAGTATAGAAGTTTATTTCTCCACTGAGTTCTATTAAGTTTTCTATTTGGTTAAAGTTACCCTTTTTAGCATTTATATATATCCATGTGCCAGAGTCTGTTCTTAATTTTCCCTTAACAATAAATAATTCTAAATTATTCTCTCTCTGAATCCCTTTTTCAGCTTTTATTTCGTAGAGTCTATTATCAAGTCCTTTTTCAGAAAATCTCGGATTATCTATTTCTATTCCAAGACTTTCACTAGATAACAGCCTTGTCTGAAATAAAATCAATATAAGTAAAAATGAAATAGATAATTTAGCAGTATGTTTAATTAACATATCGAATGCAATCATGAATATGGATAATACCTATTGGTTTTCTTTCTTTTAAATTATTAATTACAAATAAACATGTGATTTTATTTGCATTCATTTTTTCAAGTATGTTAATGACAAGTTCATCTTTGCATACAAGCATTGGTTTTGAGGACATAACTTCTTTTGCACTTACATCTAATAGTGCTTTTCTAATATGTCTTCTTAAATCCCCGTCTGTTATTATTCCTATTAGTCTATTTTTCTTATTTTTTACTGCTACGTGACCAAATGATTTTTTTGTCATTTCGACAATAACAGATCTCATTGAGGAATTTTCAGAAACAATTGGCATTTTTCTTCCTGTATGCATTATATCCTCAACTTGAAGCAAGTTGGCACCTAATGCACCTCCGGGATGAATCTTTTTGTAATCTTTAAGCTTAAAATTTTTGACTCTCATTAAGGTTACACAAATTGCATCTCCTAAAATTAGTGACAAGGTAGTAGAAGTAGTAGGTGCTAGTCCAATAGAACATGCTTCTTTTGAATTTGGAATTAATAAGGGTATGTTACATAGCTTATAAAGACTACTTTTTGCATTTGATGTGATCCCTATAACAAAAACTTCATTTTTTTTTGCAAAATCTAATAAAGATTTAAATTCCGCACTTTTTCCAGAATTAGATATAATTATTATAGCATCATTTTTAGTAATTATCCCTAAATCTCCATGACTCATATCTGTTGGAGAGCAATATTGAGATAGTGTACCGGTTGAACTCATCGTACTTGAAATTTTACTGGCTATATGACCTGATTTTCCTACACCTGTGACTATCACTTTCCCCTTAATTTTTGATAGTTTGTTAATTATTTTAGCAAAATCTGAGTTGATTGTTTTAAATAGTTTTTTAGCCCCAGATATTTCTGTTTCTATAACTGATTTTCCGTAACTTTTTATTCTATTTGTGTTCATCTATAATATTAACTGGAATGAGAAAAAATATCGTTTTCCCATCCTCTTAAATCGAGTTCAACTCTAATCGGTAGAAATTTAATGCACGATTCAACAAGTAGTTCTCTATTTTGCCTTTTTAGAATTTCATCTAGTTTAATTTTTATGGCATGTAAGTGCATTACATCAGTTGCTGCATAATTAATTTGTTCTTTAGTTAAATCAGGATTTGACCAGTCACTTGATTGCTGTTTTTTTGAAATATCAATGTTTAGAAGTTCCCTACATAAATCTTTATATCCATGACCTTGTGAATATGTTCGTGCAATTTTTGAACTTAGTTTTGTGCAGTAAACGCTTTTAATCATAATATCTAGGTCGTGCTTTATCGCAGCTAAATCATGTCTTGCATAATGAAAAATGAATGTCTTATTACTACTCAGCAGTTTTTTAAGATTAGGAGCATCAAATTTTTTATCAATGAATTGAACTAAATGACAATCACCTTGACCATCATATAATTGTATGAGACATAAAGGATCTCTATCAGGCTGCAAACCCATCATTTCACAATCGGCAGCTATAAGATCTGAAAATTTAACATCATCAGCCAAATCGTTTTTATGTAAAATTGTTTGCATTGTATGAAAATTAACTTATTTCAGAGAAGTACATAAGGTATATTTATCAAATATGAAGCAAAAAAAAATTACCATAATTGGAGGTTCCGGTTTTTTAGCCAAATATTGCATTTCAGAATTACTAAAACTCGGGCATAAATTAAAAATTATTTGCAGAAATACCCATCTTGCTGGAAATATTAGAATGATGGGTCCCATTGATCAACTAGATATAATTAAGGGAAACATTAGATTTAAACATACAATTGCACCTCACATAATTGGATCAGACATTGTTATTAATTTTGTTGGCATACTTAATGAATCTTCAGGAGATCAGACTTTTAATAATTGCCATGCAGTTGGACCAAAAAATATTGCAGAAGTATGCTCTGAACACAAAATTGAACGTTTAATTCACTTTTCATCTATAGGCGCTGATATTAATAGCGATGCAAAATATCAAGTATCAAAAGGTTTAGGGGAAAAAAATATTTTAGATATCTTTTCATCATCAACAATTATTAGACCATCAATTGTTTTTGGACCTGGTGATGGGTTTTTTACTTTGCAGTCAAAATTGTTGAAACTTCTTCCAGTTGTCCCTCTATTTAGCAATAACAAGTTTCAATGCGTATATGTTAAGGATATTGCTGAGGGGTTAATTAAAATTTTAGAAGATAAGGAGACAGCAGGAAAGATTTATGAATTTGGTGGACCTGAGGTCATGACACTTAAAGAAATTTATCAATTAATTCTAAATACATTAAAAATTAAAAGAATTATCCTTCCTCTGCCCTTATCTTTTGCAAATGTAACCGCATTATTAATGAAATTATCACCATCTCCTATGATTACATTTGATCAAGTTAAGATGTTAAAGAAAGACAACATAGTATCTAATACTCCACATAATCTTAGTTCTTTAGGAATAAATGCAAAATCATCAAGAGATATCATCAGTAATTATATATCTTAATTTCTAAAGATAAATAAGGATAAGTGTTCCTATAACAATTCGGTAGATTACAAATGGTTTCATAGTATTTTTTTTCAACCATTTAAGTAAATAGTTGATTGAAATATAAGCTATAAAAAATGAGATCAGAAATCCAAACAAGCTAGATGAAATATTATCACTTGTTGGAGACTCTATGAGTTTAAGAATTGGTATTGCAGAAGAAATTAAAATTACTGGAATTGATAGTAAAATAGAAAGCTTTGCAGCTTCTATTCTATTTAAACCAATTATTCTTGAACCTGAATACACAACTCCCGCTCTACTTGCCCCAGGTATAATCGCTAGTATTTGAAAAAGACCAATGATGAGCGCATTTTTTATTGATAATCTCTCAATGCCTTTAGTATTCGCATTAGTGTAACTATCAGAATAATAGAGAAGAAGTCCAAAAATTATTGTTGCTAGTCCAACAATTTTTATATTCCTTAAAATTTCAGCATAACCTGTAAGAAAAAGTAAGCCTCCAACAATCACAACAGGCAATGTTCCAACAATGAGACAGAAAGCTAAATTTTTCTCATCCTTATTTAATTTGATGCTGAATGGTAAAAGTAGAAAAACTAATACTTTAATATCATTTCTGAAATAGATTATAACAGCCAAAAGAGAACCTAGATGCAGGCTTACATCCAACATCAGGCTTTCGGGAACACTCATTATTTCAGCTGCGACTAATAAATGTCCAGAACTTGAAATAGGCAAAAACTCGGTAATACCCTGTATAATTCCTAGTAGTAGTATTGGTAAAAAAGCCATAAGAGTTAAAAAAATACTGTTTTACGCCATTTAGGCAAGAAAAACTTAAACTGTGTCATACTATATGACTATTATTATATATTTTAAATGTTATAAAAAGCTTAACTAAATGAGAGGAATCTAAATATGTCATGCATTGTGACATATAAGAGACGTTATGCTTAAATTTACTAATTTAAATCAAGAATACCCTGAAAAAAGGTCCTCAGAAAATAGAAAAAAAGATTTTGGGGAGATTTACGAGAACTTTATAAAGAACAGCGCTAAAGAGCAGTCAAGTCGTTGTTCTCAGTGCGGGGTTCCTTACTGCACCGTCCATTGTCCCTTGCATAATCATATTCCTGATTGGCTTAAGCTTGCGGCGGAGGACCGACTTGAAGAGGCTTACCAAATATCTTCGAGTACAAATAATATGCCAGAGATATGCGGAAGAATTTGCCCGCAAGATCGATTATGTGAAGGAAACTGTGTTATTGAGCAATCAGGTCATGGTTCGGTCACTATTGGATCAGTAGAAAAATATTTAACTGACAATGCGTTTGAAAAGGGATGGATTAAACCGATCAAAGTTCCTGAGTACTTAGAAAAAGAAAATAGCATTGGTATCATTGGTGCGGGTCCTGCAGGTCTTGCTGCCGCTGAGGAATTAAGAAAAAGGGGTTACAAAATTGATGTATATGATCGTTATGACCGCGCTGGAGGGTTACTGATTTATGGAATCCCAAATTTTAAACTGGAAAAAGATATTGTTCAAAGAAGAATGAAATACCTTGAGGACTCAAATATTAAGATTCATCTAAATACTGAAATTGGAAAAGATATTCATTTTTTGGATCTTCAAAAAAAACATGACGCTGTATTAATTGCAACGGGAGTCTATAAAGCGAGAGAAATTTCCCTAGAAGGCGATGCATCCGAAGTAGTTCCTGCTTTGGATTTTCTAACTGCATCAAACCGAAAAGGCTTGGGAGATAGCGTAGAGGCTTTTGATAATGGATTGCTCAACGCCAAAGGTAAGAATGTAGTTGTAATTGGTGGAGGGGATACAGCTATGGACTGCGTAAGAACAGCTATTAGACAGGAGGCAAAATCCGTTAAGTGTCTTTACCGAAGAGATAAAGAGAACATGCCCGGCTCGGCAAGAGAAGTTAACAATGCTGAGGAAGAAGGAGTAGAATTTTTATGGCAATCTCTCCCAAAAAAAATTGAAAGAAATAATAATGGTAGCCTCTTAAACTGTATAAAAATGAAGTTAAGTGAACCAGAGTCCGATGGCAGAAGAATCCCTCAAGAGATAGCAGGTTCTGATTTTGAATTAGAGACCGATTTAGTAATTGCTGCTCTGGGTTTTTCTCCAGAAAATTTGCCAAAAATGTTTGAAGTCGAAGAACTTCCAGTCACTAAATGGGGTACGGTTCGTATAGGATTTAATACCATGATGACCAGTCTTGAGGGCGTATTTGCTGCAGGAGATATTGTCAGAGGAGCTTCCCTGGTAGTTTGGGGAATCAGAGATGGGCGAGATGTAGCAAATTCTATTCATGATTATATTGAAGAAAAAAACATTGCAAAAAATATTAATACAAAAGCCTCATGATAAATGAATTAAAAAGATATTTAAAAAATAAAAAAAATTTAGAGGATGCCTTTTTATATAATCCGGGACATGAACATGACTCTTGCGGCGTAGGTTTTGTAGCATCTACAGATGGCAAACAAAGACGTGAAGTTGTCCAAGGTGGTATTGATGCCCTCAAGGCTGTATGGCATCGAGGTGCCGTTGATGCTGACGGAAAGACTGGTGACGGAGCAGGCATACTTACTCAGATTCCTTATAATTTTTTCGACGATGAGATAGCTAAGACAGGCCATGAAAAAAGAGATGAAACTCTCGGTATTGGCATGATGTTTCTTCCAAGGAATGATTATGCCGCACTAGAAAAATGTAGAACAATTATTGAGTCCGAACTGCTAGATCATGGTTATTACATCTATGGTTGGAGACAGGTTCCAATAAATAACAGTGTAATTGGGGAAAAAGCAAACTCGACTCGTCCTGAGATTGAACAGGTCATGTTCGTAAATAACATAGAAAGAGATAAAGACTTTGATTTTGCAAAAGAGTTGTATCTTGTGAGAAGAAGACTTGAAAAAAGAATAGCTAAGCAGCAAATTAATGATTTCTATGTTTGTTCATTAAGTTTCGAGTCAATTATCTACAAAGGACTTTTCTTAGCCGAACAACTATCAATTTTTTATCCTGACTTAGCGAATGAAGAATTTATTTCATCTTTTGCCGTATTTCATCAAAGGTACTCAACAAATACTTTTCCGTCTTGGGGTTTAGCTCAGCCTTTTAGACTGTTAGCTCATAACGGTGAAATTAATACAATATCAGGAAATACTAACTGGATGAGGAATCACCAAACAAGAATTACCACTGAAATTTTTGGAGATGACAGTGAGCAAGTTAAACCAATTATTGAAAAAAACGTTTCAGACTCATCGGCCTTAGACGCAGCTTTTGAGCTGTATGTAAGGGCGGGAAGATCAGTTCCTCTTGTAAAAACTCTTTTAATACCGGAAGCCTGGTCAAAAAGAAGCGAGCTTATGCCAATTGAGCATAGAAATATGTATGAATTTTCAAACGCTATTGTTGAACCTTGGGATGGTCCTGCTGCAATAGCAGCAGTTGATGGAAATTGGATCATTGGAGGTATGGACAGAAATGGATTACGGCCTATGAGATACTCAATTTCCCGAGATAATCTTATATATGTAGGTTCTGAAACAGGGATGGTGACAGTCGATGAATCTAAAATAATAGAAAAAGGTAAACTAGGACCAGGTGAAATTATCGGTATCAATCTTAAAGAAGGTAAAATATTTAGAGATCATGAAATGAAGGAACGATTGGCATCTGAAGCGCCATATGAAGAGTATGTCAAAAAAATAATACGATTAGATAAACGAGTTAAAATTTCTAAAGAATCAACGGTTACTGATCAAGCCAAGTTAAGAAAGAAAATGATTGCTGCTGGGTATACCATGGAGGAACTTGAACTCATCCTGCACCCAATGGTTTCGGATGCGAAAGAATCTACGGGCAGCATGGGCGATGATACGCCAATAGCAGTATTGTCGGATAAGTACAGACCATTGTCACACTTTTTTAGACAAAAATTTAGCCAAGTGACAAATCCTCCCATCGACAGCCTAAGAGAGCAAAGTAGGATGAGTTTAAAAACGAGATTTGGAAATCTTCAGGATATTTTGAATCCAAATCCATATGAAGAAAATGTTTTTGTAATAGATAGTCCATTTATTACTAATGGCTTTTTTAAAAAAATTTCATCACGCGGTCAACAGACAACAACAAATATTGATTGTACTGTAGAAAAAAAGTCATTTGATTTAAAAAAAGAAATTAAGCGTATTCAGTTAGAAGCTGAAACTGCAGTACTAAGTGGAAAGTCTCACATAGTCTTATCAGATATTAATGCCGATGAAGAAAAAATTGCATTACCATTAATTCTCATTACTGCTGCAGTTCATACAGATCTTACTCGAAAAGGAATAAGATCATTTGTTTCGTTACATGTCAGGTCTTCAGAATGCATTGATACTCATTACTTCGCTGTATTAATTGGCGTTGGGGCAACAACTGTAAATCCTTATTTGGCGCAAGACTGTATCTATGAGAGGCACCAGAAAGGGTTATTTGGTGAGATGTCCTATGAAGAATGTGTTGATCGATATAAAAAAGCCATTGATCAAGGACTCCTAAAAGTAATGTCGAAGCTGGGTATATCCGTTATTAGTGCGTATAGAGGTGGTTTTAATTTTGAAGCAGTTGGTCTTAGCCGTTCTACGGTAAATGAATATTTCCTTGGTGTGCAAAGCCGAATGTCGGGAATAGGCCTTACTGGAATTGAGAAAAAACTTATTGAATTACATGATTACGCTTATTCAGATACCGTTCAAACACTTCCTATAGGTGGAATATATCGATATCGAAGTGGAGGAGAAACACATGCTTATGAAGGTAAATTAATACACCTTCTTCAAACATCAGTAGCCGAGGACTCTTATGATATGTATAAAAAGTACTCAAGCTCAATGGGGAATTTTGCGCCAATCAATATAAGAGACCTTCTTGAGTTTAAAGAAGCAGAAAATGATTTAGATCTTTCAGAAGTTGAGTCCATAACATCAATTAGAAAAAGGTTTGGAACAGGAAGTATGTCCCATGGCGCTTTGTCAAAAGAAGCCCATGAAACACTCGCGATTGCAATGAATAGAATTGGAGGAGCGTCTTGCTCTGGTGAAGGTGGCGAGTCAATTGAACGATCATATCCACTTGAGAACGGGGATAGTGCAAATTCAAGAGTTAAACAAGTAGCCTCTGCAAGGTTTGGGGTGACTACAGAATATCTTAACAATTGTGAAGAAATTGAAATTAAGATTGCACAAGGGGCAAAGCCTGGTGAGGGAGGTCAATTGCCAGGGTTTAAAGTCACAGCGGAAATTGCTAAATTAAGACATTCAACTCAAGGAGTAACATTAATTAGTCCTCCTCCACACCACGATATCTACTCGATTGAAGATCTTGCACAACTTATTTATGACTTGAAACAAGTAAACCCTAATGCAAGAGTATGTGTAAAATTAGTTGCTTCTTCTGGCATAGGAACAATTGCTGCGGGTGTTGCTAAGGCAAAAGCTGATGTAATTCTTATTTCTGGTCACAATGGGGGCACTGGAGCGAGCCCACAAACAAGCATTAAATATGCTGGCATTCCTTGGGAAATGGGCTTGACGGAAGTAAATCAGGTTCTGACATTAAATGGCTTGCGTCAGAACGTAGTACTCCGAACAGATGGTGGAATTAAGACTGGTCGAGATGTAGTAATTGCTGCGATGATGGGAGCTGAAGAGTTTGGAGTTGGCACAACTTCTCTAGTGGCTATGGGATGTATTATGGTTAGGCAATGTCATTCAAACACATGCCCAGTAGGTGTTTGTACGCAAGATGATGATTTGAGAGCGAGATTTTCAGGTAGCCCAGAAAAAGTGGTTAATCTGTTTAGCTTTATAGCAGAAGAGGTCAGAGAAATTTTAGCTGACTTAGGTGTTAAAAGTTTAAATGATGTTATTGGAAGAACAGATTTATTGTATCAAATATCAAGGGGATCAACTCATTTAGATGATTTAGATTTGAATTCACTTTTAATTCAAGCTGAGAAGGATCCAGATGTTGAGTACTTCAATCACTCTACAATTAATGACGCAGGCTCTACTCTTGATGAAAAAATTATTCAAGATGCCTCGAAATTTTTACAGACTGGACAGAAAACTGAATTAAATTATCCGATTAAAAATACTGATAGAGCGGTAGGTACTAGATTATCATCAACTATTTACCGAACATTCAAAAATACTGAAGTTAATAAGGAACATTTGACTATCAATCTCACCGGATCAGCTGGACAATCACTTGGCGCTTTTGGGATTAAAGGATTAAAGATAAGCCTTTTTGGAGATTCAAATGACTATGTTGGAAAAGGGTTATCAGGTGCTACAATTTCCATTAGGCCACACAAAAATAGTTCATTAATTAGTAATGAAAATACAATCATTGGAAACACTGTACTTTACGGTGCAACATCTGGCGAATTATATGCTGCTGGTGAAGCGGGTGAAAGGTTTGCTGTTAGAAACTCAGGTGCAACAACTGTAGTGGAAGGATGTGGTTCAAATGGATGCGAATACATGACTGGTGGTACTGTTGTAATTTTAGGAAAAACAGGAGACAATTTTGGGGCTGGAATGACTGGCGGCATGGCATTTATATATGATGAGGATCAAAATTTTAATTTAAGAGTAAATCCAGAGACCTTAATCTTTGATACAATTTCCTCGGATTATTGGACAAATGAGCTTTACCAAATTATTCTTAGTCACCATCAAAATACATTAAGTTTGCACGCCAAAAATATATTAGATAACTGGGAAACAGAAAAATTAAAATTTATTCACGTATGTCCAAAAGAGATAGCCAATATATTAGTTCAACCTCTGGGTTTCGAAAAAAAATTGAAGCAGGTCAATTAATTAAAGGTAGTAATTATGAAAAACTTGATCAACTAATCAAAGAAAATGGTTTTGATGTTTTTGGAGTTGTACCAGCAAGCTCTGAATTAGATTTTAAAAAACAGCTTAATGAATTTTTAGATAACAATCATCATGGTGATATGAAATGGATGTATGAAAGATCACATCTGAGATCTAATCCAAAATCACTTTGGGACAAAACAAAATCAATAATAGTACTTGGAGTAAATTATAATTTTAATTGTAATTCACTTGAGCTTTTATCAAATAAGGAAAAAGGAATTGTATCAGTATATTCAAGAAATAACGACTATCATAAAATTATCAAAAAAAACTTAAAACATTTGTCAGTACAAATTTCAGATTTGTATGATTGTGATTATAAATACTTCATTGATACAGCGCCAGTAATGGAAAAACCTATAGGTATGTTAGGAGGAATTGGTTGGCAAGGAAAGCACACAAACCTAGTTTCAAAAGACTTTGGATCATGGCTGTTCCTCTCAACAATATTTGTCGATAAAAAAATTGTATTTTCAGAACCTGAGGTAAATCATTGTGGCTCCTGTTCGGATTGTATAGACATATGTCCTACTGGCGCAATACTTGAACCTTATAAGCTAGATGCAAGAAAATGTATTTCCTATCTCACCATAGAACATAAAGGTAAAATAGATAAAAATTTGAGATCTCTAATAGGAAATAGAATTTATGGATGTGATGACTGTTTAGCTGTGTGCCCGTGGAATAAATTTGCCAAATTATCCAATGAAAAAAATTTTCATCCTAAAGCAGAACTAATAGAACCTGATCTCAAATCCTTTATCAAACTTGATGATGCGCAATTTAGAAAGAAATTTAGTGGATCAAGTATAAAAAGGATTGGAAGGGATCGATTTATTAGAAATGTATTGATTGCAGTGGGAAATAGTAAAAATAAGGTTTTTATTGATGATGTAAAAGACCTTCTTCATGATGAGTCAAGCTTAGTTAGGTCAATGGCCGTGTGGGCTCTTAAACAAATATCAGATACTTATGATTTCAATAATTATAGAAAAGAGCATATATCTTTAGAGGTAGATAAAGATGTAAAAGCAGAATGGTTAGATTAGCATCATGATTTTTATTTATGGATATGGTTATACTTCTCAACATTTGTGTAAGCTATTAATTAGTAACAAGATAATTGCAACTTCTCGAAGCTGTGAAGAGAAAAAATCAATCTATGATAATGTTGAACTGATTGCGCCGAGTGAATCAAATTTAATAATAAAGGAATACAGTGATAAAATAACCCATCTATTGATTTCAGTCCCACCCAGTGATGATGGGGATCTGTTTTTGAATAATTTCAATAAAGATTTACAATCTCTTAAAAATTTAAAGTGGGTTGGATATTTATCAGCTACAAGTGTGTATGGAGATCATAAAGGTGAATTTGTAAATGAGAACTCTGAACTTCTTACAAGGTCCACTAGAGGTATCAATAGAAAACTTGCAGAAGATCAATGGATTGACATTTCAAATAAATATAATCTTCCTCTTCATATATTTAGGATTGCAGGCATATATGGACCGCAAAGAAGCATTATAGATAGAATGAGTTCAGGAAATTTTATTAATGTAATTAAAGATAATCATTTTTTTTCGAGAATTTATATTGATGACTTGGTAAATGTAATTAATGCTTCAATGAATAAACCAAATCCCATAAGTATTTACAATGTTGCTGATGATTTACCATCATCTTTAAATGATGTTGTTAGATATATATCTGAGAAAACAGGAATAACAATTGATCGAGAAATGCAATACTCAGAATTAAGTGAAGATAAAAAAAGAGAAAGTTTCTTCACTGAAAATAAAAAGGTTAATAATAAACTAATAAAGGAGGAATTAGGCGTAATATTAAAGTACCCAACATATATTGAGGGCTATAATAAAATTATTAAATGTTAATTTCTTAAATTCCAGAATTTGTTTCAACTTGTAAACGGCTTATTGCGATACCAATCACGACTAAAATAACCCCAATTAATAGTGAAAATTTCAAAGGTTCGTTCATCAACGCCCACCCGTAAAATATCCCAAAAACAGGTATTAAATAAGCAACTTGCATCATGAATGTGGTGCCTGCAGAGCGGATTAAAACTTGCCTTAAGCTAAAAGCTAAACCTGTTGGTATAATTCCTAAATAAATAACAGCAGTTATTGCTGCTGTATTTAACTCATAACTCATTGGTTGCGCATAAAAGAACATAAACGGAATAAGCCAAATGCTTCCCCATGCTAGCGTATTCATTGTTACCATGTCAGAAGGCAAGTCTGAAACTTTTCTGATAATTAAATTTGATACCACATATGAACAACCTGCCAGATATATAGCAAGGGCACCAATAAAACTCGACATGTCTGTAACAAAAACCTGCACACCTACAGCAAAAATGACTCCTGAAAAGCCTATAATTGTACCAATTGTTTTCCTTAAATTAAGTTTTTCATCTTCAGTAAAATAGTGGGCGAGTACAAGGGCTAGGAAAGGATTAGCAGACATAATAATAACTCCAATATTACTTGGCAGCGACATAAGCCCATACGGAATTAATGTAAATGGTATTGCTGCATTAAATAATCCTATGATTGCATAAGTAAATGAATTTTTCTGAAAGAGTTCTAAATTTCCTGAACGAAAAAGGACAGCTAATAATAATATTAAAGCGCCAATAAAGGTTCTAAAAAAACCAACTTCAATTGGGTTAAACATTAAATTACAAAATTTTATTGCAACAAATGATGCGCCCCATACAGCACCTAAAAAGATTAGTAGAAAATAATTATTTAATGTGGAATTCACAGAGCTAACTCAGTGATTGTTTGGAATAATATTTTTAGATCCTGATCTCTAGACAAACTATGATCACCATCTTCAATTATATTCAATTGTTTATTTTCACTTTCGATCTTATTAATAATTTTTTCTGATGTCTCAAAACTTACAACTTGGTCTAGTCGCCCATGAAGCAATCTTATAGGACACTTTATTTTAATTGGCTCGTGTAATATCATATTCTTCTTGCCGTCTTCTAAGAAATTATAAGTTATCGTATAATCTTCTGAATATTTGTCCCAATTGATAATGATTTTTCCATCTTTTTTAATTTGAGTTTTTTGCTCTTTACTCAACCTATTCCACTCTCCAACTACAAAGTCAGGAGCCGATGCGATGCCTATTAATCCATTGATCGTTAAGGGATTTCTCTTAGCTACTATTAGAGAAATCCAACCCCCCATACTTGACCCAATAATTATATTAATCTTTGATTTACATAAATTGAAAATCTCATGAGCTTCCTCTGACCACTTGCTAATACCTCCATCTTCAAACGCACCCGCTGATGATCCATGACCTGAATAATCGAATCTTATGAAATTTAAATTATTCGTTTTACACCATGCACTTAAAGCAGTTGCTTTTGTTCCAGTCATACTGGAGCTATAGCCTCCAAAAAAAAATATTGAGATCTCTGAATTCTGATTCTCATGCAAATATGCAATTTGATCGTTTAGAGATGATTTATGATATTTTATATTATTGAGCATAATGATTTACTATTAAGCATTTAACTATTAGAAATAGTATATGCAATCAAAAATTTGTGTATTGCAAGTTATACCTAATCTTGACGTTAGTGGGGCTTCACAAGGTTGTGTAGATGTTGCAAATTATTTGACAGAAAAAAATTATAATTCCTACATTGCAACAAATTCAGGACAAAATATAATGAAAGTTAGTGAACATGAAACTAAAGTCATAAAAGTTCCCGTACATTCAAAGAACCCTTTAATCATAATTTTGAATATCTTTAGGCTTGCAAGGATTATTAAATTATTTGGTATAAATATTCTTCATGTACGAAGTAGGGCGCCTGCATGGAGTTCGTATTTTGCTTGTTTAATGACGCGCACTAAATATGTTTCTACTTTTCATGGAACCTATAATTTTAATAATGTTTTGAAAAAATATTATAATTCAGTCATGCTAATGACTGATGGCACAATCGCGATTTCCGAATTTATATATAACGAGATTAAGACCAAATATCAAAAAATGCCAAAAGTAATTAAAATAATTCCAAGAGGCATTGACTTAGAATTTTTCAATGTAGCATCTATAGATCAACAAATCAAAAATGACATTTTAACAGAGTTTAAAATAAATAAAGATGCTATCAAAATAATGTTACCTGGGAGAATGACAGAATGGAAAGGTCATTTACTATTACTAAAAGCGTTTGAGCAAGTAAGCCAACAAACTGAAAAAAAACTTGAATTATTAATGGTAGGGCCTGACGACAATACTTCACTTAAAGAAAGATTAACGACTTTTGTTCATGAAAAAGATATTGAAGGTAATGTGCATTTTATCAGTGCAAGAAATGATATTAATAACTTTTACAGCATTGCAGATATAGTTGTCTCACCATCTACAGATCCCGAGGCTTTTGGTAGAATTTCTGTTGAAGCGCAAGCAATGGGCAAATTTGTTATAGCCTCTAATCATGGGGGTTCAACTGAAACTATTATTAATAATGAAACAGGTTACTTATTTAATAACGCCGATGAGAATGATTTATCTGCTAAAATATTAAAAGCAATTAATGAAGATAAACACTGCTCAGAAACAGTTAGACAGGCATGCATAACAAATGTTCAAAAAAATTATTCAGATAAAAAAATGTGTGACTCAACTTTAAATTTTTATAATGAAATAATCGGATAAATGACCAACAAGATTTTAGTAATAAAACATGGATCGTTTGGTGATATTATACAAATTAATGGATGCCTGAGAGATATACGAGAAAATTATATTGATAATGAAATTTATATTCTTACTACACCTGCGTTCAGATCTTATTTTGAAAGATGTCCCTACATTGATAAAGTTATAGTTGATGAAAGAAAATCTAGGTGGAATATTTTTTATTTACTAAAGATTAAAGATATAATTATAAACTTAAAATTTCAAAAAATATTTGATTTACAAAATTCACGTAGAACAGAGTTCTATAGAAAATATTTATCGAATTCGATTGAATGGATTTCTTCAAGAACAATATTAAATCCAAATGAAAGAAAAGAAGAGTTTGATAAAAAAAGTATACTTGAGAGATTTAACATACAATTATCTAGAGCTAATGTGAATGTACAATTTACATATAAACCTCAAGTTACATGGATGATTGATCAAGAATTTGCTATACCCTCATCAATAAAGAAAAATTATATTACACTTTTTCCATTTTGTTCCATTAAGCATCGTCAGAAATTATGGCCTCATTACCAGGATTTAATCACTAAATTAAAAATAAAATATCCAGACATCGATATCATTATTGTTCCAGGGCCAGGAGAATATGAAAAAGCAAGAAATTATGACGTCAAAATATTAATGAATAACAAAGATCATACAAATTTCTTTCAATTATCGAAGATATTGGCTGGCTCAAAATATGTAATCTCAAACGACACTGGACCTGCACATCTTGCGGCCCATTTGGGCTGTAAAGGCTTAGCTATATTTGGAAGTCATACATCTCCTGAGAAAGTAAGTATTCAGACAGATAATTTTCATAGTATTTCCAGTAAAAATTTACATGAACTCACTCCTGACATGGTCATTGAGAAAATAGATTCTCATTTGTAGATAGATGATATAGTAGTTATGTCCTTTATGGAAAATGAAGAAAAATTTATAGAAACATTACGTCACGATACGGCCCATGTTCTTGCCATGGCTGTTCAAGAGTTATTCCCTGAAACACAAGTCACTATTGGACCTGTTATTGAGAATGGGTTCTACTATGACTTTGATCGCAAAGACCCTTTTACTGATAAAGACCTTAGTGTCATCGAAAAAAAGATGAAAGAAATTGTGAATAGAGATGTGAAGACGTCATTTAAAGTAATGAAAAGAGAAGATGCAATTAAATTATTTTTAGATAAGGGTGAAAAATATAAAGTTGAAATTATTAAAGATTTGCCTGAAAGTGAAGAGTTAAAAGTATACTACCATGGTGATTGGTTTGATTTATGTAAAGGTCCACACTTAGAATCAACTGGAAAGATTGGTAAGGCTTTTAAGCTAACAAAAGTCGCAGGAGCATATTGGAGGGGTGACTCTAATAATCCAATGTTGCAAAGAATATATGGCACGGCATGGGAAACTGAAGAAGAATTAAAAAACTACTTAATGCTTTTAGAGGAAGCTGAAAAAAGAGATCATAGAAAACTTGGTAAGCAACTTGATTTGTTTCATTTTCAAGAAGAAGCTCCAGGGTCTGTTTTCTGGCATGCAAAAGGATGGACCTTATTCAGAACTTTAATCGATTACATGAGGCATCGCCAAGAGGAAGCTGGTTATGAAGAGATTAATACTCCTGATATTATGGACAAATCTCTATGGGAACTTTCAGGACATTTAGAAAAATTTGGCGACAACATGTTCACCACTGAAGCAAGGGAAGATAGAGTTTATGCATTAAAGCCAATGAATTGTCCAGGGTGTGTTCAAGTATATAAGCAGGGATTGAAAAGTTATCGAGATTTGCCATTAAGAGTTGCAGAATTTGGTAAAGTGCACAGATATGAACCATCTGGAGCCCTGCATGGTTTGATGCGAGTTAGAGCATTTACCCAGGATGATGCTCATATATTTTGTACTGAGGATCAAATTACTGAAGAAAGCAAAAAAGTTTGCGACCTTGTTCTCAGTATTTATAAAGATTTTGGATTTGATAAAGTTTCAATTAAATTTTCTGATAGACCTGAGAAAAGAGTTGGCAGTGATGCAATATGGGATAAGTCCGAAGAAGCTCTTCGACAAGCCATGGAAGCTACAGGATTAGAATATTCATTGAATCCAGGTGAAGGGGCATTTTACGGTCCAAAGCTTGAATTCATTCTTAAAGATGCAATAGGTCGTGAATGGCAATGTGGTACTTTGCAAGTTGATTTGAATATGCCTGAAAGATTAGGTGGACATTTTATTGCTGAGGATGGACAAAAATATAATCCAGTAATGCTGCACAGAGCACTCTTTGGATCATTAGAGCGTTTCACAGGAATATTAATAGAACATTATGCTGGTGCTCTCCCACTATGGCTTTCACCAGTACAAGCGGTCGTTACACCAATAACTACTGAAATAAATGAATACGGTGAAGAAGTTTATGAAAGTTTAAAAAACGCGGGAATAAGGGTTGAAAAAGATCTACGTAACGAAAAAATTAGTTATAAAATTAGAGAAAATTCACTTAAAAAAATTCCATTTCAATTAATTCTTGGAAAGAAGGAAATTGAAGAACGTTCTATAACAATGAGAGCGTTTGGAAGCGACAAACAAGAAAAAATAAAGTTTGAAAATTTAAATGATTTTTTTATAAAAAAATGTATGATGCCATCACAACAATAGATATAGGAGATTAAAATAGCACTTCAAAAGAAAAATAATAGATACAATCAATCTACTAAAGGCCCAAAATTCCGAATTAACGAATTCATAACCACTTCCACAGTTAGACTAATTGATGAAAAAGGTAACAACCTTGGAGTTGTTGATACCGATGAAGCTGTTAAAAAAGCTTTAGAGGTAGGACTAGATCTTGTTGAAGTATCCCCACAAGTTGACCCGCCGGTATGTAAAATTCTAGACTTTGGAAAATTTAAATATGAGGCTCAAAAAAAAGCTAGTACTTCGAAGAAAAAACAAAAGGAAGTTACAATAAAAGAAATAAAAATGCGGCCAGGGATAGATGTTCATGATTATGATTTTAAAGTAAGAGCGGCACAAAAGTTTATTTCTGCTGGAGACAAAGTAAAATTTACCATTAGATTCAAAGGGCGTGAATTCGAGCATCACGATATCGCCGAGAACTTGATGGAAAGAATAAGGGAGACTATGGGATCAACCAGTAAAATTGAGCAAGAGCCCAAACTAGAAGGTAGGCAATTTACAATGATTTTTACTCCTAACTAGCCTATTTTTTCATATTCTCTTCAATTATAAAAACCTTTGATTTTTTCCTATCCAGGGGATATAACCCTGCTCATTCATTATGACAAAACTCAAAACAAAAAAGGGCGCTAATAAGAGGTTCAGAGTTACTGCATCTGGGAAAGTTAAATCTTACCAAAGTGGCAAAAAGCACGGCATGATTAAAAGGACTAATAAGCAGATAAGGAATCAGAGAGGGTCAACTATTCTGTCTGATCAAGATGCCCGCATTGTTAAAAAGTTTCTACCGTACGCATAGATAGGTTTTTATTATGGCAAGAGTTAAAAGAGGAGTTACTGCACACGCAAGACACAAGAAGGTGATCAAGCAAGCTAAAGGTTACCGAGGTCGACGAAAAAATACCTTCAAAGTAGCAAAGCAGGCAGTCGAAAAATCTCTACAATATGCATATCGTGATCGCCGAGCCAAAAAGAGAGACTTCAGGTCTCTATGGACTCAAAGAATAAATGCTGGGGCAAGAGAGTGCGGTATATCATACTCAGTTTTTATAAGCGGATTGAAAAAATTGAATATCTCACTCGATAGAAAGATCCTAGCTGATTTAGCAATGAATGAACCATCGTCGTTTAAGCATTTAGCCGAACAAGTTCAATCTGCCGCTAAATAACTAGCTTATTAGCCTTTACACAAATATATTCTTATTACAGAAAAAACTAAATCTGATATTGTTGTATTGTTATGGTTGATTTTACAAAAC
This sequence comes from uncultured Pelagibacteraceae bacterium, assembly GCA_902523535.1. GTDB lineage: Bacteria > Pseudomonadota > Alphaproteobacteria > Pelagibacterales > AG-422-B15 > CACNXQ01. Next base: position 33,259 of record CABYZQ010000005.1, read on the forward strand.
TAGAGCAAGAAATTACAAATTCTTTATCTAAAGTTAAAGATTTAGAAAGCTTGAATGAATGTCGTATAAAATATCTTGGTAAAAAAGGAGAGATATCTCTTTTAATGAAGGAGCTTGCTAATCTCTCAGGCGAAGATAGAAAAAAACAAGCTGAAATACTAAATACTCTTAAAAATAAAACATTGAGTCTTATAGAAGACAAGACAGAAGAACTAAACGATAGGAATTTAAATGAAAAACTATCATCTGAGACACTCGATGTAACATTACCAGTATCAAGTTCTTTGGGATCAATTCACCCTATAACTCAAGTTATTGAGGAAGTAGTCACAATATTTGGCGACTTAGATTTTTATGTTGCAGAGGGGCCAGAAGTCGAAACGGACTATAATAATTTCACTGCGCTAAATACATCAGAACATCATCCGGCAAGGCAAATGCATGATACATTTTATGTAGAAACGCAAACAGACAGTATGCAGAATGTGTTAAGAACGCATACATCACCTGTACAAATCAGGAGTATGCTTCAGCATAAACCTCCTATTAGACTGATTGCTCCTGGGAAAACATTTAGATGCGATAATGACCAAACACATTCTCCAATGTTTCATCAAGTTGAGGGATTAGTAATCGATCAAGAAAGCAATATGAGTCATCTCAAGGGATGTCTTGAAATATTTCTTAAAACTTTTTTTGAAACAGATAAACTTAAAATGAGATTTCGACCAAGTCATTTTCCGTTCACAGAGCCGTCAGCAGAGGTTGATATAGGTTATACTAAAAAAGGGAATCAATTAGTTATTGGTGAAGGCGATGACTGGCTAGAAATATTAGGCTGCGGGATGGTGCACCCAAAAGTTCTACAAAATGTGAATATTGATCCGAATAGTTTTCAAGGGTATGCCTTTGGGATGGGCATAGAACGCCTTGCAATGCTTAAGTACGGTATAAGTGATTTAAGGACCTTTTTTGAGTGCGATTTAAGATGGAATAAGCATTATGGCTTTTCTCCACTGAACTTTCCTTCTCTCATCAGGGACTTAAGCTAATGAAGTTCACTTACTCATGGCTAAAAGAGCATCTAGAAACAGAGCATCAATATAATGAAGTAGTTGATAAATTAACGGCAATTGGATTGGAGGTAGAGAGTGTTCAAGATACAGGCCTAGCCTATAAAGACTTTATTGTTGGACAGGTTTTGGAAGAAGAAAAACACCCTAATGCAGATAAACTAAAATTATGCAAAGTAGATATCGGTAGAGAAAAAGTTGATGTAGTATGCGGAGCTCCCAATGTTACAAAAGGGATGAAAGTTGTTTATGCACCTGTTGGATGTGTCATTCCTGTAAACCAAATGAAAATAAAAGCAGCAAAGATTCGTGGCGTAGAGTCTTATGGAATGATGTGTTCTGAGTATGAACTCGGAATTTCAAATGAGCACGACGGTATTATCAGTTTAGAGCAAGATACAGAGGTTGGCAGTTCATACGCAGACTTGTCGGGAATGAATGACATTTTAATTGAAATAGGTATTACTCCCAACCGTCAAGACTGTTTGGGGGTTTTGGGAGTTGCACGGGATTTAGCTGCAGCAGGTGTTGGGAAGTTAAAGAATCGAGAGTTCAAGACAGAAAAAGGTTCGTTCGAGTCCCCAATTAAAATTGAAATACAAGATAATGATATATGCCCAGCATTCGCAGGAAGCTATATTAAAAATGTAAAAAATGTAGCAAGTCCTGACTGGCTACAAAAAAAATTAAAGTCAATTGGCTTAAGGCCCATTTCCGCTTTAGTCGATATTACAAATTATGTAATGTTTGACCAAAATAGACCATTGCATGTCTACGATGCTGATAAAGTTAAAGGAAAAATTATAGTGCGATCAGCTCAAGACGGTGAAAGCTTTAAAGCTTTAGATGAAAAGATCTATGATTTAAAAAAGGGTATGTGCACAATTTCAGATGAAGAAAAGGTTTTAGGTCTGGGAGGCATTATGGGCGGTGAAAGCACAGGGTGTAATTTTGATACCATTAATGTCCTTTTAGAATCTGCACTTTTTGACAAAGTAAATACAGCAAGAACAGGGAGAGATTTATCTATATTGAGCGATGCAAGATACAGATTTGAAAGAGGAATTGATCCAAGGTCAACTTTAGAGGGGATTCACTTTGCAACTCAACTAATACTTGAAATATGCGGAGGTGAATGTAGTGAAATTGTATTAGCTGGAAAAATATCTGAAACTCCTAATACAATTGATATTTTAGGTAAAAATATAGTTAAAAGATTGGGATTAGAGATCACAGATGATGAAATTATTTCAATTTTGAGCTCTTTAGGCTTTGGTGCAAAGAAAAGTGGTGAGAATATTCACTGTACAATTCCATCATGGCGGCAGGACATCCATGGAGAAGCAGATATAAGTGAAGAAATTATTCGCATTAAAGGGTATGAAAATATTCCAACTTCAAATATTAGAGCTATCAGTAAGGTCAACAAAGATATACTAAATAGTACTCAAAAAATTATTTCAAAGGCAAAGCATTTCATAGCGTCAGAGGGATATAATGAATTTATTACATTCTCTTTTTCAGATTCTAAGAAAAGTAGTTTTTTTGGCGAAATTGAAAAATTAAAAATAATCAATCCGATATCAGAGGATTTAGATATATTAAGACCTAGCCTTATTCCCAACTTATTAGCATCAATTAAAAAAAATACAGCACGTGGAATTGATTCTTTATCTGTTTTTGAAGCTGGCGGTCAGTACAGTTCAACCACTCCTGAAGATCAAATAAATTCAATATGCGGCGTGAAATATGGCTTAAGCAATAGTAAGACTTGGAGAAGCGAAAAAAAAGAATTTGATATTTTTGATGTTAAAAATGATCTATTAAACGTTATAAATTATTTAGTACCAGGAAATAAGAAAATTTCAATCTCTGATGAAGCCCCTTCATGGTATCACCCAGGACGCTCAGGTAAGATTATCCTAAACAAGAAAATAGAGATTGGTTACTTTGGCGAATTACATCCAAGAATTGCAAATAAATTTAAAATAAAAACAAGAGTAAACTTATTTGAGTTATTGATAGATAGTGTTCCCTTGACCGAAAAGAAGACCACGAACAAACCACTACTAATTCTAAGTGATTTTCAAAGTGTAACGAGAGATTTTGCGTTTATACTTGATAAGGATGTTAAAAGTAGTGATTTAATCAAAGCTGCATTAAATGTTGATACAAAAATAATAAAGAGTGCAGAAATATTTGACTTATTTGAGGACAAAAGTTTGGGAGATGATAAAAAATCAATGGCAATCAAAGTTGTTTTGCAGTCTGAAGAAAAGACATTAGATGAAAATGATATTAATAGCTTGAGTTCAAAAATAGTTGAAGCTATTGAAAAATCTACTTCTGGAACTGTTCGATCCTAAAAATTTATATTTTATGACTGGAACCAAAAATATCAGAAACTTCTCAATTATTGCGCACATTGATCACGGTAAATCTACACTTGCAGATAGATTAATACAATTTTGTGGCGGTCTGTCAGAAAGAGAGATGAAGTCCCAAGTACTTGATTCAATGGATATTGAACGAGAAAGAGGGATTACTATTAAAGCACAGACAGTCCAATTAAAGTATAAGGCTAAGGATGGTGAAATCTATACATTAAATATCATAGATACCCCGGGCCATGTTGATTTCAGCTATGAAGTTAACCGCTCACTCTCAGCGTGTGAAGGCTCACTTCTTGTTGTTGATGCGAGTCAAGGCGTAGAAGCTCAAACACTTGCAAATTTATACCAAGCCGTTGAGAATGATCATGTTATTATTCCTGTCTTAAATAAGATTGATTTACCTGCAGCAGATCCTGAGAGAGTAAAAGGACAAATTGACGATATTCTTGGAATCGATACAAGCAATGTTTTAGAAATTTCTGCAAAATCTGGAATAGGCATAGAAGAGGTACTTGAAACTATTGTAAATGATCTCCCAGCTCCTGTTGGGAGTATAACGGAACCTTTAAAAGCATTACTCGTTGATAGTTGGTACGACGCTTACTTAGGTGTTGTTGTTTTGGTAAGAGTTATTAATGGCACATTGAAAAAAGGCATGGAAGTCAGGTTCCATCAAACTGATACCAAGCATTTAATTGAAAGAATTGGATGCTTTACCCCCAAAATGATTATCAATGAAGAGATCAAGACAGGTGAGCTCGGATTTATTACTGCTGCAATTAAAGAGGTTTCTCAAACAAAAGTCGGGGATACTATCATTTTATCAAATGATAAAAAAACACAGCCATTACCTGGCTTTAAACCCAGTCAACCTGTAGTATTTTGTGGTCTTTTTCCAACTAATGCAGCAGATTTTAAATTCTTAAAAGATGCTCTTGCAAAATTAAAGCTAAATGACTCAAGTTTTCATTATGAGCAAGAAACCTCAGCTGCATTAGGTATGGGCTTTAGGTGTGGTTTCTTGGGACTGCTTCATCTTGAGATTATTGTTGAACGATTAGACAGAGAATTTGATTTAGATTTAATCACAACAGCCCCAAGTGTCATTTATGACATAGTACTTACTGATGAAAGCAAAATTGAGCTCCATAATCCTGCTGATATGCCTGAGATAATGAAAATCAAAACAATTTCTGAGCCTTGGATTAAAGCAACGATAATATGTCCAGATGAATATTTAGGTAGTATCATTTCACTTTGTGAGGATAAACGGGGTATTCAGAATGAACTTACGTATTCAGGGTCAAGAGTAATACTTGCTTATAAGCTACCCCTTAACGAAATTGTTTTTGATTTTTATGACAAACTAAAATCAATATCAAGCGGATATGCAAGTTTTGATTATGAAATTGATCAGTATATGGAAAGTGATCTTGTTCGTTTAAGCATTCTAGTTAACGATGAGCCTGTTGACGCCTTGTCAATTATTGTTCATCGAAATTTCTCAGAGAAAAAAGGTAGAGCAGTATGCGAAAAACTGAAGGAATTAATACCTAGACATCAGTTTCATATACCTATTCAAGCTGCAATAGGTGGAAAAATTATTGCTCGAGAAACTGTACGAGGATATAGAAAAAATGTTATTGATAGAATACATGGTGGTGGAGCTACAGATAGAAAAAGAAAACTTCTTGACAAACAAAAGAAGGGCAAGCAAAGATTAAGAACTTATGGTAAAGTTGATATCCCACAAGAAGCATTTATAGCAGCATTAAAGGTTGAATAAAGAAAAATGATTTTTTATTTAATAATTCTCTCGCTCTTTATAAATTTATTACTTATTTTTTTAATAAATAGAAAAAAGATTAAAAAAATTATATATAGAAGCAAAATACAATCTGTAAATTTAGAGAAATTAGATAGTATTTTTATTAATAATCAAATTGATACAAATTTGTTTGGGCCAAAACAGGAAGTAATAGTAAAAAACTTCTGTATAGCATCTGGCAATAATATTGTTGGCATGACTTCAGATTATGAAGCTTGGATAATTTCATCATTAAGTAAAATTAGTAATAAGATTTTTGAATTTGGAACTTGTAGCGGTAAGACGACATATCTTATGGCACTTAATTCTCCGAAAAATGCTAAAATAACTACATTAACCCTTGGCCCTCAAAATCTTTCAGATCTTAAAAAAAATAAATTAGATAATAAAATATCATTTAGAAACATAATAAATGAGAGCATTTATGAAAAATTTCTATTTTCAGGAACTGAATATGAAAATAAAATTAATGTGATTTTTGAAAATTCAATTAACTTTAATGAAAATAATCATATAAATACTTTTGATCTAATTTTTATTGATGGAGGTCACACTTATTCAATAGTCAAAAATGACTCAGAAAAATCTTTTAAAATGCTAAATGCAAATGGAGTAATTCTTTGGCATGACTTTGTTCCTGCAAAAGAGTCTGCTAAAAATATAGTAAAATATATTAATAGCATTTCAAAAGAAAAAAAAATATTTCATATTAAAAACACTTCACTTTGTTATTATAGAAATAATTAGTTCAGGAGAGGTGGCCGAGTGGTTGAAGGCGCACGCTTGGAAAGCGTGTATGCGGGTGACCGTATCGTGGGTTCGAATCCCATCCTTTCCGCCATTTTTTTTGAAAGCTATTTATCTAGCTTATTTTCAATGTAATCCAACTTTATATTCAATTCTTCAACTTTAGATTTAATCTTTATAGTATTTAAAAAGTTTAAATAAATAATCAATATCAATAAAAATATCAGTATAATGATAAGTGTATTCAGCATTTAATGAATTTATTTTAAATAAAATATTAAAAACTATTTAATATCGATAGTATCTTTTATAAACCACCAGTTATTAGTCCGACCATTCCAAGGATTAGCCATAATATAAGCATTGCTTTTTCATCAAATTTCTTTGTACTTTCTATACCTTTGATTTGCTTTCTAACAAATAAGCTAAGAAGGAGTGCAAGGACTATTAGATATACTATTGTAAACGCCATTAGTGATTAGTGTAGCAAGTAAGTAATATTTGTATATAAAATATATCTAATGAAAATTTTTAGACATTCTTCTTCTTTATTAGTAATAGTTGGTGGCTGTGTTCTTTTATTAGTTTCTTTTGGTATAAGACACTCATCAGGTTTGTATTTAATACCTATTTCAGATCATATTCAGACTGGACGAGAAGTGTTTGGCTTCGCTATTGCAATTCAATTCCTTATGATTGGGATTGGATCTCCAATCTTCGGAGCTATTGCTGATAAATATGGTTCATCTATCGCTGGCCTTTATGGAGCAATATTTTTCTTAATTGGTCTCTATATGATGTCTCTTGTAGAAGGATCAGGTCTCCTGATAGTTTCACAAGTAGTTTTCGGTTTTGGTTGCGCCGGATGTGGAACAGCAGTAATTCTAGGAGCTGTAGGAAAAGCGGTTACAGGAAAATACCAAACGTTGTCGTTGGGTATTGTGATGGCTGCAGGTTCTTTGGGGCAATTCTTAATTGTCCCACTATCAGGATTTATGATCGAAGCAACTGATTGGCAAAAATCAATCGTCTACCTTTGTTTTATATCCTTAATAATGATTTTATTTGCTCTAACTCTGACAAAATCTTCTTTTAATTCAGGAAAGGATGATCAAGCTGCTCAATCATTAGCATCTGTACTCAATGAAGCTTTTGTAAATAAAAGCTATGTGTTGTTAACAGTTGGTTTTTTCGTATGTGGCTTTCATGTTTCATTTGTAGCAACACATTTACCAGCTTATTTAACTGACCTCTCATTACCTTTGTGGATTGGTTCTTGGTCGCTTGCTTTGATTGGTTTATTCAATGTTTTTGGGACATTATATTTTGGTCATTTAGGTGATCAAAATTCTAAAAAAAATCTTCTAGTTATTTTATACACACTTCGTGCACTTTTATTCTTAGTATTTATTTTTCTTCCTAAAACTGAGATAACAGTACTAATTTTCTCTGCATTACTCGGTATTCTTTGGCTTTCAACTGTCCCTCTTACCAGTGGTATTATTTCTGTAATTTTTGGGACCAAATATATGTCTATGCTGTATGGCTTTACATTCCTTTCACATCAAGTTGGTTCATTTATGGGCTCTTGGTTTGGAGGTCGTTTTTATGATTTTTATGGTTCATATGATATCATGTGGTGGGTATGTGTAGTTCTTGGTTTTGTGTCTGCATTAATGCATTTTCCAATTACTGAAAAACCAATCAAAAGAAAAATTGCTTAAGCAAATATTAAATTTATTAATTATTTTATTGATTCTATTACTAAATAAGTTTTCCACTTATCCACAAGTTAAGAAATACAAATAATTTTTTTTATTTAATAATTTTTTTTTAATAAATTATTATTTATTTATCGGTACAACAAAGATCGAAAGCCTTTCGGGGAGTTTGTTCAGAGTTAGACCGGAATTTCGGGGCGATATAGAGACCTTTCGGGGTATTCGTAGCGCCCCGTTTTTTTTGTGCTTTGTGTCTAAAAATCGGATACTAATTTCATATGTTTTTAGACTTTACCCTCCTTTATTTTTTTATTCCTTTGTTTTTTGTTATTTCTATAACTCCAGGTCTTTGCATGACTCTTGCTTTAACTATGGGTATTACCATTGGCCTTAAAAATACGATGAAGATGATGGTTGGGGAACTCATAGGCGTACTAATAGTTGCTGGAAGTGCAGTTATTGGTGGTGGGGCAATTATTTCATCATATCCAATGACATTTCTCTTTTTTAAATATGGAGGAGGAGTTTATTTGATGTTTGTAGGCTATCAAATGTTCAATTCAAGAGGATCATTAGCATTAAACTTAGACGGAACACATTCTTTTGAGATTAATTTTTTAAAGCTAGCAAGCCAGGGATTTATTACCGCAGTTGCAAACCCTAAGGGATGGGCTTTTTTTATTGCTATGGTACCCGCATTTATCAATTATGACTTAGCGCTCATGCCTCAGATGTCAGCATTGGTCGTCATCATTTTAATAATAGAATTCATATCTTTGATGATTTACGCAACTGGCGGACAGATGCTTGGAATTATCTTGAAGAAACAAAAAAATATTCAATCTATAAATCGTTTAGCTGGTTTACTAATGGTAGGCGTTGGAATTTGGTTAGCTCTTAGTTAGACTCTGTTTAAAAAGCATCCCAGGTCCTTTTGTTGATTCATTTCCTGAACCACGAAACATATGCCATATCATTGCCTGGTTTGAAGATACAACAGGTTTATTCAGTACGCGTTCTGCTTCATCTATTATTTTAAATGTTTTCAAATTTGTGCATGAAATAAATACTGCATCACAATCATTTTTTCCAATTTCTAATATTGCTTTCAAACTATCTCTTTCAGATATTCTTGCCACTACTGTGTCATCAGACTCATTAAATGATTTCTCGTTTGATATATTAAAATTATCACTCTGAAGATTTTGTTTGAGTTTTTGAGTTACAGATTGCTCATAGGGTGAAACAAATGCAATATTCTTGCATCCAAAGCTATTAAGCGCTTCCTTAACCGCTCTTATTGGATCTGTTATAAAAGCATTTTTATGTTGCTCTTTAATTAATTTATTTATTTTTTCAGAGCCAATTACCGTTGCGCCAGAGGTACATGCATATCCAATACTGTTAAAGTCAATTTTTGGGAGTAGGTCCACTGCAATTGGCAAATCATTTTCCATTTTTGCAAGATTTTCATTATTGACAGATTGGTCACAGGGAATCCTTGAGTGATAAATGGCAACACTCTCATCAAGTGTGCTTCTTATCTCTTGCTCAATTGTCTCATCACTTTGCAGTACGATTAATCCAAATCTCATACTGTAATAGTCTGGATCATCTAGCTTAAAATTCTTCTCCATAAAATTTATCTCGCTGCTTTTAATATTACACTTCTAGTTTCTGCAGGATCAATTACTGCATCAATTTCAAGGTGAGCTGCAGCTTCAATTGCTTTTCCTTTTTCATACAATTGATCGACTAACTTATTAAAAAGTTCTTCTCTTTTTATTTCATCTTTTATTTCATCAAGTTCTTTTTTGAACCCAAGCTTGATGGCACCTTCTAATCCCATTGCCCCAAATTCTCCAGTAGGCCATGCAGCCGAGTATACTGGTTGATGAAAGCTTCCTCCAGCTAATGCTTGTGCACCCAGTCCATAGCCTTTTCTTAAAAAAATTGTGATCAAAGGTATTTTTATTTGCGAACCTACTTTAAAAAGAGCAGACATTCTTCTAACTGCCCCTTCTTCTTCACTATCGGGTCCAACCATAAAACCAGGTGTATCGACTAGAGAAATGATAGGAAGATTTTGAAGATTGCAAAGCTCAATAAAATTTGCAGCTTTATCAGCTGATTCTGAATCGATTGCCCCACCTAAGTGTTGACTGTCACTTGCCATCAATCCAAATGATTTTCCTTCAATGCGTATAAATCCTGTTACGATACTCTTCCCATACATCTGTTTGAGTTCTATAAAGGTATCTTTATCAGAAATGATATTAATAATATTTCTGATTGGATAAGACCATTTTCTATTTTTTGGCATGATATCTTTTAATTTAGCCTGATCTTCAACTTTCCAATCAACTAAATCACCTTGAAAGTAAGAAAGTATTTTCTTTGCAAAATCTGTTGCTTCGGCTTCATCTTTAGCTACTAAATCAATAACACCATTTTTTTCATTTACTTCTGATGGACCTATTTCTTTTGGGCTATAGGATCCAAGACCACCTCCCTCAATCATTGCAGGGCCTGCCATACCAATCCATGAATTTTTAGTAGCTATTCTAATATCTGCACAGCCAAATAGAGCAGCATTGCCTGCAAAACAGAATCCATTATTTATGGCAATTCGTAAGCACCTTCCAGTGAGACTTCCCCATAGAGCAAAAGTAGGGACATGCAATCCTGCTATACTTGTATTGATGTCTGTATCGCCTGGTCTACCACCTCCACCCTCAGTAAATATAACAATAGGTAGTTTGTATTTTTTTGCTTTCTCGCAAATTCGATCAAGCTTCATATGATGGAAATAACCTTGTGTTCCTGCTAAGACAGAATAATCGTATACAATAGCAACAGCATCAGTTGACTCATTGTTTATTATATTACTATTAATTTTACAGAAACCAGTGATAACGCCATCACCAGAAGTTTCCATCAAAAGTTCTTCTTTGTTTTTACGACTTTTTTGAGCCGCCACAGCAAATGCTCCATACTCAAGAAAGCTGTCTTTATCGATAAGATCAGAAAGATTTTCTCTTGCAGTTCTTAAATTTAGTTTATGTCGTTTATTTTTTGCATTCTCTCGAAAATCATCAGTTGTCTTGTGTAGCCGTTCAATAAATTCAGCAAAGTTTTTTTTGTCTTCCATAACTAACTCTATAGCATTTTTCTCAATATCTTATCCTTTTGAAAAACATGATGATATATGACGGCACTCAAATGAATAGAAAAAAGAATTAATAGAAAATAAGCTGACAACGCGTGGATTGCATAAAATCTGTCAGCAAGATCAAAGTTGTAGTAATCTATTGATACTTTCATAATGATAAAATTGACTTCCTCACCAGATAATAAAAGTTTACCTATGCCACTTATAGTGATGACTAATAAAGTCATATAAAAAAGACCATGCACAACTCGAGAGGCAATAATCTGAATTTTGCTAATCGATGCATTATCAATGGGTTTTGTATTAATTGATTTCCATATCAATCTTAGAAGAGTTAGGTAAAAAATAGTCATGCCAATGATTATATGAATATTCTCAATGGAGAGTTTGAATTCTGAAAACTCAAGATTATCTAAATATATTCCTAAAGGCAGTTGTAACAATAATATAACAAAAGTAATCCAGTGAAAAAAACGTGCAAGTAATCCATAAGAATTAGTGTCATTTGTAATTTTCATATTATATAATTAAGTGCATGATTAATTTTTTCCAGTTTCTTGTCTCCACAATTCTATCGATATTACTCTTAATTGTAATTGCTTTTGCAGACGATCATGGAAATATTATTAAGGAGAGAAAGTCACTATTTAAGCAGAATTATAGTCATGCTAAGAGAATGAGCGCTGAAATTACGAAAGGGAATAATGAGAAAGTGATTGAGCTGTCACAAAAGATGAGTGCAAATTATGACAAGCTTTTAGATTTATTTCCGGATAACACCAAAACAGGCTACGATACAGAGGCTTTGCCAACGATATGGCTACAAAAAGAAGAGTTTAATGCTCTAATGATAGAGACTTCAAATAAAGTAAAAGAGTTTACAGTCCTTGCATCCGAACTTACTGGGGATGAGTTAAAAGATGCCCAAAAGAAACTAATCTGGTCAAGTTGTAAGACTTGTCACGATAAGTTTAGAATGCCTCATTAAACTTAAGCTACAATTGTCATACTAATTATTCTTCTTATGCCAGGATCATTGTTTTTATAACGATGTTCAAAAATAAAAACTCCTTGCCATGTTCCCAAATCAAGCTTTTTTTCTTTGATAGGTATATTAATGCTTGTATTTGTTAAAGCTGACTTTATGTGGGCTGGCATATCGTCAGGCCCTTCTTCCTTGTGTGCGTAATTTTCTGACTCAGGGACTACACGATCAAAAAAATCTATTATGTCCTTCAGAACATTTGGGTCAGCATTTTCTTGAATAATAAGTGATGCTGAAGTGTGCTTAATAAATAATGTACACAAACCTTTTGCTATTCTGTGCTTTGCAATAGCCTGGTTTATTATTTCAGTGATATTATAAAGCCCTTTGCCATCAATAGTTATTTCGAGTTCTTTTTGGATTAACATTTTAGATATCAATAATTAAGAATTTAAATTAAATTTAAAATAATGATAAATCATAATGAGTCATTTTCAAATATTGGATTGAATCTTAAGGCAACTTATACCCAATTGCCTGAGATACTTTTCTCTAAATTAATGCCCATAAGTGTTAAAGACCCCAAAACTGTGGTCCTTAATAACGAATTATCTTTTGAGCTAGGAATAAATTTTTCAGACTTATCCAGTAAAGACCTCTCTAATTTTTTATCTGGTAACACAATACCCAGTGGGATTGGTCCTTTCGCGCAAGCATACGCTGGTCATCAATTTGGAAATTTTACAATTCTTGGTGATGGAAGAGCTCTAACCATAGGAGAGCAAAGCACTCCTAAAGGCGAAATTTATGACATTCAGTTTAAAGGATCTGGGAGAACACCATACTCTAGGGGAGGTGATGGAAGAGCGGCTCTTGGTCCTATGCTTCGTGAATATTTAATTAGTGAAGCTATGTTTCATTTAAATATTCCCACCACAAGAAGTCTTGCTGTTGTTGAGACGGGAGAAAAAGTTTTTAGAGAGACACCTTTAAAAGGAGCTATCCTAACAAGAGTTGCAGCTAGTCATGTTAGATTTGGTACATTTCAATTCTTAGCAGCTCACAAAGACATTGATGCTATGTCAAAATTACTTGACTACTGCATTAAAAGACACTTCCCAGAAATTTTAGATAGTTCAAATAAAGTAATTAAATTTATAGAGTTAGTGATGTCAAAACAAATTGATCTAATAGTAAATTGGATGCGGGTTGGATTTGTACACGGTGTTATGAATACAGACAATTCAACCATTTATGGAGAAACTATAGACTACGGTCCATGCGCCTTTATGGATCAGTATGATCATAAAGCGGTGTTCAGTTCTATCGATTTTAAAGGAAGGTACGCCTATGGCAATCAACCTGCGACTATTCATTGGAATTTAATTAGACTTGCTGAAAGCTTGCTTCCTTTAATTGATAAGGATGAGACAAAATCATTAGAAATTGCCCAGAAAACAATCGACTCTTTCAGTGAAATATTTAACGAAAAATGGCAAATGATGATGAGATCAAAACTTGGAATAACTGATAGAAGTAGAGAGGATGAAGTTTTAATTAAGGATTTGCTGACATGGATGCAATCAAAAAAACCAGACTTTACTAATACTTTTTGTAATTTGATGGATAGCAATCATGCAAAAGATGAAGATTTTGAAGATAATGATTTTGTGATCTGGAAAAAAAATTGGAAAGAAAGGGTCAATAACAATGATTATCTAAATATTATGAAAAAAACTAATCCCATTCTAATTCCTAGAAATTATTTAGTTGAAGAAGCTTTAGCTGAAGCTGAAATAGAAGGCAAATTCTCTAAATTTAATGAACTACTTGTAGTTTTGTCAAAGCCATACGAGCAATTAGACATTGATGAAAAATATTCGAAAACTCCTCAAATTCAAGCTGAGCCTTATAAAACTTTCTGCGGAACATAGACAAAAATTGCTATAAATTGTTACAATATCGCAAGTAAATAAAATTTGCTTTTTTATTAGATATCACTATAAGATCGACTTAAAGATTGAGTGCTTGTTCCTGATTGGACTTGAACTAAGTCTAAATTTAAAAAAAGGAATAAGAATAATATGGCTACTGGTACTGTTAAATGGTTTAATCCAAAAAAAGGTTATGGTTTTGTTGCACCTGATGAAGGTGACAAAGACATTTTTGTTCATATCACTGCTGTTCAAGCAGCTGGTATCAACAGATTGGATGAAGGCCAAAAAATAAGCTACGAAGCTGAAGAAAAAAATGGAAAAGTATCTGCAGTTAATTTGCAGATTTCTGAATAAATCTAAGCAGCTTTATAAATCATATCTAGCCACATAGTGAATTCGTCTATTAATTCACTTGAGGGCTGGATGATTTTAACTCTTTTATCCTTTGTACTGACTTGAGTTGTAAGTGACCCCTTACTTATTTCATCATTAATGAAGTTTATTATGGTGGCTCTTGATGCTAAATCAGCCATGTTTTTTGTTAAATATTCTTTAGTGCATTCAATTTTATTTATATCTTCATCGAAATGGAATTTCATAATCTCAAAACAAATCCTGATCCCATAAACAGAGCGTCTAAAATGGCTCAATCTTCCAAAGATTTTTTTATCTCCAGCAGAGTCAAAAACCTTAATTTGCTGATTAACGCCTTTAAAGATGTTTTCTGATTTCATTTTCTTTTTCCTTTATTAAACTTGATAATCATATTATTTTTTATAGATAATAATTAACTATAATTGGTTGCCATATTGGCGCTTTTATTCGATCGAGACTAATTGGCTGAAAACATACTAATTATTTGTTTCATATATGAACAAAGATAACTCATCTATAATTTGGCAGCTTATTCAAGAAACTGGTGATAATCTAAAAGGTAAACTACCAGCACACCCTAACCATCCGAAAGGTCGAAACCCATACGCTCATGTGGCTCTGATGGTCAAAAATCATTTTGGAATGTCATATAAAGATGTTTCTGATGATAAAATAGAGGAATTAAAAGAATACCTAAACTATCTGAGAGAGAATCCTGAATGAGTAACTAACTTTTTGGTTTCCACTCTGGCGTACCAAAAAAAGACAAAAGTTTACTTTTAATTCCCTTGGATTTTTTGAAGTCCTTATACATTGAATGCCAGAACATAAAGGTAATTTTTAGAGGATTGAAGGTATTAACATTTTCTCGAATTCCATACCTAACTTCTTCTTGTTCCGCTGCATAGGTTCCAAATAGTTTGTCCCATATAATTAAAAGGTTTCCATAATTTTTATCAATATAAACTTCATTACTGCCATGGTGCACTCTGTGATGCGAGGGCGTGATGAATATATATTCAAGAATACCAAGTTTATTAACCCATTTAGTATGAGTTAGTAATCCGTAAAGGGTAGATACTGCGCCTGCTATAGCAGTTATAATTGGATCAAAACCTATAAGAGGCATTACTGCAAAAAAGGGAACTTTTGTCAAAGGACCAAACCATGCTTGTCTTAGAGCGACTGTGAAATTCATTTCTTCACTTGAGTGGTGGTTCATATGTACAGCCCATAAAAACCTAATTCTGTGCGAACATCTATGATACCAATAATATATTAGATCGATGACTATAAATGTCATCAACCATACTAACCAAGTGGGCAAGAGTTCGTTAATTGTAATAAATTTGTATTGATAGAGAAAAAGGGAGAAAAAGAAAATTGAACTCTTGGTCAAAAGTGAAACTGAAACATTGCCAAATAATAGGCCAAATCCAGCAAGAGAGTCCTTTAGCTTATAATATCCAAGATTATTTATGGTTGAATATGTCACCTCAGCCGCAATAAGCGTTAGAACTATAGGTACACCGTACAAATATATATCTAATTCATTCATATTTATTTCTATTGAAATATATATCACTAGATTTAAATGATTAAAGTATGAAAAATATATTTATCCTATTATTTGTGACTTTATGCCTTAATTTTGCAGCATTTGCAAAACAGGATGGTGGTGGTAGCTCCGGTGGTCAAGGAAGTTCAGGAGGCAGCTCAGGAGGCAGTTCTGGAGGTAGCTCCGGTGGTAGTTCAGGCGGTGAGTCTGATGGAACAGGTTATCAAGGATCAACAGGCTATGATGGTGAGTTAAAGAGGATATTATTCGAAATTGAAAAAAATGAAAACTATGAAGGAGCTCTTAGAGATCTAGAAGTTTATGTTTACGAAAACCCTCAAAATGCTAATGGGTGGAGCTTAATAGGTTTCGCAAGCAGAAAGCTTGGTAAGTATGAAGATTCAGAACTTTATTATAGCACTGGATTAGAAATTGATCCAAATCACGATGATATTTTAGCATATCAAGGAGAACTGTTTCTTGAAACGGGTAGATACGAAAAAGCACTTCTTAATCTTGAAAAATTAACTGAGATATGCGTTTTTAATTGTGATGAGAAAAAAGAATTAAGTGAAGCAATTGCAAAGTATGAAAGTGAAAATAATCTCTAATAAGTTGATTTCTTCAAAAACCTAATTAAGCTCAAATATTAGGTAAATTATAATGATTAAGTTTTTAGTATTTTTTGTAATGGGTGCAGCTACTCTGTATTTCATAATACGCGCATTCGTAAACAGTGAACCAGGCAAAGTAGGAAGATTTTTAAAGGTAATTTTTGTAGCAGCAATTCTTTTTGGAATTATTTATTTTTTATTTAGAGGTAATTTAGGCTTCCTTGCCCCGTTAATAGGTCTCGCTAGAAGACTGCTGGTTGGGTTTTAAAAGATGGAACAATTGTTTAGGAAAATTTCAATAATCATCTTCTTTTTTATTTCATCGATTATTTTCTTTACTTCGTGTGATAATGGTTCTGATCAGTCAGCTGCTTTTACAGGTGTTAGGGTTATAGATAATTCTTATTCTCCACCCGTTGTTCGAATAAATCCTGGTGGTAAAGTTCGGTTTAATAATTGGGGCAACAACCCTCACAATGTTATTGCTGTTGATGAAAGTTGGGGCTCCCTAGCAGAAATTCCTAAAGGGGATTATCTAGATATAAATTATGAAAATGAGGGGTTATATAAATATTTATGCTCATTCCATGCTTCACCAGACGGAAAATGGGGCATGGTTGGTTCTGTTGTTGTAGGTGATATAAATTATGAAGATTATACTAACTTTTCAAAAAAAGATGTGGTTTCTAGATTTACAGGGAATGTTAGGCATGTACCTGATAAATACGAAACTATTCAAGATGCTGTAAACGCTTCAAACCCAGGTGATCTTGTTTTAATCAAACCAGGTATTTATTACGAGGAAGTTGTTGTAAATGTTCCTTCAATCACGATAAGGGGTTGGGATAGAAATACAACAATCATCGATGGGGAGTTTGAAAGAGGTAATGGCATTTTAGTGGCTGGTGTCGATGGAGTAGTTATAGAAAATCTAACTGCAAGAAATGCATTACTGAATGGTTTTTATTGGGCGACAGTAAAAGGTTATAGGGGCTCTTATTTAACAGCGTATAATAATGGTGATTATGGTGTATACGCATTTGACGCTGTCGACGGGGTTTTAGATCATTCTTATGCATCTGGCTCACCAGATGCAGGTTTTTATATTGGTCAATGTTATCCATGTGATGCAATCGTTCATGATGTTATTTCTGAAAATAATGGACTCGGCTATTCAGGAACAAACTCGGGTGGATCTCTATATATTATAAGTTCAGTATTTAAAAATAATAAAGGTGGATTAGCGCCCAATACTTTAGACTCGGAACTTTTACCACCTGAAAGAGAAACTTTTATTATTGGTAATCTTATTGAAAACAATAACAACACAGATGCCCCTGCAACCCAAGCAACTAACTTATCTCTTGGAAATGGAGTAGTTATTGCAGGAGGTAATAACAATATTATTAAAAATAATGTTATAGCCAATCACGATCTTTATGGTGTTATTATAACAGCCACTGCAGATGTGAATTACTGGCCTGCGCATGGCAATCGGGTTGAAAGTAATTTGATTATAAATTCTAAAAGGGCTGATATCGCATCTAGTGGCCTCTCTAATTTAGGTAACTGTTTTGAAAATAATTATTTCAACACTTCAATTCCACCCGGCTTACAAACACTCAACAAATGCGACTCTTCTTTCTATCCCTTAAGTGCAGATTTATCGGGTATGTGGTCATCTTTAGCGCGTGTAATTCAGACAAGTGATGGAAACTATGATCAAGGTGATTGGCGTACATTTGAAGCACCCACTAACCAACCCAATATGCCCATTATGGATGAATTAATAAGTCTTGATTATAATAAAACATCATTGCCTGTTACAAAAATTTGGAGCTCAGTTAAGCCTGCAGTTGAGGTTTTTAGTCAATATGATTATGTTTTAGAAGAAATAGAGCTACCACAAGAAGCTAGAAACTATTTGAACTAATCCTCTAATTGTTTAACCTATAATTAGGAGATAATAATAAATGCCTGGAGTTACTTTTTTTCCGTTAGAGGATGTTCCTTTCTTATCGCTCTTCTTTAATTTTTATGGATATTACCTTCCAATCTTCTTGTATGCCACTTGGACGGCAACAGCCTTATTTGACTTACACATTGGAAAATATAGAAGTATTCCATCTAAAATAACTTGGACACTTATTTTAATGTTCATTCCTTTAGTTGGTCCACTTATTTATCATATGTTTGCAGCTAGGGAATTAGATGTTGTTATTAGAGCTACGATGATTTTTGGAGGTATTGCTGTTATGACAATCGTTTTTCTTTACCTTGGTTTCGCGCTTTAAATAAAAGTGAAGTTCGACTCTCGTATAACGCCTATCAGAAGTAATTTAGCTGCTTCTTCATATAAATATATTGTTAAAAGAGCAAAATATTCTAAAGGTACAAAATATACAGTGGCCTGTTCATTTGCACCCTTATATTCAGACAAAAAATCTAAATTAAGTACCCAACTTTTATTTGGAGAAGAGTGTATTGCTTATGAAGTATCCAAGGATTGGTCTTGGGTCCAATCATTAAGGGATCAATATGTTGGATATACACCAACAGCTAATCTATCTAGAAAATTATTTAAGCCCACTCACAAAGTAACATCTCTTCGAACTTACATTTACAAAGAGCCTAATATCAAAAGTAAAGCCCTGTTTCACTTAAGCTTTAATTCAGTTTTAGAAGTAAAAAAGATTAAAGGAAAATTTTCACTCGTCAATGGAGTTGGCTGGTGTCCGACAAGTGATTTATCTGCTATTGAACAGGAAGGTTTCAATAGGGTGGAACATGCAAAGCAGTATTTAAATACTCCTTACTTATGGGGAGGTCGAGACTCTTTGGGGGTAGACTGCTCGGGACTTATTCAAAATTTAGTACAAATTAATAATAAAATCTTTCCAAGAGATACTGATATGCAAGAAATTTTCATAACCAAAGAGATTATGCATGAAAAAAAACTTAAGGCAGGAGATCTAATTTTTTGGGATGGCCATGTAGCTATGATGATTGATAATAAGAATATCATCCATGCTAATGCTTATCACATGAAAACAGCAACAGAGTTATTAAGCGCTGCTAAAAAAAGAATATTCAAAACAAATGGAAAAATAAAAAAAATGGGAAGACTTTAGACTAACTAAAGTTAAATTTATTTCTTATAAACCAGAGAAGTATTAGTGAAGGTATTACCATTAAGGCAGTAATTATAAAGAATGTTCCCCAATCACCCTGCAGCCAATCTACAAGTGAACCTGATGAGGATGCCATAAGGGTTCTGCCAGCAGTTCCAAGAGAGGCAAGAAGGGCATACTGTGTCGCAGTATAAGTACGGTCAACAAGTAAAGAAATAAACGTAACAAAAGCAACGGTTGCAAACGCAGCAGCAAGGTCATCAAGAAGTACAGCAGCAGCAAATAATAATTCAGACTTATCTGACCATGCCATAAAGCTGAACATTATATTTGTGATAGCCATTGCTATGCCTGATATAAATAAGGCTTTTACAACTCCAGATTTAATGGCAAACCATCCTCCCAAAAGAGTAAATGTGATAGTTGTAATCCATCCGAGACCTTTTGAATAAATTGCAATATCGGATTTTGAAAATCCCATCTCGTCATAAAATATAATGGACATTCTTCCAAGAAAAGCCTCACCAATTTTAAAAAGGAAAATGAATCCAATAATTAAGAAGCTAATGGTCACACCATTTTTTTTAAAGAAGCTAGTTAGTGGACTGATAATTGTGCTTAAAAACCAAGCTGATAATCCAGCTGCTTTAAATTTATCTTGATCTTGCTTTTGGGCATTTTGTCTATCATTAGATGTGTCTTCGGGAATAAAAAGTAATCCAATATTAAATAAAAGAATTAATAGGCAAAGAAATATAAAAGTGAGCTGCCAGTAATTTGTAAATCCAACCACTTCTAAATAATCGGCAACAAATAAAGTTAACATTCCTCCAATTTTATAACCTGTCCACCATCCAACTACAGCAATCGATGCGCCTGCAGCCATTGATGCTTTTTCATTTGCAGATATTTGTTCAATTCTAAGAGCGTCAATTGTAATATCTTGTGATGCTGACGAAATTGCAATTAATAACCCCAAGAAAATAATAACTTCAAGATTATTTATTGGACTGAGAAAACTCCAACAAATAAGACTGCATAAGATTATTAGTTGAAGAGATATTATCCATGATTTTCTATGACCTATTTTATTTGTTAGAAATGGAATTTTTATTCTATCAATTAAAGGAGCCCACAAAAAGTTAATTGCATAAACTCCAAAAATTAAACCTGCCCATCCAATAGTACTTCTTGAAAGTTCAAAGTCTTTTAACCAAAGTGACAGCGCACTGCCAATTATTACCCACGGAAAACCACTGATAGCACCCAAAAGTAAAATGCGAAGCATTCTGTTATCAAAATAAATTGATAAGCTAACATTTTCTTTTGTCATACTAAATGAGAATAAGGTTTAGAGCCTACAGCAGTCAATTAATATATTAGGTAATTATTAATTTATTCAATCGGAGCAGGATTATCGCTGAAACTTCTTAAATAAAGAATAACATTTGCTCGGTCTTTAGCTTTCTTCAGTCCAACAAATGACATTTTAGTCCCTTGAATATATTTTTTCGGATTGATCAAATAACTATTTAATTGTTCGAATGTCCAATCACCCTCAAAAGCTGCCATCGCGCTGGAATATTTATAATCATCTTTTGAACCAATATCCTTATTAACAATATTCCATAGTCCTGGACCAATTTTATTAGCGCCACCTTTTTCCATAACGTGACACTGTGAACATTTTTTAAAAACTTTTTTACCCTTATCTAGATCAGCGCTAGCAAGAAGAACTTGAATAGGGTCTTCTGTGGGAGCTTGGACAACTGCCTCGGTTGATGTTGCAGCTGCATCCATTAATATTTCATCGCCACCTTCTACTTGATAAGCCGCTACCTTCGGTTTTTCAACGTGATAGAGTATTTCACTAAAGTTAGCCAGGCCAATAAATACAAGCGCTACAACTAAAACGCAGGCAACAATTTTATTAATTTCAAATGAATCCATAATGTTTTTTTCGCAGAATATATGATATTAATTAAACATTATTCTAATTTATTCAAGTTATTATGCGTCTTCTAGTCGCATAAAATCATTATGATTACACAAGAAAATACAGCAATTATTATACCTGCAAGACTTCAAGCAAGCAGACTTCCAAATAAACCTTTACTTGAAATCCATGGCAAACCAATGATTCAACATGTTTGGGAAAAAGCTGTTTTATCTCAGCTTGGTGAGGTTCTTGTCGCTACGGATAGTCAAGACATTAAAAATTTAATTGAGGGTTTGGGGGGCAATGCATGTATGACATCAGCAAAACATACATCTGGTACCGATCGAATATATGAGGCCTTAAATAAATTTGATCTAGATCAAAGGATAGAATTTATAATTAATTTACAAGGTGATCTTCCAACAATAAATTCAGAAGCCCTCAGTAATGTGCTCAGTTTAATTGAAGAAGAGGGATCTGAAATGGGTACATTAGCATCCGTTTTTAAGGATAAGTCAGAAATTAAAAAAAACCAGGTTGTTAAAGTATTTTGTGACTATAAAGAAAATGTAAATTCTACTCTGGCTTTAAACTTCATCAGAAAGAATGATAATTATGATGAAAATAAATTATATCACCACATTGGAATTTATTCTTTTAGAAGAGAGACACTTAAAAAGTTTGTTACTTTATCTCAGACTGAAAGAGAGAATAATGAAAAGCTCGAACAATTAAGAGCTTTAGATAATAATATAAAAATAAAAGTTGGTTTCATTGACTTTTTTCCTTTGGGAGTTGATACTCCTGATGATTTAGAGGAAATTAAAAAGATTATAAAGTGATGAAAAAAATATCTTACCAAGGTGAATTAGGCGCTTACTCGCATTTAGCATGCAATGAAGCTATGGCAGACTATGAGTCGGTACCCTGTCGAACTTTTGAGGCAGCATTAAATTGTGTTAGAGAAGAGGAAGCAGATTTAGCAATGATACCAGTTGAAAACTCAGTTGCTGGTCGTGTAGCTGATATTCATTACTTACTAGGAGATTACGATCTCAAAATTTATGCTGAACATTTTCAGGAAGTAAAGCATCAGTTGCTTGCTAAAAAAGGAACTTCCATTGATGAAATAAAATTTGTAAGAAGTCATTCAATGGCAATTGGCCAATGTCAGACAGCAATACAAAGATTAGACCTTAAGCCCATTGTTATGGCTGATACCGCTGGGTCTGCCAAATATATAAGTGAGACGGGTACGAATGAGGACTCTGCGATCGCCTCCCATTTAGCTGCAGAAATTTATGGATTAGAGATTTTAGAGTCAGATATTCAAGACATGAAGCATAACACAACACGATTTCTCGTTATGTCAAAAGGCGCACAGCAGAAAAGAGATGTAAAAAAATCATATTTAACTAGCTGTATTTTTGAAGTTAGAAGTGTTCCTTCAGCTTTATATAAAGCCCTTGGAGGCTTTGCAACTAACGGAGTGAACTTAACAAAGCTCGAGAGCTTTATTGTTGATGGTGATTTCAACAAAGCACAGTTTTATATCGATCTTGATGGTCACGTTGATGACAGTTCTGTTAAAGGAGCTCTTGAAGAGTTGTCATTCTATACAGAAAAACTTCAGGTTCTTGGCGTTTACCCAAAACATTCTTACAGGAACCAGTAATTTATTTACTGTGTAACCATTCAACAATAAGTTGATGTGCTACAGCCATAGCGGGAGGAATCCAGATTCTTTCAGGACTCTTGCCAACAAAAATTCGATTTATATCTTCGCGAGATAACCAAACTGCATGTTCAATCTCATCTTCATCTAAATTAGTTTTGTCATCATCTACATTTGAAAAACATCCGATCATCAATTGTGAAGAAAAAGGCCATGGCTGCGTAAATTTGTACTCAACACTATTTACATTAAGGCCTACCTCTTCTTTCACTTCCCTTATAACTGCATCTTCAATAGTTTCTCCAGGTTCGAGAAAGCCAGCCAGAGCAGAGTACATTCTTGGGGGAAAAATCGACTGACGTCCTAAAAGACATTTTTCATTATAAATGGGTAGCATGATAACAACAGGGTCCACGCGAGGGAATAATTCGGTCTTGCATTTAACACAAATTTTTTTAGAGCCAGCATCGACTGTTTTAAGTTTTGAATTTTCACACCGAGTACAAAAAATATTAACAGCATTCCACTCCACCATTGATTTGGCTTGAGCAAGAATTCCTGTATCTTCAGGTGATAGGCTTTGTGCAATAGATCTTAAATCGATAAATTTACATCCAATAAAAACTTCTATATCAAAATGACTACGCTCCCTAGTAATATCTATAGCATAATATTTTATATTTTTCATTTCACCGAGAAAGATAATCTGACAGGCTTCAAAGTGTTTCTTAATCGAGTCGAACTTAGCTAAATATATTGTAGAATTACTTCCTGGTTCTTTGCTTACTTGAATGAGAGGCTTGCCAGAGTCAAAAATAATATATCTCGCATCAGAGCTGCTCATTGAGGTTTTTTGCCACTCTTTATCACTTCTAATACTAGACATTCTATCTAGAGGATTATTTGCAAATACAATTTTACTCATGATTTTATTTATTTAATAAACAACATTTAATGATCGTATGCTACAATATTTTGGGAGATTGAGTAGACAAGTTATTCGCCAATCCGGTCAGGTCTGAAAAGAAGCAGCCGCAACGATGATATTTGGGTTACTTTAATCTCCCACAGAATTAATATAAATAGATGTCAGAACAAATAAACTTACCAATCCCTCTAAAATATCGGCCATTAAAGTTTAGTGAACTTATTGGTCAAAACCTCATGTCTCAAACTATTCAAAAAGCAATTGAGACAGACCGTATTGCCAATGCGTATTTGCTTACAGGCGTGAGAGGTGTTGGAAAAACTACAACAGCAAGGATTATTGCTAAATCATTAAATTGTATGAAAATAGATTCAAATGATGAAAAAGAACCATGCGGTGTTTGTGAAAATTGTATTGCTATAACAGAGTCCAGGAGCGTTGATGTATATGAAATGGACGCAGCATCTCGAACAGGTATTGCTGACATTAGAGAGTTGATCGAAGGCGTCCAGTACTCACCTGTATCTTCGAAGTATAAGGTTTATATAATTGATGAAGTTCACATGTTATCTACAGCAGCTTTCAATGGCTTGCTTAAGACTTTAGAAGAGCCACCGCCACATGTTAAATTTATTTTTGCTACAACTGAAGTAAGAAAGATCCCAACAACAATTTTATCTAGATGTCAAAGATATGATCTTAAACGAGTTGAACCTGAAGAATTGGTTGTATTCCTAAAAAAGATTTGTGATATGGAAAGTGTGCAATTTGACAATGGATCTTTAAAAATTATTGCACGAGCAGCTGATGGCTCAGTTCGAGATGGATTATCAATTTTAGATCAATCCATTACATTTTCTGATAAAGAGTTAACAGAAAGCAAAGTAAAAGAAATGATAGGGTTGAATGATCCTACAGAAATAATTGATTTTATAAAATTGCTGACTTCAGGTGAGACCATCAAGTGTATTGAAATGATCAATTCTTTTTATGATAATGGAGCTGATCCATCTGTAATTGTTCGTGATCTAATTTCATCCGTTCATGATATCTCAATGGTAAAAATAAGTGCTGATCAAGGTGTTAAAAACTCGCTGACTGAAGCGGAGTATAAAGAAGTTAAGGAAATAGCAGATAATGTTGATTTACCGACACTTTCAATGTTTTGGCAAATGCTAAATAAAGGACTGGGTGAGGTATCAGAATCATTTTCTCCAATTTCTGCTCTCGAAATGCTGATAATTAGAATTATTTATTTAAATGATATTCCTAAACCCGATCAGCTGATTGGAAATTTAAACAATTTGGTTGAAAATGAGGCCAATAACATAGAGAGTATAAAAGTTAGAGAATCTAAAGAAATGGACCCAAAACTGAGGGAAATCGTTGATTTTTTTCCTGGCACGAAGGTGGAGAATTTAGAAGAATAGAAGCATGAATAATTTTAACAACATGATCAAGCAAGCCCAAGAGCTTCAACAGAAAATGGCAGACGCACAACATAAAGTTGAGACACTTGAGGCAGAAGGCGTTGCTGGTGGAGGAATTGTAAAGGTTACAATTAATGGAAAGAACAATGTAACCTCAATCAACATCGATGACAGTGTCATTGATAAGAATGAAAAAGAAATATTAGAAGATCTTATTATGGCAGCATTTAATGATGCTAAAGAAAAAATACAAAAGAAGATAGCTGATGAAATGAGTTCAGTTACTGGAGGATTAAAGCTTCCCCCAGGAATGAAACTACCTTTTTAAAATGCGATCCCGATCATCGAATCCAGAAATTGATAAACTGATATTATTAATAAGTAAGTTGCCTGGCTTTGGCCCAAAGTCAGCAAGTAGGGCTGCTTTACACCTTTTGAAAAAAAAGGAACAGTTAATGATACCTCTGGCGGAGTCACTTCTATCATCCAGCGAAAAAATTATCACGTGTGAAGTATGTGGCAACATCGATCTGCATAGCCCATGTAGTATTTGTAATGATGAAAAACGTTCAAAAAAAGAAATTTGTGTAGTAGAGAATATTGCTGATCTATGGGCACTAGAAAAAGCGGAAGTGTTTAATGGGATGTACCATATTCTTGGAGGCAATCTATCTGCAATAAATAGTATAGGCCCTGAAGATCTTAATTTAAAAAAACTAATTGACAGGGTGAGTGGTGATGAAGTGGAAGAAATAATCTTAGCTCTAAGTGCAACCGTGGATGGCCAAACTACAGCGCATTATGTTGCAGATACTTTGTCTCAAAAAGATATAGTTGTAAGCCGTTTAGGACATGGTGTTCCAGTAGGTGGGGAACTGGATTATATGGACGAAGGCACTATCGCAGCTGCTTTAAGCGCTCGCCAGAAAATTTAGTTGTGTCAGTTTTCCAATCATTTTTCTATTCAATCTTGACCTTGTAACTAAGTTAGCCTATCAAAGTTTTATGGCTATAAAGAAAATCCTTACTGCTCCAGATCCTTTTTTAAAGCAGATATCTACTCCGGTGAAGGAAGTGACTAAAGATATCCAAGTATTAATGGATGACATGCTTGATACTATGTATGACGCTCCTGGTATTGGTTTAGCCGCTGTACAAATTGGATTTCCTTTGAGAGTAATAGTGATGGATATCAGCTGGAGAAATGAAGACGGAAAGAAAGAACCATATTTCTTTGTTAATCCTGAAATCAAAGTAAAGACGAAGATTACTTCAACTTATGAGGAGGGGTGCCTTTCAGTTCCTGATCAGTATGCTGAAATTGATAGACCAGAGGAATGTGAAGTAAACTACTTAGACTACAATGGGCAGAAATCAACATTACATGCTGAAGGACTTCTCGCTACCTGCATTCAACATGAAATGGATCATCTTGAAGGCATTTTATTTATTGATTATTTATCAAATTTGAAAAAAAATATGATTGTAAAAAAATTAATCAAGTCAAAAAAACAATCAAGTAAAGAGCGTATCGTCGCTTAATCAAAATGACTAATTTTAGAATTCTTTTTATGGGGACAGCCCCTTTTGGTATACCTACCTTAAAAAAGATATCTACGAGCGGGCATGATCTTACAGGTGTCTACACATCACCTCCCAAAAAAGCTAATCGTGGAATGAAAATTTCTAAGTCACCAGTAGCCCTTTATGCAGAGGACAATAATTTAAATGTATACTCACCAAAAGAGTTACGCTCAATTGAAGAAATGAAGTTCATAAAAGAAATGAATCTTGATTTTATAATTGTTATTGCCTATGGACTTATACTGCCTGAGGAAATTCTTAATCTTCCAAAATATGGTTGTTACAATCTCCATGCCTCTATTTTACCAAGATGGAGAGGGGCGGCGCCTATTCAAAGGTCGATGATTGAGGGAGATGAAGCAACTGGAGTGACTATTATGAAGATGAATAAGGGTCTTGATACAGGAGATATAGTTTTACAAGATAAGCTTAAAATTAATATTTCAGAGAATTATACAGAATTGGAAACAAGACTTTCAGTAGCTGGAGCCGAATTATTTCATGTATTTTTTAAAGAATCATCATTTCAAAAAAAGATGCAGAAGCAAGATAATAGTTTGTCATGTTATGCAGACAAAATATCAAAACAAGAAACCAAAATAGATTGGAAAGAAGATGCAATAAAAATAGTAAGACGCATTAATGCTTACAATCCTAATCCGGGTGGCTGGTTTATATGGAATAATAAAAGAGTAAAAATATTAAAAGCAATCGAAGTTGATATTGATGCTGAACCAGGAAAAATTGTTAAAGAAGATCTCAGTATTGGTTGTGGGAATAAATCAATTAGACCATTAACTTTAAAAGTAGAAGGTAAACAAAGTTGTGGTATAGATGAATTTTTACTGGGTAACAAAATATCAGTAGGTTCAATACTTGAATGAAACGATACAAAATTAAAATTGAGTATGATGGCTCCCCATTTATTGGTTGGCAAAGACAAGAAAATGGTCAATCGATACAAGGGGCAATTGAAGATTCAATTAAAAATATATTCGGTGAAACTATAACCATATTTGGAGCTGGAAGAACTGATGCGGGTGTTCATGCTATGGGGCAAGTTGCCCATTTTGATATTAATAACAAAGAGCTTGAACCGTTTGTTATTAAAAATGCACTCAATGACCATCTTCGCCCTTTTCCAATAGCTATCTTGGATGTTGATGAAGTGGATAATCAATTTCATGCTCGTTTTAATGCGATCCAAAGAAAATATTTATACCGAATAGTTAACCGTAAATCTCCCCTAACAATTGAAAAGGGGAGAGCATGGCATGTACATAAGGATATAGAAGTTGATCCGATGAAGGAGTGTATTTCATTAATTGAAGGAAAGCACGACTTTACAACTTTTCGATCTGCTCATTGTCAATCGGACAGTCCTATAAAAACAATTGATAGTCTTAAAATTACAAAATCAGATGAAAATATTTATTTTGGATTTACTGCAAAATCTTTTTTACATCATCAAGTCAGATCACTTGTTGGCAGTCTTAAGTTAGTTGGTGAGCAAAGCTGGTCAGTAAATGACTTTAGTGATGCCCTTAGCTCAAAAGAAAGATCTCGTTGTGGGGCTGTTGCTCCTCCAGATGGATTATATTTTATGGAAGTAAAATATTAAGTTTTAGAGGCCTTTCTCAGACCTCTAAATTATTGGGGGGAATTCTCAATTGTCTGAACACTTATTTCTAAGTTTTCATTGCTATTTCCATAATAAACACCTCTGATTGGAGCTGCAAAACTTGCATCAAGTCCACAAGAAACTCTGATGTATCTCTCATCTGGGGAGCAGCGATTTGTAGGATCAAATCCAACCCAACCAAGATCATTTACATAAACTTCAGCCCAGGCATGAGTTGCTTGAAATTCAGAATCATTTTCGTTTTTGTGCATATAGCCGCTTACATATCTTGAGGGTAAACCAATTGATTTAGCAGCAGAGATCATGATATGAGCCTGGTCTTGACACACTCCTTTTTTTTGTTCCATGGCCATTGCAGCAGTAGTTTGTGTATTTGTAGTATATGGAACATAATCAATTTTTTCAGAAACAAGTCCAAGAATGTTATGTGCCATTTTTAAAATTTCGTCATCGCTACAGGTCTTTCTTGCCTCTAAACCAAGCTCATAAATATCACTGTTAGGCTGAGTAAGTCTTGTATTTCTCATGTAAACCAAAGGATTAATTTTATCATTAGTACTTTTGTAAATACCATCAGTATTAAATGTCTCCACAATCCCTTTCACAAGAAAGTAAACATTAGTTTCTTTCTCTTCACTTTTAAAATTAACAACATTGTTTCCTTCTGCATCTCTAAAGATATCACCACCCTTCTTTTCATTTCTTGTAACCTCCCAATCAATGATTTTTAAACCATTGTATGAAGAAGGTATAAGTTTAGTGGTTTGAATTAATCCTAAAAGATTATCATCATAGTGGTAATTTGTTGAATGATTAACAGTGAGGTGCATATTATCTAAAAAAATGTGATTGAATTTGATTATCTAAAAACGATATTTTGGAAACAAAATTAGTTACATACTCATGCAATCCAAAACTTATTATCGTGTCAACAGTTTCTGTTTTGACTGAGTCATGAACGTCTTTCAGTCCCATATATATATCTGTGATTTTTTCTGGACTGCATTTTAGACTATTTAAATGATAGACAATATTATTAATACAGAAACTAAGCGACCTTGAGCAGTCATTGTTGAGTATAAAAAAATGAGCAATTTTAGTTGATGTTACGTCTCCATCATAAGCCCAACGAAATGCCCTAAAAGAGGATAATGACCTCAAAAGTATAATCCATTGTAAATTATCAAGATTACCTCCAATGTAATCAGCTGTTGGCAAAAGAACAAAATACTTTACATCAAGTAATCTTGCTGAATTATCTGCTCTTTCAATGAATGTTCCGAGAAATATAAAATGATAACCATCATTCCTAAGAAGTGAATTTGCTGATCCTCGAAACATATTTACCTGTTGTATTGTCCACTCCGTAAAGTTTGGCAAGTCTGATCGAGAATATTTATTTTTCTTAAATCCAATCATTTCTTGATAGGACTTATTTATGGCCACCCAAGCCTCAGGTGTAAAAGCTGTTCGTACAACTAAAGCGTTGTTTCTTGCTTTTAAAATACAGCTGTAAACCGAAGATGGGTTATCCTCGTCAAAAAAAAGATAATCCTCTACATTCTCTTGATTAATTTCATTATATTTTTGAAAATATCCTTGAGAAGCCCCTGCAGCTGATAAAACAGAGTCCCATTCATTATGATACCCTTTTGGGTTTGGAAATAGTGACATTCGATACCCCACGTCTAATAGACGCGCCATTGTTTCGGCCCTTTCCATGTATCTACTTATCCAATATAAATTCTCTGCAGTTCTACTTAACATCTTAATTAATCAGCAAGAACCCAAGTGTCCTTGACGCCTCCCCCCTGTGATGAATTTACAACGTATGATCCTTTATTAAGCGCAACTCTTGTGAGGCCACCTGGGCATAGTTGAGCTTGCTTACCTATTAAACAGTATGGTCTCAAGTCAACACGTCTTCCGGTTATTTCATTATCAATGAGAGTAGGCGATGACGAAAGATCCAAAGTCGGTTGGGCAATATAGCCTTTTGGGTTATTTTTTAATTTAAGGGAGAATTGCTCAATGGTTTTTTCTGTCGATTTTGGACCGATTAACATCCCATAGCCACCAGAGCCATCAACCTCTTTAACAACAAGATTTTTAATATTTTCTAAAACATATTTTAATTCATCGTCTTTTTCGCATCTCCAGGTCTCAACATTTTCAAGAATAGGCATCTCACCTAAATAAAATTTTATCATTTCAGGAACATAAATATAAATAGCTTTATCGTCTGCAACGCCACAGCCTGGTGCAGAACAAATATTAACTCCTCCAGTTCGATATGCGTGAATTATACCTGGTACACCAATAACTGAATCAGCGTTATAAAATAGAGGATCTATATAATTGTCATCAATGCGTCGATATATAACATCAACTTTTTTTGGACCGTCAACAGTTTTCATGTAAACAAGATCGTTTTCCACATAAAGGTCACTGGCCTCGACCATCTCTATTCCCATTTGATCAGATAGAAAAGTATGTTCATAATAAGCACTATTCAAATGTCCAGGTGTTAAGAGTACAACTGTGGGAATGGAGCTATCACATTTCTTAGGAGCTAAACTCATTAGGGTTTGCAGCAGTCTTGTGGGATAATCATCGACTCTTTGAACACGGTTTGAATGAAACAAATCAGGAAACATTTTCATCATAATTTCCCTGTTCTCCAACATGTATGATACACCTGAAGGTGTTCGACAATTATCTTCCAGAACGTAAAATTGATCTCTTCCAGTTCTTACTAAATCAACTCCTACAATGGGACTGTATATTTTACGCGGCGGGGAAAAACCTACCATTGATTGGTCAAACGATGCTTTCTTATAAACAATTTCTTCAGGAATTATCTTTGCTTTAAAAATTTCTCCACTGCTATAAATATCTGCTAAGAATGCATTGAGAGCTTTGGTTCTTTGGATGACACCTTTCTCAATTTTAGACCATTCATGGTTAGTTAATATTCTGGGTATTAAGTCAAAGGGAATGATTCTTTCTGACATTGAATCATCTTGAACTGAAAATGTTATCCCTATTCTTTTAAAATGACTTTCAGCTTCTACATTTTTTTTACTTATAGCTGTAGAAGACATGGTTCTTAGCCATGAATTAACATTTAGGTAGTGTTCTCTTATCTCAGCGTTATCGCTGTACATTTCATCAAACATGCAGACAACATACATAAACAGTGCAATTATTTAATTTTATGCAATTGCCAAATTGACAGATTAATTTTCTATTTAAGGTTAAAAAATTTGAGTAAGAACATTTTATGAAAAAAAAATTAGTAAAAAGCTTTAATTTTTCCCTTAAATATTTTCCTGGGTTCATCGTTGTATACTTCATTTTCCTTATTTTTGGGGCGATTCTGTAGGTTTTTATGTTTGGAACGAAATGGAACTTCAACCCCTCACCCGTCAAGTTAGATATTGCATTAACCATTATGTTGATGCTGCTTGTTGTATAACATTCTAAAAATAAGGTCTTTTGGTATAATGAGATCAAAAAAAATCATCGTCACTGATAAGTATATTGATCAAAATGGCCATGTTGGTGAAGCTGGATATCTATCCATGGCTATTGACGCATTGTGGGAGTTTAATAAAGAAATTGGGCTTTCAAAAAAATACTTAGAAACTTCATGTGCACCAGTAACGTTTTCAACTCAAATCGATTATCAAAATGAAGTATTTCAGAAAGAAGAAATAGAATTTAGATTAGAAAATATTGGACAGCCTGATGACGAAAGAAAATGGGTTAGGCAAATACGATTATTCAAAAAATCAGGTGATTTAGCTGTCAAAATAGTCGCACATGGAGCATGGTTTAATTTAAGTTCAAGAAAAGTTATTGCACCACCCAAAGAATTAAAAAATCTTTTTGAGGAATTTATTGGCGATCCAATTCAATAAAGTATTTAAGCAAAATACTTCTTCAATATAAGTAGATAAACATCTTTTAGATTATGAATATCATGTGTATTCACATTTTCATCAATTTGATGAGCTGTTTCACCAATCAGACCAAACTCTGCTACTTCACAATAATCTTTAAAGAACCGAGCATCAGATGTTCCACCGGTAGTTGTTAAAGCAGAATTCATACCAGTAATTTCATCAACTGAGCTTTTTACAATGTTCGTAAACTTTCCTTTTTGTGTAAGAAAGGGTTCTGCAGAGTTATTGAAACTAATATCAATTTTGTATTTACCGTCCTCATTACTTTTCGAAATAATTTCCTGTATCATTGACTGAAGACTGTCTTTAGTATGATTAATATTATATCGAATATTAAATACACCAGTTGCAGTTTGCGGAACAACATTTGTTGCTCCTTGACTTGAAGAGATATTAACAATCTCCATGTTTGAAGGTGGAAAATCTTCTGTTCCTTGATCCAGTTCTAAATTGCACAGCGCATCCAGAATAGATGTCAAAGGGTTAATTGGATTTAGTGTCCATTCTGGATAGGCAACATGACCTTGTTTTCCAGATACTTTAATAGTTGTGGTTAGACTTCCTCGTCTCCCAATTTTTATCATTTCTCCTAATTTTCTAGGACATGTCGGTTCACCAACTAGACAACTATCAATTTTTTCACCATTTTTATAAATTTCCTCTAATACTTTCTTAGTACCATTTATAGCTGGCCCTTCTTCATCATTAGTAATTAGAAGACTTATAGTACCCTTGAGTTCATTATTCTTAATATATTCTTTCACAGCACAAACAAATGCAGCAATGGCAGACTTCATGTCGCTTGCACCTCGTCCGTATACTTTTCCATCTTTTTCTGTCGCATTAAATGGGTCAAAGCTCCAAACGTCAATGTCACCGACTGGGACAACATCTGTATGTCCACCGAAACAGATATGAGGTGCGCCACTTCCAATTTTAGCAAAGAGATTATCTACATCAGGCGTATTACTTTCGCTAAATAGATATCGCCTGCAATCAAAACCAATGTTTGATAGCTCCTTTTCAAGCAAATCTAATACGCCGTCATTATTAGGGGTCACGCTCTGACATGATATCAGCGCCTTCGTTAATTCGATAACTTCCATAATACTTTACTCTCTTAAAAGATCATTAATGGAGGTTTTTTTTCTTGTATTTTCATCAACTGTCTTAACAATGACTACACAATAAAGACTTGGTTTTGTTGGATCTTCATTTGGCATTGTCCCAGGAACAACGACAGAGTATGCAGGAACTTCACCATACAGTATTTCACCAGTTGCACGATTAACTATTTTTGTGGAGGCACCGAGATAAACACCCATAGACAAAACTGATCCTTCTCGAACAATAACACCCTCTGCAACCTCGGCTCGAGCGCCTACAAAACAATTATCTTCAATTATTACTGGATTTGCTTGTAGAGGTTCAAGGACACCGCCGATGCCAACCCCCCCAGAAAGATGACAATTCTTGCCGATCTGTGCGCATGAACCTACTGTTGCCCATGTATCAACCATGGTTCCTTCGTCAATATAGGCACCAATGTTTACAAATGAAGGCATCAAGACAACTCCCTTACCAATAAAAGAACCCTCTCTTACTGTACCATTGGGTACGTGTCGATAACCTGCCTCTTTCCATTGATTTTCATCCCAATCGACAGTTTTACCTTTAACTTTATCAAACCATGTTGTGTAGGGTCCTCTAAGGATTGTATTTTCATTGATCCTGAATGAAATAAGTACAGCTTTTTTTAGCCATTGATTGACAGTCCATTGATTATCAACTTTTTCAGCTATTCGTAGTTCACCGCTATCAAGTTTTTTAATTACTTGATCTACTACTTGAGTAACGTCTGTATCACTTGGTGATAAGTTTGCTATATTCTCCCAAGCGTTTTCGATCCTTTCTTTTAATTTTTGATTTTCACTCATAAGTTTACTTTTTTATTAATGTTCCAGCTCCTTGTGTCGTTAGAAGTTCCATGGCAACAGCATTTTGTTTTCTTCCATCAATTAAGGCAACTCCTTTTGCGCCATTTTTCAAGGTATTAAAGCATGCTTTTATTTTAGGTATCATACCGCTTTTTATAGTGCCTTTTTTTATGTATTGAAATGCTTTTTTACGGTCTAGCTCTGTTATCAATTTCTTATTGTTATCCAGCACTCCTGCTACATCCGTTAAAAGCAATAACCTCTCAGCTTTTAGTGACTCCGCAATATAAGCGGCTGCTGTATCTGCATTAATATTAAGAGTATTATTATTTGCATCGACTCCTAGAGGGGCGATTATAGGAATATGATTACTTTTAAGAGCTTTCATTATTATATTTTTATCAATACCTCTTGGCTCCCCCACGAAACCAATATTGCCATTCATAGCAATCTTTGCCTTAAGCACTTTAGTGCTTACTCCATTTAATCTTTTTGTCTTACCTCCATTTTTTTTGATTTCATCAGATATTAGTTTATTCAAATCATGAGACAAAATTCTTTTTACAACTCCAAGCACACTTTTCGTAGTTACTCTTAATCCCTGATACTCTTCATTATTAATTTTTCTTTTTTTCAATTCTTTTTCTATTTGAGGACCTCCACCGTGTACCACAATAACCTTAATACCCAACTGATTTAACAAGGATATGTTTTTTGCAAATGATTCTAAAAGTGCAGGTTTAGTTAAAGCGTATCCTCCATACTTAATAACGATAATTTTATTATTATACTTTTTTATAAAAGATAAAGTTTTGGCATGAAATTTTTTACCAGTTGCCCAATACTTTGCTAAAAGCTGTTTGCTTTCAGGCTGTTTATTTTGAAGAGACATTTTATTAATTTGTTTTTATCGTGGTTCTTTTAGTAATAATCCACTGCTGAATGATTGAAAGAACGTTATTCGTAGTCCAATAAATCACTAATCCTGCTGCAAATTGTGCCAATAAGACTGTTATGAAAAATGGAAAAAACATAAATATTCTCGCTTGAATTGGATCAGGCGGTGCTGGATTCAATTTTTGTTGAATGTACATGGTTACTCCCATTAACACTGGCCAGATGCCAATAATCATAAAAGAAGGTGGATCCCATGGAATTAAGCCAAATAAATTAAATATAGTTGTAGGATCTTTTGCTGCCAAATCTTGAATCCATCCATAAAAAGGTGCATGTCTCATTTCAATGGATACAAAAAGCATTTTGTATATCGCAAAAAAGAAAGGGATTTGAATAAGTATAGGTAAACACCCCGATATTGGGTTCACTTTTTCTTTTTTGTATAACGCCATCAAAGCTTGTTGTTGCTGAGTCCTGTCATCTTTATAGAGATCTTTTATTCTCGTCATTTCTGGTTGGAGCATTTTCATTTTTGCCATTGAAACGAATGACCAGTTTGCTAGCGGGAAAAAGACTATCCTTGTTATGACTGTTAGATAAATAATAGCCAAACCGAAATTACCTGACAATTGAGAGAAGAAGTAAATAACATTAAATAATGGTTTAGTTAGGAAGTAAAACCAACCCCAGTCAATCGCAAGATCAAAATTATAGATCCCATAATCTTCTTTGTATCTGTCAATTAATTTAGCCTCTTTGGCTCCAATAAAAATTTGACTATCAACAGTATGTGTTTCGCCACCAGGCACATTCGTGGCATTTAAAGATCTATAATAAGCAATGTAGCCATTATCATAAGTATAAATAGCTTTAAAGGATTTTTCTTGATCAGGTATCAATGCAGCCAACCAGTATTTATCAGTTATACCAACCCAACCATTATCACTTTCAAAATTAAGTGTTTCTTGATCATCCTTTAAATCACTATAGTCAATAAGTTCAAGTTTTTCTTTGAGAACTCCAAGCAATCCCTCGTGAAGAATAAACATTCCTGATAAAGATGGTGATTGTTTCCGAGTTACTTTGCTTGCATTATTAATAACAATATTATTAGTAGAGTTATTTATGACCTTTTGAGTGACATCGAACATGTAATCTTCATCAAGGGCTATACTCGTGATGAAAGTTTGTCCGGTATTATTCGACCATTCAAATTCAACATCATTTGAAGTGTCTAAAACTGAGACATTATTTCTTATTTTCCATACCGTTTCAGCATTCGGTGTTTCAAATGTAGCATCTTGATTTTTTATCCATCCGAAAGTTACCTCGTATCCGTTGAAGGTATCTAAGGGTTGAAGAAGTCTAATGTTTTCTGATTCTTCTTCCTGCGTTTCATTATATTTCTTTAAAACAATATCATCGATTTTAAGACCTTTTAAATTAATTGACCCAGAAATACTCTGAGTATTTATATTAACTCTTTGATCTCTGCTTAGGGCTTCACTCAAATCAATAGTGTTCGCATTATCAATGCCGAGTGATTCTTCAATCTCAGCTATCGCTTCCATGTCTAGTTCATCTGAGTTAACTTCAGATACTTCTTCATCAAGACTAAACTCATCTAGGTTTTGCTGCTCAGGAGCTTCAAAAAAGAAACTCCATATGAAAAGTACTCCGATTGAGAGAATTATCGCTAAAATCAAGTTTCTACTTTCCATTTATTTATTTCTTTCTTTCTTTTGGTACAGGGTCATATCCTTCAGAACCCCCAAGAAATTTTACTGGATGGCATTTGCTAATTCTTTTCATTCCAAGATAAGTTCCTTTGAGTGCGCCGTGATATTGGATCGCTTCTTTTGTATATTCAGAACATGTTGGCAGAAAGCGACACGAGCTTGGAAAATAAGGTGAGATTAATCTTTGATAAATGGTAATTAAGAAAAGGAAAAAATATTTAATCATAAAACTATCCGTGTATTTTTTTTAATGCTATCAGCATTTCATTTTCTAATTTTTCAAAATCTTCAACCATTGCATTTTTTTTCCCAATGATGACATAATTCCAGTTTTTAATGCCATAGTTGCCTAATATTGTATTTGCAAGCACTCTTAATCTTCTTTTAATTTTATTACGTACTACCGCATTTCCATTTTGTTTTGAGACGGTGTACCCAACCTTAATTTCATTGCTATTCTTAACCTCAAATGCTTGTAAAAGAAAGGATCTACTCCGATAAAATAGACCTTTTTTCGCCTCTAGAAAATCCTTAGAGGATTTTAGTGTAACTAGACTTTTCATGATGGACTGATTAGTTAGGCCGAAAGAACTTTTCTACCTTTAGAGCGACGTCTAGCCAAGATTATACGACCATCCTTAGTAGCAGATCGGGCTCTAAAACCGTGCCG
>CABYZQ010000006.1 GCA_902523535.1 uncultured Pelagibacteraceae bacterium
ATCAATCTCTTGATTCATTGCCTCTTTATTAAGCAAACTCGGGTCAACATCAAAATCAACTCTACTTTTTTGTGCTCCAACTGAAGCACCTGTAATTAAAGCATCAATCAAACTACACAGAATATGACATGAGGTATGCATTCTCATATGACTTTGTCTCAATTCCCAATCAATTTTAATCTCACATTCTTTACCAACAATGCTCTGATCAATATCACCGTCGACTAAATGAATAATTTCATTTGGAGAATTACCTTTCTGGGTGTCAGTAACTTTATAAATTTGATCTCCTAGGATGATCTCTCCTTGATCACCCGGCTGTCCGCCTGACTCAGCGTAAAAAATTGTTCGATTTAATTGAATAGAGTTTTGATCGACGTTTGTAACAATTGCTTCAGACTGAGTGAGGTAAGCGTCATTGTTAAAAAGTAATTCAGTCATGATTATAAATATAGATCATATTCCTCTCGAGGAACAAAACTTGACTCGACATGATCAATTTCACCTTGTTTTGCAGCAGTGTAAAGATCAAGATATTCTTTCCCAAGATATTTTTTTAATAGTTTGGAAGATTGGAAACGCGCTAACGCTTGGTCCATATTTTTTGGCATATCAATATCAGCTTCTTTATCCGCTCCTTCATTGTTATCAAAATCAACTTGGTTCGATGGGGTCAATTCATTAGTAAGGCCATTATGCAACCCTGCTAATAAGCATGCTAGGACTAGATAAGGATTAGCATCTGATGAAGCTACGCGATGTTCAATTCTTTTTGCGTCATTTGATCCAGCTGGTATTCTTAATGAAACATCTCTTCGATTCCAGGACCAACTTGTATTAACAGGAACGAAATTTCTTGTTTCTATTCTTCTGTAACCATTTCGATTTGGAATAAAGATTGGAAAGCTATCATAAAACATTGATTGAAAACCAGCTATAGCACTTTTTAATTTTTTATTTCCGTAACGATTGGAAGTAGCAAATATATTTTTTTCATTTTCATCATAAACGGAGAGATGAAGATGCATTCCATTACCAGTTTGATCTAGAAAGGGTTTTGCCATAAATGTTGCTTCATAGCCATGTCGTTCACTTGTCTCTTTAATAATACGTCTTAATAAAGCAGCATCATCTGCGGCTTTTAGAAGATCTCCAGTGTGCTTTAGATTAATTTCATACTGTCCCGCAGCAAATTCACTTGAAGCAGTAGTCGCTGGTATATTTTGCATTTCGCAATTCTTGTTAATATCATCAAATAACTTACCGAAGAGATCAAGGTCTGGTATGCCATAAACATGTGTTTTATTAGCACCTTCAGCAGGTATTGGTTTCCCAAACTCATCCCTATTTTTGTCTAAAAGATAAAATTCTAATTCAAAAGCAACCACAGGCTTCAATCCAGTGTTCTTAAAATTCTTCATAACTTTTTTTAGAATATTTCTAGGGTCAACCTCAGATGGGTCTTGTATCACTCCCCAATTTTCTTGCTCTTTTCTCATTGTGATTAATACCTGTAAGAAGCGTTCATCCCACGGGACTGGCTTAATACTTCCTTTAACAGGAACCAGAACACCATCAGGATCACCATCTGTCCAACCTAGATTCAGGGTGTTTGTTACTCCTCCTAGAACATCTAGATAAAATGCGGAGAATGGGAGAAGAACGCCATCTGAAAAAATTTTATTTGCTTCAAGGACGGGGAAACGTTTTCCTCTTACATAACCACATAAATCTGTGAAGATTGCATCGACATATTGAATATTATTGTGCTGACTTAATATTTCATCAAATTCAGCTTGTGTAGCAACTTCCATTTTATATCTCTGACTTAAGTCAGTCCATTAACGTGATTTTGTAAATGACTTAGATAGAACTTTTGATATTGAACCAAGCTTGTCTCTAGTTCGCCATACTTTCCAGGCTGATAAGCTCGACTTTCAATGCCCTTTTGATTCATTTCACACAATTGGGAGTCTTCTGTTGATGTTTGGTCCCAAAGAAAAATCATTTTATCAATGTCAACTTCAGCATCTTTGTGAGTAACCCAATATTGAGTAACGATTGTTTTATTTTGACTAACAGGAGTAAATAAAAAAAGAATTACAAATTCATTATTGGCAACAAAGCTATTGAATGGGCTAAAACCAATAGCGGTATAACCATGATCTGGTCCTATGGTTTTAAAGTCTCCCATTAGTGAAGAACATGAATAGCTACCATCCATTGTCTCAGACATAATACCTTCAGGTAAAGGAGTGCGCTCTGCAATTCTAAAATATTTATTGGTATCTTCACTGTACTCGCCAACAAACAAGCCTTTATTTTGACTTTCAAATCTCCAATCTTTTATACGTTGATTGAATTCAGGAGATTCAATTCCTGAGCCAACCCCAGCTCCATAAGAATTACAATACGCCTCCCCATGAACACTTAAATAATCTTTGTGAGTAAACTCACCTCCCCAACAATGCGCGCATTCTTTGAAGTTGTGAATGGTTGCAAGATGAGAAGCATTAAATATAAAGTCTTTTTGAAATGCGATCTTACCGTCATTAAGACCATGAATTTTAATATATGGTTCTAGTGGTTTTATGAATTCTTCAAATGAATATGGCACTTCAGAAAAGTTGACAAAAATTAAACTTTCATAAACTTTTAAATGGCATTTGAAATCAGGTACAGATGATGAGATAGTTAAATTATTATCTTTAGACTTTTTTATTTCAACAAACCCGCCATTAATTTGATAAATGAATATATTGTTTTCATTAAAATAAGATAGATGAGTAAGAAATACCCACTGTTTCTTGAAAACAGCCTCATAACTTAGATCAAACAATGCTTTGTTGGTGAAAAAAAGCTGATCCATTCCTGTGTTAGGGTCTTGGTTTTTAATAATGTCTCTAATGATTTGATCAATCATGGTGTGAATTCAATATATTTTATTAATTAATAAATTAAAATAAAATAATCTTATGAGTAGTTTAGACCTCGATATTTGTTATTTATCAGCTTCTGAAGCCCTAGAAAAATTTAAAAATAAATCTTTGTCTCCAGTTGAGCTATTAAATGAGACAATAAAAAGAATTGAAAATGTAAACCCAAAAATTAATGCTTTTAATTTTTTTCGCTTCGAAGAAGCATTGAAAGAAGCAAAACATTCAGAATTAAAATATACAGAAGATAAATCTACTTTGCCTTTGGAAGGTTTACCTTTAGCAATTAAAGATGAAGTTAATATAAAGGGACAACCTAATAAGAATGGAAGCTTAATCTATAAAGACGTAATAGCAGAAAGAACTGACGTAGATGTAGAGTCCCTTGTAAGCTCTGGTGCAATAATTCATGCGCGCACAACTAACCCAGAGTTTTCACTGACATCATTCTGCCATTCCAAAGTAAATGGCGTCACAAGAAATCCCTGGAACTTAGATATGACACCGGGAGGTTCAAGTGGGGGGAGTGCTGCCGCACTAGCGTCGGGTTGTGCATCACTTGCTACTGGCAGTGATATAGGTGGATCAATTCGTATCCCTGCTGGAGCCTGCGGAGTCGTTGGTTACAAACCGCCCTATGGAAGAAATCCAATGGGTTACCCTTTTAATCATGATCCGTATTGTGTTGTAGGTCCCCTTGCTAGAACTGTTAGTGATTGTGCTCTTATGCAAAATATTATGAGTGGTCCAAATAAAAATGATATTGCTTCACTCAGACCTAAAAAAATTATTCCTAATAAGTTTGAGAGTATTAAGGACTGGAAAATTGCTTATTCACTTGATCTTGGATTTTTTGAAGTGGATGAAGAAGTTGAAAAAAATACATTGGAGGCTTTAAAAAAATTTGAGGCTCTTGGTGCAACAATTACAGAAGTAAAATTAAATTGGAATCGAGATGAAGTAAATTCAGTTTGCTTTAGTCATTACGCCAATTCATTTTATGGCCTCATTGCAAAATTTTCAAACGATGAAAAAAAACTATTAACTGATTATGCAAAAATGTTTGCTGAAGTCCCTGAACTACATTTAAAAGCGATACAGAATAATGAGAAGCACTATCACGATAAAATAGGGGCTTATGTTGGATATGATACTATTGAAAGTGCAGAAATCACGGGCTGTATGTATTCAGAAATTGGGCCAATATTAGACAGTTATGACTTGTTTATATGTCCTACAAACTCTTTACCTTCAATTAAAGCTGATATTGATATTGTTAATGAGAATATCTTTATTAATAATAAAGAGCAGA
Source organism: uncultured Pelagibacteraceae bacterium (assembly GCA_902523535.1). Classification (GTDB taxonomy): domain Bacteria; phylum Pseudomonadota; class Alphaproteobacteria; order Pelagibacterales; family AG-422-B15; genus CACNXQ01. The sequence goes on from CABYZQ010000006.1 coordinate 4,249, forward strand.
AGTGTGCTGACTTTTCTTGGGTTATGTCACATCCATTTAATATGTTGGGTAAATTACCAGTTCTATCTGTCCCCTCAGGATTGAGCTCTGACAACATTCCAACAGGAATCCAAATTATTGCTCGATCGTACTGTGATGAATTAGTGTTCCAAGGCGGGTATAACTACGAAATGTTAGATCCATGGCTAAATTCGAACAAAAATCGCCCTTTGATTGACCTTTAATATATTGACCAACGACCCTATAGGTGTACAATTTTTCGTATAAATAAAAAAAAAGGAAGATTAATTATGCCAAAATACAAAGAAATAAAAAATTCTTTTGTAAAAGCTATGATTGTATCGCTATCGTTCGTTTTTATCGCTGGCGTAGCGTCAACAACTAAAGCTTTTGCAGATGAGCCAGGATCTGTATTCCTGTGGGGAGGCTATGATGATGATGGTCTATTTGGAACATACGCTGAAGAGCATGGTTCCCCTCAATACTCTATATTTGGTGATGCTGAAGAAGGATTACAAAAGCTGAAAGCAGGCTTTGAGGTTGACTTAGCATGGCCTTGCCAAGGTGAAATAAAAAGATGGGTAAGAGCAGGCGTATTAGAACCACTTGATCCATCAAGAATTGAAAACTGGAATGACATGTTCCCTGAAGTTAGAGACCTGCCAAGCGGCATGGTTGATGGTAAGCATTATTTTGCACCAGTCGACTGGGGAGACACTACTTTGTTTTACATGGCAGACAGAATCGATTGGATGGATGCCTCTAACGAAAGCTTTGCTTTAATGGAAGATCCTAGAGTAAACGGTAAAGTTGGTATCTTAGACTCTGCTGCAGACTCATTGTTTTTAATGATGCACCATCTTGGAATTGACATCAGAGAACAAGATCAATTAACAAAAGCTGCTATTGACCAAGGAATCGATAAGTTTCGTGAAATGAGAGATAATGGTCAAATACGTGCATTCTTTACAGACACTTCTTCAATGATCGAAGCGTTAGGTAATGAGGAAATAGACGTAGCACTTGGATGGAACGAAATAGCATGGAGTGCAGGAGCAAAAATGATGCAGCCTGCTAATGGCACAATGACTTGGGCTTGCGGTCTTGCAATTGTTAAAGGTGCAGACCTTGATAAAGCATACGCAATGATTAATGGTGCAACTAGTGCAGAAACATCTGCTTACTTATTAAGTGAGTGGGGTTATGGACACAGCAATAAAGCTGGCTTTAGCACACTTACAGCTGACGAATTGGCTGAGCGTGGCGTTGCATCAAATCCTATAGAGCATTTAAATAATGGAATGTTCTCTGTGATGCCAACTGACGAAGTTACTGACTACATGGAAGCTCAGTGGGCTGAAATGGTAGCTGGCGGTTAATTCACTGCTAATTGACTAATTTAAAATAGCCTGTTCTCTCTTGAGGACAGGCTATTTTTTATTGAGTAAGGAAATATCGTTTAAATTTATGCTGATAAAGCATTTACCATCTTGAAAAGACTGATTATCAAAATATTGTGATGATACGGTTATAATTTTTTCTATTTCTTTAGTTTCTACGTAAAATTTTGTCATTTCACCTAGATATGATGTTTGCTTGATTTTACCTTCTAAGCAAATATCCCAGTCTGATTTTTCTTTATCAATCATCATTGTCTCTGGACGAACACTGCAAATAACATCTGAGGCATTTTCACTTATATTGAGATTATTTTTTATTTTAAATGAACCAAGATCTTCAATGTTAACATTAATATATTCTCCGTCTTTAGACTCCGTCTTAGCTTTTAAAAAATTAGTTTCGCCAATAAAGTCACTAACAAATATATTTTGAGGATTTTTATATAATTCGTTTGGAGACGACATCTGCTGAATTTTACCCTCACTCATCACCGCAACTCGATCTGACATACTAATAGCCTCTTGCTGGTCGTGCGTAACAAATACAAAAGTTATTCCAATCTCTTTTTGAAGAGTTCTTAGTTCGAGTTGCATTTCGTCACGTAACTTTTTATCTAGTGCCCCAAGTGGCTCATCCAGTAATAATACTTTGGGTTGTCTTACTAAAGCCCTTGCTAATGCCACTCTTTGTCTTTGACCTCCTGATAGTTGGCTGCTATAGCGTTCCTCATAACCTTCTAATTTTACCAACGACAAAACATCCTTAACTCTTTTGATAATTTCATCATTTGTTAAGCCAAGTTTTCTCAAGCCAAACTGAACATTTTTTTCAACATTAATATGAGGAAAAATTGCATAATTCTGAAAAACCATATTTGTCGGTCTTTTGTCAGGAGGCAATGCAGTAATATCACTGCCATCAAGTAATAGATTACCACTAGTTGGATACTCAAAGCCGGCTAATAATCTTAATAATGTTGTTTTGCCACAACCTGAAGGACCTAGAAGAGAGAAAAACTCTCCCTCTTTAATTTGAAAAGAGACATCATCTACCGCTTTTACATTTCCAAAATGCTTAGAAATTCCATTTATTTGTATGAAAGAATCATTCATGTATTTTTATTCCAAATTCAGCTTTCTCTTTTCCTTGACCAAGGTTTCGCAACCAGAATGCTAACAAAACTATAAAAGTAGTAAACACAATTATAACTGCTCCTAAAGCCAATACATGAGGCAGTTTCTGAATAAATCTCATTTGAGCCCACATATACATAGGCAATGTTGCATCGCTTCCAGTTAAGAAGAATGCCAGAACAAATTCATCAAATGAAATTATAAAACTCAATAAAAGTGAAGCTATTATGCCTGGTAGATATAATGGAAGAGATACTCGGTAAAATGTCCCCCAGGCGTTTTCCCCAAGGTCTCTTGATGCTTCCTCTAGTGAGAAATCAAAACCTTCTATGCGAGCAATTAAAATAAGCATTGCAAATGGAGTGCAAAAAAGAATATGTCCTAAAGTTACCGGTACAAGTCCTAATTTAAAACCAAGGCTCAACCAAATAACAAGTATTGCAACCGCTAAAATAATTTCAGGGATTAAAAAAGGAATCATAATAGCCCCATAAGAAATATTTTGCCCTCTGAATTTATATCGTGCGAATGCTTTGGCTGCAAAAAGAGCAATTGTTGTGCTGACGACACTTGCAACTACACCTACTTTGATACTAGCCCAAAGAGCTTTATGTAAATTTGTTTTGGCCCACATTTCTTCATAATGCTCTGTTGTAAATCCTGAGAGTGGAAATGACATATAATTTGCGTCATTAAAACTAAATATTGGCAAGAATAAAACAGGTATATATAAAAATGCAAAATACAATAATGTGTAGATTAACAGTGTATTGTTTTTTTGTTCCACTTATGAAATCCTTTGAGTAAGTTTTTTTGTTGTATATGAAACAATCATTGTCACTATTGCTACAGTAATAAGCATAATGGTTGCAGAGGCGGCCCCAAGGGGAAGATTGTTTACTTTTCCAAAATATGCTTGGATCATGTTTGATAGCATTCTTCCATCAGTTCCCCCAAGCAAAGCAGGGGTAACATAATCCCCAACAGTTGGAATAAAGATAATTAGTATGGCGCCAATTATTCCAGGAAGAGATAATGGAAGTGTAATTTTCCAAAAAGTTTCTAATCTTGACAGCCCTAGATCTCTAGCGGCCTCAATTAGAGAAAAGTCTATTTTATCCAATGATACATACAAAGGTAGTAAAGCGAATGCTGCCCATGCATGGGTAAGCGTTATGATAACTGCAGTCTCAGAATACATTAGAAAAGTGAGAGGTTCGCTAAGCAGTCCTGCATTAATTAAAGAAGAATTAATAACTCCCTTTGTTCCAAGTATAATTTTCCAAGAAAAAACCCTTAAAAGATAGGATGTCCAGAAAGGTAAAGTCAGTAAAACAAGCCATAACATTTTATTTTTCTTTACATAAAAAGCTATGTAATAACAGACAGGATAAGCAGTAAGAAGAGTTACGAAAGTTACAATAAACGAAATCTTCACTGATTTTATAAGTAAAGAGACAAGCAAGTTCTTTTGAAAAAAGTCAATATACCTTTGAACAGTGAAAGAGTAGTCAATTTCAGTAAAGCTAACTTGAGTGAAAAAGCTAAAGCTCAACATTAGCCCCAAGGGTATTAGCATTGCTAGAGTAACTAGGATCAATGCAGGAGAAAGAAGTGAATAAGCTTTTGCGGGATCACTCCTCGCATAAAATGACTTCCAGACTTGTAACATAAGAAAATTTTAATTTATATAAATAATAGATGCAATTTATATTTCTTTTTTACTTTTATCTGTAAAATTTGAATACCATAGATATAGTCTTAAATACCATAATCTTAAAAACCCTAGTGGTATTTTTGGAGAGAGTCCTTGATAGACTTTTGAAATATTAGTTTCTCCACTATTGGATTCATAGATCATCTCAGCCAACTTCTTTCCACAATAAACTGTAGTATTGTTTCCATTGGCTTGATAGCCGTATGAAAAAAGTACTGACTTATCGTCATCCAAAGCACCAAATGCTGGAACAAAATCTCTAGTCATAACAACAGTACCTCTCCAGTAGTGATCAATATCTATATTGTTCCAATTAGGAAAAACGCCCCTAAATTTTTGAGTCATAAATTCTCTCATTTTTAGTGCACTTGCATCATCACCGTAAGTATCACCTCTTGTACCAAATAACATTCTGTTAGAAGGCATCCTTCTATAATAATATAAAATTTCTCTAGAATTACATATTGGATTTAAGGTTTTGTAGTTTTGTAACTTAAATTCATCATCACTCATTTCTCTGGTAACAATAATGTTTGATAGGACTGGCATCATTCGATTAGCGAAACTTGGATGAAGTGACTCATCCGTATAACCGTTAGTGGCCACAACAACTTTATTTGCAGTAATTGATCCACCATCTGTTATTAGCTTATGTGATCCATTTCTCTCCCATTTTTTCACCCTTGAAAAACTATGTAATTTTGCACCTGCATCGACAGTTGCTGATGCAAAGCCTCGCATAAACGCCATAGGATTCATTGCAAAGCCGGCTTCTGTAAAAACTGCACCAAATTGTTCTGTTGATTGATGTCCAACTTCATCAAATTCTTCTTTGGGAATCCATTTAGTATTAATACCAAAGTACTCTTTTAGTTCATTTCCCCATTCTTTTAATTCTTCGCTGCTTCCTGGATGGTGGGCTACATCAAGGTTGCCATCCCCTACTTTTTCACATTCAATATTATTTTCTGATATGATTGACGCTAGAAGATCAACTCCTTCTATTTGAGATGAGAAAAATTTCTTCGTCTCTTCCATGCCAAATTTTTTTATTAATTGAGTCGTAGATAGCTTTGTTGCCGGTAAACAACAAAAACCAGCATTCCTCGCACTGCTTGCAAAACCATAATGCCCAGCTTCTAAAACTCTTACATCTCCACCATAATTTTTAGCAATATGGTAAGCTGTGCTTATACCTGTAAAGCCACCTCCAATGACGCATACATCGCATGATTGATCTCCAACTAATTTTGGATATTTATCTTGATCAATACTGCTGACATCTTCCCAATAGCTTTCTACAGGTTTATTAACATCGTAAATATCCTTGTTGTATAACTGCTTCATAAGAAATTTGCCCTACATCATGGTAGTCGCATGTTGGTAAAATACCAATCATAAAAATATGTGACGGCTGACTCATTCTGAGACAGAACCCCAGGACTAAATGAGTGAGACAGCAAGCCATTTTGATTATTTTCAATTATGGTTGTGTCATGCGCCGTTGTTACATCCCAAATATGAGTAAGATTTTCTTCATTAAAATCTTTATCTTTCTCAGCTTCTTCATTAACTAACCAAATCAATTCTACTTCTGATTGCAAAATTGATAATGGTTTAAATATAAACATCACTCCAAAGTCATTTGTAAAATAACAACAACTAAAAGGATTAAAACTTACTTGGGATAAACCCCCATCAAATTCTTGAAAATTACCCATTAACTTTGATGCCGGTTTACCATCTTTAGTTTGTGATAAATTTCCATTTCCTATGGGTGTACGATCTACATAACGATTTAATCCCTTGCTCAAGCCTTCTTTAGTTTCTAAATAAGTTTTTGATGGAATTCCTTTAGTTTTGCACTCGTCAATCCATGGCTGAATCTTTTTTAAATATTCTTGTGTTTCTTTTTCTGGGGCAGTGCCAAGACCAGCACCCATTGTAAACACCCAGTCTTTTTCATGCACTGAGCAAAACTCTGGATGCGCTGGACCACAATGATAGCATTCTTGAAAATTCTCTAGGACAAGTTTGAAATTAGCTTTAGTTGGATATTTTCTTCTAGCAGCAATCTTTGCCTTTTCAGGACTGTGAAAATTTACAAGCTCTGTTAACGGAGCAATAAACTCATCAAAATCCATTGGATCATCCATTGAGAGATTTATGAATATCAAGCCTTGATAAACATTCATATGACAAGGCTTCAGTCCCCAATCTTCCATTTTAAAATCGTCAGGCATATAACGTGCTGACTTTAACTCGCCTTCTGCTGAGAAACTCCAAGCATGGTATGGACAAACCAACAGTTTTTTTGTTCCTTCTTCTTCCAAGCAAATTCTTGAACCACGATGAGAACATACGTTATAAAAAGCTCGAATTTGATTGTCCCTTCCACGTATTAGGATTATTGACTCTTTTTCTGCATTAAATAAAAAATAATCTCCAGGATTTGGAATACGACTAACATGATCAACCATCAGCCACTGTTTAAAATAAATTTTTTTCATTTCTTCAGAAAATATTTCTTCGTCAGTATAAAACTCTTGCGGAAGAGTCTTTCCTTCTTCATATCTTTCTTTTAGTTGATTAAAAAGGGTCATTAATTTGAAGTTGCTGACCAGAGACCTTCTTTTTTGATATCGTCAGTTGCTAATTCTATGCCTTTACGCAGAATAGAAACAAGGTCGTCAATTTGTTCTTTGGTAATAATCAATGAAGGCGACATGACGCATGTACTAAATAATGGTCGTACGATTAAACCTAATTGCTGACAATGCTCATTGATCCTAGAGCCAATCTCATAAGATAAATTCAGTGGATCTTTTTTATCCTTATTACCCACACATTCCACAGCTGCCATAAGACCTTCACCTCTAACTTCACCAACAATTGGTAAATCAGAGAGCTCTCTTAATTTTGCTTGAAAATAAGGGCCAACATCTTTTACGTGATCAAGTAAGTTAGTTTTTTCGATGTAGTCTAGAGTTGCAGTTGCGGCGGCCATGCTAACAGGGTGCCCTGAGTCTGTGAAGCCGTTTGAAAAAATTACTTTCTCCTTATTATCTAATTTGGACATCAATCGCTCTGATATAACAACAGCTCCGCAAGGCACATAGCCAGATGTGATCCCCTTAGCAAGAAGTATAATATCCGGTGTGAAATCAAAATAATTTTCTGAAGCAAAAATGTGGCCAAGTCTTCCAAAACCAGTAACGATTTCGTCTGAAATGTACAACACATCATGTCTCTTACAAATTTCGTGTGTCTTCTTATGATAACCTTTTGGTGGGACAATCACACCACCTGAAGCTAAAATAGGTTCGGCTATAAAAGCAGCAACCTTATCAGCACCAATTTCAATTATTTTGTTTTCTAATTCTTGAACCTTTAGATCACAGAATTCTTCGTCAGTAAGATCATCAGGTTTACGAAAAGGGTTAGGAGATGAAATATGGTGAACAATATTACTTGCAAAATCAAAATTATTTTTATCTCTTTCTTTGCCTGAGCAAGATGCTCCTAAAAATGTACTACCGTGGTAAGCATCATTTCTTGATATGATTTGTTTTTTTTCTTTCCGGCCTAGAATATTATTATAGAACATTACAAATCGTAATGCTGAGTCCACAGCAGACGATCCACCAGAAGTAAAAAAAATCCTCTTTAAATCACCAGGTGCGTATTGAACAAGTCTTGATGCATAATTGTAAGCGATTTCTGTTGATTCAGTAAACGGACTTGCATAAGGCATTTTAGTAATTTGATTATAAACTGCATCCGCAATTTCTTTAACACCATGACCAACATTGACATTCCACATGCCTCCAGGTCCATCAATTAGTTTTTTTCCTGTTTTATCATAAAGGTAAATTCCCTCAGACTTATCAATAAATGTCCGATCATCTTCACCTCTGTATTCTAAGTATTGCCATGGGTGAAGAATTCGATCATCTAGGGTATTCTTTAAATCTTTTATCGGAGTCTGTGATGTGGATTTAGGCATGAATCATTATAGCTTAAATTGAACAGCTGTTCAATAATTGAATTACAATATAATTCTTATTTTTGGCTATTCATATAGATCTGCAGGAACTTTATTTCTTCTTTCAGGGTTAAAAAATTGTCTTTTAACTACCTTGCATCTTGCCCATATCTTACGGTACTCAAGTTCTTCAGGGTGATAAATTTCTGCAAATATATTTTCTTTTATTTTTATTCCGTAAGGTCTCTTGAGTGAAGCCAGTGCAATATTTTTTTTCATAATAGGAGACCATAAGGCTGCAGTTACAATGCCAATGTCTTCTTTTTTGCTATTATAGATCACAGAACCATGTGCTGGCTTATCTCCATCTATATCCAAACCTACTAAACATCTCTCAGTAGTGTTTTCTTCTTTTTCTTTTTTAAGGGCTTTCTTCCCAACGAAGTATGAGTTTTTGTTTAAGTGCACGAGCCATCCCATTCCAATTTCATAAGGTGACCTCATTCTGGTTGGTCTCAATGAGTCTTCTGCGGCCATAAAGTCTGTATTGGTTTGAATAAACCCAGCTTCAATTCTTGTCATTTCGAGAGCATGCATTCCAAAAGGTCTCAATTTTAATTCCTTGCCCGCAATCTCAATATTGTCCCATGTGGTTTCTGCATTTTTTGGATCAGTCCACAATTCGTAACCCAAATCACCTGTGAATCCTGTACGTGATATTAATATATCAAAGCCATCAATTTTATATTCTCTCATTTCAAAAGGTTTTAGTTTTTCAAGATCAGTTGCTCCAAATTTTTTTAAAGTCGAGCAAGATGTTGGCCCTTGAATTGCTAATGCAGCAATAGTGTCTGTCACATCGCTAATTGAAACATCAAAACCATAAGCTGAGTCATTAAGCCAGTTATATATTTTAACAGCACAGCACAGCATAAATTTTGTTGAAGAAAATTTGAAAATAGTACCATCGTCAATCACTTTTCCATCTTCATTGCACCAGATGATGTAAGCTACTGTATTGTCCTTCATTTCTGATAAATCTCTGGTAACTAAGTAATCAACAAATCGATGTGCATGATCTCCCGTAATTTCATATTTGCCCATAGGGGTAAGATCCATAACTGATGTACCATTTCTTGCTGCAGTATATTCTAGCTCTGTTGTTGAGTATTCAGTAGGTACAGTGTAGCCATTCCAATTATAATATTTGTTAGTTCGAGAAGCCATGCTAGTCCTAGAATGGAAAGGTGTTTTCTTTAAGGCTGAATATCTGAGATCTTGTGTCATTTAAAAATCATCCAAAACTGCTTTAGCTGCGTTTTTACCTGAAATTCCAGTTAAACCACCACCCGGATGTGTTCCTGCGCCACACATAAATAGACCATCCAAATGCGTTTTATACTGTGAAGCTCCTGGAATTGGGCGCATCATAAAAAGCTGATCAATTTGAATCTCGCCGTGATGCCAGTGTCCACCTGATATATTGTATTCTGATTCAATATCGTCAGGGGTTATTAATTTCTTATGCTCGATGCATTCATTAATGCTAGGGGCATATTTACTAATGATTTTGATTATAGACTCAATATAGTTTTCTTTTACATTTTCCCATCCTTGATTAGTTTTGTATGGTGCATATTGAACTTGAATATCTAACTTTGGATTCTGATCAGAGTCCTTCTTTATACAAATTTCAAGTGTGGGCTCTAGTGATAGCTTATCAAACTTACTGGGGTTAAATGTTTCTTCAATATAATCAATGGATGGGGCAACAACCATTCTACTATCAAGATCAATATCGTCACAATTGTTAAAACTAGGTAACTTGTTTAAGTCTAAAATGAGTTTAGCAACTCGTCCCTTGGAACGATGATGCTTAATTTTCCTTTTTACGTCAGTATCGAGGTTTTGAGAACCAAGTAATGAGAAGTATGTTGAACGAGGATCTACATTAGAAATAATTTTCTTAGCGTAAATCTTGTCGCCATTGTTTAGTTCAACGCCGACGGCACGGTCATCTTCAACAATACAATTTTTAACAGAAGCTGAGGTCTTTATTTCCACATTATTACTTTTACATTTTTCAATAAGGTGTTCAGTGAATTGATCATTGCCACCCTCTATCTGAAATATGCCACCAAATAACGAATTATTGTGGATAGCCATTCTATATAATAAATTTATGAGAGAACCTGGTGATCGTGGGCCTAGATTTGAACCTATGACTGAGTCATGTGCAATCAACCCTTGAAGTAATGTATTTTCAAAATTATCTTCGAGTTCATCGGCTATATTTAGACCAATCATTCTGGCAAACTCATTGAAATTTTTCTTTCCTAATAACCTAACATTTAATCCAAGCTTAAAGAGCTTGAAGTAGTCAGAAAAGCTATTGTTCATAATACGTGGAGGTGATGCCATCATGAAAGAGCCAAGAGTTTTTGAAAATTTTGACATTTTCTCATGAAAATCGTTAAAACGGTCAGCATCTTGCGAAGAAAATGTTGAGATAGATTTATGGTCAATGTGTTGATTGCCAACTAGTCGGATGTGCTGCCCAGTTTCAGATAAAGCGATTGTAGTCTTTGGCAAATAATTTACTTGCATACCTCCTAACGAACTTGAAACAGCTGTTGTTACTGGAGGAACATAGTTTGTGATTTCATTGTTGACCATGCCACCACACTCTTTTCGTGCTTCACAAATTAGTACTCTTTTATTTTTTCTAGCAAGGATATTTGCGCATACCAATCCATTATGACCTCCACCGATTATGATGGCATCAAAATTCGAATTGTCAGACATTAATAATAATTTCCTTTTTGTGGAACGTTCATGTCTAGTAGAACTTCACGAGCAGCGTTAGCTCCTGGGGCACCCATTACACCTCCGCCTGGATGTGTTGAAGAACTGCATATATACATATTTTTTAATGGAGTCCGATACTGTGCATATCCTGGGACTGGCCTATTGAACATTAATTGGTCCATGGTCAACTCTCCTTGAAAAATATTACCCTCTGTCAGACCAACCTCGTTTTCCAATTCTAGTGGTGTACGAACCTCATAATGATTAATTAAGTCTTTAAAGTTAGGTGAAAACTCTGAAATACAATCAACAATATGTCTTCCAAACTCTTGCTTTCTCTCTTCATTCCATCCGCCATTTGCGAGGTTGAATGGTACATACTGAATAAATACAGACATATAATGCTTACCAGGCTCAGCCATTGTCGGATCACTTTTGGATGGAATACACATATCTACATATGGATTTCGTGACCATTCTCCCCTTTTCCAATCGTCATAAGCGCCTTCCATCTCTTCAATTGTTTCTGTGAAGTGCATGTCTCCACCACCCCCTGGATCGCCTTCAGGTATGCATGGAAAATCTGGTAATGCATCTAATGCAATATTTAATTTACCAGATGACCCCCTTATCTTGAAATTTTTCACGCTTCTCACAAAATCATCAGGAAGATCCTTCTCCTCAGTAATCTTTAGAAATGTTCGTTTGACATCAAGATTGGATACAATTTTCTTTGCGTAATATTCATCACCATTTTGTGTTGCGACCCCAATTGCTTTTCCATTTTTTGTAATAACGTTAGTTACTTCGCTGCTAGGCTTTACTTCACCACCATGGTCTTTTAAACAACCCATCATTGCTTGAGTAATAGATCCCATGCCACCTCTTGCATAGCCCCATGAGCCAACTGATCCATCAACTTCACCCATATAATGGTGCAGCAACACATAAGCTGATCCTGGCGAACATGGACCCAAAGCTGTGCCTATGATTGCACTGCCAGCAAGATGGGCTTTAGTTATTTCACTTTCAAAATATTCCTCTAAGTAATCTCTAATACTCATCGTATAGAAACGAATAGTGTCATAAATCTCTTTTTCTCCAAGACCATCTAGTTCATCTTTTGCAGCAAAATGTTTCGCAAACTCGAGGGCACCAAATAAATCTTTTGGTTTAAATGATGTTAAGTCAGGCGGTGTCATTTTTAGTAGAGGCTTAATAATTTTACATTGTCTAAGAACGTCTCGGCTGTATCTTTCATATGCTTCTGCGTCTTTATGAGAATGACGCCTAATAGAATTTATAGTCATGTCATGATCATGGTAATGAGTGTAATAATCTCCATTTTTCATCATCGTGGCACTGCCTTCGTATGGGATAATTTGTAGCCCATACTTATAAAGCTCTAAGTCCCGCATGATCTCTGGCCTTAATAAACTACATACATAAGAACAATTTGAATATTTCCATCCTGGGTAAAGCTCTCGACTTACTGCTGCGCCGCCAATCCAATCATTTTTTTCTAGGACAACGACATCTAATCCTGCTTTAGCCATATAACTAGCTGCAGTAAGCCCGTTATGGCCCGCTCCAACAACAATTACATCATGAGTATTTTTTGGCATAAAATGTACGAATATTGAATTATTATGATACTCATATTGAATGATTATTCAATACAAAACTACCCATATGATTAAACTTTGTGTATGGTTCTTTTATGAATATAAGCCCCAAAAAAATTAGTGATCATCAACTTGAAGATCAAGAAATCTCAATCAATCATCAAAAACTGATTGATGCAACAATTGAAACTATAGCTAAAAGAGGTCTTGGAGATACTACAATTGCACAAGTTGCTAAAAAAGCAATGGTATCACAAGGCTATGCAAATTTTAGATTTAAGTCTAAAGAAAATCTTTTACTAAGTTCACTAAAATTTCTGTCAGACGAATATAAAAATTCTTGGCAACGAATATTTGAAGATAACAACTTAGATCCTGTTGGTAGAGTGATTAAGATAATCGAAAATGATTTCAGTGGTAAAATTGCAAATAGAAATAAAATTGCAGTCTGGGTATCTTTCTATAGTGAAGTAAAGTTCCGTCCTTCTTATTTATCAATCTGTCAAAAACAAGATGAAATATATTCATCTCAGATGGAAAAGTTAATTAAAGAAGTAAATATTTTAAACAATCAATCTTTTCTTACCCCAAGAGAAATAAGTGAGACTTATCTCTCAATGGTAGATGGGTTATGGCAAAGAATTTTATTTGATCCTAAAATGTACTCACATGTATTTTGCAAAGATCTCATTAAAAAATACTTTAGGAATATTTATGCAGATGAAAAACGGTTTGTGTGATTTCATCTTTTCAATCAATACTTGGAAGTAACTATAAAACTTATATTGTTTTATTTTTATGTGCACTCATTATTGGCATAAAACTAGGAACACTTATTCCCTTATTATCTCTAATACTTGAGTCAAGAGGCTATAGCAATACACAGATCGGTTTGAATGTTGTAGCTCAACCGTTGGCAGTAATTTTATTTGTTAGAATTACTCCTATTATCATTCACACAATTGGATTGTCTAGGTCAATTGTGATTGCTCAGATTGTCACAATTATTTTATATTTCACCTTCCCCGTATTTGAGAGTTTAACTGCATGGTTTATTATACGATTTCTTATCGGTTTTGCAGGAGCACTTGCATGGAATGCCTTTGATACATGGATGTTATCAATGGCAGATGATACAAATAGGGGGAAAATTGTAACAATATACAATACAGTATTTATTATTGGCTTTGCAATTGGTCCTCTTGTTATATCTTTAACGGGGATTGAGGGATGGCTTCCATTTATTGTAATTGCAGCAATGTCATTTATAGCAATTATTCCTCTCATAACATTCAATATAGCAGATCAAGAATTGCCTGAAAAAAAGTCTCTTCCGATTTTAGCGACGATAATAGCTGCGCCAACTATTTTTGGAGCTGCAATTCTCTGTGGATTAGACGATGTTATGTTCGTGTCATTTTTTCCAATCTTTATGATTAAGAATCAGTTTTCACAAGACATTGCTCTTCAGTTTGTCACTATTACGTTAGTTGGCGGTGTCATATGCCAGCCGCTAATTGGTATTTTACTTGATAGGATGAATAAGAGACTACTTATGAATATTGCTGTCTTCTGTACTTTTATTTGTCCAATAATTATAGGTGTTTTTCTTGGAAACTTCTATTTAGTGGCGTTGAGCTGTTTTATTTGGGGAGGAGCAGCAAGTGGAATATTCTCAATATCACTTACAATGTTGGGAGAAAGATATACTGCTTCACAGGTTGCGGGCGCAACGGCAATATTGGTGATGGTTTTTGAGTGCGGTTCATTAATTGGTCCTTTGATTGGGGGAAGAGTTATGGATATTTTTGGTCCTATTGGTTTTATATATACAATTGTATTTTTTACTTTTATTTTCTTAATGATTTCAATTTATCGAACTTTAAGAAACTAGAAATGAAAGAAAGTATTAAAAGAGCTACTAAAGAAAACTCCGATATCATTGGAGAAGTTTTTAATTTGTATAGAGTCTTCTATAATCAAGAATCAAATCTTGAAATTGCACAAAAATATATCAAGCAAAGACTTGAGAATGATGAATCAATAATCTTTTTTCATGAAGAAGAGGGTACTTGTGCAGGTTTCACCCAATTATACCCTACTTTTGACTCGGTGAATATAAGAAAAAAAATTGTTCTATATGACTTATTTGTAAGAGAAGAGTATAGAAGAAAAGGTATTGCTAAGTTGTTAATGGATGCTGCTAAAAATTATGCTACTGAAAATAAATTTGGCTCAATCGAACTTTCCACAAATAAATCAAACACGCCTGGTCAAACACTTTACGAGTCACTTGGATACATTAGAGATAATGAGTTCTACAGTTACGATTTAGAAATATGATTATATGTTTGATCTAAAGATTTTTTAAGCTTTTCACATAATTCGTCTACATGGGAATTATTAAAAATTAGCGGTGGGCAGAAAATCATTCCATCTCTAACAGCTCTCATCACTAAACCATTTTCGATACAGTAATCTCTGCAAATTGTTCCAACAACACCTGTGTCCTCAAACATTTCCATCTTCTCTTTATCTTTAACCAATTCTACAGCTCCTATAAAACTTTTCATTCTGACTTCCCCAACTAGCGGGTGCTTTTCAATCTCACGCATTTGCTGCTCTAAATAGACAGATACCTGACTTGACTGCTCGATAAGATTTTCTTCTTTTATAACTTTTAAATTCTCAAGACTTACTGCGCAAGCTACTGGATGACCTGAATACGTATAACCATGATAAAACTCACCACCTTCATTAATAATTGTATCACTAACGCGATCACCAATCATGATGCCTGATAGCGGTATGTAGCCTGAAGTTATACCCTTAGCCATTGTGATGATATCGGGCTTGATATTATATGTATCAGATCCAAACCAGTTTCCTGTTCTTCCAAAGCCACAGATAACCTCATCAACTACAAGAAGGATATCATACTGATTGCAGATTTCTTGGACCCTAGGCCAATATGAATCAGGAGGAATTATTACACCACCTGCACCTTGGATTGGCTCACCAATAAATGCCGCCACATTATCAGCGCCTATTTCATTAATCTTCTCTTCAATTTTGTTTGCTGCAAAAATTCCAAAATCATCTTGGGACATTTCGTTTCCGTATTTGTACCAATATGGTGGTAAAACATGCTCAAAACCTGGCATCATATCACCTTGTGAATGCATTGCAGTCATCCCACCAAGGCTCATACCTGTCATTGTACTGCCATGGTATGCAAACTCTCTACTTATAAAAGTTTTCTTGTTTGGCTTACCTTTAAGATCCCAATATCTCCTCACCATTCTCACAACTGTGTCGTTGGCTTCTGAACCGCTTGATGAAAAGAATGCATGATTTAGATCATGGGGACTTAACTCTGCTAATTCTCTTGCTAGCTCGATTGATGGAGGCGTAGCAGTTTTAAAAAAAGAATTATAATATGGAAGCTCTTGCATTTGCTTGTAGGCAACTTCAGCAAGATTTTTTCGGCCATAGCCCACATTAACACACCAAAGCCCAGACATTGCATCCAATAGCTGCTTATCATCAGATGTGGTCAGATGAACGCCGTCTGCTTTTGTTACAATGATACTACCTTCTTCAGCAAGAGACTTATAGTCAGTAAAAGGATGGAGGTGATGTTTGGTATCAATCTCCTGCCATTGTTTAGTAGTTCTATTTAGATATGCCATAATTTTATTTAAATGCCTGAATACCTGTTAAATTCCGTCCCATTATCAATGTGTGAACATCGTGAGTTCCTTCATAGGTTTTTACAGTTTCTAAGTTAACCATATGTCTCATGACATGATACTCATCCGAAATACCGTTGCCACCTAAAATATCTCTGGCGTTACGACATATATCCAAACTTTTAGAAACATTATTTCTTTTAATTAAGCTTACCATATTGCTATCAGATTGCCCTTTATCCATAAGGCGTCCGACTCTTAATGCAGCCTCTAACCCTAATGCAATTTCCGTTTGCATATCTACTAATTTAGACTGAACCAACTGTGTCCCGGCAATTGGCTTCCCAAACATTTTTCTATCTAGAGCATATTGCCTTGCAGTCGCCAGACAAAATTCAGCTGCTCCAATTGCACCCCATGAAATTCCATAACGGGCACTATTTAAACATTGAAAAGGTCCACTTAAACCTGTTGTTTTAGGTAAAATTTTATCTTCAGGGCAAAATACATTTTCCATGATTACTTGTCCTGTTGTCGATGCCCTTAGCGACAATTTTCCTTCAATCTTCGGAGTGGAGAGACCTTTTGACTCTCTATCAACAATGAAACCTCTAATTACATTTTCTTCATCCTTAGCCCAAATAATTATCACATCAGCATGAGGCGCATTACTGATCCATGTTTTTGTTCCATTTAGTTCATATCCACCTTTTACTTTTACTGCTTTCGTTTTCATGGCGCCTGGATCACTACCAGCATCAGGTTCGGTTAATCCAAAGCTACCTATCAATTCTCCTTTTGCTAGTTTCGGTAGATAATGTTCTTTTTGTTCATTGCTTCCAAATTTATGTATAGGGTACATTACCAGGCTTGTTTGCACTGACATTATAGATCGGTATGCGCTGTCGATTTTTTCTATCTCACGAGTAATTAGTCCGTAAGAGACATAATTACTTCCCGCACATCCATAGCCATCTAAGTACGATCCTAGAAGTCCTAGTTCTCCCATTTCAGTAAAGATTTCCCTGCTAAAATTCTCATTTCTATTGTCATCAATTATTCTTGGGAGCAATTTTTCTTTACAGTATGCTCGCACTGTTGATTGCAATATTTTTTCTTCAGCTGAAAGCTGATCATCTAAATTAAGAACATCATCCCAAGCAGAAAGAGATTTTATTTCAGTTTTATTATTTTGAATATTAATAACCATTAAAATTGTTATATGATATTATAGTAATACTAGTAAACTAATTTCTTTTATGGACACCCAAAATAAGCCACTTATTGCAGTTTTTGCAGATGTAATTAAGAAAGAGGAGTTGCACCGAACTTATCACGCATCTGGAACCAATTATATTAAAGCTGTTTCTGAAGCTACCAGCTGTATACCGGTTATACTTCCTGCATTTGGATCAAGTGTAGATTATAGAGACACACTTCGTAAATTTGATGGAGTTTTATTAACTGGCAGCCTTTCAAATGTTTATCCAGAATTTTATAATAAAGATAAAATTGTTGAACCATTAGATATTGACAGAGATAAGACAGTACTGCCAATGATTGATTTTATATTTCAAAATGAGATCCCTATGCTTGCAATATGCAGAGGTTTTCAAGAAGTTAATGTTGCCATGGGAGGTTCACTGTTTGCAGATATTCATGAGGTACCAGGCAGAATGGATCATCGATGCCCAGAGTCTGATGATCCTGATATACAATTTTCTAAACAGCATGAAGTGTATTTTAAAGAAAATGGTAAATTTGAAAAATTAGCAGGCACTCCGACGATCGAGGTAAATTCATTACATACACAAGGAATTGACGAATTAGCAAACGAATTAGTTGCTGAAGGAGTTGCTAAAGATGAGACAGTAGAGGCAATCAGTTTGTCTGGTTATAGTGGATATTTTTTTGGCGTACAGTGGCATCCTGAATATTCTGCGACCACTGATGATTTTTCCAAAAAGTTATTTGCAAGCTTTAGTGAGTCCGTGGAAAAAAATAGTTTAAAAAAAATTAGATAAAAAAGTTACTATAAATAACAGTACCTACTGTTAGCACTGCTAAAATAATAACTATAGATTGACGCAAAAGATTTTTTTGATTCAAAAAATTAAAAATGAGACTTCCTGCCCAGCACCATACTGAGTGGGAAACTGATTGTATTAAAAAGAATGTTGAAGCTATAATTAAAACTTCAAGTGCCCAGTTTGAAGTTAGGCTTGCGCTTCCAAAAGAAGTGAATTGAGTATAGGCGGCGATCACCATAGCCCACCCTTTGGGATTGAGGGGATGCACTAAAAGACCATTAAAAAAGTTAGGTATACTTTCTAATTCTGTCTTAGAAGTTTGCTTTAGGTTTAGGAACATTATCTTATATGATAACCAGCAAATGTAGCCTGTTCCAGCAATTTTAATTAAGTTAATTATAAATGGGTTAGAATTTAATAAAGACAAAAATCCAAATCCAAGCCCAATGGTTAAAAAAAGTTTTCCGAAAGTAACGCCCGCAACAAAAGGTAATGATTTATATAATCCGTGCTGGGCTCCAGAACTCATTAATAGCAGATTGGCAGGTCCAGGCGTTGTAACCATTATTAATGCAAAAATAAAGAAAGCTGGATAAAGTGAGAGAGTCATAACCCTCTGTTTTTAGCAATGTTTAAGGCCATTCCAATAGCTGTTAACAAACTATCACATGAAGCAACGAACTTTTTTGCTATATCCAATCCTGTTCCATGATCAGGACTGGTTCTTACAAATGACAGTCCAGCTGTGTAATTAACGGTATTATCAAAGTCAACGACCTTTATCGGTATTAAAGCCTGGTCATGATACATGCAGATAAATGAATCAAATTTCTTAATATTTGAATTTCTAAACAATGAGTCCGCAGGAAAAGGCCCAGAAACATTTATACCTTTTTTCTTACATTCATTAATAGCAGGAATTATTTTTAAGATCTCTTCTTTTCCTAATATACCCCCATCACCCGAATGAGGATTGAGACCACTAACTGCAATTTTGGGTTTACGAACTCCAAAATCTTTTTTTAATGTTTGGTCAACATTAAGGATCGATTTAGTAATATTTTTTTTATTTATTTTTTTTGCAACATCTTTTAACGCAATATGTGTTGTAACTGGAATAACTTTCATTTTCTTATTTAGCAAAAACATCAGTTCATTTGATCTTTTATCTTTTTTTGCAAGGTATTCTGTATGCCCTTTAAATCTCATAAGTTTTTTGGCAATAACTTCTTTATTGATTGGGTTTGTAACAATTCCAGAGATTACTTTTTGTTTTGCAAAATCAATGGCCATGTCAATTGACTGCAATATTGCACCAGCATTACTATAATTTCTTTCACCAAGCTGGGTCTTTGCATCAATCTTTATAGGAATAACTGGTAAATATTTTTTATTTACACTTAAAGCCTCTGATGGATTATTAATTATTTTAACTTTTAAACCTACTTTCATTTTTTTTATAACTCTACTTACATAGACTGGGTCGTGAATTAAAAAAAATTTTAGGTTTGTATTTTTCTTTATCCAAGCTTTGATAGTTATTTCTGTACTTATGCCTGATGGGTCTCCCATGGTGACCGCAATTAAATTTTTATTTTTACTCATTAAAAAATTCCTAGAAACTTTTTCTTAAATTTGTGCTCACACTCATTGAGCTGGCTTCTATACTTGTCAGATCGAAGTTTGACTTTATTGGCAACATCAATCAACCAGTTTTGATTTTTATAGGATTTCTTTTTGTATCCACCGTGTCCTTCATGGTATGCTAAATATTGGCTATAAGCATCACTTTTGCTTATCCCATTAATTTTATTAGACTTATTTATATACCAACCCGTAAAGTCTATGGCGTCTGCAAAATTAACTCGGGATGCTAAAGGTTTCTTATTCTCAGTTCTATACCAATCCCAAGTCGCATCAATTGCTTGGGTGTAACCAAATGCACTAGATTTTCTTTTCCAGGGTATAACACCTAAAATCTTGGTTCTCTCCGGTTTAACTCTATTTTGAAATGCAGATTCTTGTCTTAAAATTGACATTTGAACATGAATGGGGGCACCCCATTTTTCGTATGATTTATTTGCCAATCTATACCATGAGGATTTTTGTTCAAAGATAGAGCAAATATTCTCTTGTTTTGCAGGCGGCTTACTTGCACAACTGAATAATATAAAAAAACTAATTAGTATTAGTATGAATACTCTCATTTATTTACTCATTTACTTTAAAAGTTTTAAATAATACCTTTCTCCAACATCAAATGAAACAAATAAATCAACCTATTGTCATTAGTTATATATTCATTTTTTTATTAGCATTAATCTGGGGAGTAAACTTCCTGTTTATTAAAATTGCAGTATTAGAAATAAGTCCCGTTAATAATGTTTTTCTAAGATTGATTTTGGCATCAACAATACTTTATTTCTATATGAGATTTACAGGAAATAGACTTCAATTAAGTATTAATTATCTCTTTTTTTATTTTGTTATTGGAGCATTAGGTAATGCAATTCCATTTTTTTTAATTTCAACGGCAGAAATTAATATTGATGCAGGTATAGCAGGTGTTCTTATGTCTCCTATGCCACTAATCACCTTAGCGCTATCAGCAATTATTTTGAGAGATGAAAAAATTAATTTTCTAAAATCGATTAGTTTTATTACAGCTTTTCTTGGCCTACTTATACTCTTTGGTTTTGAAAATTTAAATCAGCTTGGAGGTGATAACAAAATTGAATTTTATAGTCAAATTGCAGCATTAGTCGGTGCATGTTCTTATGCATTAAATGCAGTTATATCTAAACTTGTACCAAAAATAAATTTTATTTCACTTGCAACTGGGGTGACAATAGCGGCAACATTATTGATGTTACCTTTTTCTATTTTCTATCAGCCTTTTTGGTTAGAAAGTTATAGTTCACCAACAGTCGTATCATTATTAATACAAGGTATATTTGCTACAGCGATAGCCAGTTTACTTTTTTTTAAAGTCATTGAAACAAGAGGACCCATCTTTTTATCACTAATTAATTTTTTAGTACCTTTAATAGCTTATTTTTCTGGAGTTATATTTCTAGGAGAAATCATAAGAGTGAATGTACTAGTTTCCCTCTCTATGATATTATTTGCTTTGTATCTCAATCATATTTCTAACAGGTAAAAAGATGTTAAATATAAAAGATGTTTCAGTAAATTTTGGGGGCATCAAAGCTGTTGACAAAGCCAGCATGCAGATTGAGACTGGGAAAATCACAGGTCTCATCGGTCCTAATGGGGCAGGAAAAACAACATTATTCAACATAATAGCTGGGAATATCAAACCAACTATGGGTAAAGTCATGTTAGATGAACAAGATATTACATCTCTTCCTTCACATGAACTATTTGAAAAAGGTGTATTAAGAACCTTTCAATTAGCTCATGAATTTTCGAATATGACTGTACTTGAAAATTTGATGGTAGTTCCTGGAATGCAGACAGGAGAAAAAATTTTAAATACATGGTTTCAAAGAAAACGAATTGAGAATGAAGAAAAGGCAATTAAAGAAAAAGCCCTTGAGGTAGTTAACTTTCTAAAGCTTGATCATTTAACTTATGAGTTAGCAGGTAATTTATCAGGTGGACAAAAAAAGTTGTTAGAATTAGGTCGTACGATGATGGTCGAAGCAAAAATTGTTTTACTTGATGAAGTTGGTGCAGGTGTAAATAGAACTCTTTTAAACGATATAACAGATATAATAAAAAAATTAAATTATGAAAAAAATTATACTTTTTTTATGATTGAACACGACATGAACTTTTTGTCCAAACTTTGTGATAAAGTGATTGTTATGACTGAAGGCTCTGTTCTCGTTGAAGGAGGAATAGATGAAATCAAAAAAAATGAAAAAGTAATAGAAGCCTATCTTGGGCGAGGACAAATAGAGTGAGTAAATTTTTAAGTTGTACTAACATGACCGGTGGATATGGAGGAGAGGATATACTCCACAGTTGTAATATAGAGGTCGATGTAAATGAAATAGTTGTTATTGTTGGTCCAAATGGTGCTGGCAAATCTACTGCAATGAAAGCAATGTTAGGTATGATAAATCTCAAGTGCGGAGATATTATCCTTGATGGGAACGATATTTCAAATCTCTCACCTCAAAAAAGAGTTGCAGCAGGAATTGCGTTTGTTCCCCAATCGATGAATATTTTTAGTGAACTTACTGTAGAAGAAAATTTAGAGATGGGTGGATTTTTAAGAGATGAAAACATACAAAAAACAATTGAAGAGATATACGAATTGTTTCCAGCAATGAAAGAGAAACGTAACCAGCTTGCAGGAGAGCTTTCAGGCGGTCAAAGACAACAAGTTGCCGTCAGTCGAGCATTAATGACTCAGCCTAAAGTATTAATGCTAGATGAGCCGACAGCAGGCGTGTCTCCAATTGTAATGGATGAAATATTTGATCGTATCGTTCAAATAAAAGAAATGGGTGTTGCGGTAGTGATTGTTGAGCAAAATGCCAAGCAAGCCCTTAAAATTGCTGATTTTGGCCATGTTTTGGTAAATGGCGAAAATAGATTTTATGGCAAAGGAAATGAATTATTAACTGATCCTGAAGTCAGAAAGAGTTTCCTAGGAGGTTGATATGGATAATTTTGAATTAGTAAATGCATTAGTCCTTATATCAAATTTTGTTCTAATTCCTGCCCTATCTTATGGCAGCCAACTAGCATTAGCTACTCTCAGCTTAACGATAATATATGGCGTATTAAGATTTTCTAATTTCGCTCAGGCTGACTGGATGTCATTTGGGACAATGACAACAATATTGTTCACATGGTATTTGCAAAGTTTAGGAATAACAGGTGGTTTCTTGCCAACTGCGCTAATTGCACTTCCATTTGCAATTATATTAACTGCTCTCTTCTGTCTTTTAATAGATAGATCTGTTTATAGCTTTTACCGAAAGAAAAAAAGCCAACCAATTGTTCTAATGATTGTATCAGTAGGAGTAATGTTTATTTTGCAAGCGATTGTAAGATTCATTATTGGCCCAAATGATAGAAAGTTTTTTGATGGTGAAAAATATATTGTTCATGCTCTTGAATTCAAAGACTACTTTGGACTTTCCGAGGGGCTTACAATCAAATCTACTCAGCTCATCACTCTCATAGTGGCTATAATAGCAATGGTGAGTTTATTTTATTTCTTACAACGAACAAAAATGGGGAAGTCAATGCGAGCCTATTCAAATAACGAAGACCTTGCATTGTTATCTGGAATAAATCCTGAAAGAGTAGTTTTAATTACTTGGGTTATTGCTTCAGCGCTCATTACAACTGCGGGTGTTCTTTATGGACTTGATAAAAGTTTTAAGCCGTTTACATATTTTAATTTGTTATTGCCAATGTTTGCTGCGGCAATTGTTGGCGGTATAGGATCCCCTATTGGAGCTGTTATCGGGGGGTATGTTATAGCTTTTTCTGAAATAACATTAACCTATGCATATAAAAAATTCTTTATCTACTTATTACCAGAAAATTTAGAACCATCAGGATTAGTGCAGGTTCTCTCCACAGATTATAAATTTGCAATTTCATTCATTATATTGGTAATTGTCTTAATTGTTCGTCCAACAGGAATTGTGAAAGGTAAAATTATATGACAGATAATTTAAGAGCGCCTCTTGCATTTGCTTTTATGGGAATACTTCTTGCTATAGTTGGCTTCACCCAATCATGGTCAGTATCTCTGAGTATAATTAATTTGTGTCTTATTTCTTCCATAATGGCAATTGGAGTAAATTTACAATGGGGATACGGAGGACTTTTTAATGCCGGAGTGATGGGTTTTACAGCTTTGGGCGGGCTTACTGCTGTACTGGTCTCTTATGATCCGGTCTATGAGGCTTGGGATAAAGCTGGCATAGGTATTTTGATAAGTGCTATCATCTTAATTTCAAGCATCACTTTGGTAATGTTTGCATACAGAAATATATCTAGCCCCCAATTCAGAAATACATCAATTGTTCTTATTATAATTGCAGCCCTTATTGGAATAAATAATTTCTATGGGCCTTCTATTGACGTTATTGAATCTATTAATCCTGCTAAAACAGGTTTTTTAGGTGGATTAGGTCTGCCAATTGTTTTTTCATGGGTTATTGCTGCTTTTGTAGCAGGTTTAGTTGCTTGGGTAATTGGAAGAATAACACTACGACTCAGATCAGACTATCTCGCAATTGCAACATTAGGTATATCTGAAATTGTAATAGCAATTGTTAAACATGAAGATTGGTTATCAAGAGGTGTAAAGAATGTTTCTGGGCTCGATCGACCTGTTCCCTATGAAATAGAGCTGCAACAATCAGAATGGTTCATCAATCTCGTTGAAAGAATAAATTATGCTACTTTAAATAGTGTACAAACAATTTCTTCAAGGCAAGAACTGCTCAATGATTTAATTATTGTTAGTTCGGGTGTATTTGTAAAATTATGTTATTTGGGTCTATTCTTATCGGTTCTGTTATTAATTTTTTATCTAAGTCATCTTGCACTTAACTCACCATGGGGAAGAATGTTAAGAGCTATTCGAGATAATGAAGTAGCGGCAAGCGCAATGGGTAAGAATATTTTCGCACAACATTTACAAATATTTATAATTGGTTCCGCTATAATTGGGATTGCAGGAGCAATGCTTACAACGCTTGATGGTCAATTTACTCCAGGATCTTATAGGCCATTAAGATTTACATTTATTATCTGGCTAATGGTGATAGTTGGTGGATCAGGAAATAATTTAGGCTCAATATTTGGTGGATTTTTTGTTTGGTTTATTTGGATTGAAGCAGAACCATTATCAATAGGTTTTATGAATCTACTCGCAAGCGGCTTCGAATATGATAATCCAATAAGAATACACTTACTAGGAAGTGCGGCTCATCTTCGTTTATTTATCATGGGTCTTTTACTTTTACTCGCACTTAGGTTTATGCCAAGAGGAGTAATACCTGAGAGAATACAAAAAAAATAGGGGCCTAAAAAGACCCCTATTAAATTAAAGTGGTAAGAAATTATCGAACTTGAATGGTATTGAATTCACCATTTCCTATTTCTAACTCTTTATAAGATCCAGAGGCTTCTCCAACATCAGAGAACTCAACATTTGTTGCTCCCTGATAATTGACTTCACCACCGTCTTTAAGAATTTCAAGAGCTTTACCTAATTCACCAGGGAAAATCTCGGCTCCTGGAGCGTTAGCAACTCCCATTACATTATTCGCGATTGAGGATCTATCTGCAGAATTTCCAGCCTGAATTGCTAGCATTATTAATGCAGCTGCATCATAGGACTCAGGTTCGAAAGGTCCGTCTCCTGGAATTCCATTTGAAGATGCCATTGTTTTAAACATATTTGCACCTTCAGACTCAGAGCCTGGCAATGTACCGAATGTACCTGTGAGATCACCATCAACATTCTCTATGAGACTGTCTCCAATCATTCCATCTGCAAGTATAAATCTTGAGAAAGCACCTGTCTCCATTGAGCTCTGTATAATTCCTCTACCGCCTTGGTCGACGTAACCCAAGACTGCAACCTCTGTTGCACCTGATGCGGATAGAGTTGAAACTTCAGCTGAGTAATCACCCTTTCCATCTTCATGAGGAACCTCAGCCGTTACAGAACCTCCCATAGCCTTGAATGCATTTACAAAACTATCAGATAGCCCTTTACCATAGTCATTATTTGTATAAGTAACCGCCAACTCACTTATTCCTCTATCCATAACAACTTGTGCTAGAACTTGTCCTTGTCTCGCATCTGAAGGAGCTGTTCTAAAGAAATAGCCTTTATCATCTATGTCTGTTAATGCTGGTGAAGTTGCTGATGGAGAAATTATAGTAACCCCGTTTGGCACTGCAACATTATTTGCTATTGCCGTAGTCACACCTGAACAATCCGCACCCATTATTGCTGCAACATTATCTGACGTAACCAATCTTTCAGCTGCAGAAGTAGCTGCACCTGCGTCTACACACGTAGAGTCGGCGCGTACTGAGCTGACACTTGCTCCACCCAATAGAAGTCCTGAGTCACTTACTTCTTTCATTGCAAGTTCTGCCGAACTAGCCATTGTTGGAGTTAACGATTCAATAGGTCCTGTGAAACCAAGAATTACTCCTATTTTTATTTCGTCTGTTGACGCCTGGTCTGACTGTCTGTCACAACCATAAAATATTCCTAAGGCTAAGATTACCCCTAAGAAACTGAATATTATTTTTTTCATTATATTTCTCCCAATTTAATAAGGTTTTATGCTAGCAAATGAGTGGGCATCGTTCAACTTTGATTTTATTCTTTAAATGACTATAGTCTTAAAAAATGACTATTTTCTCAGGTATATTCTCTAATACTATTTTAATTATTCTCACATTTTTAATCTTACTACTATTGGTTTATCTGTTCTCCAGCTTCGAGAAGGGTAATTTAAAAAAATTTCGTCAAGGTTCAGAGTACGAATTTGCAAAATTGTCTCAAGGAACTACTGCTTATAGAGATTTTGGCGATAAAAATGATCCAGCAATAATAGTTATTCATGGAGCAACTTTACCGTCTGAGGGTTTCATTGGTTTTTGCAGTGGATTAAGCGCAAAGGGATACAGAGTAATCTGTTATGATCAATACGGAAGAGGTTACTCAGATAGACCTATAATAAATTACGATATGCAGCTTTATATTGAACAGCTCAGGGAGTTGCTTAATTTTCTCAGCATCAAAGAAGCAATTTTGTATGGGTCATCGATGGGAGCTCCTATCGCAATTAATTTCTCCAACAAACACAAAGAAAGAGTTTTAGCAATAGGTCTTCAAGTTCCTCTTGTTCATAGTAATAGCAAGGTCCTTGATTTAATAAAAGTTCCTGTTGTTGGAAATTTATTTCTTAGAACTTTTGGAATACCCTTTGCAAAAAATAGAGCTGAACAATGGGCACATGAAAACGAAGGACAAAAGGATTTTATTAATCGATACATTGCTCAATTATCTCTCCCAGGTACTGAATATTCATTACTCTCTTCTATTCGCCATATAGCTAATAAAGATTTTCTTCCTGACTATAAAATATTTTCAGAATCAAATATTCCTATTCATGTAGCGTATGCAAGTGATGATGATGAGATTGATCCTAAAACTGTTAAGGAAGTATTAAATCTACTGCCTGATGCTGATACTTTTGTTTTCACTGGTGGTCATGGTGGTGGTGGGATAATTGTAAATGAACTAACAGATTTATTTTCAGATTTTCTGTCAAAAAGACTAGACCAATAGAAGTCTATCAATTTGAGTTGTATAATTTTGTGTACAGTTTTTTCTTTTTTGCTTCCAACTTCCAAGTTTGCACTCAGATGCCATTTGAATGGTATCACGTCCATATCGATAATTAATTGAATCTATTGCTGACATAAGATTTGAATTTTGATTATAGTTTTTTTCGAATAAAGTCTCCTGAATTTCTGACTCATCACACAAGCCACTAAGAAGCACACCTGCTTTTTTATACTGGTATTTGTTTTTGAAAATTCTTTTTGTAAGAATCAAAGCTGTCTCAATAATAGTGATGCTGTCATGTGTTGGGTAAGGCAATGTTCTTGATGCGCCATTTGAGTAATAAGGACTTTTCTTGTCAAAAGGATTGGTCCTTAAAAAAACAGAAATACAAGATGCAGCAAGGCTTTCAGAACGAATCCTTTCTGTTGCCCTCCGTGCAAAAGTAGTTACAGCTTGTTCGACATCTTCTAAATTGGTTAGCAACTTTCCAAATGATCTAGTAGTACAACAGCTTTTTCTTGTCATCGAATTTTCTTCAAGAGACATACAAGAAATTCCTCTCAGTTCTGTAATTGTTTTTAAGCCATTAACACTCATTGCTTTGCGTATCCACGAGTCACTACAGTTCTTTAGTAACTTTGCATTATATATGCCATGATTAATAAGCTTCTTCGATAAACGTCGGCCTACTCCCCAAATATCACCTACTTCAGTTGACTCTAAAACTTGATCAATATTTTCATGGTCTACAAGAGAACAAACACCATTTAAAGACTCATCTTTTTTTGCCTTATGATTCGCAACTTTTGATAAAGTTTTTGTTGACGCCATGCCTATGCTAACTGGGATTCCTGTATGTTGCAAAATAGTCTTTCTCAATTGATGTGCGTATTCTTCATAATCAATCGATAGACTACTTAATTCTACAAATGCTTCATCAATTGAATAAACCTCTGTGTACGGAGATGAATGTGAAATGATATTCATTACACGACGAGACATATCGGCATACAGTGTATAGTTAGAGGAAAATACAAATACATTTTCTTTTTCCACAATATCTTTGACCTTGAAAAGTGGTACACCCATTTTAATTCCAAGTGCTTTTGCTTCTTTTGAACGAGATATAATACATCCATCATTATTAGATAATGCTACAACCGGTCTATTGTTAAGCTTAGGATTAAAAACTCTCTCACAGGAAACATAAAATGCGTTACAATCAATTAATGCAAAAACTTTATTATTCATGTTTTATCTATTTTATGGACTTAAATTGTGAATGACGTTCGTGCATACTCCCCATATGGTAAAATCCATTTCTTCAGAAACAGGGACATCTTTATAGTTCTTATTAGAAGATGACAAATTGACTTGCTTGTTCTTAAGTCTGAGAATCTTTACACTTAATTCTCCATCCAGAACGGCAATGATAATTGACTCATTTTGAGGCTTAATGCTTCGATCAACAATCAATAAATCTCCAGGATAAATCCCCGAACCCACCATTGAGTCTCCTCGTGCACGAACAATAAAAGTTGCATTTGGATGAGGAATAAGCTCTTCATTCAAATCAATTGTCCCTTCGGTAAAATCCCTCGCTGGAGAAGGAAAGCCGCACTCTACAGCCTCTTTATAAAATGTTAAAAGCATGAAATATGTCTAATAATGTTCTTGTTTTGTTCTTATTATTGCATTACTCAATATAAGAGTCAACACTACTTAAAAAGATTTATGAAAAAAATTGCTTACTAAAAAAATCAACCACATCCTGATGTGACTGTTTACGTGCCGTCCAGTTTCCTCCAGCATGTGCGCCAAGAAGATTGGGTGTTTCTTTGATCAGGCGAAACCTTTCTTCCTTATTGTCCAAGTAAAAAGTATTATTATTTTCATCAGTATAAACTTGATGCCCATCTTTCTTTAAATCAATAAACATGTCTTTTAGCTTAATAGCGTAAGGAATGAATTCAACGGGATCAATTGAATCAAAAGAATGATGAGCATTAGGATAAACCGTTAATTCTACATCACGAGCAGGTTTCATATAATCAATGAGTTTTTTACATAAACTTAGAGGCGTATAATCATCATCCTCACCAAATAGAATATGCATTGGAGCATTAGACCAACGATTATCTTCAGGTTTGAGTAAGGCTCCAGGGTATAATGGTAAATACGCAGAAAATTTTTCATCCCCAGAAGTTAGTGCATCTATTATTGGTTGCCATGCTGCATAAAGAGCTGTGCTGCCCCCTAAGCTCCATCCCATGATGCCAATTTTATTTTTATCAATATCAGGATGTTTGTTTAAAAGTGCAAGTGCACGAAATGCATCCGTTATCATTGTTGCAAGAGTAACTTGCGTCTGATTTTCTACTATTGAAATGACGCCACGAGATTCAAAGTGATGGATTCTAAAAACAGCAAAACCTGCTTCTAACAAGTTAACCATATGAGTGTGATGACCCTCTCTCAATCCCGCACTTCCATGTATTGGAACAATGACAGGACATGGTAATTTAGTATTTTCTGGAAAAATTAAGGTTCCCCATACATCTTGTTTGGGTTCCATATCAATTCCATTTAACAAATCGTAAAACTCGTAAGGGTTAGAAGATTTAAAGAAAAAAACTCCAGATTTTTTTTTATGAAAAGGATTGTTTTGTTCACTCATTACCGAAGCAATGTATTCCCAAAAAAAATTTAATTCAAATTTAAAATTAAATAAAAACGGGTCCGATGGAAGGAATAACTAGGGGAAACCCTCGGACCCGTTTTTTAATTATGAACTAGACTTAGTCTCTAATTGAGTAGGCTATAACACCTGTCTCAGCTACGTCTGTTCCTTCTTTTTCTGCTTCTTCACTTATCCTTATACCTATTGTGGCTTTCATAATTGCCCATATGATTAGGGAAACTACAAAGACAAACACACAAATTGATGCTGTGCCAAGGAGTTGAGTTCCAAAGCTAGTATCAGGATTAGTAATTGGTACAGCGAGAGTACCCCATACACCTGCAATCAAGTGAACCGGTATAGCTCCTACAACATCATCGATTTTTAATGACACAAGGAGTTCAGTTCCTGCAAATACAAGCGCGCCACCAATTCCACCTATGATGATTGCCATCAACGGGGAAGGCATTAATGGTTCAGCAGTAATTGCAACTAGACCACCAAGTGCACCGTTTAACATCATTACGACGTCAGTTTTGCCTCTTGCTAATCTTGTTATAGCTGCACATACCAATACACCCGCACAAGCCGCTAAGTTTGTGTTGATATAAATTGTTGCTACAGCTGTTGCATCATCAAATGAACCAAGAGCTAGCTGTGATCCACCATTAAAACCGAACCAACCTAACCACAAGATGAACACACCAAGTGTTGCTAGAGGTATTGATGAATTTGCAAATGGAACCAATTTTCCGTTATCAAATCTTCCAAGTCTTGGACCTAGAATAATTGCACCAGCTAATGCCGCTGCACCACCTGCTGCGTGAACGAGAGTTGAACCAGCAAAGTCTGAGAAGCCAGCAGCAGATAACCATCCACCACCCCATTGCCAACCCATCTCGATTGGATAAATAACTCCTGTTAATATTGCTACGAACAAAAAGAAAGGCCAAATTTTTATTCTTTCAGCCAAAGTTCCTGAAACAATTGAAGCTGTTGTTGCACAGAATACCATCTGGAAAAACCAGTCAGATCCATCGGAATAACCAGTCGCTACTGCTGAACCATCGCTCCATGTAGTAAACGTTCCAATATATCCGCCTTCTGGAATACCGTATGCAAGGTTATAACCTACCAACCAGAACATGATCCCAGCTATAGAATACAAACCTATATTTTTTGCAGCAATTGTCGAAACACTTTTAGATGTAACCAGACCAGATTCTAACATACAGAATCCAGCGGCCATCCACATCACCAAAAATCCACTTATCAGAAATAATAATGTGTTCAATGCATAAGCTGTTTCGTCATCGACAGCTGCAAATGCATTGGCAGATAATAGTGATGAAAACAATACTGTATAAAGTAGTACTTTTTTTAACATGTATTTTCTCCCTATATTTAATTTTATAAGGGCATCTTTTATCAATTAAGGGCTTTCACAATTACTGATGCTTGCCAAATTGACAAAGTGTGAATATCTTTAAACTAAATATCTAAGTAATTGTTTTAATTTGTTTATTTATTAATATTTCTCCAGGCATCTATGGCCAGGAAGACCATTGCAATCATCATGCCAAGATAAATAATATAAGAGAAACCGAATCCATATGCGGTTAAGTAAGCCCAACTAAAAAGACTGCCTACTACTAACGATACAATGGATGGGATCAGATATTTCATTTATAAAAATTTTAGGATAAATAATCCAAATAAATCGGCGATGACCAAGCGCGATGTTCATCTATTTCAGAACAAGTCTCGATGTCTCTTGGATGCCTCCAGTCTTGAGTGCAAAGCTTGAACTTTATACAATTCCCATCTGCATCAAATTCACAAACACCACCCTTAACATTAATTTGTGGAGTGGGTACTTCAATGGCTCTTACATAATAACTCACATCTTTTTGATCTATCGAAAAATCCTCATCCGTGAATTTAAAAGAACAGCCTAATTCATTAGGATCACAATAATGGGTGTACCAAGGATCTAGAATTCTTCCTTCAATAGGTTGATCTACATACTCTTGCGGTAACACTTTAATTACTTCAATTCTATGAATAAATTTTCTGTCATCTGAAGGATTATAACATTCATTAAAACACAACTCGTCTACTCTTTCTTCTCCCAACGCAATATATGCATCCTCTGGGCACCCTGGTTTCTGAACAAATGAGCCCATAGCTTTAACTTCAAATTCAGGTTTAGTATCTGTTTCAATAGAGGAACCCATAGAAATCTTTTCATTTTCACTAATTAAATTAAACCAGAGCAGCATACGCGTACCACTTGTTGCATAAGTTTCTTTCCTTTTTAGAGCATTCCAGATTTCCTCTTTAGATCGTCCCTCTGAGTGAACTGCTGCTAGTCCACCAGTCGTAAAGAAACCTCTTTGCCTTTCCCACTCAACAGTATTGAATCCAACAATTAAATCAGGAATATCATAAACCTGTGGGTGTGAAGGAGAAACAAAAGAGTCGCCGATCGGGTCGGAATTCCTTCCAATTGGACTTGTACTCTTAGGAAAATAATATGGCTTCAGATGTAAAACCTTGTCCAAAAATTCACTTGGAGGTCCACTGCCATCAATATTATTTCCAAAAAGTTCTTTGTAACCACTTCCTGGTGCGGCTAAATGATTATCACTCGAACCTATGAAACCATACCTAAATCTGTGTTTTGAGCCATCTTCTTTGAATTTTGTTAACGCTAATCCATACTGAGAACTTCCACCAGGAACATGGTTCATAGGTGGACTAAAACAATCTAAACATTGCCCAGATATGTTTCGGTCAAAATCTGTAAACGTTGGAACCACGTTGTACCCTGATCTTCCTCTATTTACTGACGCTTGTTCAGTTACTTCTCTTCTTTCGCTGCATTCTGAAACTGATTCACCTTCGGCAATACATCTTTCATAGATTACTTTGCCCGCTTGCCAACATTGAGGGATATAATTATCAGATGGCTCTGGACAAGTTTGAGTACCTATATCAATGATCTCGTCCTCTCCAGATTGGTTTTTAAGAGTAAATGTTCCCTGGTCTAAATCAATTTCTCCCATAGTGAATGTAAATGGTCTGATTACTTCCTGTCCATCTCTTACAACATCAACTCCTCTCCATGAGCGATATTCTTCTGAATTTCCATGCCCAGAATAAGTTTCTAACAATTCAAACATTTTTGGATATTTTTTTGAAATCTCTAAACCTTTATCTAAGGTATATCCAGCAGGAGTATAAAGTCCCCAAGTCTGCCCGTGCGGTATAACCATGTAATCACTATCATATTCCTCAAGCCTATTTACTAAATCTAACGGGGTTACTGCTTCTTCATGACAGTTCATTGGTAGATCTTTAGAAAGTACACCTCGCTCACAATTTTTTATTTTTCCTGTTTCCGTAAAGTATCGATTTATATCGTTATATCTTTTGAAATTTTCAAAATCCACAAATGGGAAGAATACATTTGGTACTAACGGCCTAGAAGTCATTGCTTGTCGAGTTACAGATAACGATGCAATAGCTCTGGTTGGAACCGCTTCATCAGACTCTTCTTTCAAAATAACATTATGATGACCCCAATGATTTCCTCTTATGACACCTACTTGTGTCCACTCCCATCCCAAAAAAGCAACACAATCTGGATTAGCTGGATCAATATTTAAAGCATTACACTTCCTGATCGTTTCTTTTGTTTCCATCCACCGTTTTGGTGTCGTGGCTTCAGCGTGATCATTGATCGACCAAAAATCTAATGCCGAACAATGCCTTGCAAAGTCACAAGCATCTGCAACAGGATGAACACCGTGGCCACCAGTGATGGGAAGACTCATCATATGTGCATCAGCTGAAAATGTTGAATGAACATGAAGATCACCAAACAAAATTTGTTTAGTTGGCAACTCGTTAAGAGTTTCCATTGCACTTAATTGCCTCGTCTCCTTATCTTTTACAAACTCGATAGTGTTAATTTTACCGGTGATTACGCCTCCATCTAAGTCTTCACTAAATAAATGGAATTGTAAAACTATGAGTAAACTAATTATAAAGAGGATTGAAAGAATGAAAAAATATTTTATAACTTTTACAATACTCATAAGAAAATTATTTGATAATAATTAATTATAATTAAGTATAATGATTCATGCAATGACCAAGATCTTAAATAAAAATAGTCTTATATTTATTGTCGCAATAATTTTAGGCATAGCCCTTATTTTTTATGAGACTATTTCGTTCAATAATGAATTTCTTCAGCTTAAAAATAAAAAGGCTGTCGCTTTAGTGAATGATGTTGTTATTTCTGAAGATCAATTTCTAAAATATGCCTCAAACCTAGGAGCAGATATTCAACCAGAAGATGATGTTGAAATCTTAGAATTATTATTAGAACGAATGATAGAAGAGGAACTTCTTGTACAAAGAGGAATTGAGCTGGATCTGCATAAGAAGGACATTGGTGTCAGAAAAGAAATGATAAAACAGGTGATTAACTTCATAATTCAAGTTGAAAAAAATCAGTTTAATGAAGAAGATATTAGAGATTTTTATAATGAAAATATTGGAAAGTATAGACCTACACAAAAAATTCAATTTCAATCAATATATATTAACTCTCTCAATAAAGAGTCTGTTCTACTCGGCACAGAGTCAGACTTAAAAACACTTCAGCCAAAATTATTAAAATTATATGATGAGCTTAATACAAAAGACTTTTTAGATATTAAATCTAGTTATGATGAAAATAATTTTTTTGAGGTTCCCGATAAGTTAATTAATATTAAAGATTGTAATCTTCTTTTTGGTAAGTCTATATGCAATCAAATTGCTGCACTAAATATTGATGAAGTATCTCAACCCATATTTTTTGATAATGGATATTTTATCTTTAAGCTTGTAGATCAGGTTAAACAAGAAATTGATGAAGACTATTATAATGAAATTAGAGAGAAGATTATTTTTGATTATAACAATGGTTTAGATGATGAAAAATTAAAAAACTATCTAAAATACTTAAAAGATAATTCTGAAATTATTCGATATTCTTTTTAAATTTATGCATATTCGTAAATTACTAATAATTTTAATATTTCTGTTATTTAATTCACAATCATATGCTCATTATTTTAGTGAGTCCTTTTCTAAGTGGAATATTATGGGATCAGATATTATTGCTAATTTCTCCATACTAGAATTGGAAGCAACAAGAGTGCTTCAGGTTAAAGAATATGAAAAAATTTTAATAGACAACGAGCTTAATGAAAAAGATATATTTAAAATTTATTTAAATGATCACATTCATGTTTATTCAGCTAATGTAAAATGTCAGTCTAGCAATAACATTAGAGAGTTAAGTTCAGATGAAGGCTATTTAAGATATGAACTAGAATTCCAATGTCCTTCAGAAGAAAATATAAAGATTATTAATAATGCTTTATTTAATGTTATTCAAAGTCATATTCATATAGCACGAATATATTTAGAAAATGATTTACTCACAGAGAAAGCACTTTTTTTTAACGATCAATCAGTTGATATATCAGAAAAGGAAACTCAATTAAGTTTTTTTAGCAGTTTTAAAAATTTTTTTTATTCTGGACTAAGTCATATTTTAGGAGGGTATGATCATCTTCTCTTTATCCTAGGACTGCTCATTATAGTTACAAATCTTAATAGACTTATCTTAGTCATTACTGGCTTTACTATTGGACATAGTCTTACCTTATTCTTATCTTTAGTTGAGATTGTTCAAGTAAATGCAAGCATAGTAGAATCACTTATTGGATTTACTATTATGTTTGTAGGTTTGGAATATTTCTACAAACATAATAACGGAAAATTATTAAGCTTGGGGTATCTCGTTTTACTTTTACCCCTATTATTTATTTTAAGCTTTATTACTAATATCCAGTTTTCTGGATTCCTAATGATGGGCTTATTACTATTTTCCGTAGGATATTTTTTTCTAAAAGAAAATTTAAAGAATAGTGATAATTTATTAATATTAATAACTATAGTATTTGGGCTCATTCATGGCTTTGGCTTTGGAGGATTTTTATTAAATACAGAAATAAACTCAGGCAATATTTTATCAGGTTTATTAGGATTTAATTTAGGAGTTGAATTTGGTCAAATATTGTTCGTATTAGCAGTATTATTAATATTTCAATTATTTGATTTTATTCGTCTGAATTTCATTATTAATTTATTTAAAGATACTTCTTTTGCCTTGCTGATTTGTTTTGGCCTATACTTTTTTATTCAAAGACTAATAGTCTAATTTATATAAAAATTATTAGTATAATTGTCAGTATTGATACCGTTAATGAAAGTATCAGTTTCATTGTAATAAACCAAAGGGGCGTAATCTTAAGCTGCTGATAAAGATAGTAATCGTGCAATAGAGATATAACATACCCGATAAGCAATAGTAACAGGGAAAGTTTTAAATTTTCTAGAGATAATAACGCAGCCCATGAAATTAGCGCTGGAATTACTGTTATTAAAAGTGGAGTGAAAACATAATAAATTCTGTCTGCAAAAGCTGTTATTAACCCCCACTGTATACCTCCCAAAAAAGATGAAATGATTGCAGCATAAGCAATATAAATAAATATCATTAAATTATATATTTCATCATTAGGTGGAGAGATGAAATACATCAAAAATATTATGATGAATGGAACAAGTCCCAGTAAACCAAGAATATATGATTGCTTTTGACCCATTATTAAATACTAATCTGTAAATAATCCTAGAAACTTCAAGAATTCGATATTACCTCCCTCAACTTGAATGGTATCATTTGCAAGGGATAAAGATATTGAAGCAATATTTCTTAAACCCGCTAGTGTTTCCTTTATGGTTTGTTGATCGCTATATATTTTTAAGTCATTCTTCTCAGCAGGTAATAAACTTAATTCAGCTACTCCTTTTCTGATCTTGATTGTAAAAGTTTCTTGGTTATCAGAAAATGAAAAAGAAACTGTTTGAATTATATCAATGGCTTTGTAAGGATTCAAATTTACAGGAAGTGATTTCATAATTGCATCCATAGGCGTTGCTCTTAGTTGATCTGGAGTTGCTTTATTATTATCAGCACTAATTATAAATTCGTCTCTTAATTCAGCTGCAACTGTTTTATAAAAATAATAATCATTTGAAGCTGATTGATAATTAGATAGTTTATCAGCTGCGCTAGATTTTATTTCTTTCGCTTTATCATCATCTTTGTTAATTGCTAATAACATATCGGTAAGTTCCATAGACCATTGATACTCACCAGCAGAAAAAGCATTTAATGCCTCATCAAGAATTTTAGTTTGCTTTTGTGCCATCTCAGATAGCTTTATTGCCCTTTGTTCGTTTGTAAGGGGATGTAGATCACTTATATTGCCACTGAACCATCCTATGTAACCACTGAATGTAGATCTTATATATGATGAAATTGATCCGTAGAATTCTTGTAAATATGGAGAATTAGCTAAATGTTCAGGAAGTTTTACTTTTTCAACTATCTCATCTGGCGTAAAACCTTTATTAATATATCTTATTGTTTGGTCATGCACAAATTGTATGCCATCTCTATAATCTGTAAGAGCTTTCGAAACATTTTCGGTTCCAGAAATTGGGCGAGAGTGGCTCGGTATTAAATATTCAGCATTTAGCATCCTAATTTTATCAAGACTTTGAACCCATTCCATTGGATTCCTAAATTTTGTTCCTCTTATTGCATACAGGTTTGCAAAAGATCTATAAAAATTATCTCCTACCATTACCGCATTTTTGTCAGGCAACCAAACATAAAGATGATCGTCTGTTTCGCCAGGTACATGAGCTAAAATAAAAGTTAAGCCGTCGACTTCAAATGTTAATTCATCTTTAAAAAGTTTTGTTGGTCTTACTAAGCCAAATGTTGACTCACTATTGATTTCCATGAAACCTCCTATACCCTGATGTACGATCTCTTCATCAGGCAAGGGGATACCAAACTGCCTATTTGTTCTCTCTAATATAATTGGTCTTATAGTGGTTGCTATATTATCAAGATTGTAAATGATATTCTCCTGAGCGTAGATCTCTGTTTGATTATCTTCGAAAAATACTGTGGCACCACCTAAATGATCTAGATGGTTATGGGTATAAATAATAGCAATAATAGGTTTTTCTGAGATCTTTCTAAAATCTTTATAGAGTACTTCAGCGCTTTCTGTAGAACCTAAAGTATCTACAATCACTAGGTTATTCTCTGTCTCAATCATAATAGAGTTTGCAATCCCATAGCCTACGCCGACATAAATATCGTCTGTGACCTCAATTAATTCTTTTCTGAACTCATATTTATGTTTCTGAGACAAGCCTTGCTCAGAGTCTAATGTCTCATTAGACTGATTTTGGTCACTACATGAAATAAGAAAAAATAAACATACTAAAATTATTTTGAAATGATTGATCATTAAATGAATTTGTTTGGTAAATTAATTTTGAACTAAAATATGAACAAATACAACAATGAAATTTTTGGAACTTTATGCTTATTGGCTGCAGGATTCTTTCTTAGTTTTGGAGGGCTTCTTATAAGACTT
Source organism: uncultured Pelagibacteraceae bacterium (assembly GCA_902523535.1). GTDB lineage: Bacteria > Pseudomonadota > Alphaproteobacteria > Pelagibacterales > AG-422-B15 > CACNXQ01. Next base: position 43,227 of record CABYZQ010000006.1, read on the forward strand.
GTTGATGAAGCATCAACGATGCAGATAACGTCCTACCGTTCAATTACGTTCTCACTTGTGGCGCTCATTTATATTTTATTTAAGTATAAATCTCAAACTCCAAAAGCATTTATTAACATTGGAAGAAATGGTTTGATACTTATGCTTGTTCTAGGGTTTAGTAATATTTTTTTTGTATTTGGAATGAGTAATACAACCGTTGCGAATGCAGTATTTATAATGAGCACTGGTCCTTTATTTGCAGCCTTTGCAAGCTATTTTTTTTTAAAAAAGATTATAGGCACTAAAACTATCATCGCAATAGCAGGATCAATGGTGGGAATTGCTATAATGTTTTCTCAAGGGTTGGGATCAGCCAATAGTTTAGGAAATGTAATTATTTTATTTGTGCCAATTTGTTTTGCTATTCAATTAACAATGGTGAATAGCAAACCTGACGTCGATTATGTTCCTTCTGTCTTTCTCTCAGGTATCTTTGTATTATTTGTAGGTCTGGCTATCATCCCAGATTATTCAATTAGCATAAAAGATTTGTTTATAGTTCTTTTTATGGGCGCATTTCAAGTTGGGTTAGGATTTTTATTAATCACAATCGGATCAAGATATATACCTCCGCATAGAGCTGCGCTTTACATACTGCTTGAACCGGTACTGGCACCACTATGGGCGTGGATTGGTGTGGGTGAAACACCTCCTTATATTGAACTGCTCGGGGGATTAATTGTCTTTTCTTTTGTCCTCTGGAGACTGATTGATCAATTTCTGGAAGTAGAGAAATATAAAGAATGACAATTTTTTCTAAAAAAAGTACATTTTATTATGGATGTTAAACTTCTTTCAGGGGCATTAGGAGCAGAAATTACTGGCATATCTCTAAATAATATCAATAAAGAAATATTTAATACTGTAAATAAATTATTACTTGAACATAAAGTAATTTTTTTTAGAGATCAGAACATCACTCCTGAGGAACAAATAAGATTCGCAAAATATTTTGGTCCTATTGAAGAGCATGCTTATGTTAAGGGAAGAGAAGGCTATCCTGAGATAACAAGACTTATTAAAGGTGCAGAAGAGAAAAACCAATGGGGTGAAGGATGGCACAGTGACGTCAGCTATAATGAAAACCCTACAAAAGCTGTCATACTAAAATCAGTTAAAATACCACCAGTTGGTGGAGATACAGTTTTCTCAAACATGGAATTGGCTTGGGAGACGCTGGATAAAGAAATAAAAGATATTGTTGAAGATAAAAGAGCTGAACACTTTTCCCTTGGAGCGGGTTTCTTTATAGATGAATATAAATATTTTGAAAGTAATGGCAATGCTGCTGAAGAATATTCTAATCATCATCCTATTGTAAGAACTCATCCTGAAACAGGAAAAAAAATATTATTTGTAAATTGGACCTATACAAAAAAAATTGAGGGATTAGAAGAATCCGAAAGCAATGAAATACTCTCTAAAATATTTGAACATCAATCACGTCTGGATTTAACATGCAGATACACATGGTCTGAAAATAATGTAGCAATATGGGATAATCGTAGCGTAATTCATTACGCAATATCAGATTTTTTTCCTGGCAGAGGTCTTGGACATGAGAGAATTATGGACAGAATTGCGGTATTAGGAGACCGTCCTTATTGATTATCTAAAAGGTTTTTCTGAATAAAAAATACTTGAGAAAAGATAAATATAAAGGTGAGACCCATAATGCCAAAAAGCTTGAAGTTTACCCATACGGCATCAGAAAAATTCCTATAAACCACCTCATTTGCGGCAGCTAAAAATAGAAAGAAATACGCCCATCTTTTACTTAAATTTATCCAACCATAATCGGTTAAATTTATTGCTGAGCCCATTAGATTTTTTAATAAGGGTTTGTTAAAATACAATCCTATAAATAATGCGAAAGAAAAGATTAAGTTTACAAGTGTTACTTTAAACTTAATAAAGAATGGATCATTAAAATAGATCGTCAATCCCCCAAAAACAAAAATCAAAATAGTACTGAATAATAACATTGGGGATACTTTTTTTTCAATTAAGAAAGATCCGGCAATTGCTATACCTGCAGCAATCATCAAAGGTAGAATCGCTTCTTGAATTTGACCTGTTTTAATAAAAAAGTAAAAGAAGACAACCAAAGGTCCTAGTTCAAATACTTGTTTTAAAGACCCGCGCATATAGATACAATTTTAATTATGCTTTGCTTTGGAAATATATTTTCCATTTTTAATACCCTCAAACATCTCGTCTAACAAAGGATGTGTTACAGGGTCGTCTGACTCATCAACTAATAAGTTTTGTTGAGAAACATATGCAACGTAAGATGGTTGACTTGGAGCTTCAGCTAGTAAATGATAAAAAGGCTGATCTTTTCTTGGACGAACTTGCATAGGTATTGATTGATACCATTCCTCAGTATTGTTAAATTCTGGATCAACATCAAATATAACGCCACGAAAATCAAAATATTTGTGTTTTACGATCGAGCCGATTTGGAATTTTGCTTTATTGATCATTAAAGAAAAGAATAAGTATATTCTTAGATATTTTCAAGTGTGTTCTTAAAACAATATAATTGATAATTACTTAATTAATGTTTCTAAGGTCTTATATTGAAGATAACCAGGATAAATAGAATCATTTACAATCGAAGCAGGTGTTCCACGAAGCCCTAGACTTTTTGCTAATTTCATATTTGCATCTATGATATCGTTTGATTTTTGACCGACTGCCTCTTGAAATATTTCTTCGCCATTTAGATCAATTTTATTAAGTATATCGACTATACTTACTTTTTTCATCTTTGGACCAAGCTGCATAAACTGATTATGGACTTCAAAATACAAATTAGGATATCTTTGCCAAACAATAAGGGCAATTTTAGCGGCTGTATCAGATATATCTCCAAATATTGGCCATTCCATATAAATTATTTTAACATTATCTGTATTATTCAATAGCTTTTGAAAATCCTTAGCCTGCTTTGAACAGTAACCACATCTATAATCAAAAAACTCTATAATTGTATAATCTGCTTCAATATTTCCTACTGTGGGAAGAGCTGCAGTGTCATAATTTCTTATGATGAAACTTGCTAGATTTTGATCATCTTCAGCAACACTAAATACATTAAAAAATAAAATTAGTACTACAGTAATTTGAAATAATTTATTTATCATCTCTAAAATATTCTTTTAATAATTCAGCTGTTCCTAAATGTAGTGCATTTGTATTAAATTGGTATCCCTTCAGGGTTTTTTTATTAATACATAAGTTCCAAGCTTCATTAACTGAAAATACCTCTTTTTCTATACCGTTAAATGCATTTTTACTGATAATTTGAGCGCCGATATAAACATATGGCTCAGAACTCTCATCATATCTTATTAAATCATTATTTTTTAATTTACAAAAATCGCCCTTACCCTTGAACGATTTCAAGTTTCGTTTAGGCACCAAACCAAGAAATGCTTCGGCTTTTTCTGGATAGCTATTTATCATATCTACAATTAATTTCTTATCTGAGTCACCCCATATAACATCACTATTCAAAACCAGAGATTTATTAATATTATATTGATCAAATATTTTCTTAATGCCGCCACCGGTATCTAAAAGTAAATCTGACTCATCTGAGACAATGATATTAGTTTGGCTTAAGCTTTTTATAAATTTCAATATCTCATCTGACTTATAGTGAACATTTATGATAATTTCTTTGGCTTTAATTTGATTAAGTAAATCAATTGAATATTGAATAAATGGTTTACTGTTGACCTTAATTAATGGCTTAGGAATTGCAGGATCAAAATCTCTCATTCTTTTCCCAAGACCTGCAGCTAGAATTATTGCTGTATCAATCATATTAGTTCATGATTTTTAAATTGCTTTAGCCAATTTACTAGATTAATAAAAAATGGATCTTGCAAATTTTTTCTTAAAAGTTTTACTGCATTTGGTAAATATTTCAGATAAACATCTTTTTTATCTCTTATGGAGAGTCTGCAAAAAATTCCTAAAATTTTTAAATTTCTCTGAATTGAAAAGAACCTCATTTCTTGCTCTGCATCCTGAACATTAATACTTAAAGATTTTATGTAAATTTCTAATAATTTTTTTTGTAAATTTCTCCTTAGCGGCCTTCTTACATCCTCAAGTAAGGAGGCTAAATCATATAGAGGAGATCCAATTACGGCATCTTGAAAATCAATTAAACCAATCTGCTTTAAAGACTTTTGATTATTTAAAAAAAATAAATTATCTACGTGATAGTCTCTTAATACCAGAGTCGATGATTCTGGATTTATATTATTATAAAAATCATTCAAAATTTTAATAAATTCTTTTTTTTGATCACTACTAACCAACTCACCTTTTCTTTTTTCTAAATACCAATCTATAAATAACAATGACTCATTAACTAGCAAATCTATAGAATAGCTTTTTAATTTACTAATTTTTTTTTCTTTACTTTTTGATTGTTTATTAATTTCTATTAATACCTCAATAGCTTTTTTATATAATTTACTCTCATTATTTTTGTTAAGAATGTTTGAAAATGATGTTTGCCCAAAATCTTCTAGTAACATAAATCCCAGTTTAGTATCGAAAGATACTATTTGTGGCGCACTCAGATTAAAAGTATGTATTATGTCAGCTATAGTTCTGAATTGCTCAATTGACTCCCCTTTATCAGGAGGTGCATCCATAACAATCAATTTTTTATTTTTGATGCGATAATATTTTCTAAAGGAGGCATCATTTTTAATAGGAATAATATCCTCCTCTTTAAAGCCACAATTAAGGACAAAATTATAAAGGTTTAAATCTCGATTACTCATTTAATACTTTTGATTTTTAAATTTACCTCTTAAAGTGATTTGCACACTTCTTGAAACCTTACTTTTAATTTGAAAATTAATTTCGATTCTGTCATTTGGTAATATTTCTTCAAATTTATCCGACCATTCAATCAAGCAAATATCATCTGTTACAGCCTCACTAAAATTAAGTTCAAACAGTTCACTAGAATTTTTTAATCGATAGAAATCATAATGATTTATTGTATGGGTATCATGCTCATAAACTTGCAATAGAGTAAATGTTGGGCTTGGAATTTCTTTAATTTTAGAATTCTTAAAAAAATTTCTAATAAAATATCTTGCAAATGTAGTCTTTCCTGAACCTAAATCCCCGATTAAACATATAACTGTATTGTCTTTTTTTGACAGTTTAACCAGTCTTTTGGCGAGTTTCTCTGTATCACCTTCATTCTTCAGAAGCATGAAAAAATAATATCTTAAAAATGTGAATTAGTATCTATAAGCTTCAGGCTTATAAGGCCCTTCAGGAGTAACACTTATATAATCTGCTTGTTCTTTAGATAATTTTGTAAGTTTTGCGCCTACTTTTTCCAAATGAAGTCTTGCAACTTTCTCATCTAAATGCTTTGGAAGTACGTAAACTTTTTTCTCATATTTTTCAGGATTGTTCCAAAGTTCAATCTGAGCAGTAACCTGGTTTGTAAATGATGCGCTCATAACGAAACTAGGATGACCTGTTGCGCAACCAAGGTTAACCAACCTACCTTCTGCAAGTAAAATAATTCTCTTTTCACTAGGAAGAGTAATTTCGTGAACTTGAGGTTTAATTTCATCCCATTTATAATTTTTTAGAGCCTCAACTTGAATTTCATTATCGAAGTGACCAATGTTACATAGTATTGCTCTATCTTTCATTTCTCTCATATGATCAGCGGTTACAATGTCCTTGTTACCTGTAGCAGTTACGACAATATCTGCTTCTTTTATCATATCATCCATTGTAACAACCTCATAACCCTCCATAGCTGCTTGCAATGCGCATATAGGATCAGCTTCAGTAACCATTACTCTTGCCCCACTTTGACGTAATGAAGCGGCACTTCCTTTTCCAACATCTCCAAACCCAGCGACAATTGCAACCTTTCCTGACATCATTACATCTGTCGCTCTTTTAATACCATCCACTAAACTCTCCCTACATCCATAAAGATTATCAAATTTAGATTTAGTTACAGAATCATTCACATTTATTGCTGGCACCATAAGAGTTCCATCAATTTCCATTTTTTTGAGTGCTAACACTCCAGTAGTAGTTTCTTCAGATAGACCTTTTACATCATTAAGCAGCTCTTTGTATTCTCTATGCATTAGACCTGTAAGATCGCCGCCATCATCTAATATTAAATTAGGTTTCCATCCTTCTTTTCCCTCAATAGTTTGTCGAACACACCACCAATACTCTTCTTCTGTTTCCCCTTTCCAGGCAAAAACAGGGATGCCTGCTTTAGCTATTGCAGCGGCAGCATGATCTTGTGTTGAAAAAATATTACAGGATGACCATCTGACGTCAGCTCCCAGTTCTACCAAAGTTTCGATTAAAACTGCAGTTTGGATAGTCATATGAAGACAGCCGACTATTCTTGCACCATCAAGAGGTTTCTGGCCTTTATACTCATCTCTTAAGGCCATCAGGCCTGGCATTTCAGTCTCAGCAAGGGATATTTCTTTCCTGCCGAATTCAGCTTGTTCTATATCTGCTACTTTAAAATCTTCTTTGGCCATAATTATGAATAAAATATAGGGTTAAATAGATTAATATTCAATATGATTATTTATTAATATTTACCTGTGGTAGGTTGACGATAAACTTCGCGCCCTTAATATCATTTTCTTCTATAACATTATCTACAGAAATTGAGCCTTCATGTGCATCAACAATCTGTTTGGCAATATTTAATCCAAGTCCAGAATGTGATTTATTATCTTCTTCTCTTAAGGAGTAAAAACGCTCAAAAATTCTTTTCATATCAGGCTCCTTAATACCCGGTCCCTCGTCAACAATTGCTATACTCAGGTAGTTACTGGTCGATGATAAAAGGACTTTTATAATTCCAGGCTTTGGAGAAAAAGAAATTGCGTTATCTATAATATTTTTAATAGCTTGTGAAAAAAATTTCTTCTGACCATCAACAAAAATATCCTTTTGATTATCTTGATCGTATAAAAATTTTATTTGGATTTGATCTGGTAATACTTTTTGAGTATCTTCTATAATCTCATGTAATAAGGATTTAATTTCAAATTTTTGTAATTGGCTCTTGTACAAATTTACTTCATTTTTAATCATCGCTGAATAATCGGTGATGATACTTTCAATTCTTGAAATATCATTCTGAATAAGATCTAGAAATTTTTTTTGGTTATCACTCATCTTATCCGTAATAACTTCTGAAGCCATTTTAATTGAGGCAAGAGGATTTCGAATTTCATGCATCAAATCAGCTGAATTATTTTCAGCATTATCAATTTTATTATATAAACTATTTAACATTTCATTAATGATTTTAGATAGTTGGCCAATTTCATCATCTCTTCTATCAAGTCCAGAAATAAGAGGTTTTGTTTTATAGTCCATTTGGACTTTTTCAGCAGCATTTGCTAAGTTTCTAATAGGTTTGAGGATTATAAAGTTTAAAAAAAATGAAAATAATATGAGGCACCCTCCAATAGCTAAACCTGCTAGTAATACGTTTAGTTGTATTTGATTATTTATGTTTTGAATATTGGTATTGTCTTCATGGGCAACAATATAGTAGTAAATGTCATCATAACTAATGGGCAGTATTGAGACCAATTCAAGTTTATTTTTATTCAACTCGATTGAAAAATTTTTCTGAGTCCCTTTTTCTAAATTTTTAAAATTAATAAGGAACGTTGGGTGATTTAAAAAATCTCTATTAGCTAAGTTTTCTTTTTGATCTAAGCTAGAAGTAATTGTTAAACTATTTTTATCTATTATCTCTACTTCTGCAGCAGACTGATTTGCAAAAGAACTATTTTCTAAGTCATAGCCTTTCGTATCAAGTAAGATACTCATGTTCTCATCCATAATTATAATAGAAAGATTTTTGATTTCTAACTTAGAGAGAATAACCTCTGTAGATAGTTGTGTTTTTATATCTCTGAGCAAATTTGAGGTTTTTAAGAAGTTATAAATAATTAACGACTGATTATCGATTTGTTTAAGTCTTTTATTAAGTTGATAGTTATTAAGGAAAATAATTATAAATATTGCACTAACTATTAAAATTAGTAATCCAACAAAATTGTATAATAAAAATTTTCTAAATAGGCTGTTCAAGTTGTATACTGTATTATTTCCATTTATATCCTGAACCGTATAAAGTATTGATGGATTTAAACTCAGGATCGATTTTTTTAAATTTTTTTCTAATCCTCTTTATATGGCTGTCAATTGTTCTGTCATCAACATCTAATTCATCTCTATAAGCAATTTCCATTAATCTATCTCTTGATTTAACAATGCCTGGTCTTTCAACCAATTCCCTTATTATTTTAAATTCTGTTGTGGTTAGAGGTTCTAAAAGTAATTTCTCCTTCCACTCACATTCGTATCTCAAACAGTCTAGCCTGAGATTTCCAAGGATAATTATTTGTTTTTTTTCAGAATTTTCCTTATCTATATTTTTTCTATTGAGTGTATTTTTAATTGTTTCTATTAAGATTTCCTTAGAAAAATTTCCACTTTTTGTTACATAGCTATCAACACCATGCATTAAGCCTTTCAATCTATCGGCCTCTTGGTCTTTTGATGTCAGGAAGATCACAGGTATTTCAGTTTTTTCTCTTATTTTTTTAAATAATTCATATCCATCCATTTTTGGCATTTTTATATCAATTACTGCTAATTCTGGAGGATACCTAGACATGCCAATCAATGCTGACTGACCGTCACTATAGGTATGAATTTCAAATTCCTCTTTTTTAAGCAACTCTTCAAGGGAAATTAAAATATTTCGATCATCATCTACGAGGGCAATAAGGTGTTTCATTTCAAATTTTCATTATATTTTAATGTATTATATGACCATAAAATGGCAGAAATATTGCATAATTTAACTAACAGTTTTTTTCATTTATTTAGATATTAGCACTTAACATACATGTTATTATATGTTTTTATCACAACCTCAAAATATGCAAAATTCAGTAAAAAACAGCATTATACAAAATGCTTCTTCAATTAAAAACGACCTAAACTCTGAGGAACTGTATGAAGTTGCCCATACCTCTGGCGAAGGTAAACTATCATCGCATGGAGCTTTAGTTGTTAAAACTGGTAAGCATACAGGTAGGTCAGCTAATGATAAATTTTTTGTTAAAGAAAGTATAAATGATCAAAAAATCCATTGGGGTAAAACAAACGTGCCTATCTCAGAAGAATATTATACAAAAATCGCCGATGCATTTATAGATTTCTCGAAAGATAAATCATTATATTTACATAACTTAATGGGCGGAGCAGATCGTAATCATTCGTTAAATGTTTCAATAATAACAGAATATGCTTGGCATGGATTATTTGCTAGACATTTACTTGTTAGACCAAACGCTGATGAGCTTGAGCATTTTAATTCAGAGTATACTATTGTGAATTTCCCAAGTTTGAAAATGGATCCAAGCATTCATGGTACTAATAGTGAAACTGTAATAGCTGTTAATCTCGCAGAAAAAATAATTTTAATAGCTGGTACTGAGTACGCAGGCGAGACAAAAAAATCTGTATTTACTCTTTTAAATTTCTTGCTTCCTGAGAAAAATATTATGCCAATGCATTGTTCTGTTAATACTGGTGAAAATGGTGATGCTGCAATCTTCTTTGGTCTATCCGGTACGGGTAAAACTACATTAAGTGCGGATCCTAAAAGATCACTCCTTGGAGATGATGAGCATGGATGGTCAGATGAGGGTCTTTTTAATTTTGAAGGTGGATGCTACGCAAAACTCATAAGACTATCTGAAGAAGCAGAGCCAGAAATTTATGCTACTACTCAAATGAAAGGTACAGTTATTGAAAATGCCGTCATGAAAGAAGACGGAACTTTAGATTTAGATGACAATTCTTTGACAGAAAATACTAGGGGAGCTTATCCCTTAGACTATATTCCGGGTGTTACCGAATCTGGAAAAACTGGTCACCCAAAAAATATTATTATGTTAACTGCTGATGCATTTGGTGTATTACCTCCTATTGCTAAACTTTCTGCAGGTCAGGCGATGTATCATTTTCTATCAGGCTATACAGCAAAAGTTGCAGGTACTGAAATTGGTCTTTCAAACGAACCTCAAGCAACATTTTCAACATGTTTTGGTGCACCATTTATGCCAAGAAATCCAATAGAGTATGGAAACTTACTTAAACAAAAGATATCAGATCATGAGGTAGACTGTTGGCTTGTAAATACTGGTTGGTCTGGAGGCGTATATGGAGTTGGCAAAAGAATATCAATTAAAAATACCAGAACATTGCTTAATGCTGCCCTCTCAGGCGAACTAATTAATGCAGAAATGAGAAAAGATCCAAATTTTGGCTTCTTAGTTCCAGTCAAAGTTGATGGAATTAATGAACAGATATTGGATCCAAAAAAAACTTGGCAAAGTGAGTCTGACTATGATGCGCAGGCTAAAAAATTAGTGCAAATGTTCATTAGTAATTTTACTAAGTTTGAATCTGACGTTGAAGAGAATGTAAAAGCCTCAGGTCCTATTGCTAATTAGGATTTATTTACTCTCTCAATGTCCTCTTTGTAGCTAAAACTGGCAATATAATAACAAATGATTGCTATAATGCCTGTAAGCCCAATTGTAATTAAAGAAAATGTATATGGAGACGAAAAATCATTAAATACGTAATCAATAAGATAGCCTGTGAAGAAGCTACCTACTCCCATCCCAATAATGTTTACTCCCAATATAAATACAGCAACCATCGTTGACCTAACTTTAACTGGAGTTAATTCCTGTACTGAGGCAAAAACTGGACCATAGAAAAAGGTAACGTTAAATGAAACAAAAAATAAAGTTAAATAGAAGAAGTTTGTTTCAGGACTAATAAATCGATAACTAACAGTTAAGGGTGTTAAAATTAAATAAGATATAACTAAAAATGTCATTATACCTCCTTTAAAATAATGACTTATGCGATCAGATAAAACGCCACCAAGGACTGCGCCAACAGTACCCCCTAATATAAAAAAAATGCCAAACAAAGAATTATATGAGCTGGCGGTAAAACCTCTTTCATTTACAGCCCATAAAACTTCAAAGTTTCCTGCGCCTAGTGGTATGTGCAAAAAAATACTACCAATAATTACAAATGTTAGACATCTAGAATTATAAAGAGCAGATTTTGTCATACTTATAATTTCTCGAATGCTTGCAGATTTACTATCTTGATTAAAAGATTTATCTAATTGACCACGTCTCGGCTCAAAAAGAAAATAAGTTACTATTCCAAGTCCCATTCCAATCAAACCTAATGAGATAAATACCGCTCGCCATCCAAAAACTGGTCCAAAAAAAGCTGCGATTAACATTCCGAATCCAACACCCAGAGGTATGCCTAAGTAATAAATAGCAGAAGCAGTACCTCTTTGATTTTGTTTGAAAAGATCAGATAGCATTGATATTGCATTAGGAGTTAATGCAGATTCTCCAACACCGATAAGAGCTCTGGCGAAAATTAAGTGTGAGAAATTTTTAGCAACGCCAGTAAAAGCTGTCATTAAGCTCCATAAAAATACTCCCGCCGCAGCAATTTTCATTCTACTAAATTTGTCTCCAAGAACGCCCATAAATATGCCAAAAACTGAATAAAAAAAGAGAAAATAAACCCCTGTCAAGAGTCCCCATTGCACATTTGTAAGATTAAACTCAGACTTTATTTGAGGAGCAAAAGCTATAAGAAGATTTCTATCTACAAAATTAAATATATTAAGTAGTAAAAAAAAAGCTAAATAAAGATATGGGTAATTAACTTTCATATATTACGATCGATTGTAATCATCTTCATATCTTTCTATGTCATCCTCACCAAGATATGATCCAGTTTGAATTTCAATAATATTTAATTTCATATCTGACTTATTTTCTAACCGGTGTTTAGAATTAACTGGAATAAATATTGACTCGTTGATTTTTAACTCTGTTGTTTTATTATCAATGGTAACCAGGGCTTCTCCACTAATCACAGTCCAGACTTCAGATCTTTTAGAATGTGATTGGTAACTTAATCTTGACTTAGGATTGACTTCTATCTCTTTGACTTTATGATCATCACTATCATCTAAAACTCTATACCAACCCCACGGCCGATGTTCAACTGGCCCTTTCCAATTTTTTAATATCCAACTAGACGAATTTTTTTTAAAATCTCCACCAACTCCAAACTCAAAACTTACTCTTTCATTATTCACAAATTTATCCATTTCAGGAATATTGGCTTGATTTCTATCACCACCATTTGCAAAAATTATTTTATCATCTGGATAAATTTCTAAAACTTTTTGAATTGCATTTGACGCAGATTGGTACTCATCATCTTCAAATTCAATAGCAGCATCAACTACAGCTAAATTCGAAACAATTTCCATTCTCTCTTGAATGGGAAGGAACGCACTACCTTTTTTTGTTATCAACCAATTATCTGAATTAACACCAACTACAAGCTTGTTTCCTAATTTTTTTGCATCCTTAAAGTAAGCAATATGTCCACTGTGAATAGGATCAAATCCTCCCGTAACAAGTATAATAGTTTCAGTCATTAATGGGCATCACTCCAATTATCTGCATTATTACTATCAACGGAAAGTGGTACAGAGAGATCGAACTTTGGTTTTAATGCATTTTCCATTTCGGCCACAATTAGTTTTCTAAATTTTTCAAGTTTATCTTTTTTTATTTCAAAAATGAGTTCATCATGGACTTGAAGAAGCATCTTGCATTCATTAGTAGATTTTATTTTATCATTAATCTTTATCATAGCTAACTTTATTATATCTGCTGCAGTCCCCTGAATTGGGGCGTTTATAGCTGCTCTTTCTTGAAATGACCTTAAAGCAAAATTTTTATCTTTTATTCTTGGGAAAAAGCACTTTCTCCCACATAGTGTTTCAACATAACCATTTTTTCTACAAAGCTCTTTTGTATTTTCCATATATTCTTTTATTCCAGAAAACTTTTTCAAATATTCTTTAATAAAATCACTTGCTTCGTAATTTGATATTGATAACTGTTTTGCTAGTCCAAATGCAGAAATTCCATAAATTATTCCAAAATTAACAGCTTTTGCTTTTCTGCGTAAATCTTTACTAACATCTTTGTGTTTGACATTAAAAATCTCTGACGCAGTTAATTGATGTATATCCTCGTTATTATTGAAAGCATCTTTGAGTTGAGATACATCAGCCATATGAGCCAATACTCTTAGTTCTATTTGGCTGTAGTCTGCAGCAAAGATTGTTTGACCTTTATCTGGAATAAATGCCTTACGAATTGATCTACCTTCTTCTGTTCTAATTGGAATATTTTGCAAATTTGGATCAGAGGATGCAAGTCTACCAGTGCTGGTTGAAGCCATTGCATATGAAGTATGTATTCTTTCTGTAGATTTAACAATATGAGTTTGTAGGGCCTCTGTATAAGTATTCTTTAGCTTTGATAGCTGCCTCCATTCTATAATAGTTTCAGCAACTTTATTACCTCCGTATGCGAGATCTTCAAGCGCCTCTATTCCAGTAGACTTTTCTCCTGTTCTTGTCTTTTTTGGCGGTTTTAGTTTGAGTTTATCAAATAATACCTCGGATAGCTGCTTTGGTGATGCAATATTAAACTCTGTACCAGTATCCTTGTATATCTTACTTTCTAATTTTAATATTCTTTTTGAAAAATCTGTTGATAGCTTTTTTAAGTATTCTTTGTCAACCTTTATACCATTTAATTCCATAGTTTGAATGCAATCAATTAAGGGCTTCTCAATATTGGAATAAATATAATTATTTTTTTCATGGTTGATCCTTTTTTTAAAAAATAAATAGAGTTTGTATGTAATATCTGCATCCTCAGCGGCATATTTTAACGCGTTCTTTAAATCAACTTTATCAAATGTGATCTGAGATTTACCACTTCCAACGACTTCTTTATATTTTATTGTTTCTTTGTTGAGATGTATCTTTGCAAGATCATCCATTCCATGGCGATTGACCCCTGCATCAGAAATGAATGACATTAACATTGTATCATCACAGCCAATCACACCGATACCATATTTCTTTAATATGGCATTATCATATTTTATATTGTGTCCAATTTTAATAATTGATGAGTCTTCCATTATCGGCTTAAAGACTTTGAAAAACTCTTCAATTTTAATTTGCTTTTTTATTCTTTGGTTAAGTTCATCAATGTGATTAAATGGAATATAGTAAGAAATTTCTAAGCCATAACAAATTGATATGCCAATAAGATTGGCTTCTAATATATTTAAGGAGTCGGTTTCTACATCATAGACGAAATGGCCTATCTCGTAGATTTTTGATTTTAATTCCTCAATATATTCTATGTCATCAACAAGTATATATTTAGTATTTATATTTTTAGCTGCAATTTCTTTTTCACTACTTGTGTTACCTGAATCCTTTTTTTCTGTTATTGATTCCTCAATATTTTTGTTTTCAAATTTTACTTCTGGATTTTTTTTTCTAATACGATCTGCTAATTTCTTCAGTTCAAGGTTTTCTAGAAACGGAACTAATTTTGTTATTGCTAAATTTTTATTTTTTAGATCTGCAAGTAATGGAATATCTTTTACGTCTTTCTTTAAAGTTACTAACTCCTTACTAATTATTATTTGCTCTTTATTATTTTGAATATTATCTCTTCTTTTTTCTTGTTTAATATCTCCACACTTTTCTAATAATTTTTCAAGATTTCCAAATTCATTTATTAATTGAGCTGCTGTCTTTATTCCAATGCCAGGTGCTCCAGGAACATTATCTGAACTATCTCCAGCAAGCGCCTGAACATCGATTACCTTATCTGGTCCTACACCAAATTTTTCTTCAACTTCTTTTGGTCCAATATTTTTATTTTTCATGGTATCAACAAGACTGATTTTTTTTGAGACCAATTGCATTAAATCTTTATCTGAGGATACGATGGAAACTTGCCAATCCTTTTTTTCAGCAGCGTTGGCATATGTAGCTATAATATCGTCTGCCTCGAATCCACTAGATTCAATTGACTGGATACCAAAAGCGCTTACTGCATCCTTAATAATTTTAAATTGTGGTATTAAATCTTCTGGTGGATCGCCTCTATTTGCCTTGTAATCTTTGTAAATTTCATTCCTAAAAGTTTTTCGTGCACTATCAAAGATTACTGCTAAATGAGTTGGCCCAATGCTTTTATTGGTATCTTCGATTAGTTTGTAAAGCATATTACAGAAACCGTTTACTGCCCCAGTTGGTAGGCCATCACTCTTTCTGTATAATGGCGGTAATGCATAATATGCCCTAAAAATATATCCTGAGCCATCAACTAAAAATAGGTGATTATTGCTTTTCATTTAAATTAATTTAAATATTTTACTGCAGTAAGGACAAACTACGCTTTCATTATCTCCCATATCTAGATAAACTTTAGGGTGTCCAAGAGGGCCATCAGGGCCATTACAGCTAACTTTTTTGGATGAAACTAGCTCAATGTTTTCATCTTGATTATTTTTTATTTCTGGAGAATTCATAATCTGAATGATACAAGAAATTACTTTGAAAAACTATATATTCTCTTAATTAATAAAATATATGTCTAAAGAATTAGCAATAACAGTTCATAATTTGAGTAAGGTTTACAAATCAACTACTGATAATGAAAAACTTGCATTAGACAATATTTCATTGAGTATAAAGAAAGGTTCAATATTTGGCTTGCTCGGACCTAATGGAGCTGGAAAGTCTACATTCATTAATATACTAGCGGATTTAGCAAAAAAAACTTCTGGTAAGATTGAAGTACTAAACATTAACCACGAAAACAATTTAATAGACGCTAAGAGGCTTATGGGAATTGTGCCTCAAGAGTTAAACATTGATCCTTTTTTTACTCCTTATGAACTTTTAGAGATTCAGGCTGGCCTATATGGCATTAGAAAAAAAGATAGAAAGACAATGGAAATTCTTCAAATGCTTGCATTGGAAGATAAGGCCAAAGCCTATGCTAGAACTTTGTCAGGGGGAATGAGAAGACGCCTTCTTATTGCCAAAGCAATGGTCCATAATCCAGAAATATTGATACTAGACGAACCAACGGCAGGGGTAGATGTAGAGCTTAGAAGTAACTTGTGGGAGAATATTCATAAACTAAATCAAAACGGCAAAACTATAATTATAACTACTCATTATTTGCACGAAGCAGAAGAGCTCTGTAACGAAATAGCTATTATTAATGAAGGTAAGTTGATAGCTCATGATACTACAAAAAATATAAAATCCTTTTTAGATAAAATGACAGTAATAGTTGACTATAATGATAACAATTTTGATTTGTCAGAATTAAATAAATTAAGTTTGGATATACAAATTATAGATAAACAAGTTCAAATAAACTATAAACCCAGCGAAATTAATTTTAACGTAATGCTTAATGCAGTAAATTCGTCTGGAACTCAAATAAAAAATATGAAGATAATAGAAACTAAATTAGAGGACGTTTTTCTTCAGCTTACTCAGAAGTGATTTTTCTTGGAAAAAGTTTATCTAATATTACTGCAAGTGCAGGAAGTGTTGTCATTGCGCAAACCATGTTGATTAAGAACATAAATGTTAATAACGATCCCATATCGGCTTGAAATTTTAAAGCTGAAAATGACCAAGTAGATACACCAATTGCTAACGTGATTGCTGTAAAGACAACTGCTGCACCTGTATTAGCAAAAGTATGTTCAAATGCCTCTGTTATATTCATGCCTTCTTTCAGGCGTGTCTGAGTTCTATTGTATATGTAGAACGCATAGTCTACGCCCACACCAACTGCTAGTACCATAACTGGAAGAGTGGATACCTTTAAGCCAATTTGCGCTAAATCCATGAATGCATACCCAAGCATCGTTGCAAATGTGAGTGGCACAGTGCAACATATCGTTGCGCGCCAATCAAAATAAGTCACAAAAACTAGTATTAAAATAACTATGTAAACAATTATCATCATTGGCAGTTCACCTTTTTCAATAACTTCATTAGTTGCATGTTGGATCCCAACTGATCCACTTGCTAATCTATTTTTAATCTCATCTGACTCAAATATGATGCTCTCGAATTCAGGATTATTTTTGAAAAATTCTTTGATGGTTATTTCTGATTGTTTAATATCTTTCACCATATAATTTACATTATCATCAAAAGAATCAATATCTCTGTAATAATTAATTAGACCCTGGCCAAGCATAATGTTTCTTGTATTAAAACCATTCTCATATCCGAAGTCAGCGAATTCATCGTCAGTGAATACTTTAGGGTTATTAATATCTAATAAATCGTTAATATTGGTTTCTTCACCGCCTAAACTATCAACAGCAGGTATCACATCTGTTCCCTCAGCAGGCTTAGCAATTAAGGTTTTAAATGTAATCGTATCATCTAACTCACGAAACTTTTTATTATATTCTTCCACACTTTCTATAACGGTGCTGATAGTTGTAGCCTTATGGTCTTCTGTGAAAACATAAATGGGCATAATAGAACATTCTTCATTTATCAATCCAGTTGACGGATCTACCACACTTGTGGCAAAACCAAGTGCTTGAGCGTTACGTGGTAGGTAAGACCATTTTAGATTACCTTCTGCGTATCCGCTAAGAGCTCTTTTTGCTATACTTGAAAGTGAAATTACCTTCGTAACACCTGGTATATTTTCTAAGTACCAATGAAGATTGTTTTGTGCGTCAACAACATACGTAGATCTGCATGGATTTAAGCCTCCAGTTGCCAATGCCTCAGTGATTACAACTAAAACATCTGTCGTAACATTATATCTTTTTGTTATCTCATTTATATCTTGATTGAACCTTGCTTCGGGCCTCAGCTCAGGAGCTCCTGCGTGTAAATCACCAACATGCCTTTCACTTGCCAGGTATGCCGCACCTACGAACAATACTGCGCTTACCGATAGAGTAATAACGGCTTCTCTGGGTCTGGCTAATTTTCCAAAATATCCCATGAGATTTTGTCTATATGTAATCGCAGACTTTGCCCGTGTGGCAAAACTTTTATTATACTTCGCATAAGATGCTGCTAGGGGTAGCATTATAAGGTTGGTTACAATTTTAAATGCAACTCCAATGGAGGCTGTAATGCCGAGTTCTTGTATCATTCCAATCGGCAATAAAATTAATGTGCCAAACCCTACCAAGTCAGTAACTAAAGCCATTGAGCCTGGTACGAGAAGTCTTGAAAAAGATGCCCTTGCAGCGTATTCAGCTGTTTGCCCTTCAATTACTTCCTTAGTAATCTGGTTTACTTGTTGAATGCCATGTGAAACACCAATGGCAAAAACTAAAAAAGGAACTAGAATTGCAAGAGGGTCTAATCCAAACCCAAGTATTTTGAGCATTCCAAATTGCCATACAAGAGAAGTTAGTGAACAAATTAATGGCAGAAATGTCAGTGTCCAAGATCTGGAGTACCAATAAACAGCTAAAACAGTTAGAAAAAATGCGAGTCCAAAAAATATGACAACATTGTATGCTTCACTCGCAATATCAGAAATCATTTTAGCGAATCCAGTTATCTCAACTCGATAGTCGCCCTGTTCATACTCATCTCTTATTGTTTCAATTTCTTGACCGAGCTTAAGGTAATCTAATTTTTCACCAGTTTTAGGATTGTATTCGGTTAACTCAACTTTAATAAGCGATGAAGTGAAATCATTCGCCACAATACTTCCTACATGACCACCTGTTAATATTCTTTCCTTAATGCTTTCAATAATTTCTGGGGTAAGGCTTTCTGGGGTAACTGTTCCAGGTATTACTTCAGAACTCTCAAATCCTTCTTCTGTTACTCTCATGACCCGTATATTAGGTGTCCAAAGAGATTGCATTGATCCCTGATTAACCCCTGGAAGATATCTTATTGTGTTATTCAAGTTGAAGAGCTTTGATAAATATTCCTTTGTAAAAATATCGCCCTCAGTTTTTCTTAACGCAATTGTAATACTATTTGTTCCACTAAGATCATCCTGATACTCATAATATGTTTTTACAAATGAATGGCTGTTGGGTAACTGTTTTGCAAAACCTGCATCCATTCTTATCTGAACTGCAAAATAAGCCATCACAATTGTAATGAGGACAAATGCAGCAAGAACTGGAAGGCGGAATCTGAAAAACCAATTTTCTATTTTTTGTAACATTATGGGTATTTATGATAGTGGCTCAAAATATGGAATAAATCATA
>CABYZQ010000007.1 GCA_902523535.1 uncultured Pelagibacteraceae bacterium
GAACCCTATGGGACCTGGTGCATTTCAGCAAGGGAGTGAAAGACCTGCCATCAATGCAAATGTAGATGTAAAAGCTACTAATAGAAAAGATACTGATATTTATGAAGTTGAGTTAAACATTAATATAAGCGCTAAGCGTGAAGATAAAAATGTTTATATTATTGATTTAAAATACGTTGGTTTATTTGAAATTACTAATCTTACAGAAGACATAAAGGAAGCTTATTTGTTGGTTGAATGTCCAAGACAACTGTTTCCTTTCGCAAGACGCATTGTATACGATATGCATGCAGATGGATCTTTGCCTCCTCTAATGCTTGACCCTGTTAATTTTGCTGATCTTTATGAAAAAAGAAAAAAGACAAATTAATAACTTATAAGTTTAGGTTTACCATCCACAACATCAAACACAGGTTCGACTTTTGGGATGTCAGTAATCGATTTATCGTTCATTGAAAGTAGAAGTGTTTGCGTATTTTGAAAGTCTTTAATCAATTCAAGATTTTTTATTGTTGGCATAATCATTGGAAACTCTCCAGCCTTGTATAAATCAAGTGCAACTTTGGGCTCCAGCCAACGACTTTCAACCCCCTCTACACCATCATGACTAGCAGGTTGGTTGGGACAGCGAGCAATAAAAAATCTTGTGCTGTATCTTCTTTTTTCAATCTTTGGCGTAACCCAATGGGAAATATAAGCTATTTCATTGGTAGATAATGTTAAATCAAATTTTTCAATTAACTCTAGGAAGACATCTTTTCCATTGAGCAATTTCTTTTTGTATTGATTGATATTATCTAATTCAGTTACGGTGAGACTGCCTAGACTTATTTTTCTTCTTTCGTTGTCGGCAAGAAGTATTCCGCTCTCTTCAAAACATTCTCTTATGCAAGCAATCCAGTAGATTAATCCGCCAGATTTAATATCAAGTCTTTTAGAGGCCTCCTCGTCATTTAATAATGGGCTGTACTTGCTTATATTTTTAATATCATCACTGCTATCTACTTTTCCTCCAGGAAATACCCACGCTCCCCCAAAGTTTGTTTTCATAGCACGTTTGATCATAAAGACTTCTATTTTAGAATTATGATCTCTAACCAGTAAAACAGTTGCTGCTGGTATTAATGGTTGCTTGCTTTCATTCGTATTTGATAATGTGTGATTAATTTTATAGTTTTGATAATCATTCATTATTAAATTGCTCTTTCTTTTTCCAGATAGGGTTTTCACCAAGTGTCTCAACAAAAGCTTTGTGCAACTCTTTATCGTCGTCTGTCAGTCTTGTTGCGAGTTCTCTATTTTGAATCTTTTGAATATCAAAATTTGACTCAGAACTAGCTTTTTGATTATTAACGTTTAGATCAAGACTTAGCTCACGGGCATCCATGAGTTCTATGTAAACTCTTGCAAGAAGTTCCGTGTCAATTGTAGCTGAGTGTATTTCTCTCTCTTTATTGTCGATGGAAAATCTCTTACATAAAGCATCTAGCGACACGCTTTGACCAGGAAACTTTTCTCTTGCAATAGAAACGGTATCCACTTTTTTATTTTTGATACTTTCTTTCCCGCATGCGCTAAGTTCATGGTTTAAAAAGCCGATGTCAAAATCAACATTGTGCGCAATGATCGTATCTTGTCCAACAAAGTCGAGAAAATCGTCAGCAATTTTTTCAAACAACGGCTTATCTTTTAAAAACTCATAACTCAGTCCATGAACTTTAAAAGAGGCTTCTGGAACGTCCCTCATTGGGTTGATATATTGTTGATAAACCCTACCTGTCGGCAAAAAATCAACTAATTCAATGGCTGCAATTTCAATCACTCTATGACCCTCAGAAGGTCTCAGACCTGTAGTTTCTGTATCTAGAACGATTTCTCTCATTCCTTATAGAAGGCTTTCCATGCCTTAGGATTAATCAATTTTATTTTAGATACAACATCTTTTACTTCGAGTTTTGTCTCATCTAAAGTTTGATCTGTTGAGATTATGTAGTCTGCTTTCTTTAATTTTTCTCGGTCTGGCATTTGTTGATTCTTTATCGAGTTAAAAATTTCTAAAGGCACCTTTCTTTCTGCGACCACTCTTTCTTTTTGCTTATCTTCGGATGCTGTCACCACAACTGAAACATCGATATACTTTTCTCCACCTGTTTCAAATAATAAAGGAATATCCAGAATACATCCTGGGCTATCTTCGCTTATTAATTTCTCAATGTATACGATTTGATACCGTCTGGTAGCTGGATGAACAATTTTTTCAAGATCTCTAAACTTCTCAGGTTCTTTATTAAGTATGTCTCTAAGCGCAATTCGATTTACTTTTCCCTCTGATTTAGTTCCAGGAAAAGACTCTTCAATTTTATTAATTACTTCTTCATCGTTTTCATAAATATAGTGAACGGTATCATCTGCATTGTAGAGGCCAAAACCATACTCGGTAAACATCTTAGCGACTGTAGATTTTCCCATGCCAATGGATCCTGTTACACCTATCAATAACATTACACGTTCTCCAATAGTGACATTAATTCGCCACTAACACCCACTTTGATTTCATGCCATATCTGAAAAGAACAAGCTGCTTGTTCAATTAGCATGCGTAATCCATTTTGAACTTTTAAACCTTTTGCTTCCGCTTGTTCTAAAAAGCTGGATCGCTTAGGGTTATAAATCAAGTCATAAATGAATGTTTCCGTTTCTATATTTTCAAAACTCAAAATATTATTACGCTCTCCTGCCTTTTGCCCCAAGCTAGTTGTGTTAACAATGAACGATGAAGAGTTGGCGTAATCATCTAGCTCTTCTGTGCTAACGGGACTTGAGTTTATTGATAAATCATTAAGCAAAATCATTGCTTTTTCAGGTGTTCTGTTAAACAATCTCACCTGGCTTCCCAATTCGTTTAACGCATGAACCACAGACCTGGCGGAGCCCCCAGCGCCAAGAACAAGTGTCTTTTTGTTAGTAATGTTTTCTTCTATTGTTTTCTTATCTAAAGAATTAATGAAACCAACCGCGTCAGTGTTGTCGGCATTTATTTTGTCAGGACTTAGGGTAAGAGTATTGGCCGACCGGAGTTTTTTCGAAACGTGAGATGTTTCATCGCTTATATTAAACGCGAGTTCTTTGAGGGGGACTGTAACATTAATACCTCCAAAGCCTTCGGCCTTTAAGTTATTCATCTGCTCTTCAAACTTATTTGGATCTACGTTTATTTTCTCGTATGGCTTTGTATCCAGTCCCAATTCCTTAATCCAATGATTATGAATAATCGGTGAAAGACTGTGGTCAACTGGAAAACCTATAACCGCCGTTCTGTCAGTGGCCATTGTTTTCAAACAACATGCCGTTGTCCCATAAAAATTGTGTTAGTGGTATCATTGATATTCCTTGTATTGAGAATAAATCACTGCCGACACGCTCAAATAATTTTATACCTTCTTCTTCAATTGCATAAACCCCGACCAAGCCAAGTATCTTTTCATCAATGCTCTCTAAGTATTCGTTGATGATTTCTTCATCGAGTATTCTCATTTTCATTTTTCCTCTATCAACATATTTCCATATTATATTGTTTTCTTTAGCTACTACCGTGGTTGTTATAAGGGTGTGTTCCTTTCCACTCATGCTCTTTAGTTGTTCGTGAGCTTCATCAAAGTTTTTTGCTTTATTAACCAGCTTCCCATTTAGGTCTAATCCTTGATCGGATCCTATAACCAAACCATCATTTGATATAGATGCCTTTAAAGCTTTCATCTCAGCCAGCTTTGTAACAATCTCTTCTGGTGAACTTTCTGACATGGATAGTTTAATTTCATCCTCATCAACACCATGATCAACTGTTTTAAATTTTATTTTGGCATTTGTTAAAAGTCTTGAGCGTGTTTGACTTTTAGACGCTAGTGTTATTTGTGTGTTCATAAGCTATTAACAACCTGAGTAATCGGTGTGGATATATATTATATGTTTACTGTTTTTAAACATTTACAATATTTTGGCCTTTTTATCCTATATTTTCTTGCTTTTCGTCCACCTGTGGATAATGCCTCAAATATTATTCTACCTTGTGGGTAATGTCACAAATGCCTTAAATGTCTCCGTTAAAGACATGTATTGATTTGTGGGCAAGTAAGAGGTTTTTATATATACACATCATCACAGGTACATAAACTAATACTACCTTATATATATATTATATGAGTATTCTTATAGAAACACTAAAAGGCAAGAAAACAAAAACCCCCATTTGGTTAATGAGACAAGCGGGGAGGCATTTACCTGAATATATTAAAATAAGACAAAAATATAAAGACCTTATGGAAATGTTTCTTGATCCTGAGGTGGTAACCAAAATCTCACTTCAACCTGTAAAGCGATACGGGTTGGACGCATGCATAGTGTTTTCTGATATATTAATGATCCCCTATGCATCTGGATGTGACGTTAGTTTTAAGGAGGGCGTGGGCCCTCAAGTTAAATTTAATGAGAAATTTAATTTTGCATCACATAAGCTGGACCCAGTTATAGAAGGTATTGAAAGTATCAAAAACGAATCTGAAGTTCCCCTAATAGGCTTTGTAGGCGGACCCTGGACAACGTTGTTATATTGTTTGTTTGATAAAGAAGAAAGATCACAAATGAACAAAAATCTCATTCATAAAAATGAAAAAAGAATAAACAATCACATCGAAGACCTAACCGACATAATTTCTAATTACGCAGTGCAACAAGTAAATGCGGGCATTGATGCATTTCAAATATTTGAGTCTGCAGCTGAAGATCTTGAAGACGAATATTTCGATCGATGGTGCCTAAAGCCTACACAAAAAATTATTCATTCGATAAAAAGTAAAACAGATATACCTATTATTGGATTCCCAAGAAAAACAAGTAAAGAAGGATATGTGAAATATTCAAATATAGATAAACTTGATTGTATAAGCTTAGATTGCGATTTTGATTTGGATCATATCAATAAACTAAACCCGAATGTTGCCTTTCAAGGAAACCTAAACCCAACAGCCTTATTGGCAGAGAATAATACCTTGCAAGAAGAGTTGGATAAAATATTAATTGCTTTTAAAAATAGAGCACATATTTTTAATCTTGGCCATGGGGTGTTACCAAACACCTCCATTAAGAAAGTAGAAGAACTCGTAAACACAATAAGAGCAAAATGAAAACAGCAGTAGTATTATTTAATTTGGGTGGACCCGACAAACAAGAAAGTGTGAAACCTTTCTTATTCAACCTTTTCAATGATCCTAACATATTCAAGTTACCAAATCCGTTTCGCTTCTTATTAGCAAAATTGATATCGACTTTGAGGACAAAGGAAGCAACTGAAATATATTCTGAAATTGGAGGTAAATCCCCCATTTTAGACATTACAAACGACCAGGCCGCTGCACTTGAAGAGGCCCTAGCAGCACAAGGGATATCCTCCAAGGTGTTTGTGTGTATGCGTTACTGGCATCCCATGACAGCCGAAATTGTCAAAGTGGTGAAAGATTACAATCCAGATAATATTTTCTTACTTCCCCTTTATCCTCAATACTCAACTACAACCACTAAATCTTCTTTAGACCTTTGGTTTAAAGAGGCAAAGAAACAAAACTTATCAGCTCCAACAAAATACACTTGCTGTTATCCGATGGATAAGAAATTCATTGAGTCTCATCAGCGTTTAATACAAAAGAAAATAGATCACATTAAAGATAAAAAGATCAGAATTTTATTTTCTGCCCACAGCTTGCCTGTCTCAATTATTAAAGGCGGCGATCCGTATCAATGGCAGGTTGAACAAACTGTAAGTGCTGTCATGACGGGACTTAAAGGGTATGATGATTACGTATTAGCTTATCAGAGCAAGGTGACACCTGTTAAGTGGCTTGAGCCATCTACACCAAGTGAGATTGAAAAAGCGATTAAAGAAGATGCAGCTATTATTATCGTCCCGATTGCTTTTGTTTCAGATCATTCTGAAACTTTAGTAGAGCTTGATATTGAATATAAAGAAATGGCGGATGAAATGGGTTACAAACATTATTTTCGTTCAGAGTCTTTAAACATTGACCCTGTATTTATAGATAGCTTAGCTGAAATAGTTACCAAATCAGATCAGACGAACAATGAAAATATTGCTGAAAAAATTTGTCCAACGACATTTAAACGGTGCTATCAGCAAATATAATGAATAGTATATTTTTATATAATTTATTTTTGAGTTTGCACATCATCAGCGTGATCGCATGGATGGCTGGACTTTTATATTTACCAAGACTTTTTGTTTACCACTTCACAAAAGAAATAGGCTCTGAATCATCTGAGACCTTTAAATTAATGGAAATACGTTTGCTCAGAGTAATTATGAATCCTGCTATGATATTCTCCTGGCTATTTGGTATAGCTCTTATATCCACATTGGGAGTTGAGTCATTAAGCGCGCTTTGGCTTCAGTTAAAAGTAGCTTTTGTATTGCTTTTATCAGGAGTTCATGGCTATTTAGCTAAAATTACGAAGGAATTCCAGCAAGACAATCGTGCAAGATCAGAGCGTTTTTATAGAATAATTAACGAATTTCCAACAGTTTTGATGATAATTATTGTGTTTTTAGTAATATTTAAGCCAATTTAAAACTTGCCAGATTCAGAAATTAAAGCTAGAAGTCACTCTCTTTTACACTTTCCAAAAAAAACTTATCTAAAATTTAAAACAGTATGAGCTTAAAATTAAGAGAACTTAAGAAAAAAACTCCACAAGAACTTCTACAATATGCTGAAGAAACGGGCGTTGAAAACGCAAGTTCTATGCGAACACAGGATATGTTGTTTGAGATATTAAGATCTCTTGCATCAAATAAGAAGGACATAGATGGGGAAGGTGTACTTGAAGTTTTACAAGACGGTTTTGGTTTCCTCAGATCAATGGAGGCAAATTATTTGCCTGGTCCAGATGATATTTATGTTAGTCCCAGTCAGATCAAAAGGTTCGGACTAAGATCGGGAGATACAGTTGAAGGACCTATCAGAGCTCCTAAAGAAGGCGAACGATATTTTGCATTATTAAAAATTGACACAATCAATTATGAAGCAACTGAAAAAAGTAGAAATAAAATTAACTTTGACAACTTAACGCCTCTATATCCCGATGAACAAATTAAACTTGAAACAGAAAAGCCCGACAAAGATCAAAGCGCACGAGTTATTGATTTGGTTTCACCAATCGGTAAGGGTCAAAGAGCTCTTATAGTTTCACCCCCAAGAACAGGTAAAACCGTATTACTACAAAACATTGCACACTCCATTACCGACAACCATCCTGAATGTTACTTAATGGTATTGTTAATTGATGAACGACCTGAGGAAGTGACAGACATGCAACGCTCCGTAAAAGGTGAAGTAGTAAGCTCAACATTTGATGAGCCAGCATCACGTCACGTACAAGTTGCTGAAATGGTTATTAACAAAGCTAAAAGATTAGTAGAGCATAAAAAAGATGTTGTGATCTTGCTCGATTCTATCACAAGACTAGGCCGCGCATACAACACGGTTGTTCCAAGTTCAGGAAAAGTTTTAACAGGTGGTGTTGATGCCAATGCACTACAAAGACCAAAGAGATTTTTCGGAGCCGCAAGAAACATTGAAGATGGCGGTTCTTTAACCATTATATCTACCGCCCTTATTGATACAGGAAGTAGAATGGATGAAGTTATTTTTGAGGAATTTAAAGGAACAGGTAACTCAGAAATTATATTGGATAGAAAGGTCGCTGATAAGAGAATCTATCCTGCTATTGATATAACCAAGTCTGGTACTCGAAAAGAGGAGATCCTTCTTGATAAGGACGAACTACAAAAAATGTATGTTCTAAGACGTATTCTTAATCCAATGGGAACCATGGATTCCATTGAATTCTTGCTAGGTAAATTGAAAGAAACCAAAGATAATGCAGATTTCTTTCAATCAATGAATAAGTAGCTTAAATATCAATTACCCTTCAGCCTCTAAAATTGAAGACAGTTTAAATTTCTTTCCTAATTTCTGCGAACCTCCAACATTTTTGAGATCGATAATAAAATAAAATTCGATATTTTTTACTTTGCACTTGGAGATAAGCTTTGCTGAAGCTACAGCGGTACCACCGGTTGCAATTAAGTCATCAATTATTAAAACTCTATCTCGTGAAGTAATCGCATTACTATGAATTTGGATTTCGTCGTTGCCGTACTCAAGAGAATATTTTTGCCGCAGAACCTTTCCAGGAAGCTTTCCTTTTTTTCTAATCGGAACAAAAGGAAGGCCCAGCTTAAAAGCAACAGCAGCACCGAAGATGAAACCCCTTGCCTCAACACCTGCAATTTTAGTAAACTTCTGCTTACTAGCATATTTTGAAATTTCGTTAATTACCTCAGTAAATAATTTTTTGTTATCAGTAATGGAAGTGATATCCTGAAAAAGAATCCCCTTCTTTGGAAAGTTGGGAATTACTCGAATATTTTTTTTTAATTTATTTACGAGTTTTTTGTTCAACGTTTAACAATTTCTTTTTTGTTTTAATCCCACCGACTGATGAGAACCCTGTAAGCTTGCCGTCTTTGGATACAACGCGGTGGCATGGGACTGACATCATTAAGTTATTTCGTCCTAGTGCTCCACCAACTGCTCGTGGAGATGTCCTTAACTTTTTGGCTATTTGCCCGTAGCTTGTAGTGCGGCCGTAAGGGACACGTCTTAAATGGTTCCAAACTCTATTTTGAAACCGAGTTCCCATCTGTCTTGTAGGAAAGGATAAAGATCTACGCTTGCGTGCTAGATAGGCGTTAATTTGAAAAGCTGCTCTTAGTAAGAGCTTATCTTTAGTGCTGGTTATGCCTTTTCGAGTTCGGCTAATGCCGATGATTTTATTATTACCTGAGATAACCTCTATATTGCCAATCAATGATTTGAAAACATAAGAACTCATATATATTTAAATATTATAATTTTTATTCAATATGACTAACAAATTTTTCGAAAGACATGTTTTTTTCTGCACCAATCAAAGACCAGATGGTCATGAAAAAGGCTGCTGTGCTACAAAAAAATCTGTTTTACTCAGGGCCTACATGAAGAAAAAGACAAAAGAAATAGTAACAGATAAAAAAATTAGGATTAATGCATCGGGCTGCCTTGATCACTGTGAGTTTGGTCCGACAATGGTTATTTATCCTGACAATATCTGGTACACATGTAAATCTGAAGATGATGTTGATCTTGTCATTAATGAGCATTTGATCAATGATCGAGTTGTAGAAAATTTATTAATAAAAAAATGACAATTTTTGCTTTATCAACTGCAAATGGAATTGCAGGTCTGGCTGTAGTTCGTGTATCTGGTCACTTAGCGCTGACTGCACTCAAAACAATTTCTCGCAAAAGTCACTTTGATCCCAATGTATTAACAAGGACTAGCTTTTATGACTCTGAAAATGGAAACCTAATCGATCGTGGATTAGCTGTTTACTTCGTTAAGCCAAAAAGTTTCACGGGAGAGGACGTAGTTGAGTTTCATATACATGGTGGAAAAGCAACAGTTGATCTCCTCTTAAAAACTTTGTCAGGAATTAACCAGTTGCGACTTGCGGAACCTGGAGAGTTTTCAAAAAGAGCATTTATAAATAATAAGATGGATCTTACAGCTATCGAAGCAATGGGAGATTTAATCAATGCTCAAACAGAACTGCAACACAATCAGGCTATAAGTCAGATGGACGGCTCATTGAATAAGCTTTATTTATCTTGGAGAAAATCTCTTATTGAACTCGTTGCTTATCTTGAAGCTGATATTGATTTTGCAGAAGAGGACATTCCTGATGACGTTTTAAAAAATATAAATGAAAAAATTGAAAAACTTTTATTTGAGATGAATGAGCATATCAATCAACGCAATCAAGGAGAGATTTTGAGAGACGGATACCGTGTAGCAATTGTGGGCACGCCGAATGTAGGTAAATCAAGTCTCATAAATTTATTAGCCAACCGCGATGTTGCGATTGTATCTGATAGAGAAGGGACTACGCGAGATGCACTTGAAGTAAGGCTAAATATTGCCGGATTTCCTGTAGTTTTTACAGACACAGCAGGACTGAGACAGACAAGTGATGAGATTGAAAAAAAGGGAATCGAAATCACTCAGAAGAAAATTGATGAAGCAAATCTAGTTGTTGAATTATTTGATGATCCAACCAAATTAAATTTTCACGATGATCGCTTAACTATTTTAAACAAATGTGATCTTCATAATAAGGAAAACAAAACATATGATAGGGCCATCAATATTTCTGTTTCAACAGGGGACGGCATTGATCATTTAATCAAACAAATTTCTGATAAAGTATCAAATAATTTTGGAAGTTACTCAGACACCATTCCAACTAAAACAAGGTACATCTTAGGTGTTCAAAATTCTATCCAGAGCTTGTTGAATGCAAAAACAATTGATTTAAAAAATAATTCAGAACTCATGGTTGAAGAGTTGAGATTAGCAATTCAGGAAATTGGAAAAATAACAGGTCACGTTGACGTAGAAGAGTATCTTGAAGTCATTTTCAAAGATTTTTGCATCGGCAAATAACAAAAATTATTGATTGCAATTAAGCTGAGTTAATTTATTTAACTTAGTCATGTCTAACTTTGATGTCGTTGTCATTGGTGGTGGTCACGCGGGTTGTGAAGCAGCAACAACAGCCGCACGAGTAGGCGCTAAAACCCTTTTAATCAGCCATAAATTTGAGACCATTGGTGAAATGTCTTGCAATCCAGCCATTGGTGGACTGGGTAAAGGTCACTTAGTTAGAGAAATTGATGCATTAGACGGTATTATGGGAAGAATTGCAGATCTCTCAAGCATTCAATATCGTCTCTTAAACCGTACAAAAGGCCCAGCTGTTCGTGGCCCCCGCGCTCAATCGGATCGGAAATTGTACAAAAAATATATGCAAGAGGAAATCCTTCAAACTAAAAATCTAGAATGTTTATTTGATCCCGTTGAAGATTTAATTTTTGACCAGGATAATCAAATAGCTGGAGTCTTATGCGAAAGTGGAAAGAAGGTTTCAACAAAAAAAGTAATCATTACGACTGGCACATTTTTAAATGGACTTATTCATTTGGGTGAAAAAACAATACCTGCAGGAAGGCATGGTGATGCTCCATCAATCGGCTTAGCAAAATCTCTATATAAAACAGGCTTTAATATCGGAAGATTAAAGACAGGAACCCCTGCAAGAATTGATAAAAATACTATTGATTTTGATCGGCTTGAAAATCAGGATGCAGATGAAAAGCATTCATATTTTTCATTCTTAACGAACAAAACTTATAACAAGCAACTGCCTTGTCACATCACTCATACGAATGAATCAGTTCATGACATTATCCAAAAAAATATAGCAAAATCAGCTATTTACTCGGGTCAAATCAGTGGAACAGGACCTCGATATTGCCCCTCTGTTGAAGATAAAGTTGTAAAGTTTGCCGATAAATTAAGACATCAGATTTTCCTTGAGCCAGAAGGTTTAGACAGTGATTTGATATATCCAAATGGAATATCAACCTCATTACCTGCCAATGTTCAAGACGAATTTATAAGTAAAATCAATGGTTTAGAGAAGGCAAAGATTGTAAGACATGGCTATGCTATCGAATATGATTTTATTGATCCACAAGAACTTTATCAAACTTTGGAGACTAAAAGAATAAAGGGCCTTTACCTTGCAGGACAAATTAATGGCACAACGGGATATGAAGAAGCTGCAGCTCAAGGATTGGTTGCAGGCTTAAACGCTGCAATTTCTCTTAAAAATAAAGAACACATTTTTTCTAGAAATGATTCTTATATTGGAGTGATGATTGATGATTTGACTCTTAAAGGAGTTACAGAGCCTTATAGAATGTTCACATCAAGGGCAGAATACCGCTTATTGTTAAGAGCCGATAATGCTGATTTGAGACTCACAGAAACCGCTAATACATTAGGACTGGTTTCAAAGAACAGATATGAGCATTTTACTAATAAACAAACTAATTTGAAAGCGCTGTTAAATATTGTTAAAAATCAATATGTTACACCAAATAAAGCTGAAAAAATGGGTGTCAAAATCAATAAAGATGGTAAAAAGAGGTCTGCATTTGACTTATTGGCCTACCCAGATATTGATATCAACACTGTAGGTGACATGTTTGAGATAAATTTAAATAATTTTTCAGATGAAATATTAGAACAAGTCTCAATTGAAGCTCACTATAAAGGTTATCTTAAAAAGCAAGAAAGTGAGATCATTTCAATAAATAAAGAAGAAAAAATAAAGATACCTGAAACAATGAACTATGATGATTTGTCTAGTTTATCCAATGAAATTAAGGAAAAATTATCAAAAATTAAGCCAAAAAACATTGCCCAGGCTTCAAGAATTGACGGTGTCACTCCTGCAGCTTTAGGGGTAATATTGGCCCATATAAAAACTCAAGCAAAATTAAAAAAACTGGCTTAATATCTTCATTATGGAGGATTCGCCAGAAGCTCTTATGGAGCTAAAAAGTAATGTTTCACGTGAAACAATCAATAAACTCGATGTTTACAGATCATTGATACTAGCTGAAAAGCAAAGTCTCATATCAAAAAAGGACAAAAACCTTCTTTGGATTAGGCATTTTTATGACTCGTTGCGAATAAGTGATTTGATTCGTGAAAATAAACAAAACATAATCGATATTGGCAGTGGATCAGGTCTTCCAGGAATTCCATTATCATTGTTTTATAATGGCGAAAATTCAATATTTTTGTGCGAAAATCGAAGGAAAAGAGCAGAGTTTCTAGAGTACTGTATAGATGCTCTAAAACTGAAGAATACCTATGTGATTCCTCATAAAGCTGAGAAAGCAACAAATCAAAAATTTGATGTTGTTTTGGCTAGAGCAGTTGGACGATTAAATGATCTATTATCAATAAGTTATAATATATCGAAAAAAAGTACTACATTCCTTTTTCATAAAGGTATACATATAGATGATGAGATTGCTGAAGCCACTAAATATTGGATTTTTGATTATAAATTACATGAAAACAGTGTTGAAAAAGGATCTTATATTTTGGAACTAAATAATGTAACAAAATCAAGTACTTAGTATGAAAAGGAAAATAATTGCTATTTCTAATCAAAAAGGAGGGGTCGGAAAGACGACCACAGCTATAAACTTATCCACAGCCCTCGCGGCTACAGGCCAAAAGGTATTAATCATTGATCTAGATCCTCAGGGTAATGCAAGCACAGGTTTAGGGGTCGATTATGGTCAGAGGGAAAATTCTATTTACGAAGTATTAGCGGGACAAGCAAACATTTCAGATTCCATTCGAAAAACCGAAATTGATAATCTTTTTTTAATTCCTTCAACAGTTGATTTGTCTGGAATTGAACCTGAACTTGCTGATGTTAATGATCGAGCTTTTACATTAAAAAATATTTTTAACGCAAATGAAAAATTAAATGATTTTGATTTTATTTTTATTGATTGCCCACCCGCGTTAAGTTTATTGACTGTCATGGCAATGACGACAGCCAATGCAATTATTGTTCCATTGCAATGTGAATTCTTCGCACTCGAAGGCCTCAGTCAATTAATTAAAACAATTGAACGTGTAAGACAGAATCTAAATCCTGGTTTATCTATTGATGGGATTGTGTTGACGATGTACGACAGCAGAAACAAATTATCCTCTCAAGTTGCAACAGATGTCAGGAATCATTTAAGGGAACAAGTTTATGAAACCATTATACCTCGTAATGTAAGAGTTTCAGAAGCCCCATCATTCGGTATGCCTGCTTTAATCTATGATCAAAGAGCATCAGGCAGTCAGGCTTAC
The DNA here is from genome assembly GCA_902523535.1 of uncultured Pelagibacteraceae bacterium. Lineage (GTDB taxonomy): Bacteria > Pseudomonadota > Alphaproteobacteria > Pelagibacterales > AG-422-B15 > CACNXQ01. The sequence continues at coordinate 13,903 of CABYZQ010000007.1, forward strand.
TTAAGTCTTGCAAACGAAGTCATTAAACAAAACAAAGAACAAGAGGCAGCATAGTGGTTACAAACACAACAAAAAAAGGTTTAGGTCGCGGTCTTTCATCTTTAATGGGAGATACAGAAACTACTCAAACAAAAAATACCAACGTTGGTCAAGAAACTAAAATACCAATTGCGAATTTAAAACCAAGTCCTTCTCAACCAAGAAGATTGTTTAATAAAAATAGTATTAATGAATTGGCTGACTCCATAAAAGCAAAAGGTTTAGTTCAGCCACTGGTGGTGAGGCCTTCACCGTCTGATGCCAATAGTTATGAAATTATTGCGGGTGAAAGAAGATGGCGCGCAGCACAAATTGCACAACTGCACGAGGTACCTGCAGTTATAAGAAACTTTAATGATACTGAAGCACTTGAAATTGCGATCATTGAAAATGTTCAACGATCAGATCTGTCACCAATTGAAGAGGCTGCAGGTTACAAAAGATTGATTGAAAATCATGGTCATACCCAAGAGGATTTGTCAGGAATTGTAGGAAAAAGCAGGAGTCATATAGCAAATATTATTCGATTATTATCTTTGCCACAATCCATACAAGACATGATAACTGAGGGAAAAATATCATCGGGCCACGCGCGCGCAATCATGAACAGTGCATTTCCAGAGCAATTAGCAGAAAAAATTATTAATGAAAATTTAAGCGTGAGGGATGCAGAAAATTTAGCAAAAGATAAAAAAGGTATTATAAAAAAATTAAAACTCAAAGATCCTGATACAATTGATCTTGAAAATAAAATTTCAGAAAAACTTGGCATGACCATCAACATCAACCATAAAGGTAAAAAAGGCGGCAGTATAAAAATTGATTACAAAACCCTTGATCAATTAGACATGATTACTCAAAAGCTTAAAAATTAATTTTGAAAGTGCTGTTTGCCCTCGTGACAAATCGTCAGTATCGAATGCTCACAAAGAATGCTGGATAATTTACTATTGGTTTTACAATCAATTTCAGCATCAAGAAGTTTTGATAGATTATTTTCAATTTTATTTAATGGCCAGCGTACGCAATGTTGCTGAAAACTGTCCTTATCTTTCCAAAATAAGGGAGGTCTTAAAAACTTTATTGCGGCATCAAAATTACTTCCTTTTTTCATTTCTACTTTTACTTTTTGTACTCTTTTGAGGTAATTAATGAGGCTGCGCAATACAGAAATGGGATTATTTCCCTCAGATAAAAGTTTGCTAATAATATTTGAGCTCTTTGTGGTGTTTCCATACATCACTGATTCATTCATCTTTTGAAGATTATTCGAGCTTGTATCATTAAGTAAATTTTTTATTTCTCCAAGATCCGGGACAGTGTCAGCATTAGCATAAAACAAGCTGATCTTTTGGAGTTCATTAAAGCTGATCATTCGATCAGTGCTCAACGTTTGCACGAGATAATTTTTAATATCCCGGTCCAATGCAATATTATTTTCTTTTACAAAATTATCTATCAACCTCATCATTGATTTGGTATCATCCTCATAACACGCTAGAGCATAACATTGTGCATTGCTTTCAAAAAATTTCCTAAGTTTAGAAGTTTTTTTGAGATTATCAGCTTTGACTATCAGCATAGTCTGAGTGGGAGCTGAATTGATGACATTCTCAAGCTCTGACATATTCTTATCTTTAAGAGACTCTAGAATAATGAGTTTATAACTATTAAACATTGAAATTGAATTTGCCGAGGTTTCAAGGATATCAGGATTTAGATCTAGACTTTTTGCTGTTAAAGAGACCTCTTCAAAATCAACATCACTTAAATAATCACTTTTAATTTTGCTGATATGATCTCTTATTAATCCTTCGTTTGGCCCGTAAATTAAAAAAGGTAAAAAACCCTCATTACCATTTACTATTTTCTCAATTTGAAAATCTTTAATTATCATTCGTAATTGAAGTATCACTTTGGATTTTAGAAAACATCATTTGTATTGCATTATTTGTTGCAATCCGGCTCATTCTATTTTTCTTTTCATTACTCTCAATTTCAGATGTCTCAACAGTATACTGAGCAAAGCCTCTGACCATATCTTCAATTAAGTAAGAGTTATTATTCTTATCTCTCACTTTAAAGTTTAACATGATTTCAATTCTGTATTTTGCAACAGTTCCATCAGTATTTGTAATGAGAGGATCTAAATTTTCTACTATATCAATTTCAATAACATAATCTTTTTTTACTTCAGAACGTGAGTTAAAAGATTTTTTAATTTCTTCTTTAATTTCCCTAGAGACATCAGTCTCATTCATCAATAGTAACGAATAACTTCTAAAATCGATGCTGCTTTCAGACAATTTATACACAGGCTTAAATCCACAATTGTTAAAAATGAAAAGTAAGAAGATAAGTGCACCAATTTTAAATTTTATATTTCTCATTTTAAACCTGATACAAGATCCTGAAGATAAGTTTCATATTTTTTCCACGCGCCTAGGGATTTATTATTCATTGGTTTCCTAACTTGTTCAATACTTGCTGTTCTTACCTGCCTTTTTGTTTTATAAAATTCAAGGCATTCTTTTTCCCATTTTAAATCGCAGAATTCTACAAGTTGTTTTGAAACCTTTTCTTGATTATTTACCAGTTTCTCATTATCTAAAATGAAAATATCATTTTTTGACTTCTTTAGCCAAAAATCCATTAGTTTTGTATGCATTTTATAGTAATGCGCTAATACCTTTTGATCATAAGAGTATTGATGAGATGTTTCGACAAACTTATGTGAATAGAGTGAAAAACAGTTATCAATAGGGTCCCTTTTGCAGTATATGATCTTAGCCTCTGGTAAAATTATCCTTATTAAACCAATAAATATAAAGTTATGAGGCATTTTATCGCAAATATAGTTCGAGTTTTTTTGATCATGTAGTGCCAATTTCTCTAGATAAAGTTTCCTAACATTCATTAAACTCTTTTTATCATTTAAAGTGTTTTCAAAATCATTCATCTGTTGATTATTTGGAGATATTGCACTGCTTATATTAGATATATCTGCAAGGTAATTAAGTTCACCAGCCCCAGTTATTTTTGAATGTGAAGAGAGAATTTGTTCACATAAAGTTGTTCCTGAACGTGGCATACCACAAATAAAGATAGGTATGCGATTGGTAGCTCTATCTTTACAAATAAAATCAATTTTTTTTGAAAATAAACTTTTCATTTTTTCAAAATATTGTTCTTCCCGTTCTAAGTTGAATTCTCTGGTTGAATAGTGGGTATTATTTCCACTTACAAGATAACCTCCAGCTTTTTGATAATCCTTTTGATTTTTATAATATTCAAAAAAAGAATGGCTAATTGAAGTTCTATCATCATGATGCAGATCATCCTTTTTTAGAAGAGTCTCGTAATAAGTTATTTGTTCTGCACTTAGTTTATTGCCTTTATCTTTTGTGTAACCTAATAAAAATGATATTTTTTTAAAATCCCTTTTGAAATTTTCTGAAGCTAACTTGTTCGATTTTTCAATTTCTCCTATTTCTCTATAGGCTGACGACAAATTAAATTTAAAATTGTCATTATCAGGATACTCCAAGCACAGTTCCTCGAGTATTTCAATTGCTTCCTCAAGTCGATTATTATCTATTAGAGCCTTGCCGTGCTGATTTCGAGCGAGGGGATTATTTGGCTGAAGGCTTAACGATTTAGATGAAAATTCTAATGCTTTCTTAGGTTCATGAACTTTATGATAATAGCCTGCAAGGTTATTAATTGTTGGTACATAGTTTCCATTTATTTCCAAAGATCGATTCAAGCATTTTAGTGCGAGGTCATAATTTTTATTGTTGATATGAATTGTTGCTAAGTTATTTATAGCTTCAAAGCCTTGTGGATTAATTTTAACTGCTTCAATAAAAAAGTTATATGCTTCTTCATATTTCTCTAGGTCTTGATTAAGAATTCCTAGGTGCCTGATCACATCATAATTTGCAGGTTCTGATGCCAGTGCTTTCTTATATAAAATTTCAGCTTTTTTATAATCTTTGTTGGTATGAAATTTTATACCCTCAAGAAGATCACGATTTACTGCCTGATTTAGTTTATTATTTTTTTTTAGCCGCCTTCGTTCTTGTCTATTCATGTTTCGATGACAATATTTAAAATTTTATTTGGAACATAAATCGATTTTAATATATTTTTTCCAGATAAGGCATCTTTTATATTTTTAATGTTTTGTATTTCATCATATATATCTTTCTCGGATGCTCCTTTCGAGACAACGACTTCTCCCCTGCGTTTGCCATTTATTTGAATGACCACTGTGGCTTCGTCATCTTCTAAATACTTATGATTAATCTTTGGCCAGGGCTCTTTTGTTAGAGAATTTTGACCACCTATCGAAGACCAGCATTCTTCCGCTAGATGAGGGACCATAGGTTCAATTACACGAATTAGAATAAGAAGACATTCCGAGATTGCTTGTTCATCATCTTTACTACTGACATTGAACTTTGAAATTGCATTAACAATTTCAAATACCTTAGCTATCGATACATTCATTTGAAATTTCTCAATACTCTGAGTTATTGTATTGAGATTTTTGTGAACTAGTCTCATTAATTCAAGTGTGTTGTCTTTGTATTTAATTTGATCATTATTCATATTTAATTTTAAATATTTTTTGTTGAGCTCAATAATAGTCCATATTTTTTGACAAATTTTCCATGCCCCATTGATACCTGACTCAGACCAATTGATATCTTTTTCTGGTGGACTGTCAGAGAGCATGAACCATCGAGCAGAATCTGCTCCATAAGTTTTAATGATTATCTCAGGATCAATAACGTTTTTTTTGGATTTTGACATCGACTCAACCTGCCCCTCGACAACTTTTTTTCCAGTTGAAATTTGAATATGTCTACCGTCTTTTTTCTCAACATCGTCAGGAAAAACCCACTCATTATCCTCATTTCGGTAGGTATTGTGACAAACCATTCCTTGTGTGAATAGACTCTCAAACGGCTCATGAACTTTTTTCATATTTAGGGCTTTCGTGAAGAAACGCGCATAAAGCAAATGAAGGATTGCATGCTCAACCCCTCCAACGTATTGGTCAACAGGCATCCAATAATCTATTTCATCTTCATTAAATGCTTCGTTTAACTTAGATGGTGAACAAAACCTAAGAAAATACCAAGCTGAGTCGACAAATGTATCAAGAGTATCTGTCTCTCTAATAGCCTTCATGCCCGTTTCAGGACACGTTGTATATTTCCATGTTGGATGATTATCAAGAGGGTTACCCGGTTTACTTAGATCAATATCGTTTGGAAGAGTGAGTGGTAACTGATTTTCAGGAACCTTAATAATTTCTCCATCCTCTCGATACATTATTGGAATTGGGCAACCCCAGTATCTTTGTCTAGAAATTCCCCAATCGCGCAATCTATAATTAACTGTTTTCTTGCCTAATTTAAGTTCTTCAATTTTTTTTATCACTTCTTTTTTTGCATCCTCAATTGAGAGTCCATTTAGAAAATCAGAATTCATAAGTTTTCCAATACCAACAAAAGCTGTAATGTTATCGAATGAAGAATTGTCTGAAGGATTAATAACCTGAATGACTTCAAGATTATATTTATTAGCAAAATCTAGGTCTCTCTGGTCATGCGCTGGGCAACCATAAATTGCGCCTGATCCATAATCCATAAGAATAAAATTTGCAATATAAACAGGTAAAAGTTTATTTTCTATAAACGGATGTTTAATAAATAATTTTGTGTCAATTCCCACCTTTTCATTTTTTGCAATAGACTCCTCGCTAATTTTTTGGGATCTCAAGTCATCAACTTGATTTTTGATTGCTTGATCATGATTAATTAATTTGTCTACAAGTGGATGGAAGGGAGATAGAGCACAAAACGTTGCTCCAAAAATAGTATCTGGTCGTGTGGTAAATATTTTAATCTTTTCTTTATTAAGAGGTGATTCCTCAGAGGTAATTTCAAAATCTATTTCACATCCAAGTGATTTACCAATCCAGTTTTTTTGCATGGTTTTGACTTTATCAGGCCAATTTTCCATGTTTTCTAAGCTTTTTAACAAACTTTCAGCGTAGTCTGTAATTTTAAAAAACCATTGCGATAATTTTTTTTGCTCAACCTCTGCGCCAGAGCGCCATCCTTTACCGTCAATTACCTGTTCATTTGCAAGAACTGTATTTTCGATAGGATCCCAATTCACAAGAGACTCTTTTTTGTAAATTAAATTTTCGTTATAAAATTTTAAAAAAAGTTTTTGCTGCTGTTGATAATAAATTTCATCACAAGTTGCAAGCTCACGTGACCAATCAAGTGAAAGACCCATTTGCTTTAGTTGAGCCTTCATTGTTGAAATATTTTCATACGTCCATGTTTTTGGCGATGTTTTATTTTCAATTGCTGCATTTTCTGCGGGCAAACCAAAAGCATCCCAACCCATTGGATGCATAACATTGTATCCTTGCGCTCTTTTAAATCTTGCGATGACATCCCCTAGCGCATAATTTCTAACGTGGCCCATATGAATTCTTCCTGATGGGTATGGAAACATTTCAAGTATGTAATATTTTTTCTTATCTCTTATAATGTGGCTTTCGAAAAGCTTATGTTCACTCCAAAAAGACTGCCACTTCTTTTCAACTACTTTCGGATTGTATTTCTCTGACATAAAAAAAGAATTTGGGTCTTATAGTTCAGAAGCAATTTTTAAAGCACGTGCAGAAGATAGTATGCTTTTTTTTATTTTCTGACTTTGCTCAGCATTTATTCCATCATCTACCCAACGATTTTCTTTTAAAGTTTGAGTAAACAATGAAACCATTAAACTCTGATCTGTCATCTCCTGATCAACAACTCGAATATTAATTTTCATTCTTGTTTTGCCGTCATCGATGCTGTACCAGTCAGTTATAATAACACCTGAAACTGAGTCTACAGATACCAAAGGCATAAAATTTACTTTATCTAAAGCGACTTCAAAAGTAACAGAAGTAATATTCAACTGGTCCCTGTCATCAAAGCCAAATAACTTACCAACTGTCAAACCCGCCCCTTCTTCCAAGATTGTGCTTCCTGGTGGTAAATTGATATCCCTTTTCTCAATTTGTCTTTCCATGGCTTCTACCTTGTTTGATTTATTATTATCAGGCTTTTCGCTGGCATTTTGCAGCTGAGCGCAGGAAACAGCAAAAAATGCTAACAAAATAGGAATTAGAACTTTTAAGAAATTTGGTAAAAATTGCATGTTATTCACAAATAATATACTTTGTTTGATATTAGAAAACTAATTACTTCATTTTTCCCAATTTTTCAATAATTTCTAGGTGTTGTAAATATGTAACATATTTATAAAAAACGTGACATTAATGAAAATTCTACTCAGTGATTTTTGATATTTTTGATAAAAGAACTTTAGTTAAATTTAACTATGATCAACTCTAATATGAAAGGAAATTATTATGAATAGATCAAAACTAATCGGAGCAACTGCTTTAGCTTCAGTTATGGCTGCATCTGCAGCGCATGCTGAAATGTCTATCAGTGGTTTGTATGCCGGTACATTAAGTGACTCAGACGGTGGCGGATTAGCACATGCGTTTTCTACTAACTCTATATACGTTAGCTATAGTGACTCTATGGATAACGGTATGGGAGTAAGTGTAAACATGTCTGTTACAGATGCTGCTATTAAAACTGATGTCAACATTGACACAGGTATGGGTACTGTTGCTCTTGGTAACGGTGTTGACTCAGCTGTTGATGGCATGGATGGTTCTCCAGCATGTTTCTCACTAAATCTATGTGGTTCAGCTTTGAACGCTAACTATAATGATGGTGATTCAATATCTGGTAACTCAATTGGTTATAAAAACTCAATTGGTGGAGTAAGCTTTAACATTACTAGAGGTATGGAAAATACAGACGCAGCGACTGGTAATAGTCCTGTAATGTCTTATGCAGCAAGTACTTCAATCATGGGCGCAACTGTAAAAGCAGGTGTATCTCAAATTGATTACAAAGCTGCTGGTACTGCTGACGTCGATCCTTCATTTGTAACTGTTGGTTATTCACTAGCTGGCCTAAGCTTAGGTTATGCTATGTATGACGGTGACAACGGTGGTGAAGAAACTCAAATGGGTGTAGGTACATCTATGATGGGTATGGATGTTGGCGTTACTTTTGCTACGGCTGACTTAGCTACAGATGTTGACTATACTAGAATATCTGTAGGTAAAGGTATGGGAGCGGCATCTTTTGGTGTTGACTATACTGAAACTGACGAAGCTGGTGGAACCGATAACGATTCCGACGCTTGGCAGTTCACTTACGTTGTAGGATTCTAATTTACAATTAATTAGAAACTCTTTTAAAAGCACCTCGCATTAATTTGCGAGGTGTTTTTTTATTTTTATGAGCTTATACAAAAATTTTTTTACTGAATTTATGTCAGCAGTATCTCAGGCGAACAGAGATATTGATGAAATAGATCTTATTGCAGTCAGCAAAAAAAAATCATCTGATGACATTAGAAAAGTTATTAATTTTGATCACCTTTCTTACGGTGAAAATCAAATACAAGAAGTTGAAAAAAAATGGGTAGATCTAAAGAAAGAATTTCCTTCACTAAAACTACATTTTATAGGAGGCATACAAAGCAGAAAAGTTAAAGCAATATATTCTCATTGTGATGTTATTCATTCACTTGACCGAATGAAAATTGTAAAACTATTTAGTGAATTAGAAACTTCACATGGTCTTTCAAAGGATTATTTCATACAAATTAATACAGGGGATGAGTCACAAAAATCAGGAGTATTACTATCAGAAGCCGATCAATTTATTTCGTCCTGCATTGAAAATTATAATCTCAAGATTGTAGGATTGATGTGTATTCCACCATTTGATGAAGATCCACAGAAGCATTTTATGACTTTATCAAATATGGCTAAAAACTTTAATTTGTCTTCTCTAAGTATGGGCATGTCCAATGACTTCAAAGTAGCCTTAAAATGTGGAGCCACCCACATACGCATTGGAACAAAGATATTCGGAGAACGCCCTTAAGATTCAATTACAATTCTTGATTTATTAGTTAGGTTGGTTGTAATCTGTACTAACTCTTCTTTTTCAATAGCTATACAACCCTCTGTTCCCACAAAGTTTGGTCGAGCAATGTGCAAAAAGATAGCACTTCCTTTTCCAGGAATAATGGGAGATGTGTTGTAATCTAAAACACAAACAATGTCATAAATGTCGTCACTCCTATATAAATGTTCAGCGCTCTCTTTGAAGGGAAATTGAATATATTGGTTGTACAACTTACTATCTTGATCATCGCACCAACCGTCATTTTCTTGAATAATAGAAGAATCAATTGCAAATTTTATTTTTCCTAATTTATCTGCTCTATAATAAATTTTATTAAAACTAAAGATGCCTGTGGGCGTTGATAAATCACCTTCTTTCTTGTCATTTGTTAGTCCATTATGCCCTACAGCACATTTCAATTTCTTGTCTCTCACAAATAAATGATTATTTTTTACCAATAAGTCCATTGATGATATTATAAATAGTATTCTTATGGGCAAAAGTATTATTCCTTTTATTTTAGAAAATCCTTGTTTAAGCAATATCTTCGTTGAAGTGGCAGGTAATAAGAATATTTCTAAAATCTTTGATTTTCAAACTTCAAATATTGAAAAGCTAAAAAGAAACAAATACAAAATTATAATAAGTGACCACTCCACTTTGCAAAAAATTTTAAATGAAAAGGTAAAGGTCCATCAAATATTTTTAATTGATGACTCAAATAAAAATAGTAGCAATTTTAAAATCGATGTAAATGTAATCAAAATAAATATACCTTTTAAAATGGATGATCTCTATCACAGGATAGAAAATTACCTAATCCAAAAAAATAAAAACATTAGAAGGTTGCTTAAATATAAATATTTTACCTATGATCCATCGACAAGAGAACTGTCCAGTGACTCATTTTCTTTACGATTTACAGAAAAGGAAAGTCAGATTTTTCTTTGTTTAATTGAAAATAAAGATTCTCATATTTCAAAAAAAGATCTTTTACATAAAGTTTGGAGTTATGGTGAAGGAATTGATACTCATACTTTAGAAACACATGTTTATGCGTTAAGGAAAAAAATAGAGACGAAGCTGAAAATGAAAGATTTGATTATGTTTGAAGAAAAAAAAGGATACTACTTAAATAATTCAATTTTATAGTGATTAAACATTCAAGAGTAGATGTTCTCTTTCCCACGCACTAATAACGTTTTGGTATGCGTCATGTTCAGTTTGTTTTATCTCTGTGTACAAAGTTACAAACTCTTTGCCCAAACTTTCAGATAATTCATTACTCACTTTAAGTCTCTTTAATGCATCAGGAAGATATTTAGGTATATTGTGTCTTCTTTCAAACGCATCCCCTGCAATAGGTTTTTCAGGTTCTATTTTTTCTTTGATTCCTAACAATCCACAAGATAATGATGCGGCTATAGCAAGGTAGGGATTAGTATCAGCTCCAGGAATTCTATTTTCCACGCGTCTTGAATTATTGTGAGAAGTAGGAACCCTGAAAGCTACCGTTCTATTTTCAATTCCCCAGTGAGTATTTATTGGAGCTGAGGCATCAATTACAAATCGTCGATATGAATTAACATAAGGAGCAAACAAAAGCATAGCGTCAGGTAAGTATGTTTGTAAACCACCAATAAAGTGAAAAAACTCTTTTGAATTGTTACCTTCTTTATCAGAAAATAAATTATCTCCCGTCTTTGCTGAAACTAAATTCTGATGAATGTGCATCGAACTTCCCGGCTGTCCCTGATATGGCTTAGCCATAAATGTTGCGTGAATGTTATGTTTAAGAGCCACTTGTCTAACAGCTCTTTTAAACATAAATGCCTGATCAGCAAGAGCTAGAGGATCACCGTGGTTTAAATTTATTTCAATTTGTGACGGTCCTGACTCATGTACAAGAGTATCAACTCCGATCTTCATTAACTCGCAGTAATCATAAATATCATCTGTTAACTTATCAAATTCATTAACAGCATCGATTCCAAAAACTCTACTCCCAGTTTCTCTTCTGCCAGATTTTCCAATTGGAGTTTTTAAAGGTAAATCGGGATCTAAGTTTTGTTCACAAAGGTAGAATTCTAGTTCTGGAGCAACCACTGCTTGAAGATCTTCATCGTTTAACTGCTTAATAATATTTTTTAAAACTTGTCGTGGAGCAATCTTAGAAGGCTCGTTCGATGGATAATTGAGATCACATATTATTTGTGCAGTCGGCTCTTTATTCCAAGGAATTTTTCTAATCGTTGAAAGATCAGGCGCCATAAAGAGGTCTTCTTCAACGTAATCAATTACTTCACTTTGATAAACCCATTTGCCTGATACGGTCTGTCCAAAAACAGAGTCTGCTAACCTTAAGCTTTGCTCCTCAAAGGATTTCACAAATCTCTCGACAGGTAAGATTTTACCCTTCGATGAGCCTGCCATATCTGGGAAAATACATTCTACTTCTGATATTTTATTTGACTCAAGCCAATGCTTGAGTTCACTAATGGAACCAACCGTCATAAATTAAATAATGAAAACTATTATTTTTTAACCTGCCTGTAGTTTAGTTATCTCTATACCTAACTACGAATAAATTTTGGCTTATCAATATATTCTTTTTGATTTTTGTAAACTCTAAAACAGTTTTATTATTCAATTCATCAGAAATTTCCCATTTTTTAAGCTCTATAGTGTCTTTGTTAAAGGTGAGAACAATATTATTTATATTTTCTCCATTTTTATCACTAGCTTTAATTTCATAGTTGGATTCATTCTCAATAGCATAATCTACCCTAAACTCTTGTTTAATATCTAGGTTATTTGAGAGAAGTTTTTTGAGAACGTTACCTCCTATGGCATAGCTATCAATCTGAAAACCCTCTTTATCAACTATGCGCAACAAGCTTTCGTTAGTAATAATATCCTCTTTTTTATTTATATAAACGAACTTTGATTGGTATGGCTTAGAAAAGTAAAATTTCCCATTTTCTAGATTACCATTCATATCTAATTGAGAAAATTCTCCAGACATTGTCTGTATTTCATTCCAGCCATTTTGAATTTTAGAAATAATTGACTCAGTCTCGGCGCTTGAAACTTGCCACGGGACCAAAGTTAAAATCAAAAAAATAGTTATACGAATCATTAATTCGTAAATTTATCATAATTGATTTCTCTTTTGCCTACATGATTTGCTTCACTGATATATCCTTGCTCTTCTAATTGATCCATTATTCTTGCAGCACGATTGTAACCAATCTGAAGTTTACGTTGGAGCAGGCTTGTAGATGCCTTACCTTCTCTAGATATTATATCTATAGAATCTTTAAATAGGGCATCCTTATCATTGTCTGTCAAAGCATTGTCGATTTCATCACTTTCTTCCTCTTCTTTAGTTATTTCATCATCATACTCAGGCTGTCCTTGTTTTTGTAACGACTTCACAATATTTTCTATTTCATTATCTGAAATAAATGGTCCATGTATTCGAGTTGTTTGTCCACCTGCTGTCATCATTAACATATCGCCTTTCCCAAGAAGCCTTTCAGCACCCTCTTCACCTAGGATAGTACGGCTGTCAAATTTAGAACTAACTTGAAAACTGATCCTGCTAGGGAAATTTGCTTTGATTGTGCCTGTAATAACATCAACGCTTGGTCTTTGCGTTGCCATGATTAAATGTATGCCTGCCGCTCTTGCCATCTGAGATAATCGCTGGATTGTGTGTTCAATTTCCTTTCCAGCAACCATCATTAGATCTGCCATTTCATCAACGACCACTACAATGAATGGCATTTTTTTATTTTCAATTTCAATTTTTTTTGTTTCAGGCTGACCTGTTTCAGGATTTATGCCTGATTGAACTGACCTTATTATTTTTTCTGATTTATTAATAGCATCCGCAATTCTAACGTTATAGTTTTCAATATTTCTAACTCCTAAAAGTGACATCTTTTTGTATCTGGACTCCATCTCTCTAACCACCCACTTAAGAGCAATTATCGCTTTCTTTGGATCAGTAACAACTGGCGTAATCAAATGAGGCACTCCCTCATAAACTGACAATTCAAGCATCTTAGGATCTATTAAAATGAACTTACAATCATCCGGTGAATGCTTGTATAAAATTGAAGTAATCATAACATTAATACCAACCGATTTACCTGATCCGGTTGTGCCTGCAATTAACAGGTGAGGCATATTTTCAAGATTTGCAAACACTGCATGTCCACTTATGTCTTTGCCTAGCGCCAATATTAAATTTTTCTCATTTGTAACAAACCTCTCGTTTTTAAAGAGCTCGCTTAAGTACACAGGGTTTTTAACAGAATTTGGTATTTCTATGCCAATAACATTTTTCCCTGGAATAATTGCTACCCTTGCTGACATTGCGCTCATATTTCTTGCAATATCATCTGACAATGAAATAATTTTAGAAGCTTTAATTCCTGGAGCAGGTTGTAATTCATACATGGTGACAATGGGACCAGGTGAAACGTTAATGATCTCTCCTTCAATTTTAAAGTCAATAAGTACATTTTTAAGCTTTTCAGCATTAATTTTTAATTCTTCCTGATCAGCTGAAGTTTCTGACTTTGAGTCAGGACGCGTTAGAATATCAATGCCAGGAGCTTTATAATTAATATCATCTATAAATATTTCATTTTGTTGTTCTACGAGTATGTCTCTCTTGGCTTCACTAATAAAATCATTTACAGGCTGATCTTTTATGTCGTCAAAATTAATTTTTGGTTCAAGCTTTTGATTATTAACTTCTTCCTGATCAAATCTTTTTCTGAAAGGAAGATTAAAAGAAAAGTATTTTTTAAAAAATTCAAGTTTACCTTTTGGCCTGATTAAAAAATTAAAAATAGCTTTTAAAAAAAGATAAATGCTACCCCACTCATTTATATTTAAACCCATTGATCCATAAAAAAATAATAAAAATAAAAGGAAGAAAAATGAGACGAGCGCATAAAAGAAGTAATTATTTTCAATCAGGTTAAAGCTAATTAAGTACTGAACTATTTGATTAGCAATAACTCCATTGAAGCCCGATAATTGAATAAATTCTGAAAAAACTGACAGCGCAATTATCATTAATGGCAGCAATAATAAATTAAGTGCAAAAAATCGAAGTCTTTTTGTAAAAAATATTTTATAGGACCAACTGATCAAGACAGGACAAATTAATAAGCTAAAGTACCCAAACATTTGGAGAAGAATATTAGAGATATTAGCCCCAATTAACCCAGTAAGGTTTCTCACCTCAGAACTATTCAAGTTATTTATATTTGGATCAAAAGGAGAGTAGCTAATAATGGATGCAAAAACAAAAATACTCAGGACAGCGAATAATAATCCTGACAACTCTAGAGCACGATTAATAACAAAAATTCTTAATGAATCTGGTAAAAGCTTCATATTTTATACCCGCGAAAATATTTAATATATTCTGTTGGCAATTGATTCACGTGGCCATTATATAACTTCTTAAATAATATAAGGACAAAATAATTTTTATAAAAAATGAACTATGATTTTATTATATATGGCGGGGGAATGTCCTCTCAGATCGCAGCATTAGCACTTGCTAAGGATAACTTTAAAGTATGTTTCATTGAAAATTCCACCATTAAAAAGAGTGACTCTAATTTAGTTACCTTCTTGTCTCAGGGCTCAATAAACTATTTATGCAGCATTGTAGACGACGCAGCAGTTTTCGAAGAATATTTAGATATCACAAAAATTACATGTGATATGGCAAAAAAAAATAAGAATTCAAGTATTACATTTGATAGCGAACCCAATTCAGTAATGGGAAAAATATTACCCAATAAAATCATTAAAAATAAATTAGACTCAGGTCTAAAGGAAAATAAAAATATTGATACTTTAGTCAAAAGAAAATCTATACACAAAGAAACAAATTCGAATAAAGTTTCAATAGTAATTGATAGGCAAAAAGAAATATTTGCTAGCGTCTTCATCTTATCTATAAATGATCAAACATTATTAGATCGCAAAAAGATAAAGTTTATATCTCACGATTTAAATCAAACAGCTTTATCAATGAATGTTTCTGGAGATTTTAAAAAACAAAATCATGCATTTCAAATTTTTACAACAAGTGGACCATTAGCTTTTTTGCCTTATTCAAAAAATCAGGCATCTTTAGTTTGGTCTTTAAAAGATGACTCAGAAGAACTTCATTATGTAAAAAATGATTTTGAACGTAAGATCAATAATTATTTTGAAAAAGAAATAGGCACTTTAAAAATTAAAAATATTGAAACACATAAACTAAATTTTAATTTTGCAAAAAAATTATATGATGAAAGTACAGTTATCATTGGAAATATTGCTCATAATATTCATCCGATAGCTGGGCAAGGTTTGAATCTAAGTATTAAGGATATTTCTTTATTTTCAAAAATAATTTCAAAATATACATCTATAGGATATGAGTTGAATAATAAAATATTATTTAAAGAATTTGATCAACTTAGAAAAATAGATAATGCGGCATATTCTTTTGGAACATTAGCATTGGACAAATTTTTATCGAGTAAAAATAGTTTAGTAAGTAAGATTGCGAATATGGGTATTAAAGTTCTAGAAAAAAGCAGCTTTGCAAAACAAAAAATTGTTAAAAATGCTACAGGTGCAGAGTATTTTAAATCACTCTAGTGCAGTTGATCACTTTTTTCGCCGGGGGAGTCAAATATATACGATTGATAAAGAGCTTCCAAAACATGGCTCCTTGTTATAATTGTTTTTGATTCAAGAAGTAGCTGTTTCTCTTCAGCAGTAAAGGGAACAAGAATTCCTGAGTAATTAATGAGTTGCTCTGTAGGCGTGTCTTTAATTATTTCCCAATCAGCCATTATTTTTCTATTCTCAAGATACCTTTTTACAAGAGCCAGCAGCCTTGATCGATCGATGGAGTCGACCTCTTGAGGTTTAAGGTCTGTTTCATATTGATTATAATCAGGTATGATTTGTCTATAGGGAGTGGTTGTATTCAATTCTTCTTTTACTTCGAATCTGATTGATCCTGATAATGTTATCAGATAGCGATTATCTTCAGCTTCGTTAAATGTAGATATTCTTCCTAAACAACCCACTTTCTTCAGTGTTGTTTCACCAGGCTTACTCGGCTGAATCATGCCTATGACCCGACCAGGAGAGGCTAATGCATTGTCAATCATTTGAACGTATCTGGGCTCGAAGATATTCAATGGAAGTTGAGTACCTGGGAATAATACAGCGCCCGTGAGGGGAAAAATTGCAACTTTCTTAGGAAGCATATCAATATTTGAAAAGTTAGACATTTAAATGAAGTTTATAATATATTATTAAAAATATAAATAATCTGCTTATCTTGAAATACAAGGATTAACTATAAATTTTGAGCTTTTTATAGAGTTTAAATAAGGATTTATCCATTTTATGAGGGCTTATATTCATGTTTTAAAAGTGCTATAGAGGATGGGTTTATGAGTGGAAATACTGCAGTTCTTGCTCCTGGAAAAGGATGGGGCAATTTTGTTTCATATGTTTCATGCTTCAAAAAGATTTCAGATGTTAAAAGAAAAAAAATAATCCTCATAACAAAAAAATTCTCTAGCGCAGAAGCATACTTAGGTGATCAAAATTTTATATCAGATTTTGTGGATATTCAAGACAGTAGCAGGGGAGCTTTAAGACAGTTTAAACTCATTTTTGATCTCACATATAAATTAAGATCTTTAAACATTTCAGAAATTTTTATTTTTCACTCATCCGCACTTTTGGTTATCTTATGTTATTTGAGTGGAATTAAAAAGGTCTATGCGCCTGGAATTGGAATTCAAAATTTTTTTTTAAAAAAAGATTACAAGTTTTATGAAAACTATAAATCAAATTTAATTAATCAAATTGATGAGAGTATGGAGTTAACAAACAAGATATTAGGAATAAATGACTGTTCTTTTACCACCCTAGAATACAATGAGGCAGTTGATTCATCAAAAGTAATGGTATGCATGGCATCTTCTGGACCTTCAAGGCAATGGGGCTTAAAAAATTTTATAAAGCTCGTCAATTTTTTGAAGTTAAAAGGCTTCAAGAAATTTGTTATTTTATCTGGATTGGATCAGGTTGATGAAGAAATAAAGATTTCGGCAGAGGTTGGAAATGACGTGGAATTAATTCTAACATCACAAAATACGATCAGGGAAGTTATTCCACATATTAAAACCAGTTCTTTTTTTATAGGTCACGATACAGGCTTCTCTCACCTAGCTTTAGCTTATGGCAAAAAAAGTTACATTCTTTTTGGTGATTGTGAGCCAAGTATTTATACAGATTTAATTGTACCTATTGATAAAGATGACGATGTTCCCAGATCAGATGAATGCATAAGAACCATTACTTTTGAGAAAGTAAAAGAAATATATGAAGCTAATCAATAACTTTTGCTGTAAAAAAAAATTCAACAAATATAGATACTGTTGCAATTACAATACTTTAATGTCATAACCTTTTAATAATTCGCGAGTGTAGCTCAGTGGTAGAGCGAAACGTTGCCAACGTTTAGGTCGAGGGTTCGACTCCCTTCACTCGCTCCAAAGTGATAATGGCCAAGCTCTTTAATCGAAAAAAAACTGAATTTTTTCTAAAAAAATTTCTTAAACTCTCTGATTCTTTTTTATTAAAACGAAGGGCAATGAGGTATCTAAAAAAAGGGGAGAGAGAAATGCGAGTTCTCAAAGATCTAGTGGATAAATCAATAGCATCAATAGACATTGGTGTTTACAGAGGCGTTTATGCATTTCATTTATCTTATCTCTCCAAATTTGTATATGCCTTTGAGGCTAACTCATTATTGCATTCCAGACTTCTTTCAGCGTTTGGAAATAAAAAAAATGTCAAGGTAGAAAATCTTGCAATCTCTTCATCTAGTGGTCATACAGATCTCAGAATTCCAATTAGGGATGATGAGGCTGAGTATGACGTCGAGCAAAAATATGCACTTGGTACAGCTACTATTCATGATAATAATGACCTTGGAAAACTAAGATTCCATACAATTAAAAATATAAAAAAAATAACCCTAGATGAATATGATTTTAATCATAAAGTTGGGTTTGTTAAAATTGATGTTGAGGGTCATGAACTAGATATAATTCGTGGAGCAACTAATTTTTTAAAAAATAATAAGCCAGTATTGCTAATTGAAATTGAAGAACAACACACTGGTATGGATCCAAATTTGATTATTTCAGAAATAAAAAACTTTGGGTATGATTGTTTTTATGTGAATGAAGAATATGAGATAAAGCCTTTGGTTGACGCCCAGTCTGTAAAAAATAATAATTTTATCTTTTTACCTGATTAAAAATTTCACATACATATCAATGCTAATTGTGTAGAGTATTACACATGAGAGCTTCACCACTAGCCAGGTATTCATGGTCAATGTTTGACTGGGCAAACCAACCCTTTTATACATTAATTACAACATTTGTATTTTCATATTATTTTTCACAGGTATTCATTGGAGATGATGTTCGTGGTCCAGAACTTTGGGGTTATACACAGACCATTGCTGGATTATCTGTAGCTTTATTAAGTCCTATACTCGGTTCTATTGCTGACTTAAGAGGTAATCGGAAACCATGGATTTTGTTTTTTTCAATAGTATTTGTTATTTCTATGTGCTTTCTTTGGTTCGCTCTCCCTGGTGCCCCTAATGGTGTTTGGTTAATAATGATCGCAATGACTGCTGCAACCGCAGCAATCGCATTCGCTGAAGTTTTTAACAATGCCATGCTCCCCTCGATTGAAACTGAAGATAAGGTTGGTTATCTTAGCGGATTAGGATACGGCCTCGGTTATTTTGGGGGGTTGGTGGCATTAATTCTCTTTTTAATTTTTTTTGTAAATGCTGAAGTTCCACCGTTTGGATTAGATGCAGAAACTTTTGAAAATATAAGAATAGTGGGACCAATAGGTGCTTTTTGGTATGCACTATTTATTGTTCCATTTTTTTTATTTACCCCCGATGTAAAGTCTATTCAAATATCGGTTGTCAATTCAATTAGACAAGGTCTGCAAAATTTTTTTGATACACTTCGAAAAGTAAGAGATTTCAAAAACGTCATCACTTTTTTGTTTGCTCGGATGTTTTATCAGGATGCTCTTAATGCCATGTTTATATTTGGAGGCATTTATGCAGCTCAAGTTTTGGATTGGGGTTTTCAGGAGCTACTTATACTTGGGATTATTGTAAATATTTTTGCTGCCCCTGGCGCTATCTTGGGAGGATGGTTTAATGATAAAATTGGTGCCAAGCGAGTTGTGATGTTTTCTGTTGTTGGACTAATGGTCACAGCTGTTATGGCAGTATCTATAACTCGAGACACATTATTTTTTGTAATTCCAGTCGATGCCTATTCTTATACAGTTAATGAATATACATTTGGTCTTTACGAGTCTATTGGAGAGGTTGTATATGTCCTAGTTGTAATATTTCTTGGAACATTTTCAGGTCCCGCTCAAGCTGCTTCAAGAGCCTTAATGTCTAACATAGCGCCAAGAAAATATATTACTGAATTTTTTGGCTTGTTTGCTTTCGCGGGCAAGGCTACCTCGTGGTTGGCGCCGGCGATAATTGCCTTTTTAACCGCTTACTATGAAAGTTTAAGAATTGGGATGGGTGCAATTATTGTTTTTACCATAATCGGCTTAATAGCTTTGATGTATGTCAAGGAAACTAGAGAATAAGTTTTTAATGTCTAAAATGTCTTATTCCAGTAAATACCATTGATATGCCTGCATCTTCTGCTGCTTTAATAACCTCATCATCTTTAACAGAGCCGCCTGGTTGAATAACCGCTGTAGCCCCTGATGATATCGTGACTAAGAGACCGTCAGCAAACGGGAAAAAAGCATCTGAGGCAACAACTGAATTTTTGAGAGAATTTTCATCACTGCTTTCCATTTCACTATTTTTTTGAGACGCAATTTTGGCACTATCAACTCTACTCATCTGACCTGCACCTATACCAATTGTCTTTTGATTTTTTACATAAATGATGGCGTTTGATTTAACATGTTTACACACTTTGAATGCAAACAACATATCATCCATTTGGTCACTCGTTGGCTCTTTCTGAGTAACAATTTTTAAATCTGATTTTTCAGTTTGTTTAATATCACCTGACTGCACAAGAATACCACCTTCAATACTTTTAAAATTTTGTGAAATGTGTTTCTCATGCAAAGAAGGCAAAACTAAAATACGTAAATTATTTTTTGTTTTAAAAATCTTCTCTGCTTCATCACTAATTCCAGGCGCAATGATAACTTCAGTAAATATTTTAATAATTTCTTTTGCAGTATCTTCATCAATAATTTGATTAGCAGCAATAATTCCCCCAAACGCACTTGTGGTATCACATGAGAATGCCTTTAAGTACGCATCACTTAATGAACTTGCACTTGCAACACCGCAGGGGTTTGCATGTTTGATGATCGCAACAGTTGGAACATTTTGATCAAATTCTTTGATCAATTGTAAAGCCGCGTCAGAGTCATTAATATTATTATAACTCAGCTCTTTTCCTTGCAGTAACGTTGCATAAGGAATGCCTGATTGGTGTTGTGATGATTTATAAAGTCCAGCTGATTGATGAGGGTTTTCACCGTAGCGAAGTGTTGATGATAATTTACCCACTGATGAAAAATTATTAACCTGATCACTTTGATCTCGATGAAACCAATTGCTGATCATAGAATCATAATAAGCAGTCATCGAAAATGTCTTGGCAGCTAACTTTTTTCTAAAGTCTAAAGTTGTTGATCCTTTGTTTTCCTTCATCTCATTGATCACATCTGAGTAGTCGTTTACGTCAGTAACTACTGTTACAAATTTGTGATTCTTTGCAGCTGAGCGCAACATCGCGGGTCCGCCAATGTCTATGTTTTCGATGCAAATTTCCTCATTTTCTTGAGTATTTATAGTTTCTTCAAAAGGATAAAGATTAACAACGATCAAATCAATATCTTCAATGCCATGTTCTTTTTGAGACTGAACATGGTCTTTATCATCTCTTTTAGCAAGTAATCCTCCATGAACATTGGGATGTAATGTCTTCACACGTCCGTCCATCATTTCTGGAAAACTTGTTAATGTGGAGACATCCATGACGTCCACACCCATTTCAGCAATAGCTTTTGCAGTACCACCTGTTGAAACAATCTTCACTCCATGTTCTTGTAGTGAGCGAACAATTTCTTCTAAACCTGATTTATCTGAAACAGATATCAGAGCCGTTTTTATTTTGACGTCCAATTTAATGGCCTCTTAATTTTTCAATATTATTTGCGTATTCACCTGGACCCCCTTTGAATGTCGTGGTGCCAGCCACAATCATGTTTGCCCCAGCGTCAATGACTGATTGAATATTTTCAAAATTGATTCCCCCATCAATTTCTAAATCAATTTCCCTACCCGATTGATCGATTTCTTTTCGAAGATTTTCAAGTTTATCAAGTGCAGTTGGAATAAATTTCTGTCCGCCAAAACCTGGATGCACACTCATCACCAAAATAAGATCTAGTTGATCCATAAATGGTTTTACAACTTCCCATTCCGTATCAGGATTAATCGCAAGTCCCGCTTTCACATTCAAAGATTTTATTTTATCAATGCAAGCTTGCGTATCGTCATTGGCTTCAGGGTGAACGGATACAATATCAGCTCCTGCTTCAACAAACTTTTCAATATAAGGTTGTACAGGATCGATCATTAAGTGAACATCAAAAGGCAGTGATGATTTATCTCTGATTGATTTTACAATGTCAGGTCCGATGGTTAAGTTTGGCACAAAGTGTCCATCCATGACATCAACATGAATATAGTCAGCACCTGCTTTGGTGATGTTGACGACTTCCTCGCCCAATGATGAAAAATCAGATGCTAGTATCGAAGGTGATATTTTAACCGACATGTGTAAGAAGCATTATTTCTCTGTATAACAGAAACCCCATTTGTTTCCCACTATTTTTCATGCTTTGATAACTCAAAATTTAAGATTAAATTAAGTTCTATGAGCGATAAAAAAACTGAGGTTGTTGAGGATACAGAAGACAAGAAAACTGCTTCAAAACTGCCCAAAAAGAAAAAGGAAATAGGCGGCACTGATGGTCCAGAACCTACTCGCTTTGGCGATTGGGAGAAAAAAGGAATTACCTCAGATTTCTAAGACTGGTGTCTTCTATGACCCAAATCTATTTTCATAGACTTCTTTAATTTCGTTAGGCCATACTTCTTTCATATACGATACCAATTCCCAAACTTCCTCATCAGAAAGTCCTGAGTTGCCAAGCATCTTTCCCTTATAATTCGGATCAAAACTTGTGAAGCCATATTTTATGACCCTGTATAAATATTCTGGTGAATGATGCCATGTATGAGCTGTGCCATTTAACGGGGGTGCAAGTCGATGACCGTCTTCATCAAGTTGATTTTGCCACCCAACTTGACCTTGTAAATTTTTACCATGACACGACGCACAATTATTTTGATAGAGAGATACGACAGCAGGAGATGTCTGCGCATTAACAATATCTACCCTATTTTGTGTATTATTGTTGTTGGGCATCATCATAAAATACAAGCCAATGATGATTATTCCCGTAATGAGTATGAAGAGTAAATTCCTTTTAGTCATTTATTATTAATTAATTTGTTTAAACCCAACATCAAGACATTTTTATAAGGGCTACATTAAAGTTGCTGATCAAATGTTGACGGCTTCCAGTCTTTGGGAGCGAGTTCTAAATCTTCAAATTGGAAAGCAGGTGCTACTGTGCAACCAATTAAGCTATAAGAACCAGTAGACTTTAAGGCAAACCAAGTACCTTTTTCAACAGTATACATAAAATTATTATTGGACCCTATTTCATCAATCTGAAATTCTACCCCATCTCTTGAGGTGTATACGTTAAGGGGACTACCAGAGTAAAAGTGTAACGTTTCTGTTTTGGTTATTCTGTGCCAATGAGAGTTTTCATGTTCTTCTAATAAAAAATATATATGAGTGACATCATCATTTCTAAAAATCTCGACATAATGTCCACCCTCAGGATGAGGTTCCATTTTATGTTCTTTTATTAAACTCTTAATAAGATCTTTATCACTCATGATGAGCAAGCTTACACAAGAGATATAATTTATCCAACTATCTTTTCGGCACTTATCTCAAACATTTTTTCACATTCTCCAAGGCCAACAAAAATTGAGTCCGTAAATGGAATATTCCCTGAATGGTAAGTTCGCGTAAAATATCCTGAGTAATAATTCAATATGATCTGCCCGTAGTGGTCAGAGCAGACTGAATATATTTGTTGATCATTATCACCAACTGTTTCACATTGCGCATTAAATATTTGATCCTCAACACCAGAATCCCAACCTTATCTAATGCCAGATATTGTATGAATGGTCTCACTCTCAGTATCCACTTCTATGACGAACGTTTCGTTTTCAAATTCATACCCTTGAACATTGCCATCCATAAGTCCTCCAAGGCCGACCACATTGGTATCAGTACATTCATACCGAATGGTTTTGGCCTCAACATTAAGGGAGAAAAACATGAGTCCAATCAGACCAGAGGCTATAACAAAGCTCGATAAAAGTTTGGGTGTTCTAGAAAGTTTTGGCTTTGTTTTTGAAGGATTAATCACCAAGGTCGAGTCCGCTAGATAGGATTTTCGACTTATGTACTGTGGTTTAAAATTAGACTTCGTCATGTTAAGTCAAAGAATGTCTCAAAATCAAGTCTGAAGTTGGTTAAAAATATGTTTAAAAAAAGATTTAATGAATTTAGTTAAATTACTTGTTCATTCGATTGTCGATTAGATCATCGACTACTGCTGGTTCGGCTAGAGTAGATGTATCGCCAAGATTGCTATATTCATTTTCAGCAATCTTTCTTAAAATTCTTCGCATGATTTTACCAGACCGTGTTTTTGGAAGACCGGGTGCCCATTGAATAAGATCAGGTGATGCAATAGGTCCGATTTCTTTTCGAACCCAAGCAACTAATTCTTTATATAATTCATCAGATGTTGCTTCACCCGCGTTTAAGGTTACGTAAGCATAAATTCCCTGACCTTTAATGTCATGAGGATAACCAACAACCGCTGCCTCACTGACTTTTGGATGCGCAACCAAAGCGGATTCAACTTCGGCCGTCCCCATGCGGTGACCGGAGACATTAATCACATCGTCAACACGTCCGGTGATCCAATAGTAACCATCTTCATCACGCTTGCACCCATCACCGGTGAAATACTTTCCATCAAATTGTGAAAAATAAGTTTCAATAAATCTCTTGTGATCGCCGTATACGGTTCTCATTTGTCCCGGCCATGAATCTGCAAGACACAATGATCCTTCACAAGCGCCTTCTAATATATTTCCTTCAGCATCCATGATCTCAGGCTGGATACCAAAGAAAGGCTTTGTTGCTGACCCTGGTTTTTGAGCAATAGCGCCAGGAAGAGGTGAAATTAAGATGCCTCCCGTTTCTGTTTGCCACCATGTATCGACGATGGGACATTTTTTTTCACCAACGACATTATAATACCACATCCAAGCCTCAGGATTGATCGGCTCACCCACAGTGCCAAGTAATTTAAGAGAAGACCTACTTGTTTTTGTTACCGGCCCTTCGCCTTCACGCATAAGTGCACGAATAGCCGTTGGTGCTGTGTAGAAAATATTTACTTTGTGTTTATCAACCACCTCCCAAAATCTAGATGCACTTGGATAATTAGGGACCCCTTCAAACATTACGGTAATTGCGCCATTTGCGAGCGGTCCATATACAATGTAACTATGTCCTGTGACCCAACCAACATCAGCCGTGCACCAATAAACATCACCTGGTTTGTAATCAAATACATATTGATGTGTCATGGACGCATATACCATGTAACCACCAGTGGTATGCATCACGCCTTTTGGTTTTCCTGTAGAGCCTGATGTATAAAGAATAAATAATGGATCTTCCGCACTCATTTCTTCTGGTGGGCAGTCATCTGATGCGTCGCTTAATAGTTCATGATACCAAACATCACGGTCATCATGCCAATCGATTGCACCACCTGTTCTTTTGACAACAATACAATGTCTCACACCACCTGAGATGTTGATGGCATCGTCTGTATTCTTTTTTAATGGAATTGGTTTGCCGCCTCTTAATCCTTCATCAGCTGTTATCACAATATCTGATTTACAATCACTGATGCGTCCTGCAAGTGAGTCAGGAGAAAAGCCACCAAAGACAACTGAGTGAATAGCACCAATGCGTGTGCAGGCAAGCATTGCATAAGCCGCTTCAGGAATCATTGGCATATAGATCGTTACGCGGTCACCTTTTTTTACACCAAGGGATTTCATGCCATTAGATAATTTTGAAACTTCTTTATGAAGTTCATTATAAGTAATGTGTTTTGAATCTTTTGGATCATCGCCTTCCCAAATGATAGCTGTCTGATCCCCTTTATCTTTTAAATGTCGATCGATGCAATTGGCGGACGCATTAAGCGCACCATCTTCGTACCATTTGATTGAAAAATTATCTTTGTTGAATGATACATCTTTCACTTTTGTATACGGCTTCATCCATTCGATGCGTTTGCCGTGTTCGTTCCAAAAATCTTCATTGTTGTTGAATGATGTTTCATACCACTCATTATATTTATCTTGATTAATCTGCGCGTTGGCAGACCAATCGGCACTGACATCAAATTTTTCATTGTCGCTCATAGACCGAATATCTTATTTGATACCACCTAGATTGCAAATAATAGTCCAGGACTTTTTGTCGATGGGCATTACTGATAATCGAGACTGTTTGACTAATGCGAGGTGATTAAGCCTTTTGTCACTTTTTATTTGATCGAGATTCACTCTTTTTTTTACGGGTTTCACTGCACTTACGCGAACCATACCAAAACGTTCAGACTTATCGGTTGGATCAGGGTGATACTCTTTAACAACTTTAACAATGCCCACAACATCACGCTCTTTTACTGAATGATAAAAAAAACATAGGTCGCCTTTTTTCATTTTTTTCATGTTGTTGGATGCTTGATAATTTCTTACACCATCCCAGCCTTCACCTTTGGCGCCAGCTTTGACTTGCTGTTCCCAGGACCATGTTTCAGGCTCAGATTTCATTAACCAATATTGCATATTATTCTTTCGTTATGGGTCTATTTAAAAGTTCTTGAATAGCAAGATCAATATTTTTTTTTCGGTACAAAACTCTATAGACAGCTTCATTAATTGGTAAATCTAATTTTTCTCTATTCGCAAGTTTTTTTAATGCTCGAACAGTAAACACACCTTCAGCAATTGAAAATTTTTTTTGAATAATTTCATTTAGTGTTTTTCCTTTTGCTAAATCAATTCCAAGAGAAAAGTTTCTGGATTCTTTAGAAGAACATGTAAGAAATAAATCGCCCATACCTGAAAGACCAGCAAGCGTACTTTTTTTTGCATTCATCGATTTTGCAACAGTCGTAATTTCTGCAAAGCTTCTTGAAATGATTGAGGCGACTGCATTCTCGCCGTATTTTTTTCCAACGACAATACCACTCGCTATGGCGTATATATTTTTTAGTGCACCTGCAATTTGTGATCCAATAATATCATTGGATAAATAAGGTCTCAGCGTTGGTGACTTAATAAGGGCTGCAATTTTTTTTGATACTTCTTCGTGCTTGGACGCAACAGTAGTTGCAGCGGGTAATCCCTTTGCAATTTCTGCAGCAAAGTTCGGTCCAGAGATAATGGCAATTTTATTTTTTGGAAACATTGAAGATACAATTTGGCTTGGCAATTTTAAGCTGTTCATTTCAAGTCCTTTTGAACAACAAACAAAAATTGTTTTTTCATCTAAAGAATTTTTTAATTTGTTTAAAACTCCAGAGAGATATTGAACGGGAATCACTAAAAATAATATCTCACATTCAAAAACATTATTGATTTCAGTCGTACAATTTATTTTTTTGCTTAATTTAATTTTTGGAAGAAATCTCTTATTTTCTCTATGCTTTTCAATGTTTTCACAGACACTTTTTTCTTTGGCCCAGAGTCCTACATTTTGTTTTTGAGCCAATATATTTGCAAGCGCTGTACCCCAGGCACCAGCTCCGATGACACCAATTTTAAATTCTTTTTTATTCGCCAACGATTCTTTTTCCTTTCATGAATAAAGCATCTTTATCAAGTGGCCATCTTGGTCTTGGTTTGAAATCAAGTTTGTCAAACATGTTTCGCTCAAATCTCTCTATTCCTGCAAGTGCGATCATCGCTCCATTATCAGTACAATATTTTATGGACGGAAAAAGAAATTCACATTGATGAGTTGACTCTAATTTTGTAAGTGCGCCGCGAAGACTTTTGTTGGCTGCTACACCTCCAGCAACTACGATTTTTGTAGTGTCTTTAGATTTATTAATTCTTTGAAAATGCTCAATGGCATACTGAGCTTTGGTAGATAAAATTTTATTAATGGTTTTTTGGAAAGAGGCCGACATATCCTTTTTAAACTTTTCTGTACATTTATTTTTTGCCACAACATTTGCAACTGCTGATTTGAGACCAGCAAATGAGAAGTGGCAATTCTTTTCATTGATGAGGGGTAAGGGTAACTTGTATTTATTTTCATCTCCTTCTTTGGCATATTTTTCGATTTCAGGTCCACCTGGATATGCCATTTTTAAAAGACGCGCAGTTTTATCAAATGCTTCACCTAAAGCATCGTCAATGGTTGTGCCGATGCGTTTATAGCTATTAAATTTTTTGATTATTGTAAATTCAGTATGCCCGCCAGATACTAATAATAAGAGATATGGAAATTCAATCTTTTGTTCGAGCTTAATAGACAGGGCATGGCCTTCTAAATGATTGACAGCGATAAACGGTTTTTTAAGGGATGAAGCTAGAGTCTTTCCAGCAACGACACCGACCAATAACCCGCCTAGTAAACCAGGACCTGCTGTTGAGGCGATCGCATGAATGCTCCGGAATGTAATTTTGGCCTTATCCAGAGCCATTTGAATTAATTTATGAATAACGTCTGAATGGGCTCTTGCGGCGAGCTCTGGGACAACCCCTCCATAATCTTTATGAACATCGAGCTGCGACTTCACAATGTTCGAAAGGACTTTTATCTTTTGCCCAGTCTTTTCGACAACTGAAACTGATGTTTCATCACAGCTAGACTCAATCCCTAAGACGCGTATTATTTTTTTTGTCATACGATTTAATAATGTATCATATATACATTTACGAATAATTATTTATGTCAACTTTAAACAAAATCTCAGTTGGAATTAGAGACAGTAAGCTATCAAAGGCGCAAACTGACATCTTGCTTAATCAATTAATAAGTGTTTCTGATAATATGAGTAATGAGGCATTTGATATTAAAACCATAAAAACCAAAGGAGACATTCATAATGTTCAGCGGCTCGATCAAATTGGTGGCAAAGGTCTGTTTATAAAGGAAATTGAGCAACATATAATTAATGGCCAGGTCGATGTTGGAATCCATTCTATGAAAGATGTCCCAGCAGAAGAAAGCTCTGATGAGCTTGATATCATTTGTTGGCTCAAGAGGGAAAATCCAGGTGAAGCTTTACTGACAAATTCAGGTCACAAATTTTTTGATTTACCACCTGGATCAGTCATTGGCACAAGCTCAATTAGAAGACGAGCTCAAATTCTTAACATGAGAAAAGATCTCAGGATAAAATTGCTCAGAGGCAATGTAGATACTCGTATTAAAAAGCTTAGGGAAAATAATTATGACGCTATCATCCTTAGTCTTGCGGGCCTCAAACGGCTAGGATTACTCGATCACGTAACTGAAGAGCTTGATAAAGAACAATTTCTTCCCGCAGGTTGTCAAGGGACCGTGGGAGTGCAGTCAAAGCGGGGCAGTAAGTTAAAAGAAGTATTTGTAAGGATAAATCATTACGAAACAGAAATTGAGTCACTGACTGAAAGACAAGTATTAAAAAATATTAATGCTAACTGTAACAGTCCCATCTCTGTTTACGCAAAAATTTCGGATAATATGATTTTAGTGAAATGTGATATTTTTGATCATGATGGCACTAAATTATTTTCAAGAAAAATTTCTGATGAAAAAGATAATTATGCAATAATAGCTAACACACTTGCTGAAACAATTTTAAATGATATTGGTCAAGAAAAAATAAATAAACTTAATGAATTAAATGATTTTGATTACTCGCCCTCAACTTGAAGCAGAAGAACTTAAGGCAAAACTTTTAGATAATAAAATTGATGTGCATTGTGACTCCTTAATCTTTTTTCGTCATGATGATGCATGGGCTGATCACCAAAATATGTTGGATGTAAATTCTGTTTGTTTGTTCACAAGTATTCAAGCAGCTTTGTCGATTGAGAAGAAATATTCACTTAATGATTATTTAGAGAATGTGAGGGTTGTTTGCGTGGGTGAAAGAGTTTCAAATTATTTAAAAAGTAAATCTGTTAGTAATATTATAAATGTATTTCGAGACAGCGATCAATTAATAGCGGAGTTCGATTTTAATAATTTTAGACAAAACTCGCTAATTTATTTTTGTGGCAACAATTATAACTTTGACTTAGTTGAACGAATAAAATTAGCAAATATTAAATGTAAACCAATAGTGGTTTATTCTGTCAATACTGTTGAAGAATTAAGTATAGAAACACAGGAGATGATAGAAAAAAATAATATACATTCTGTTGCTCTCTATTCTCAGTTCAGTGCAAAAATTTTTATGGATTTGCTTCAAAAAGCAAATCTTTCAGACTCATTTCGGAATAGGAAAATATTTTGTTTGAGTAAAAATATCGCAATGAATGTAAAGTCTAGAAACTTTAAAAACATCATAATCTCTCCGTCACCGAATGAAGTATCCATGATTAATGTGATAAAAAAATCACTTTTAGTATAATAATTAAGTATTAAATCTCTATTATAGGCTCATCGATACAAATTAACTAAAAAACCCCCATTTACTGGGAATTCGTGAGTAATAAAATACAAAATTAAAATTAAAATAATAACTTTAAGACCTTGACTAATTTGTAGATTCTTGTTGAATACTCTAAATTATTAAGATTAAAGAATTCTATTATTAATGATAAATTTTTAATAGTCTTAATAATAATACGTTTTTTACGTTACGCTTATTTTAAAGATTAACGTATATTAAAAATGAACTATTTAAACAGGGGGAAATGTTCATGAAAAGTATGAGAAGAAATATTACAGCTTTATTAGCAACTACGTTGTTAGTTTCACTAACTACGTTTTCTGCGAAAGCATTAGACATCAATAATGAAATGTTTAGCGGTACTGTTAATACAACAGTTACTTCTGGTTTATCAGTCAGAGCATCTGAGAGAAATTGTATGCTTCAGGCTGGTGAAAGTTACACTACTTCAGCTGGCGAACATGTATTAAATGCTACTGGTCTTGGAGGCGCTGCCCTTAAAGCCACTGGTTATGGTGTTGATGCATCAATGTTCCTTAATGGTGGAACCAAGAACTATGCATACAGTGGTGTATGTTCAAAAAGATTGGCCGATGCTTATGGCAACACGTCAACTGACCCCCTTGATCTTGGCTCGCAAAACTCTGATGATGGCAACTTAAATTATAAAGACGGTGAAATAATTGATGCTACTAATAAAATATTTACTGAGATAGACGGTACGCTCCCTAGTGGTGTTGGCGTAACTTTATCTTTCATTGGTAACTATAACCCTGTTAATGACTTTGCTGGTGCCAACTTCGTAGCTTTAAGTGAAGCTGCACAAGATGAACTTGAAAGTGACGTAACTTTACTTAATGCTTACATTACAACTGGATTTGACGCGGGTGCTGCAGGTTACATGGACGTTACTGCAGGTCGTTACATTACGAGTTGGGGTGAAGCAACTTTTATTCCTGTTGGTGCAAACGGTTTAGTAACAAACGCACTTGACTTAACAGCTCTAAGAGCTCCTGGTGCAAGCATCAGGGATGCTTTATTGCCTACGGAACAAATTACACTTAACGGTTCTATAAGTGATAACCTCGGCTTTGAAGTTTATTATCAGTTTTCTAATGATAGTGTAGAGGTTGATCCAAAAGGTAGTTTCTTTGGAAATGATGTAGTAGGAACTGGTGGAGATCGTATTCTTGCAAGTGGTGGTTATGATAATGAGGAGCAAGGTCCTTCTTACTGTACTTACACTTACAACGTAGCTCTAGGTAACGCGTGTGATGCAGATTCTAAAGCATACCATTTAGCTGAGGCAACTCGTGCAAATAATGACACTGAAGCTATTCTTAGCACAGCTTTCGGTAATGCAACTCTAACAGACTGGGCTACTTGGACAGCAACCGCAGCCGCCGGTGATCATGGTCAATTGCTAGCTCCTCAGGGTTTATTAGTTAACAATACGCTTGAAAACTTTACAACAGCAGCAGCTGATCTTGCTGGCTTAAATACAGTCTGGGGTACGAATGTAGTGGCTCCGCAATTTGATAACGCAGCCAGTGTTCAGTTAATGGTAGACGACGCAAAATTTGTTGACTCCAAAGATGATGGCCAATTTGGTATTAGATTGAATACTTACTTAGAAAATGTTGGTACTGGAGTAGACGTAAACTTCTACTACGCTAACTATCACTCAAAAGTTCCATATCTTCAAATCGTTGGAGAAGGCGGAGTGCTAGCTGGTGATGTTATGGGAGCATACAATTATGCGCTTGCTGACTTGCAAGGTGAAATTCTTGACGGTGGTAACGATGCTGCAGGTTTTATGACGGCAGAAGATGGGGCAACAGCATCTCAACTATTATTGCAACAAGCTCTACTTGAAGGTGGTTACAGCAGCGGATTGTGCGCTGGTCTTGGTGCTTCTTTAGGTGCGGCCGCTTTTGCACCTGATGGATCAGCAAGCTTTGAGCAAAAAGCTGCTTACAAAAATATTACACATAAAGTGGTAATAGATGGTGAATTAGTTCATGATCCAAGTACGTGTTCGGTTTATGGTTCAAGTATCAACACAATCATTGGTGTAACACCAGCGATTGCAGGTGCGGTTGTCCCGTTAAACGAAGCTAGATACAGATTTATTTATCCTGAGGATAATGAAATCTTTGGATTAAGCTTTAATACAAATGTTGGAGGCACGGTTTTTCAGGGTGAACTTTCTTATCGTCCTGACTTCCCACTTGCAACGAATGGAGGCGATCAGATCAATCAAATAGCTGATGCAGCTGGCGTATCCGCAGCACTAACTGCGTTTGCCCATGATACTTATGCATTGACTGCGTCTAACGCAACAGCAGGTGTGGTAATGCCAAACTTGGTTGATACAGTTCTAGGAGCTGGAACGTTTGAAAGCCTTCTAAAAAATGTTAGAAGATCTTCACTACCGTTCATAACTGACACGGGAAGTGCAACATCTGATTACTACTCTAATGCCTTTGTAAATTATGATGTTATGTCTCTTGATATTGGTACTACAACATCATTCAGTGCATCGCATCCAATAACTCAATCTTTAGGGGCAGATAGTGCTGTGTTGTTAACAGAACTAGCCATGGTTGAAATAGACGGCATGGATAACATGACTAACGGTTTTGTTGCTCGTGGTGGTGCAGGATTTAACGAAGGTGCAGGAGAACACTTATGCTTAGGTATCTTCCAAGGTCTTACAGGCACTCAGCTTTCTGCTTTAAACGATGTCATCGCTGCTAGTGGCGCTTCTGGCCTAGGTGAAGATTGGCAAATTGACCATGACCTTTCAAATGGTGCAGGCGTGAGTAACGTAGGCGCAGGAATTGTTGATGCCGTATTTGGTAATGGTAGTTATTGTGAAGGTCAAATGGGCGCTGATGAAAGATCTTTTAGTTACAGACTTGTTGGATTTGCTACCTACAATAACTTTGCAAATTCGCCTTGGTCTGTTACGCCAAACTTTGCTTGGTCTTCTGATCCGTCAGGATACGGACCTGCTTCACTTGGAGGATTCTCTGAGGGCAGATCAAGTCTTTCAGTTGGTGTCTCAGCTCAAAGTGGTGATGTATCGACTTCATTGAGTTATGTTGATCAAATGGGCGACGACATGGATAACCTTAGAAATGATATGGACTTTGTTTCTGCATCATTATCTTACTCATTTTAATTTAGGAGAGGAATAAGAATAAAATGATTAAATTAAATTTAAAAAACTTACTGATAACTTTTGTATCTGCATTAGTTATGTCTTCTTCAGCTGCTCTAGCTGATGGACATGTTAAGTACTCAATAACATCATCAAATGTTTCTGAGTATGCAGATATGTTAAACCCTGGACAGATCCAGATGTTTGCACAGTATCCTGACACGTATAGAATTGACGTATCAGAAAATGGTGCATCGTGTGCTACAGATCCAGACGTTGCTGCCATAAGTCAATCTAATGGCACAATGATAAACGATAACGAAGGACTTGAAGTTCCAAATTATGGTCAGACACCTTTCCCTGATCCAAGTCAAGCTCAACACTTTGTATGGAATTATCGAATGTATGCGGGTCAAATCAGTGCGGTGGATAGAATTCAAACATCAACAAACGTTAAGGCCGATGGCTCAATTACTTTAGGGCAACAAGAAACATCAATTTCTTTTCCTACAAACCCAAGAACTAAAACAATGTATGCAGATAAAAACTTGTTTGCATTGTTCATGCAGAAAAACTTAGGCCCACCAAGAACTGCGGGTACAGTAACTCTTGTGCATGACTTCATTGATAGTTATATGCAACCACGTAAAGCATGGCAGTACAGTCCTGCTACAAGACGTGTTCGTAGGGCACCTAATATTTCTTATGACACATTAACAACCGCTGGTGGCGGTATTGTTACTGTTGATCAGTTCGGTGGATTCAACGGAGCACAAGATCGTTATGATTGGTCTTATGAAGGCAAGCAAAAAATGATTGTTCCTTTCATGAACGATGCTTTAGCTGAAAACCCTATCGCAGACACACACGGTATTGGACATTTAAATCCTGATTATGTTCGATTTGAGGAACTTGATGTGCATGTTGTTCATGCGCAATTAAGTCCAGGACAAAGACATCTTTACGAGTCTAGAACGTTCTATTTCTTAGATGGTCAACCAGGCCTTCTTGTGTACCAAGATATGTATGATGGTAATCAAGAGTTAATGCGTACATACATGCAAACGCATGTACAGGGTCAATTTGGTGGAACTGGAATGATGTCTGATGATATCTGCAATGTTCAAGGTGAATTTACTTTTGACTTTGCTACGAGAACTTATTCTGGTGGCAGTATCTTGGGTGCAGCAGTTCAGCCAAGGGCTCCAATCTTTAATGGTGAAGAAAAAGCTGTTAGCTTCTACACACCAGATGGTTTAAGACGTTACGCAAGGTAATACACTTTTACCATTAACAACTTTTAACATAAAACCCGACTTGAATTATTTAAGTCGGGTTTTATTTTTATATAAGCTTATGTTCCGTATTTTTATATTACTAGGTACACTTTTTCTCTTACCCATAAGTTCTGTTTCATCATCAAATTTTAATTATGGATCAGGATTTGCTGCTCAATCTGCTCTTGCGGAAAAATCTTTAATCAATGCAATGGAAAAAGTTGATGATAGAATTTATGCAGCGGGAGAGCATGGAATTATAATTTATTCAGACGATCTAGGAGATTCTTGGACTCAGGCAGAGATCGTTCCTTACACTAGCACTATTACTGATCTTAGTTGTCCTACTAAACAGTCTTGTTGGGTGGTGGGTCATGATGCTGTTATTCTTCATTCAAATGATTACGGCAAGACATGGGTTAAGCAGTATGAAGATATTGATTGGGATGCGCCTTTATTATCTATCCATATGTTTGATGAAAATGATGGAATCGCATTAGGTGCCTTTGCTTTATCACTCAGAACATCTGATGGAGGCAAAAGTTGGGGTTATCTATTTGTAGATGACGACGAATTTCAACCTCATTTAAATTATGCATATGCTGATTCTCAGATTTGGAGAAAGTCAGCAATGAATGAAGCTTACGCAGTAGGAGAATTAGGAAAATATTATCTCTCAGATGATAGGGGTATGTCGTGGCTTGCTATTGAAACAGGATATGAAGGTTCGTATTGGGCAGGTATAAAGGTTGATGAGGGACAATCACTTTTACTAGGTATGTCTGGTAACCTTACATTAATAAGCGATTATGGAGCTGAAGATATTATACCCAGCGATAAGATTACAACACTGGCTTGCTATGAAAGTGGAATATATGCGGGTGAGTGTAAAACCTTGGCCTTTGAAAGATTATTCATCGGCTCTAAAAACAGTTTAACCAATGCTATAATCTTAGATGATGGACGTATTGCTATAAGTGGTAATGGTGGTTCTGTCTCGGTGGTTGATCTCTTTAGAAAGAAAAATATTGAAACTTGCGTCAGATCTGATCGTTTAAGCAATACATCAATAGTATATCTTGGAAGTGATGAGTTTTTATTAGCAGGTGAAAATGGTTTTCGAAAACACAGTATGACCGAGTGCTATGAAAACTTTACGTCAGAAGACTCAACTTCTCAGGATAGTTATTTCACAGTAGATTTAGGATAAAATGGGACGTGTACAAGACAAAGTTGCAATTATAACTGGTGCAGCTTCTGGACTTGGATTTGCTGCAGCGCGTAAGCTTCTTGAAGAAGGCGCAAAAGTTATTCTTACCGATGTAAACCGTGAAGTATTAGATTCAATGCCAGAGCGATTAGGTGATTTTAGTGAGACGCAATTTCAATCGACTTTTCATGATGTAACTCAAGAAGAGTCTTGGATTGAATTAATTAACAAAACTGAGAGTGATCATGGTAAAATCAACATTTTAGTGAACAGTGCAGGCATCAGTCTAGGCGCCGATGTGGTTTCAACCGATTTTGATATCTGGAAAAAAGTACATCAAGTCAACCTTGATAGTGTTTTTCTAGGATGTAAATATGCTGTTCCCGTCATGGGTAAATATGGTCATGGCTCAATCATTAATATCTCATCTATTTCAGGTATAGTTGCAGGATGGAACACTGCTGCTTATAATTCTTCAAAAGCAGGCGTACGTCATCTCTCTAAATCTGTCGCTCTATTTTGTGCAAAAAAAGGATTTGAGGTTCGCTGTAATTCTGTTCATCCAGCATTTGTAAATACGCCTATTCTTGATCCCATTAAGCAGGCTTTTGGTGCAGATGAAGCAGTTGCTAAATTAGCCAGACAAATCCCAATGAATAAAATTGGAGATACAGATGATGTATCGTATGCCATTTTATATTTAGCATCTGATGAGTCCAAATTTATGACAGGGGCAGAAATTGTTCTTGATGGTGGCTTAAGCGCGATGTAGTTTCATAGCTTGAGCTATGAATAAAAAAACTGCATTAATGGTCGTTCATCAACCAAGATCAAGTACAGGAGATGTTGGCATTAAATTAAGAGAGCGTGGCTACACACTGGATGTCAGAAGGCCAGTAATTGGTGAAAAACTTCCAGAAAATATGGATGAGCATGATCTAGCGGTCATCTATGGAGGACCACCGAGTGCTAATGATGATCTTGATTATATAAAATACGAGATAGACTGGATATCCAAAGTACTTGAATCCAATAAGCCCTTCCTAGGTATATGCTTAGGTGCACAAATGCTGGCCAAGAACCTTGGTGGTTCAGTTCAGAAATCTCATGACCTTACGCTTGAAATTGGTTTTTTTGACATCAATCCCACAGGAGATGGCCATAAGATGTTCCAAAGTCAGAAAAAGTTTTTCCAGTGGCACCGAGAAGGCTTTACTGTACCCCAGTCATGCGAAATTCTAGCTAAGGGTGATCTATTTAGAGAGCAGGCATTCCGATATAAAAATGCCTTAGCTATTCAATTTCATCCCGAGGTAAATTTAAAGATGCATCTTCGTTGGTTGTATTATGCAGGATATATGTTGAAAGAAAAAGGTGCACAAAATCGACGTGAACAACTTACTCATCGACTTAAACATGGTAAAAAAATAAATTTATGGTTAGACTCTTTTTTAGATAACTACTTATTGAAAGATATTAATTCATGAATTCACTCATTATTCTCTTTGACCAAGTTATCAATCTTTATACATGGGTATTGATCATCAATGTCATTTTTAGCTGGTTAATAGCCATGAATATATTTAATACACAGAATAGAATTATTATTGCCGTTTATTATGGAACAAAAAAGTTAACTGATCCACTGCTTAACCCCATAAGAAACTTTCTGCCAAATCTTAGTGGGATTGATTTATCTCCGGTGGTTTTAATTTTGATTTTGTACTTTATTAGAAATCTACTGTTTGAATATTTTTATATGACAATTGCATTGTAAATTATGGATGAAAATAAATTAATTGATGGAAAAAAAATTGCTGCTGATTTGCGTGCAGAAACGGCTGTTAAGGTAGAGGCCTTTAAAAAAGATTTTAACAAAGTGCCAACCCTTGCAGTAGTCTTGGTGGGTGAAGATCCAGCTAGTCAAGTTTATGTAAAGACAAAAACAAAAATGGCTAAGGAAATTGGCATGGATGTAGAAGACCATTTTTTAGATACCAGCGTTGCTGAGAGCGATTTATTAAAGCTTATTGATGATCTTAACAAAGACGACAAAGTGAATGGCATACTGGTTCAATTACCTCTCCCTTCTCATATAGATTCAAGAGCAATCATCGATTCAATTGATCCTATTAAAGATGCAGATGGGTTTCATGCAGTAAACGTCGGCAGAAACTCAATTGGTGGTGAACTTTTAAATAAAACATTTACCCCATGCACTCCTCTTGGGTGCTATCTTATGTTAAAGAAATCCATTACTGATCTAAAAGGGATGCATGCTGTTATTATTGGTAGATCCAATATTGTTGGTAAACCTATGGCACAATTGCTTTTAGAGGAGTCTTGCACAGTGACTATTGTTCATTCGAAAACAAGAAATATTGAAGAGCTTACCAGGCAAGCGGATATTGTTGTTGCAGCGGTGGGAAGACCACTGATGGTAAAAAAAGATTGGATTAAAAAAGGGGCTGTCGTTATTGATGTTGGAATAAATCGTGTTGATCACCCAGATAATCCAGGCAAAACAAAACTTGTGGGCGATGTTGATTTTGATGACGTATTGAGTGTAGCCTCAGCTATTACGCCTGTACCAGGAGGTGTTGGACCTATGACAATCGCATGTTTGTTGAAGAACACAGTTGATGCTGCCATACGACAGCAACAGTAATTATTTTTTCTCTCTTAATCTTAAAGCATTCAATTTGATGAAGCCTTCAGCATCTTTTTGAGAATAAATATCATCTGACTCAAAAGTTGCTAGATTAGGATTATATAAACTCATTGAACTCTCACGACCTGTAATCATGGTATTGCCTTTATAGAGTTTTAGCCTGACTTTGCCTTCTACATTCGCTTGAGATTTATCAATCATGGATTGCATCATTTCTCTTTCTGGTGAAAACCAGTAGCCGTTGTAGACTAACTCTGCATATTTAGGTGACAGTTCATCTTTCATGTGAGCTGCTTCTTTGTCTAATGTGATGCTTTCTATGGCTCTGTGAGCGTGATAGAGGATTGTTCCACCAGGTGTTTCGTATATGCCCCTAGATTTCATTCCAATATACCTGTTTTCAACCAAATCGACCCTACCAATACCATGTTTTCCACCTAGCTCGTTCAAAGCTTTCAACAATTTAAAGGGTGTCATGCTTTGTCCGTTTAAAGCACAGGCATCGCCTTGTTTAAACTCAATAGTGATCTCTTCTGGAGTATCGGGAGCATTTTCTGGTGACACAGATCTTGTGTATACATAATCAGGAGCTTCTTCCCATGGATCTTCAAGGACTTTACCCTCAGCAGAGGAGTGCAAAACATTTTCATCAATACTGAAAGGCTGTTCACCTCTTTTATCTTTCGCAATCTCAATGCTGTGTTGATCAGCATACTCAACCAAAGATGTTCGAGATGTAAGATCCCATTCTCTCCATGGACTGATGATTTTAATATCTGGTTTATGATAATAATAACCCAACTCAAATCTAATTTGATCATTGCCTTTGCCTGTTGCGCCATGCGATACGGCGTCGGCACCCACTTTGTTTGCAATTTCAATTTGTTTTTGTGCGATCAAAGGTCTTGCAATTGATGTACCTAAAAGATAGTAGCCTTCATAAAGTGGATTGGCTCTGAACATAGGAAAAACGTAATCACGGACAAACTCTTCTTTGAGATCTTCAATGAATATTTCTTTAACACCCTGCTGAGTTGCTTTTTTCTTAACCAAGTCATAATCTTCATCTTGGCCTAAGTTAGCGGTAAACGTAACGACCTCGCACGAGTAGGTTTCTTTAAGCCATCTTAATATAACGGATGTGTCGAGCCCACCTGAGTAAGCAAGAACAACTTTATTTACTTTATCCATGATTTCTTAGTTCACTTTTTCTTACTTTTATACTTGAGGACTTGAGCTGACCGCACGCAGCCATAATATCTTGTCCCCTTGTTTTTCTAACAGGGCTTGCATAACCTGCATTTTTAATGATGTCACTAAATTTCTTAATTTGCTCTTTGTCAGAGCATTCATAGGGCGAATTAGGCCAAGGGTTAAAGGGAATAAGATTAATTTTTGCGGGAATTCCTGAAATTAATTTAACCAGTTTACGTGCATCGGCCACGCCATCATTGATACCTTTGAGCATAACATATTCAAAAGTTATACGTTTTGCATTTTTAGCTCTTGGATATTCTCTGCACGATTTTATTAAATCTTTTAAGGGAAACTTTTTGTTTATTGGTACGATCTCATTGCGTAATTCATCATTTGTTGCATGCAACGATATCGCAAGCCTTGAGTCTACTTCTTCTCCCCATTTCATTATTTCAGGAACTATACCTGATGTACTCAGCGTTATTCTCTTTGTTGATAATTGAATTCCCTCCTTATCGCCCATAATTTCTGCAGCTTGTTTGACATTATTATAATTATAGAGAGGCTCCCCCATTCCCATGAAAACAACATTTGAAATCTTTCTTCCGTGTGTATTTGACCAATCAGATAATTCATCCTTAGCCACAAGTAATTGTGAAACAATTTCTTCACTGGTTAAATTACGTACTAACTTTTGTGTACCTGTATAACAAAATGTACAATTCAATGTACAGCCTACTTGTGATGACACACACAAAGTTCCTCGATTATCTTCGGGAATAAAAACTGTCTCTATGAGATTTCCATCGCTGAGTTTGAATAACCACTTTTGTGTTCCATCAATAGATTTTTCATGTGTTTGTATTGTTGGTCTTTTAATTTTATAAAATTGAGGGAGTAATGATCTTAATTCTTTAGAGATCGAACTCATTTTCCCAAAATCAGTCTCACCTTTATTATAAATCCAATGCCATATTTGTTTAGCACGAAATTTATCTTTTGATTCTATGAGATCATTCGCGATCAAAGATTCATATATCTCCGATTGACTTAGTCCAATTAAGTCTGATTTTTCATCTGTCATGATTGTTTATGAGCAGGCTTCGTCGATCGCCGCTAATGCTTTTGTAAATCCAATAAGTGAATATGTATCTGTTATTTTGGTTCCTCTACTTGAGATACTCTTGACTTTGACACGTGCTCCATTCTTCAAATCTTTTATGAGTTTCTGGTCATTTTCGCCATCTGCGAGCCAGGCTCTTGATTCAACAGTGAAAAACTTGTAGTTGCTGTTGTTGATGCTGACTTCTACCATGCTCTTTGGCTTGAAGGTAAATCCAGTATCGACACTGGCTTCATGAGAAGTCCCATCTTCCTGGAAGTTTGTGATCATGAACGCATGCTCACCGCGATTTAGATCTGAGGGATTGGTCGCGATCGGCTTTGAAATGATGTAGCAAATTTTAGACGCTCCATCTTTAAATTCTTTTGCTTGCCACGCTCCACTTTTGCCAAAAGAGCCAAGGTGCACGACATCGATGACCGCAAAAGCATTTATTGAACTCAGCAGTAATATTGATAGAATAAGTTTGAAATTAATAAATTTCATAGCCTGTAATTTATATCGAGATTCATAATTATGAAAGCAATTGTTTGTAAAGAATTCGGACCTCCAAGTTCATTGGTTTATGAGGATGTTGAAGTCCCTGAATTAAAAAAAAGTCAAATACTGGTAGATGTGCATGCTGCTGGTGTTAATTTTCCAGATACTTTAATTATTCAAGATAAGTATCAAGTAAAGCCACCGCTTCCTTTTTCACCAGGAGGTGAAATATCAGGAACCATTAGTGCAGTCGGTGAAAGCATTACTGATTGGAAAGTTGGTGACGAGGTAGTTGCCATGACTGGGTT
This sequence comes from uncultured Pelagibacteraceae bacterium, assembly GCA_902523535.1. Lineage (GTDB taxonomy): Bacteria > Pseudomonadota > Alphaproteobacteria > Pelagibacterales > AG-422-B15 > CACNXQ01. The sequence goes on from CABYZQ010000007.1 coordinate 55,535, forward strand.
TGGAGGCTTCAGAGAACAAGTGATTGTCAGTGCGGGACAAATTTATAAAAAGCCAAGCAGTATGGATTTTACTACGGCTTCTTGCTTTACATTAACTTATGGTACATCACAGTACGCATTAAAAAATCGAGGCCAACTCAAAGCAGGTGAAACGTTATTAGTTCTTGGAGCAGCTGGAGGTGTTGGTATATCAGCCGTTGAAATAGGCAAAGCTCTTGGCGCTAAAGTTGTAGCAGCCGCATCATCTGATGAAAAATTAGAAGTGTGCAAACAGTACGGTGCAGATGAAGTCATTAATTATGGTGGTTATGATTTAACAGATCGTGATCAAGTTAAACAATTTAGAAGTGAAATCGCTAAAGCAACAGGTGGCAAAGGACCAGACGTTATTTATGATCCTGTTGGTGCTGACTTTACTGAGCCTGCGTTAAGAAGTATTGCATGGAATGGACGTTTCTTAGTTATCGGTTGGGCAGCTGGTCATATACCTAAAATTCCTATGAATCTTTATTTGATCAAGGGATGTTCAGCTGTAGGAGTATTCTGGGGACAGTTTACAGCTTTAGAGCCACAAAATCATTTGGATAATATGAACCAACTGACGAGTTGGTATGAAGAGGGCAAATTAAAAGCGCCTGTTACACAGGTTCTCCCACTTGAAAGAGGACAAGAAGCTCTTGAAACAATTCTTGCACGTAAAGCTACCGGGAAGATTGCTCTGACGACTTCTTTCTATCAGACCTAGTAATTTTTAA
>CABYZQ010000008.1 GCA_902523535.1 uncultured Pelagibacteraceae bacterium
GTTTAAGAACTTATTGTCTGAATTTGTATTTTTTCTTATCATTGTAACGTGATGAAGCATTTATATCTATTGAGACACGCTAAATCAAGTTGGGATGATCCTAGTTTAAATGATTATGAGAGACCTCTTTCTAAAAGAGGAGAAACCAATTGTAACAAAATTGAAACATTTCTTTCACAAAAAAAAATAATACCAGATATTTCCTATGTTTCATCTGCAAGAAGAACTGTTGACACATTTAATTTAGTTCTTGGAAAAACACTAAAGACAGGCTCGAAGGTTGTTTTTAGCAAGAAATTGTATTTATGTGACGAAATCTACCTTTTTGACTTAATCAAAAAAACTGAAAATAATTATTCAAATATTTTAATTGTAAATCATGAACCGACAATTCGAAATTTGACAATGGGCTTAAGTGCACCCTCTCAAGATGAGAAATATTTAAATATTAAAAATAAATTTCCAACAGGAAGTCTTGCAATATTAAAATCTGATTTAAAAGATTGGAATGAACTAAAATATAATTCATTTAAAGTTACAGATTTTATTCGACCTAGGTTCTTATAGATTATTTTGCAACGCGTGATGCAGATTGATGTGACAAAAACAGCTTAGAAACCTCAAGCCAATCAAATTTTTTACTATAATTTAGACAATCGGTACGACTCACTTTTCTCGCCTTATCAATTGAATTAATTAAATTATCATCAAGAGTGTTATGTTTAAAATTATCAAAAACATCATTTGGCCCTGGAACAGGGTATGCGGCCACGGGAATTCCACTGGCGAGAGCCTCGATCATGACCATTCCAAACGTATCTGTTTTACTTGGAAATACAAAGATATCTGAAGATGCATAGTACTGTGCCAGTTCATTTCCTTTCTTCGCTCCCACAAAAACTGCATCAGGATATTTTTTTTCTAGTTTTTTCTTAAAGGGTCCATCACCTACAAGTAATTTTGTACCTTTTAAATCTAATTTAAGAAAATCTTCTAATGATTTTTCCTTAGATATTCTTCCTACGTATAAATAAATTGGTTTTTCCAAATTGAGATCAATTTTTTTTTGCGGATTAAAGGCTTCTATATCCACGCCTCTGGACCATTTAACTGTCCTATTAATTCCATGTGAATTAAGTTCATTTATAATTGAATTAGAGGATACCATTACTGCGCTAGAATTTTTGTGAAACCATTTCAAAATTTTATATGTGAAGGATACAGGTATCTTAACCATCGTATTTATGTATTCTGGAAATTTTGTACAATATGAGGTTGTGAATGCATAATTATTCTTTGAACAATAATTCCTAACCGCTAAGCCAATAGGCCCCTCAGTAGCAATGTGTATAAAGTCAGGTTTAAACTTCTCAATGATCCCGCCAATTTTGAACCAATGATTAATCGCAAGCTTTATTTCAGGATAAATAATCAATGGAATTGTAATAAATTTATCAGGAGTGATGTACCTAACCTCATGTCCTTGACCCCTAAGTTTGTCACCAAGTGTTTGATAAGTTCTAACAACACCATTTATTTGAGGGAGCCATGCGTCTGAGGCGATGAGTATTTTCAATTAACTTAATACCTTTACGGAGTCCTTATGTTTGTCAATGACTTCATACTTTTCAACGATATCTTTCCAAAAAAGAATTTCCATTGATCCATCAAAATTTTCTACCATAAAAGAACAATTTTCTACCCAGTCCCCATCATTATAGTAATGAACTCCGTTTATCATTCGATGTGAAGCGTGATGAATATGTCCACAAATAACGCCCTTTAGATCTTTCTTTTTTGCGTAACCTGCAACTATTTCTTCGTATTTATTAATGTAAGAAACAGCATTTTTTACTTTTAATTTTAGATACTTTGATAACGACCAATATTTCAAACCCAATAATAATCTTAACTGGTTAAATCTTCTATTCAGCCATAAAGCGAAATCGTATGCGCTAGCGCCAAGATGGGCTAACCAGGGTGCAATATTGATAATCGAATCAAATTTATCTCCATGCAGTACAAGATATTCAGATCCATCTACTGTCCTATGTTTGATCTCATTAACTACTCTAATGTCGCCAAGTGTTATTGGCACAAATTTTCTAACAAGCTCATCATGATTTCCTGATACATAAAGGACTTTAGTTCCGTGCCGTGCTTTTCTTAGAATTTTTTGTATTACATCACTGTGGCTTTGTGGCCAGTACCATCTATTTTTAAGTCGCCACCCATCTATGATATCTCCAACTAAATATAAGTAATCTGATCTGGTGTTTTTTAAAAACTCAAGTAACTGTTCAGCTTGACAGCCTTTTGATCCTAAATGAATATCTGAAATAAATATGGAACGATATTTTAAGAGAGGAATAACATTATTTTTTTCGTTGGCCATAAATTTGGTAAAAAAGAATCAATTTGCATTACATTACCAATAATTTGTGAAAGATTTGTTAAACTATACTTTCTTGAAATCTGTCATAAATTTTTAATATTTTTGTAATTTTAATGACAATATTAAAAAATATGATTTGTTCGAGTAACTTAGAGAAAAGAGAACTTCCCCATTTATCCCTCCACCCTTCAATTAAAAAAATGGGGAAGTTTTAGTCTAAAATATTTTATTTATTGACTGCCTTATCTTGATAAGCTCCTAGCAACTTTCAAATGATGATGCCATATCGCTTATAAGATCAAAATACAGATCTTTTCCAGGCTCTAGTTCAGCTCCTAACGGATCGAGAACCGCGGCTTTCACGCCTGTGTCACTAGCAATTGTTTCAGCGATCGTTGGATTAAACTGAGGCTCAGAGAATAAGCAGTTAACAGCCTCGTGTTCAATGACCTCTCTAATTTCAGCAAGCTGTTTAGCGCCTGGCAATATTTCAGGATTTACTGTGAGTGCGCCGATTACTTCGATTCCAAAGCGCTGCTCAAAATATTGAAAAGCATCATGGAATACAACATAAGTGGCATCCTTATTTATCTTGCCTCTTGTATCATTTATAAGTTGATCAAGTTTATTCAGAGCTTTAGCTGCATTTGCTTCATATTTTGATGCATTTGCAGGATCAATTTCTGATATTTCTTTTGCAGCAATTTGAACAATGGTCTTTGCAATTTCTGGATCTAGCCAAAAGTGAATATCAAATTCGCCATGGTTATGACCATCATGATGTGCGTGATCGTCATGTTCATCTTCGTGTTCGTCATGCTCATCACCATGTTCTTCGTGTTCCTCATGCTCGTCATGTTCATCACCATGCTCATCATGGTCATCATGTTCATCTCCATGATCATCATGATCATCAAATACATTTTTTTCCCTAAATTTGAGCATTACAATATCTTCTGATTCCATCAATGTTACTTGCTTTGCTTCTTTTGCAATTGACTCCAGAGGTGTCTCTAGAAATGACTCCAAGTCCTCGCCAATCCAGAACACAATATCTGCTTCTTGAAGCATTGTTGCGTGGGAAGGCTTCAATTGAAAAGTATGTGGTGAAGAACTGCCATCTACTAATAAGCCAGGCGTTCCTACTCCATCCATTACATAACTAATTAATGAATGTATCGGCTTAATTGATGCTACAACTTTTGTTTCAGCTTTTGCGTAAGAAATAAACGTTAATAGAGAAATAGTTGATAAGATTAATCCAAATTTAAGTTGTAATTTCATAGATATATTGCTTTTATAATAGTTTGAGTATAGCGTTATATTATAACATAATTATTTAGCAAGCATTTTTTTATGATAGACAATGACCTTTTAGTAAAAGTATCTGATGCCGGATTGTATAAGAATGGCAAATGGCTTGTGAAGGGTGTAAATTTAAATATTACAAAAGGAAAAATTGTTACTTTAATTGGTCCAAACGGGTCAGGTAAAACCACCACTGCTAAAATAGCTCTCGGTCTTTACAAAAACATTGAGGGCACTGTTGAAAGATTAACCAATAAAATTTCTTACGTACCACAAAAAGTTTCAATTGACTGGACATTGCCTGTAAGGGTTATTGATTTTATGGTCTTAACTCAGGACCTTCAAGATCAAGAAATAAACGATGCTCTTAACTTAACAGGTGTTGAGCACCTTAAAAATAATAATCTGAGAGAATTATCAGGTGGTGAATTTCAAAGAGTTCTTCTGGCACGAGCAATTGCAAAGAAGCCGGACCTTTTGGTCCTTGATGAACCTGTACAGGGTGTCGATTTTACAGGTGAAGTTGAATTATACGCGTTGATAAAAAAAATATCCGAAACACTTCAGTGTGGGATACTGTTAATTTCACACGATCTACATGTCGTTATGTCTGCAACTGACTATGTCGTTTGTCTTAATGGGCATGTTTGTTGCTCAGGAACGCCAGTAGCTGTTGCTCAAAACAAAGAATATAAAGAACTTTTTGGGGAAAAATCATCTCAGCTTCTATCTCTCTATGAACATGAGCATGACCATGTTCATGACTCAGATGGCAACATCGTGAAAGAGGCAAAATAATATGTTTGATGACTTTTTGTTTAGGGCACTGATCGCTGGTATTGGAATTGCCCTAGTTACTGGTCCTCTAGGATGCTTTGTTGTTTGGCGAAGACTTTCATTCTTTGGGGATACACTGGCGCACTCGGCATTGTTAGGTGTAATATTATCAATATCATTTGATATAAACATTTCACTATCTATATTCGCTGTTTCATCATTAGTTGCATTAATTTTATTAAGATTACAAAATACAACAAATTTATCAGGCGATGCACTACTGGGACTTCTCTCGCACTCATCTTTAGCCATTGGATTGGTAGTCTTAGGATTTTTATCATTCATAAGGTTTGATATCATGGGGGTACTGTTTGGAGATATTCTGTCAGTAAATGTAAATGACTTGATCATCATATGGGCAGGTGGCGCAATAATACTTTTCGTGTTATGGCTAATATGGAAACCTTTATTTGCCTCAACAGTAAATTATGAATTGGCTGAAGCTGAGGGTATGAATCCAAAACGAGTTAACGCTATATTTACAATATTATTAGCAGCTCTTATTGCAATTTCTATCAAAATGGTAGGTCTTCTCTTAATAACTGGGATGCTTATTATTCCATGTGCAATGGCGCGTAATTTATCAAATAATCCTAAACAAATGGTTATTTTGTCAATCATAGGAGGATTATTGTCAGTATTTATTGGACTTTATGCATCCTTCGAAATTAATACATCATCTGGCCCTACTATTGTCACAGTTGCAATAATTTTATTTATTTTATCATTATCCAAAATTAGAAAAAAATATTAAAATAGCAAGCAATGGAAAATAAACAGAAACCACTGTCCAAAAATCAAAAGATCATTCTTGAATACATTCAAAAAAACAAGAAGCCTGTTAAAGCGTATTCCATTTTATCTAATGTACAAAAAAAAGGTATCAATGCTCCACCTCAAGTTTACAGAGCTTTAGATAAGTTAATTGAAATTGGTAAAATTCATAAAGTAGAAAGTCAAAATTCATTTGTTGCATGCAAAACTTCAGATTGTGAAACTCCTCATGCTACTGCATTTTCAATATGTGATAGTTGTGATGAAGTCTCGGAAATAAATGATCCTAAACTCTTTAAATATTTATTAGATTTTAAGGATAATAGTGGAATAAAATTTGACGGCTACAATCTAGAATTCTTTGGTACTTGTAAATCCTGCGAAACATCTTAAGGCAAAAATCACCCATTAATTAAATTGTTATATAATAACAATTTTCTCTAGATAAAATATTTTTTTAACGATAATATATTTTTTTTTCAAATAGAGGCTCATATGAAATATATAATCTATATATTACTCTCATTCAATTTAATGACTTTTACAATCAGTGCTGAAGAGACGAGACAAGTTGATAAGCATGAACATGGTGTGGGTGAGTTAAATATTGCCGTTGAAGGATCGACAATTGAGTTTGAATTTATGATACCTGGAGCCGATATTGTAGGTTTTGAATATGTCGCAAAAAGTGATGAAGATATTGCTAAAATTAATCAAGCTTTGAAAACGTTTGATGATTACACAAATATATTCACTCTACCAAGTAATAGTCTTTGCGAATTAAACGGTCAGAAAGTTGCTTTAAAGGAAGAAGATGAGCACGATGACCATGATGAGCATGACGAACACGATGACCATGATGAACACGATGAGCACGATGACCATGATGAGCATGCTGAAGAAAATCATAATGAGTTTTATGCAAAATACTCATTTGAATGCGGCAATATAAACGCCATTAAAGAGGTAAATTTTCCTTATTTTGCTACTTTCACGAATTCTGGTGAGTTAGAGGTTCAGTTTATTTCAAATATGGGGTCTACTAGCTTTGAGGTAGAAGGAGATGAGCCTTTAATTAACACAGATGGAAAAATCTAATTTGAATGAAAAAACGATACAAATTAATTCTGTAAAGTTTCATTGGTCAAATAAAAGCAAATTTAAACTTCATATTCCAGAACTATCAGTCGTCAAAGGAGAAAAAGTATTGCTTTTGGGCGAGAGCGGTTCAGGCAAAACAACCCTACTCTCACTTATCTGTGGATTTTTAGCCCCCCTTTCAGGAAACATTCAATTGAATGAAAAACTGATTAATAACTTATCAGCAACAAAAAGAGATCAATATAGATCTGATAACATTGGTATTATATTTCAGCAATTTAATTTACTGCCGTATGCAAATGTCATTGATAATATTTTGTTGCCACTTTATTTTTCAAAATTAAGGTCAGCAAACGTAAGTGATCAAAGAGAAACGGCGATTAGTATTTGTCAATCTTTACGTTTGCCCGAAGACGTTGTTAACATGAAAGCAAGTGAATTGAGCGTTGGTCAACAACAGAGGGTTGCTGTTGCAAGAGCATTAATTGGAAATCCTCCATTGGTCATAGCCGATGAACCTACATCCTCTTTGGATACAGACGCGCAAAATATATTTCTGGATTTAATGTTCTCTCAAGTTGCAAGTAGCAATTCAACTTTATTAATGGTTTCTCATGATAAATCTTTAAGCTCTAAGTTTGATAGAGTTATAGATATGAAAAATGTCTCGGTGAAAGAACAATAAAGATGCTTTTAAAACTTACCCTCAATTCTTTGTATGCAAGATTATTAACCGTTGGTATGACGGTTTTTGCCATATCCTTATCTTTAATGTTGTACATGAGCGTTGAAAAGTTAAGAACATCTGCATACACAAGCTTCACAGATACGATCTCTCAAACTGACCTAATAGTTGGCGCAAGAACAAGTTCTGTTCAGCTGCTTCTATATTCCGTCTTTAGAATTGGAAACGCTACAAACAACATAACTTGGGAAAGTTATGAGGATGTTATAGATCGAAAAGAAGTCGCATGGTCTGTGCCTATCTCTCTTGGAGATAGTCATAAAGGTTTTAGAGTTATGGGTACCAATAATGAATTTTTTAAGCGATATAAATTTAGGGGTGGACAATCAATTGAATTGGAAAAGGGCAACAACTTAGACGACTTATACGATGTCATAATAGGTGCAGGTGTTGCTGAAAAACTAAATTACTCTGTGGAAACTCCACTCATTGTATCTCATGGATTACAGTCATTTTCAGATCACGATGATCAACCATTTAGAGTTTCAGGCATTCTTGCTAAAACTGGAACACCGGTCGACAATACAGTTATCGTAAGCTTGGAGGCAATTGAAGCTATTCATGTAGACTGGTCTACTGGAGCTAAAATTCCTGGACAATTAACTCCTGTAGAAGAAATTCGTCAGATGGACCTCTCCCCTAAAAATATCACGGCAGCATTAATTGGGGTAAATTCAAAATTACAAATATTTCAATTACAACGATGGATTAATGAGTATCCAGAGGAATCATTAAGTTCAATTTTACCTGGTGTTGCTCTTCAAGAGTTGTGGAGGATCGTTGGCGTGGTTGAAAATCTACTACTTGGAATCTCCGTAACTGTTATTTTTACAACGCTCATTGGCATGACGGCCATTATATTTTCAAGTTTAAATGAGAGAAGACGTGAAATGGCTATTTGGAGAGCAATGGGAGCATCGCCTAAAGTTGTTATAGGTCTTTTAATGCTTGAAGCATTTATTATCTCAGTGATGAGTATAATTGTAAGCACTGTCATGTTGTTTCTAACTTTATACGTATTGCAACCATGGATTGATAATACTTACGGAATATTAGTTAATATTGAAACGCTAGCTGTAAAAGATATATATATATTTATGCTATTTATATTATCTGCTTCATTAGTAAGTCTTATTCCTGCAATCAGAGCGTATTGGTTCTCAATTAATGACGGCATGACGATTAAAATATGAAAACTCAACCATTAAAGAGTATTTTTCTATGCATTAAATGCATAGTACTAATATCAGCGATTTTACTTTCATCTTTTTCTTACGCTTCTGAACCTAAAGAAATTGATTGGGAAGACTTGATCCCATGGACTTCAATGTTTAATCCATCTGAAGTTAAATTTAACAAAAAATTAGACGACAAAGAAGTCAGAATACCGGGGTATATCCTTCCCTTAGATATAATTGGACGAGATATAAATACTTTTTTATTAGTGCCTTACATTGGAGCATGTATACATGTCCCCGCTCCTGCTCCTAATCAGATTGTTTATGTTGAAACCAAAAAACCTTGGGAAGGACTTGCTTGGTGGGAGCCTGTGTACGTTACAGGTAAGATTAAAATCGAAAACCATAACATTGAAGAACTTGCAGTTGTTGGGTATGAACTTATAGCTGATGATGTTGAATATTACAGAGGGACTACTGGCACTCATGGGTTTTTTGACTGGTAATGCGCAAAAAATTGATGATTACTGAACTAAACAATATGTGTACTTGTAAAAAGCTAAAAATTTAAATAAAAATCCTATATGCAAAATATTTCAATACCTGACATCATTGCTAATCTCAAAGGCAGAAGAGGCTATGTAGAAAAAAAAGCTAAGAAGCTTGGATACAATTGTTTAGAAAAATACTTTGAGGACAAACTAGCTAACGAAGCGCAACTTCTCGCTGAAAATGGAATAAAAGAAGAAAAATTACTCACCGAAAAAAAAGCACAACAAGCTGTCCCTGCAGGTAAAAAAACCTGCGGTTGCTGTTAATATTTTTTTATAAAATAGAACTAGTCAGTAATAAAATAAGGACCCAGACTTAAAGCCTGAGCCCTTTTTTTTATTAACTTATGACCAAAGAACGTTTGAACCAATGCGTTGACCAGATCTAGTATAAACAACTAGGGTTCCAAGCCAAACAAGGCCTTGCATAACTAATGGCGCTGAAATCCCACCGCCACCTTCTTGTGTCATCGTAATCCAGAGCGCTCTCAAGAACAATAAGGCTGTAAGAGTTACCATAACTCTATAGTAAACTGCACACTCTTGAGGAGTTGCTAATAATGCAAATATATTTCCAATGGCCAGGGCTAAATAAATAGTCCCAATTAATCCCATCCAGAAATAGCCAGCTTGACCTTGTTCTAGTCCACCAGTTCGATCAACAAAAGCTTCCGCATTCATCGGGTTTAAAAACATAAAGCTATACGTTAAAGCAACAAAAGCTACTAAACTTAGTATAACTACAGTAGGCGTATCATTATTTTTTATCATTATGTATCTCCTATGCTTTACTTTGATTTCTAAAGAACAATATCACCGATCCAACAAAGAAAGTGGTGATGAACAACGCTAAAAGTGGATTGCCATCAGTAGTACTGAAATTATTCCTTATCATAAAATTTAACATGCCAACAAACATCAGTGTCGAGGACATTAATCCCACAACAATCATGGTCATACTATACCCCGCTCTCATCTGATACAGCAAAGTAAGGACCCACGATAAAGATATAAACATCATGGCCATTGAGAAGTATTGAGCTTCAGCTGACATGGTTAAAAAAGATGAATCTTCTATTAAACCCTCTGGTCTTACAAAGTACATAATGACATTAAATGCATTTCCTATAAGACCAAGAAACAGAAGAACTTTCGTTACCATATCGTCAGTTCCAAAATAACTATCTGCTTTTGGAATATCGAATGGGTTTCTTGGCAACCCTGACCTTGCACGTGCAATGATTAAACCAAGTAAACCAATGGAAACCAAAATAATACCTGCAAAATTTCCACTATTTTGTGCTGGAGTAATATTCCAATAAATACTAAAAATTAAAAACGGTACAGCAAAAGCAAAAAATGCTCTATCCATGCCTTTGTATCCCATATAAATTATACCTGTAATCATTCCTGCGTTAGCAACACCAAGCCAGAATAGAAATACTTTTAGAGTGTCCATATCAGGATTTGAACTAGGATCATCGTATCGCATTAGCAATACGTCTGGATCAAAAATCATCATTGCGGCATACATGAAAGCAATAAAAAAACTTACTCCCATTGCAATGTCCACAACGCGGTCATTGGTTTTAAACATAATTTTACCCCTTAAATTAAATTAGGGGAGATCATGGCAATGATTCATTGAAAAAAAAAGTTAAATTTTTAATAGAATTTATCTAATTACTATAATTTTTTTATAGGTTATAGTTCTTAATAATTATATTAAATCTTAACGTTAAACTTTAGAAAACTTATATATGCAATTGATACAATTAATAATTGATGGTGTAGCTTCTGGTTGTATCTATGGATTGGTCGCTTTAGGATTTGTATTAATCTATAAAGCAACAGAAACCATAAATTTTGCTCAAGGTGATATCTTAATGCTTGGTGCCTTCGTCGCCTTTTCTCTTATAGGTGTTTTGGGCATGGATTATATAATGGGCTTTGCCTTAACTGTAGTCATCATAGCAGTTTTTGGTTTCTTTTTAGATGCAGTAGTAGTCCGGCAGATTATAGGCCAGCCTCCCTTTGCAACTGTTATGTTAACTATTGGAATAGGTTTTATTTTAAGAGGCTTTGCATCAATTTTTTGGGGGACAGATATTTTCTCATTCAGTACTCCCTTTTCAGGAAAAATAACGGAATTTAATGGTCTTATTATTTCATATGTTAATTTATCTATAATTATCGGTACTATCATTTTAGTCTCAGTTCTTTATCTCTTTTTTACATTTTCAAGAATTGGCGTTGCTATGCGTGCTTCCTCAGAAAATCAACTAGCAGCATATTATATGGGTATTCCTGTTAAATTTATTTTCTCGTTAATATGGTCAATATCAGCTGCAACAGCTGCGATTGCCGGTGTATTACTTGCACCGATAACACTTGTAGACACATCAATCTCACTTATTGGACTAAAAGCTTTTGCCGCAGCAGTACTTGGTGGATTTGGATCTATTCCTGGTGCTATTGTGGGTGGAATAATTATTGGTATTGTTGAACAGCTTTGTGGCACCTATGAAAATTATTTATTTGGAGGCATTAGAGAAATTTCTGCCTACTTAGTGCTGATCTTAACGTTAATTATTTATCCGCGCGGATTATTTTCAGATAAAGCTGAGGTTAAAAAAGTTTAATGAGATTTATTTTTAAAACAAATTATGCTCAGGATATTAACATTGCACGGCACAGTGGTGATCGCTTTTGGTATTCATTGTTAATTATATTAATGCTTGCAATGCCACTTCTGATTGATGATTTTTATTTAGGTGAGATCTCTTACGTGTGCATTTTGGCTATTGCTGGAATTGGGCTAATGATCTTATCAGGATACACGGGACTTGCCTCTCTTGGTCATGCAGCATTCCTAGGTATAGGAGCTTACACACATGCATTTTTACTTACGAATGGAATTCCATTTTTTGCCTCCATTCCAATAGTTGTAATAGTTTCATTTATGGTTGGCGCACTTATAGGCATACCTATACTTCGTTTAACAGGCATGTACTTAGCAATTGCAACGCTTGCTTTATGTTTTATTGCTGAACATGTCTTTATTAAATGGGAACATTTTACTGGAGGAAACAGAGGAATGCCAGTTCCTCAGCCTGAAATTATGGGAATGAGTTTCTACGACAGTGCTACCTTTTATTATGTTTGTTTAGCTTTTTTAATTCTCTCCATGTTTGCAGCTATAAATATATTAAGATCACCCACTGGCAGAGCTTTTGTAGCCATTAGAGACAGTGAAATAGCTGCCCAAAGTCTTGGAGTAAATTTAGGTTTATACAAGGCTTTATCTTTTGCTATATCTGGAGCTTTTACTGGGCTAGCTGGAGCGTTACTTGCACACTACATTGGATATCTAGCGCCAGACATCTTTAATATCTTCTTATCACTAACATTGCTTCTTTTGATTGTTGTAGGCGGAATGGGAAGTCTACATGGAACTGTGTTTGGAGCAATTTTTGTCGGCTACCTTCCTCAATTAATTGCAATATGTAGAGATTATTTACCAAGTTCAATAGGTTCACAGCCAGGACTAGAGCCTATGCTTTTTGGACTGATACTTGTTCTTTTCATTCTGTATGAACCTCTAGGTATTTATGGTCGTTGGGTAAAAATAAAATTATTTTTTCAGTTGTTTCCTACTTACAAGAAACAAACTTTCAAGAAACAAAAAGTGTTTACTAAATCGGATAGAGTTTAATGAGTTTATTTGAAGTTAGAAATATTACTGTTTCCTTTGGTGGCGTAAAGGCATTGAATGATGTCTCATTTACAGTTGATAAAGGAGAAATATTTACAATCATTGGACCGAATGGAGCTGGTAAATCTACTCTCTTTAACGTAATCAGTCGAATATATGAACCAAGTAATGGTGAAATTTTCTTTGATGGAGAAAATATTTCAAAGATCAAACCACATAACATTTCATCACTTGGCATTGCCAGAACATTCCAAAATTTAGAACTTTTTGAAAACGCTACAGTTCTTCAAAATATGCTATTAGGACGTCATATTTATAAAAAAACTAATATTTTGTCTGAAATATTATTTACAAATAAAACCAGACAACAAGAACGTGAGCACAGATTAAAAATTGAAGAAGTTATAGACTTTCTAGATTTGCAACACTACCGAGATACACTGATAAATGGTCTTCCTTATGGTGTAAGAAAAAATGTTGAATTAGCACGCGCTCTTTGTACTGCTCCTAAACTGCTTTTACTTGATGAGCCCTCTTCTGGCTTAACTAATGAAGAAACGAATGATTTAGGCTTTTGGATAAAAGATATTCAAAGCCTTCTTGGCATAACAATAATTATGATTGAACATGATATGAGCTTTGTGAATAAAGTTTCAGATCGCATCCTAGCATTGAACTACGGAGAGATACTGGCATCAGGCTTACCCAGTGAAATAAAAGAAAACACAGATGTAAAACAGGCTTATATGGGGGAGTAAAATCCTCTAACCCCCTGGGTTGTTCGTAGTTAAAGTTTCTAAATTATCAATTTCAGTTTTATCATTATTGTCTTTATAAAAAGTATTAGAATGAGCCGTAGTTCGAAAGGTCTCCCAAGCGATTCCGCTTGGATCTGTTACCCAAGATTTGTCAGATTTCGCATAACAGCAGACTGTCTTACCATTATTATAGGTAGATAAATCTGCTTCAGAGAGACTTGTTCTTATATTTTCTAACTCAGATTGTTCATCAACCTGAATACCAAGGTGATCTATACCTTGATCAGCATCTCTTGTTGAAATTGAGAGATTGATTTTCGGATCATTAAGTATCCACTGAGCGTAATCAGTTTTTAACTTAGTAGGCTCAGTTTTAAATAAGGTACTATAAAATCTTACGCTATCTTGAATGTTTTTTACACCAATATGAATATGAAGTGTTTTCATAAGTTGAAGTTAATTTATTTTTAAATAAAATTCAAGTCCCACCACATATGGGGGAGTAAATTCTTCTATTCAACGAATTAGCTGCAACTTTTAATTCCCACTTTTTAATTTTTATTTTACAAATAGTTTTATGAAACTAAAATGTAATAAATTCTTAACAATTTATAAATAAAGTTATTTATATGAAATTTTGTAAATTAATAATCACAATTATTTTTATTCTCTATTCTGGTCCTAGTCAGGCTAGTAAATGGGATATTTTTTCTAATCCAAATGAAGAAGTTCTGAAATGCTTTAAAAGTAATGGTTTAGAAGAAAGTGAAATCAAATTCTTAGAAAACGGTCGGCCAGACGAAAAACCATTAAGAAAAAAAGCAAAAGAGGTTATTCAATCATGTAAAAAAATATGGAAGAAAAATGGAAATAATGTTGCTAGCAGTGAACAAGATCCTCAGATTTTTAAAACCTCCCCTTTTGGTAAAGATCTGCAATTATTAGTATATGAAGCTAATAAAATTCAGGAAGGAACATTTTTACTAGTTGTCCCTCAAAAAAATTCACACGGTCGAGTAGTGGAAATTACTAATAATGCTGAAATCGTTTGGCAATACAATGGGGATAGCTCATTTGGAAGATTAGATGATGCTAAATTCACAAATAAAAACACAATTTTAATCGCCGCTGAAAAAGGGGTTTATGAGATAGATAGAGAAGGCAAAGTAATTTGGTCTTACAAAACTAAAGTAAGTCATGATGTTGATAAGTTATCGAACGAAAATGTCCTTATAAATTACGCATGGGGTCCTAAAGGAAGTAAAAAAATCATCGAAGTTGATAACAATAAAAACGTTGTGTGGAGTTGGGATGGCATGAAGACTCATAACATTGCTCCATTTGCAGATGCATATGCGTCGGATTCAAAAACTACTGGTTCAGGTAAAACTTGGATACACAATAATGGTGTGACTGCGCTTGCAGATGATACCTTTTTAATTTCTATGCGTGATTTTCAAGAAATTATTTGGATTAATAGAGAGGCTGAGATAATAAAAAAATATATTTTTAATTGTAACAAGAAAAAAAGAGCTCTTTTGACCTCTGGAGAGATAAGAGGATGCAATCCTCACGAGCCTCAACAGCTTCAAAATGGCAATATAGTAGTTGGTTTAAGGAATCCTGATAGAGCTATTGAGTTTAATCCTGAGACAGATAAAATCGTTTGGCAATGGCGAGCCCCTAAGAGTAAGGCATACGGAACAATAAGGGACGTTGATAAATTGAAAAATGGTAATTTTATGGTTGTTACTGGAAGTCATTTACTTGAAATAAACTCAAATGGAGAAGTTGTTTTAGATATAGGTGCAAAAGAGTCTTTAAGCCAAGATCATAGAATACTTTACAAAGCTCAGAAAATTTATCCTGATGGCACTTTTTCACATGATTAATACTTTGTGAGATTAATTAAATTATTTTGAGTTGCGAAAGAGTATTGGTTGTTTCTAATTCGCTCGCTTACTGTCCTATACGACCCTGTACAAGACTGTACGTCTATGAATGCAAGTATAGATATTTTATTGCTATACCTACGTTCAACGTCGTATGCTAATGTATGATTCAGGCGTATATGGGAGAATAAAAAATCCTTTAAAAATTGTTATAGATTTTTATTTACCCAAGATTTAATTTTTAGAACAAATTGTTCATCTAAGTGTGGGTTGATATATGATGATGGAAACATGTGTCGCGTAGGATCACTTTTTGAAGCTTCAACCTCATGAAGTTCTTTTAATCCTCCCCATTTTTCATAGTTTTTTCTCAACTTACCATCATTTACTAAAATGTCATTTTCATCATAAAAGACAATTAGAGGCATTGTTATTGATTGATAATCAACTTCATCTGTAGCCATAATAATTTTAGAAGCTTCAAAGAAAACTGAGGTATCCAAAGTAGTAAAAAAATGTTCATCCCAATTCTGATTTGCTGGTAATTGAAATTCTTCTACAGGGTCATTTTCTATTTTGTTAAGAAATAATGCTTCAAAAGCCATTA
Organism: uncultured Pelagibacteraceae bacterium; assembly: GCA_902523535.1. Classification (GTDB taxonomy): domain Bacteria; phylum Pseudomonadota; class Alphaproteobacteria; order Pelagibacterales; family AG-422-B15; genus CACNXQ01. The sequence goes on from CABYZQ010000008.1 coordinate 15,862, forward strand.
AAGGGGTCATTCTTGTCACTCCGCTGTTAGCGGGTGCAAATAGTACTAATCCATGAATTTTTTTTTGCAAATTAGCATCGGCGCTAACAAGTGTAGACAATGCTCCTCCCAGTGAGTGTCCTATTAGAATAACTTTATTACCAATCCTACTTCCAATTTCAACTGCTTCCGCTGTATCTCGCAGTAAATTATCTGCAGTCAATTTATCAAAACCTTCATATGAAGCTCCATGACCGGATAACCTGGTAAAAAATACATTAGCATTTAATGTGTCAGCAATTTTCATCACAGACTCTTCATGAATATATGATGTTGTAGAAAATCCATGAATAAATATTATTGAATATTCTGTGGCACTCTTTATCAATTTATCCTGCCAAATTATTTCCTTAGTTGCCTTAGGAGCTATATTTTGGATACTCGACTCTTTCTCAAAAATATAATTTTCGATATTTCCACTTACCTCAATATCGTCAAAGCCCACAACTAATTTATCTCCACCAAAGAAAAGTATCGATGCGTATAAAGCAATACCAACTATAATAAAAGCAAGGCTTGCGAGAATATATATCGTAACTCGTATCATAATTGAATTTGATCATATTCATAAAATCTTAAATGATAATATTAATATTTGAGTATATTTAATGAAGATAGAATCTATCTGTCATAAAAAAATATTATTTTTTTATTCTATAAATTGAATCTCTTTAACATAAAGTTCAGCTTCATGATCTCTTCCAAAGGCAACAATGCCGATAGATGTTATTTTCTTAGGATTAATATTTTTTGCTAAAAGAAACCCTGATTTCTCAAAATCACTTATAGGTAGAACGAATTCGTTAAAGTTCTCATTAACTGTAAATTCAGAAGCATAATATTGCCAAGGAAGGATTGTCCCTGTTGTTCTTAAGAAAATGTAATATTTTTGACTATTGCCTTTCGCTACAAGTTTAACTGATTTAGCATTTTCTAAGTTGATGTCTTTAAGATCTCTTCTGATTTGTATAAAACCACCATTATTCTCAGTGGAAACATTGCCCTTTAATAAAGCAATAATATCTTCGTCAACAATGCTATATTCGACATTACCGGTTGAAACGCCGCCCATTACATCGTCAGCTATATATCTCCACTGCTCATTATTGCTAAAATTATCTTTGAACATGTCCTGGGCAATACTCATTTTTCCAATTATAGCAGAAATAAATACAGCAAATGTAATTGATAAAATACGCTTATTATTCATATAGTTATTAATACTTAAATATCTAAATTCTTAAATTACTCTTACGATATAAAATACCCAAATTGGTATGATTAAAATCCAATATCCATACATCCACATTATTCCAACCACCCTGCCCCAATCAGATTGTTCGTAAGAAACCTTTCTCTCGTGAAATGCATTATTCAACTCAATTTTCATTTTCTCTATATTGAATTGCATTGATTGATTTTGAATATCGTTGTTGCCCTTAATCCTATCTAAAATTGATTTTAGGTGAAATACTTGCCATGGCAGATACAAAATACCAAAGATGATATTTAAGATTATGAGTACATTGTAATCACTGGAAATATTACTATTTAATAAAATAATGCTGCAAATACTGTTGAATAAAAAAATAATCAACCAGCCTAATTCCTCATAAAAATAAAATCTCTCATATTTCATTAAGATAGCACCCCAACAAAAGAATTGTGAAATTGTTACTTGCATTACCATCAGCCAAGATAAAACTGTAACAAACATATACTCCTCCTCATTAATAATTCTCAGTACATGACTGAACATAAAGATATAAGTGACTTCAACAATTGTTACTAAAAATCTAGTTATAAATACAGACGATAAAATTGAATCAAACAAGACCGCTTTTGAAGCATAGTTAACTGGAAACATACAGCGGTAGGCAGAAATCAATAATAGGAATTGAGCAGGTATTAAAATCCATAAATTATCTGTTGCATCAAGGTATGTAAAAGTTCCCCAAAGTAGAACTAAATTAGATATGACTCCCACTCTCAAAAATTTGAGTAAATATCTGTACATATCTTTTAATTTCCTATTTTGTATTTACCAGGATGCACTGCTGAAAGAATTAATAAACCAGCAATAATTCCTGTATTTTTTACAAAATTTTGCAACTCATGCCGTTGCTCAAGACCTGACTCCATATTCCAGAAGTCATGCATGTAGTAATTTATAATGATGGTTAAAATTGCGAGACTAAAAGCGGAAAACTTTGAAAATTTTCCTACTAATATTGCAATAGCACATGCCGCTTGGATGACAATTGTCATGACTAGTGCTATCTCCGTATATGGCACTTCATGAGTAAACATATATTCCAGTGTCAGATTGTAATTAAATATCTTAAAGGCAGCGCCAAATACAAGAAAGTAGATACCTATAATTATCCTACCAATTAATAAATTTACATTACTCAAAACTAATCATTCCAATTCATATATTTTTTACAGTTTACAGGAGTTTCGGATAAATAGCTAAATCCTTCTTGCCAAATATATTCAGCGTTTAAACAGCATTCTAACATTTCTTCATTTGCGCTGTGTTGCTGGTAACAAATATTCTCAAGAGGTATTCTTTTTTGATAATTAAATATTTCTAGTCCGAATATTATTACAGATGAAATGAGTAGAAATAGTATTCCAAAGATTATTGTTAATTTTTTAAATTTACTCAAAGCCTTATCAAAGTAAAAAAAATAACCAAATGGAATGATTAAAAAGATAATTATTATGAATAAGAGAGCATAATCTGGAACGAGATATTGTATGTTTACTTCATTTTCAAAATAATAATCGATAAAAGGTATATAGGTCAGAAAGGCTAGATAGACTAACCATGAAAATAGCAATATTGTTTTAATGTTAATGAGTGTTTTGCTGGCTTTTCGAGTAATGGCAAAATATGGAAGAAGATAAAAAAGTAAGATTTTAGAAGTTAAATATGCATAAAACATTACTTTTTAACTAATTTCCATATTCCACTGTTATCATCATCTATAATAACAAATATTTCGCCAGAGTCATTTTGCTCAACATCACGTAATCGTCCCATGCCTTCTATTAAAACAGTTTCATTAGACGCCTTACCGTCATTAAAATCTAAACTGATTAGTCGTTGGGCTTTTAAACTGGTTAAGATGACTTTATCATTTAGCTCTGGAAAAAAGTTGCCTTTATAAAAGATCATATCACTGACTGCTATTGAAGGGATCCATCTATAAATTGGCTTCAGTAGACCCTCTTTCCACGCACTGCCATCGCCTATTATGGAGCCGTCATAGTCCGTTCCACCCCATGCCACATCCATCCATCCATAATTAGTCCCTTTTACAACTTCGCCAAAGAAGTCTCCTCCTTTGGGTCCATGGTTTGTAATATAAATTGAACTATCATTTGAATTTAATGCCATACCTTGTGGGTTCCTTAGTCCAACTTGAAAGACTTCTGGAAGCCAGTTTGGTTCAGACGAGTATGGATTATCTTTAGGTGCAGAACCATCTCGATTTATTCTTATAATCTTACCTATATGATTTGTGGGATCTTGAGTGACGCTGCCTTGCGCTCTCTCGCCAACACTGGCATACAAAAGATCGTCTTTGATCATCAGTCGCGAACCCCAATGTATTTTGTCCACAAGAGGTGGCTGTGACTGAAAAATATTGTTTAAACTCACTAATTCATTATCTTGAATGAGGCCTCTTGCAATAGACGTACTGGTATAGCTGTCACACCATGAGCTAAACCATTTGCACCACTTTTTGTCGTTACCTATGTCCTCTGTATAACTAACGAATATTTCTTCATTACTGTACAAGATATCTAGCATGCCTGCTTGCCAATGAGGTTGCACAACTTTAAGATCATGTTCAAAATTAATTACCTCTTTTGTTTTCAAATTAATTTTTAAAATTTCGCCCGTTTTTTGGGTAAGAAACAATTCATCATCATTAACGAAGCTCATGCCCCATGGTTTATTCAAATTATCGATTACTTTTTCAAGTTTGTATTCTGATGCATATGAAATTGATGAAAATAAACTGTATATAAAAATAATTATTAATATTTTCATAATTACTAATTTATTTTATTGACTGCATATTCTTCAAGCTGGTCTTTGGTTACATAAGATAATGCATTTAAATGACAACTCTCTAAGTAAACTCGTGGTGCTACTCCAGCATCGTAAGCCTCTTTCCATCTGAGCGCACATAAGCACCATCGATCACCTTCTTTTAAACCAGGAAAATTAAACTCAGGTCTTGGCGTAGATAAATCATTTCCCATTGCTTTGCTAAATATGAGAAAATCCTCTGTGATTTCAGCACAGACTACATGACTTCCAAAGTCGTGTTCATCAGTATTGCAAAAACCATCACGAAAATATCCAGTCACTGGATCATGACAACAGGCTTCTATTTTATCCCCGAATATATTGATAACTTCTTCTTTGCTCATCAAGTTAAATTAGGTCAAAAGGTATATATTTCCAACTATAAACAAGGGTATTTGAAGCCCAAAATTGGTTAATATAGCTCTATCTGCCGTCATATATCCAACAGCAGTCCAACCAATAGCTCCTGTACCGTGAACAAATATATTCAATGGGTAAATATTCAGATTTGTTAGTAAAATTCCCACAAGTATAAAGCAAGTGCTGCCCCATTTAATATAATTAACCATAATTTACTCCTATTTATTTTTCTAAAGTATTATAACATTAATCTCATAATTTTATTTATTTACAATACTCTAACCATAGGAAGATTATGATTAAAACGAAAATTACAGAAATGTTTGGAATTGAACACCCAATAATTCAAGGTGGAATGCACTACGTTGGTTTCGCTGAAATGGCAGCTGCAGTTTCTAATGCGGGTGCACTTGGTATTATAACCGGCTTAACACAAGAGTCGCCAAAAGCTCTAGCTAATGAAATCGCACGATGTCATGATATGACAGACAAGCCTTTCGGTGTAAATTTAACTTTCTTACCCGGATTTGCTAATCCTGATTACCCTGGATACATTGAGTCGATCGTTAAAGGAGGAGTTAAAATTGTAGAAACAGCTGGAAGGAGTCCAGAAAAATTTATGCCTCTATTAAAAGATGCCGGCATAAAAGTAATTCACAAATGTACTTCCGTTAGACATTCATTAAAAGCTGAAAAAATTGGTTGCGATGCAGCAAGTGTTGATGGATTTGAATGTGGAGGTCATCCAGGTGAGGATGATATTCCTAATATGATATTATTGCCTAGAGCTTATGAAGAATTAACAATTCCTTTTGTAGCATCAGGTGGCATGGGTAACGGGCAACAATTAGTTGCGGCGCTCGCTATGGGTGCTGAAGGCATAAACATGGGAACACGATTTATTGCGACAAAAGAAGCTCCTGTTCATCAAAATGTTAAAGATGCTCTCGTGAATGCGAGTGAACTAGATACAGAACTGATTATGAGGCCTCTCAAAAATACTGAAAGGGTTTTAAAAAATGATGCTGTGACACGCATACTCGATAAAGAAAAAGCACAAGGTGATAATCTTCAGATTCAAGATATCTTTGGCGAAGTTGCAGGCGTTTATCCAAAAATTATGCAAGAGGGAACCATGGAAGCAGGTGCTTGGAGCTGTGGAATGGTTGCTGGATTGATACACGATATTCCAACTTGTAAAGAGCTTGTGGATAGGATTATCTCAGACGCTGAAAGCATAATTCATGATCGACTGTCAAAAGTAAAAATTGCTTAAATATTACTACCAAATTTAAGTATTTTATTACTACCAAGATACAGTAGTAATTTTTTGCAAATGACAGTTGATAAGGAAAAAATTATAGCTTCAATCGAAAATTCTCTAAAGTTTTATGAGTATGAACTAACTGTTCCGTTGACTAATTTTATATTCAGAACACCTTTGCATTGGAACGTAATGCTCATTATAGCATTAGCAACATTCAAAGATGAGTATGTTACTTCCTTTCAAGAAATTTGTAAGTCCATACCCTCCAAGGTTGGCTCAAAATCTTCAATACAATCAATTATAGAAAATGGCATTCAAGAGGGTTTTATATATAAGGCGCCATTAGTAAAAGATATGCGAGTTAAATCGCTTACTCTTACGGATAAAGCAAAGAAGGATTTTGAAGCTTGGTTAAAGGCTGATGCTGAAACGTATTCACCGCTAGCTTTATCAGCACCGTTTTAAATTTATCGTATTACTTTTTTCCTAGTTCCTGGCTCAGGTGGCTTTTCAGCACCACCTGCAAAACACTGGGCTATAGACATCCATTCATTGGCAACATCGCCCACTAGTTTTAAGTTAACGTCTTTTATATTTCGTACTTGGGTAACAACTTGACAAAATTCTTCAGCTAATCCCTCTATTATATTTTCATTTTCTGGATCGTTGAATTCCCAAATCTTTCCAGATGGTGAAGTAAGTTTTAAATATGGAGTTTCTTTTGGTAATGGCTTTTGATGAACTGTGTAACACCACTTAAATGTATTATTTCCGATAATAACGATATTCTTAATTCTATCTTCATTAACTCGGTCAACGCCAAGTGAATCATAGAGTTCTTGTGCGTGTGCCCATGTTTCCATATGTCTTGCGCTAATCGAGGACCGGGCACTCATATCAGGCCCCATCCATTTAACTCTCTTTTTTGGATCTGCAACAGCGAACCTTGTTGTCATATCCTCATAGTAATTCTTCCATGTATCCAGTAATTCTTTTCCTTGTTTGCCTTGAGTAATAGTTTCTTCAAACTGGTTCATGGTTGATCCTTTGCCAAACATTTCAAGTGCTGCGTTTGCAAAATTTTTCCACTCCTCACCGTCTATTAATGACAAATCTGCAGCATGGTTCCATACATGAAGGTGACCGATTACATTATTGATTGTCCATCCTTTGAATTGAGTTTTCTCATTAAAGTCATTGTCTGATAGATTTGACAGCAAATCGTATACTGCGTTACTTTCTTCGCAGAAATCATAAGCTTGTGGTAAAGATGTTTTAGTATCAGTCATTTTGACCACTTAGGCTTTCTCTTTTCAATAAATGAGGATATTCCCTCTTTACCCTCATCGCTCAACATTCTCTCAGCAAATCCCTTTGCTGCAAATTCTATCATTTCTTTTCGTGTTAAGTGTCGCGTAGCTAAAACAATTTCTTTTGTAACTGCATTGGCTCCCGGTGCACATTTGAGAACACCTTTCTTTATATCAGCCTCTATAACCTTTAAATCATCAGCATCTTTTGCAACAAAATCAGCTAAACCCATTTCATGTGCTTCTTTTCCAGTAAACCTTGCTGCTGTCAGCATAATTCTTCTGGCCTTTGCAAGACCAATTCTTTGCGACACAAATGGTGCAATTTGCGCGGGAGGAATACCAAGTGTAGTTTCAGTCAAAGCAAATTTACAATCTTCTGTGACAACAACAATGTCACCTGCGCATAACATTCCAAGTCCTCCAGCCATGGCAGCTCCTTCGGCCAGCATAATTACTGGCCTGGGATATGAGTTAATCATATCAAAAAATAATCCTGTCATTTCACTCGCATGATGCACATCCTTCAAGCCTTGTTCACCTCCCTGGAAACCTGTTTTAAACATCTTTAAATCACCACCAGCACAAAATATACCCCCTTCGCCTCTGAGAGTTACGCCTCTAACGCTCAAATCATCTCTGACAGCGTCAAAAATATTCTTTATGTCGGCGGTCAGTTCTTCTGTAAGAGCATTTCGCTTTTCAGGTTGATTAAATGAAATGGTTAACCATTCATCTTCTAATTGCACGTTACAAGCTTTGGTGTTTGGTAAATTACTCATGATAAATTTATATCAGTTTTTCTAAAGTATCATAATTATAAATATTCTTGGTTCTTCTCATAGCTATATTTGTATTTTTTAGTAAGTAGTCTCTGACATTTTTTAAAAGAGGGCTAGTCAAATGATTAACGTAGCCTTGTAGTGCTGAAGAACTTTTTATGTAATTTACTCTTTTTCTTCTTAGGTCATTATATTTCTCTTGCGCCAAGTCATAGCTTGGTAATTTCAGAAGTAGTTTTCCAAGAACAAAAGCATCCTCAAAGGCCATTGCCCCGCCCTGCCCTAAAAAAGGCATCATTGGATGAGCAGAGTCTCCTAAGAGAGTAATATTCCCTTTTGAAAAATTGTTTAATTTATTTCGATCATATAAACCCCATCGAAATACTTTTTCTGAAGATTTAAACAATGAATGTATAAAATCACCATAATCAGATAAATCACTTATTAATTGATCGTGAGTACCCTCTTCTCTCCATGACTCATTATTTTTAGCATTATTCTTGATGACTCCTATAAAACTTGTTTCAAGAGAATTGTTGATAGGGTAGCAAACAATATGACTTCGTGGTCCAAGGTAGATGTTTATTCTTTTGCTATCTGACGTACCTATGCCTCTCCATGCAGTATATCCAGTAAATCTCGGTGAATCATTTTTGATGTAATTTGATCTTACAAAAGATTTAATTCCATCACAGCCAGCAATAAAATCAACATGGGCTTCATTTCCGTTCTGAAAAAGAAGTTCTTTCTCGTTTTTAATCTTAACCAACTCATGTGAAAATTCTATTTTTCCACCAAGTGATAAGTACTTATCAAGCAGATGTTTAATCAATATCTTTCTATTTGTAGTAATAAGCTTGCCGAATTCACTTACATTGACTTCTCTGATTACTTTACCCACATTATCTCTCCACACAATATCGATAGGAAGACAAGATTCTTTTTCAACTTTTTCTAAAATTTCGAGTTCATCTAATAAGCGAATAATATTTGGAGATAGAGAAATGCCAGCACCATAGTTACTAGGACCGTCTGCCTTCTCATAAATAGTACAATTTTGTGAACCCTTTGCTAATAAGCATCCTAAAGTAAGGCCAGATATTCCAGCGCCAATGATTCCAATCTTATTTGTCATTCTATCTCTATAAATAAAATTAGTTTTTCCTTTGCTTTAATCAAACATTTATCAGAAATAATTCGATTACTTATACCATGAGAAAATGAATTTAATTTTTGATCAGATAAATTGTATTCAAGGCCTGATGTTGTAATTCTGTTATCATCAATCGAAGAGATCATGGATAAGTTTCTGTTTTTCTTTTCTAAAATTTCTTTACTTTCTTTAACAAAAAATATCTGAAAGAAATTAGTAACCATTTCAATATTGAGAGCATCTGAATATTGTTGTGCAATCAAAATATTAGCCAAGTTGTGATCATCTCGTTCCCCTGTTGCGCCAATTATAAAAATATTCTTAATATTTTTAGCAATGCAGTAGTCAAGTGACTTCTCTAGATCAGTTTTGTTTTGATCATCCTCATTTACTATAGTGCTTTTAGGGCTGACTTTATTAATTTCAATTGTATCCAAGTCACCAATAATGATATCTGGCTCAACATCTAATTCTTTGAAGAAACTTAAATTTGAGTCAACGCAAATTCTTAGATTATTTTGCTCAATTAGTTGCTTTGCATAATTTGAAACAGGTTTTTCACCGTTTGCGACTAAAACAGCTGATGTACTCAAAGTTATAGCACTTAGTAATTGATTGGACCTGAGATTACGTTGAACCTCTCATCTTGAACCTGGAAAAAATATGAAATATTACTTCCTTGTCTTTTGTTTTCATTAAATGTCACAGATCCAAGTTTTAATGGATCTTCAAAATCTTCTAATGTTTCCAACGCAGCGATAAAGGTATCAACAGTTAAGTCTTGGCCAGCTCTTTTGATGCCTTCGACGACCATGTCAGCAAATATATATCCATATATTGCACCGGTATTTGGCTCCGTGCCATATAATGAATTAAACTTATCCCACCATGCTCTCTCATCGCTATTAGCCGTATCATAATATGGAAAGACAAGGGAATTTAAACAGTATAAGCCATTCATTACACCATTAGGCTGTTCGGCAACGACGGTGTAGTAGCTTGCTGATGTAGCTACAAAATCTACATCCGTCCAATTAATTTCTTTAGACTTCATGAAAGGCAGTATGGTCGTTCGCACTATTGTGCCCATAGCAACCAAATCACATCCTGCATTTGATAGTTTTTTTATTTGAGCAGTGAAATCAGTGTCTGTTGGCTTAGCAGAAGCACTTTCAACGATTGTCATTCCCATGGCTTTTACTTGATCGTATGCAGCATCAACAATCTCTTGTCCAAAATCTGTATCCTCATAAAGTATGCATACCGCTTCACGATTATTATTTTCAACCAAATACTTTATACCTGTTCTAATTTGATCATAATACGTTGAACCAGATGTAAATTTTAATCGATCAAAAGGATCAAACATTGATCGTGCGGCCGTGAGTGGAAATAAGTTGGGAACGTTCATTGCTAATTGATCGGTCATCACAGCATTATTCATGGGGGTACCCAAAGATCCCATCATAAATGCAATTTTATCTTTTCTGAGTAACTTATTGGCAGCTTGTACTGCTCTCGGAACGGTATATTGATGGTCCTCAACAATAAATTTAATTGTTCTACCAAATGCTCCGCCGTTTTCATTGAATTCATTAAAACGCATGTTGGCACCATCGACACTTTGTTTGCCAATCATTGATGCTGGGCCGCTTATGTCGGTGTGCATACCAATAAGTATCTGATCAGAATTAATGCCTTGATCAGCTAATAATTCATTAGATAAAAAAATAAATAAAAAGACCGATGATAGAGTCTTTAGAATTTTAGTATTCATATTTCATACTGTCAGCACGAACAAACCTACCGCCTTCTACAACGAATAAATATGCATCACTTGAACCCAAATGTTTGTCTGGGCCCCAAGATAATACTGAGTCACCAAAAGGCATCTCATAATTGTCAATTGACTCTAATCCACCGGTAAAAGTATCTACATTCAAATCTCTACCAGCTATATCAATTGCCTTTGCGGTGATATCTGCATACATATACCCGTATGCTGATCCAATGTTAGGACTGTTTCCATAAGTACTCTCATATTTATCTATCCAATTACAAATCCACTCATCACAATTTTCCCGGCTTGGTGTATCAAATTGAGCAAATGTATAAAAACCATCGGTAACTCCGTCAGGCTGACTTGCTATTACTGGGTGAAAACTTGCTACCTGACCAAAAAAAAGAGCATCCCATCCCATTTGCCGAGCTTTGGTATAAGCTAATATCGTATCTTTTACGATAGTACCCACTGCAACAGCCTCACAATCAGCATTTTTTAGTTTTGTGATCTGCGCAGTCAAATCAGTATCGGTTGGTTTGTTTGTAGTTTTTTCATGCAGAGACATATTCATTTCTTCCAACTGGTCCACTACTCCATCGTATGTTTCTTGTCCAAAATCGTTATCTTGATAAAGAACGCAAATATTATTCATGTTCTTAACCTCTACAGCCCACTTAACTCCGGATCTTATTTGATCGTAATAAGTGGATAGAGCTCCGAATTTTAATTTGTGAAATGGTTCTGCCATTGATCTTGCAGATGATAGAGGAAATAGGTTTGGAATATTTTTTTGTTCTTGCAGTTGAAATACTGCATTATTCATGGGTGTGCCTAAGCTTGCTAACATTAAAAATATTTTATCTTTATTGATTAACTTGTTTGCTGCCTGAACTGCTCTTGGGACTTGGTATTGATGATCTTCAGCTACAAGCTTTAAAGTTCTTCCGTTAATTCCACCAGCTTCATTGATTTCATCAATTCTCATTTTAGCACCTTCTACAGAATACTTTCCAAATGATGAGACAGGTCCACTAATATCAGTATGCATACCAAGCATTATCTCATCATCGCTGACGCCTTGATCAGCAAAGCTTGATGTCGAATAAAAAAATAAGATTGAAACAAAAGTTAATATTTTTTTCATAAACTGCCCCTTTAAATATGATGAAATAGTAATGAGATCGAGGCTGAAAATCAAGCAGATTGATACATTTGATCAATTACAGAGCTGTACTTTTCATTAATGAATTTACGTTTTAATTTCATAGTTGGTGTAAGCTCATCATCCTCAGCTGTTAGCTGTGTATCAATAAGGGAAAATTTCTTAATCTGCTCTACATTTGCAAATTTTTTGTTCACCGAAGATACTTCATCGTCAATAAGATCAACAATATCCTTGGATTTACATAGACTTTCAAAGTTTGAGAACGGAATGTCATTATCTTGTGCATGTTTCATTACATTTTCTTCATCTATCATAATTAAACAGGATAGAAACTTTCTTTTGTCTCCTATGACAACTGCATCTGATACGAAAGGGCTAAATTTTAATTCATTCTCTATTTCTGATGGAGAGATATTTTTCCCACCAGCAGTAATTATAATATCTTTTTTTCTATCAGTAATTTTTACATTGCCATAATTGTCCATCTCACCAACATCGCCTGTATGTAGCCATCCGTCTATTAGCGTTTCTTTTGTTTGTTCAGGTTTATTCAAGTAACCACAGAAAACTCCGGGACCTTTAAAAAGGATTTCACCATCATCTGCAATTCTAATTTCTGAATCATTGACTGCCCTACCTACATGCCCAAGTTTTATTTCTCGTGAATAAAAGGCTGTCCCTACACCTGAGGTTTCTGTCATGCCCCAGCCCTCTCTCATGTCTATACCAATTGATAAGTACCAATTAATTAACTCCGGTGATATGGGAGCAGCTCCGCTTAATCCGTAACGACAATTATTGAGACCAAGTAGTTTTTTTATATTTTTTAAAACTAATTGATTACAGAGCCAATATAGTATCTTTAGAGATAATGGTGGAACCTTACCATCGATAAAGTACTCCTTATATCTGGCGCCAACATTTATTGAGAATTGATATGAATACTTCCCTATAAAAGTTGCATCTTTCATTAAGATTGTAATAGATGAATAAAATTTTTCCCATATTCTTGGCACAGCAATAAATACAGTTGGAGAGACTTCACGAATATTTTCAGGAACTGTATCTATACTCTCTGCAAAATTAACAACAGCACCAGTTTTTAAAGGTATCATGACTGATACTGAGCGCTCTAGGATGTGACACAATGGAAGAAATGATAATTGTTCTTCATGTTCCATCGTTTCAAATATGTCGTAACCAGTATTGATTGAATAAAGCATATTTTCATGATTGATCATGGCTCCTTTGGAGGGGCCTGTTGTGCCAGATGTATAAACCAAGATGGCAATATCACTGGAATTAACGTTGTTAATTAAATTTTCCCATAGATCAGGCTTTTCTTGATTTGCCTTTTCACCTATTTTTAAAAACTCTTCATAACTAATGACTTGATCGTCATGAAATTCATTTAATCCCTCCATATCGAAAACAATAATCTGCTTCAGTGTGGGACATTCACTTCGTACTTCTAAAATTTTATCAAGCTGTTCTTCATTTTCAGCAAAATAAAACTTTGTTGAACTATCGTTTACTAGGTACTTTACTTGCTCAGCTGAGTCTGTTGTATAAATTCCACTTGAAATACCTCCTGCACCAATGGTTCCCATGTCTGTATAGAGCCACTCAGGCATTCCCTCACTAGCAATTGATACGACGTTACCTTTTTCGAGTCCAAGTGTGTGGAGAGCTAAGCCAGTTAGTTTTGCTTTTTCTCCATATACAGTCCATGAAATTTCTTGCCAAATACCTAGATCTTTTTCTCGCATGGCAACTCTATCTGCTCGAGATTTAACTGAATTCCAAAATAATTTTGGTATTGTATTTATCTCCACATTTTTTTCTTTTTCCAACGTCTTTCCCCTCTAATTCCTTCATCTTGTTGTCCAAGATAAAATTCTTTAATGTCTTCTTTCTCAAGCAATTCTTTACTATTGCCTTCCATCACTATTCTTCCTAACTCTAAAACATATCCAAAATCAGAGTTACTTAATGCAATATTCGCATTTTGTTCAACCAGTAATATTGTTGTTTTTAATTCTTTATTAATTCTGATTATAATTTCAAAAATTTCTTTAACAAGTTTTGGCGACAAGCCTAATGAAGGTTCATCTAAAAGCATTATTTCTGGCTTACTCATTAAAGCTCGACTAATGCAAAGCATTTGCTGTTCACCGCCAGAAAGTAATCCAGCAGGCTGGTTTTTTCTTTCCTTTAGAATGGGAAAGTAATCATAAACCTGTTCAATGTCTTTCTGTATGCCTTTTCTATCGCTTCTAGTGTAAGCACCCATCTCAAGATTTTCTAAGACTGAACAGTAAGGAAACACTTCTCTTCCTTCAGGTGCATGACTCATGCCCAATCGAAGTATTTTATCAGGGTCCTTCTTTTGAATTTCACTTCCACTCAAAAATACTTTTCCTTTTCGAGGATCTATGGCGCCTGAAATTGTCTTTAAAATTGTTGTCTTACCTGCGCCGTTTGAACCTAATATTGTTACAATTGATCCCTCTTGCACTTGGAAACTGACACCCCTGATTGCCATTATTGGCCCATAAAAAGTCTCAATATTTTCAACATTTAAAAGAGATTCAGACATTATTTCAACACCACTTCAATATCATCAAAGTTTGCTTTTAGGTTCGCAAGACACCTCATAGGGCTTACATTCTTCTCAAAAGCAAGTTCTTTAGTGGGCCTAATTGTAATCTCTAAATATGTAGATTCAACTAAACTTTTTCTTAGTTGTTCATCTACAGCAAAATAATACTGTGTAGTTGGCGATGCAAATAAATCTGATAAATATGATGAGGCCTTCGAATATTTGCCATCTCCATAACCACTGTTTTGAGTCAATATGTCGACAGTTTTAACAAAATAATCCCTACACTTGTAATTCGTTGAAAGATAATTTCCTTCACTAAATCCATAATTTTGCTCAAAAGATATAGATGCGATTATTCTCTCATTTCTCCAATCATAATAGACATTCGTTATCACATTCTCTTCATCTAAATGATTTTTAACATATGATGTAAGATCTTCTTCAAATCTGATTAGTCCAAAATCTAATAAATTAATTTTATTTGAGGATAATGTATTAAATAAATTATTATTGAATAAAGTTTTTTCTTCAGAGAAAGAATTAATCATTGAAAGAAAAAAAATGAACATTGCAAAAATAATTTTCATTTGTCTAATCTAACAGATTTGCAGGAATTGGTATCATCTGGTCTAGTAGTATTTGTGCATAAGCTTTTCCTTGAGGGTCATTTCTTAAACTAGCAGGCCCACCACCACCAAGAACATCATTGAGCATAAAATTTATGGAACTTGATCCAGGTAACAAATATTTTTCAACCGATCCTTCTAAAAAGTTCTTAAAACATTTTATAACTACATCTTCAGTTAAATAATTACATATCGCAGGGTAAAATTTAGGATCTCTTGAAATGATTCCTATGTTCGCCTTGTTTCCTTTATCTCCGCTTCGTCCATATGCAATTTTAATTAGAGGAACATCAATAAATTTTTCATCTTTTGCATCAAATGTTGGAGTTTTAGGTTTTTCTATTTCAGACATATTAAATTCTTTGGATTTATGAACTTTAAACTCTTTATTTGAATCACCTAAATCTATAGAAACTTTTACATCTTCTTTGTTAACCATGAAAGAAAACAATCTTATAATTGGCGATGGCTTGGGCCTTCCACCAACAAAGCCTGACAAGCCTGGTGGCGTTGCTAATCCTAATCCTACTGACTCCTTTAACACTATGCCTACTGCTCTGATATCTTGATGTTTGGCTGCAAACTTTAAAACAACTTCTCTATTATCTGCATTTTTACCTTTATTGCTATATTGGCTGTTATCACCAATAATTTCAATGCTGGTTTCATCAAAGTCAGGAATATTCATCATTCGCATAATCATTTTTGCTCTTTCAAATATTGCCTCACCATAAGTTCTTGCTTTTTTTGCAGCATCAATACCTACAAATGAACAAACGTGGCCTGCTCTAAAGCCATCGGCATAAGTTGCACACACTTTATATTGTTGAGGTGCAGGATATCCTTTTGCACCCGAAACCTTAACCTTATCTTTTTCAATTTCAGATATAATAACGTTTGAGAAATCACAGACTACGTCTGGAAGTATATATGCTTGAGGATCACCAATTTCATATAACATTTGCTCTGCGACAGTTCCAAAACTTACTAATCCCGATGTATTATTTGATTTTGTACAAATGAATTCTCCATTTTCAGATACATCAACAATGGGGTAACCAATCATGTGGAGATCCTTTGAAGAAAGTTCCCAATCTGTAAAATTTCCACCTGTACTTTGTGTGCCACACTCAATTATATGCCCCGCTAAACTCCCAGAAGCCAGTTTATCATAATCATCTTCTTTCCATCCATATGTGTGGATGCATGCAGCCAAGGTTACCGCGCTATCTACACTTCTTCCTGTGATCACTATATCCGCACCATCATTAAGTGCTTGCGCAATTGGGAATGCTCCTAGATATGCGTTGATGCTTGCAATTTTATCTATCTCTGGAAATTTTTCATCAGAGTACATTTCTTGTACGCCACTATCTAACAATTTCTCTTTATCTTCAAAGAGGTCATCGCCCAATACAACTGCAACTTTTAAGTCTAAATTAAGTTCTTTTATTAGTGCACGAATAGCTTCAGCGCACGCTTGAGGATTAACACCACCTGCATTACTAAGAATTTTTACTTTCTGATCAGCAACTTGCCGCAGATTCAGTTTCATTACGCTTGAAACAAAATCGATGGCATAGCCTTTTGAGGGATCTTTTGCCCTAGCTCGCGCCATGATGGACATGGTTATTTCTGCAAGATAGTCGTAAACAATAAAATCAAGGTTATTTCCATTTAGTAATTGAGGAGTTGCCACTACAGAGTCACCCCAAAAACCGCTTGCTCCACCAATTCTAAGTTTTTTAGACATGTCCAAAGATTATATATTTTTTTGTAATAATAAGTTAATTAAATTAATATTCTAATACTACTTATGAGCTTTATTAAATCAATCAATAATGCATTTGTTAAATGCTTCGACTTTAAAACAAGGGCAACTCGTTCAGAGTTTTGGTACTTCTATTTATTTACTACGGTTATTGGTTTTATAGGTTTGCAATTTGATCAGTTATTTGAATTACAGATACTCGGGATAGATTTAAATAATTCACCAGGAACTATAATGTTGGGTCCGATGTATATTTTTTTATATTTCCTATTTATGCTGCCTAGTGTTGCTTTGTATATTCGAAGGCTTCACGACACCAATAGATCAGGTTGGTGGTTGTTAATTGTTGTTGTTCCCTTTATTGGAATAATTACATTAATTTTCTTTCTCTGTCTTAAGGGAAGTGAAAATAGAAATGATTTTGGTGAGGCGTCTTACTAGTTAATACCTTATTCGTCTTTAAGACTTTGATACTTACTTCTGTAATAAATAAGTGGCTTCTTACTGTCATCAGTCTCTAGATTTTGAACCTCACCTATAACCAGAACATGATCAGCTATATCAATTTGTTGGAAAACTGATAACTCGATATGACCTAAAGTGTCGTTCAAAATGATATTTTTATTCTCAGAGATTGAATGTTGAGTTTTATTAACCTTCTCCGGATCTTTTGTGGCAAATAAGCGTGAGACGTCTTCTTGTTCACGCGATAAAAAATTAATGACAAAAGAATTGTTTTTTAAAAAATCTACATGATCAGTTTCTGTTTTATAGATATTAAAAATGATTAATGGCGGACTCAAACTTAAAGAAGAAAATGAATTTATGGTAAATCCACTTGAGTGTGATGTGGCAACAGCAACGCCTGTTGCAAATGAACCAAAAGCTTTTTTAAGGGCTGTATTATCAAAATCTGATGTCATAGGTATAAAAAAATGATGATGAACAGTTAAACTATTACTGATCTAAGTAAAGATATATATCCATCTTTTATTTCAATATCTTCCTTATGTCCTTTCTTAAGCAGCAACTTGTGAGCCTCCTTAAGTTTATAACAGGGCACAAACATGAGTAAGTGATGTTCTAAGTGATAATTGACATAGTATGGTGCAACAAAAGTTCTTTCTAAAATATTTGCATAAGTGGTTCTTGCATTATTAAAGTCATTACAATTATCTTCTACACCAGCATGTTCGGCAATATTTCTAATACGTAAAAAAAGTTGAAAGAATGTTAATAAAGGAAGAAGCCAAAATGCAAAATAATACCACCACTGACCAACAGCGCTAAAAGATACAAAAATGATTATATTTGAAATAAGTATACCAAAAAGTATGTTCTTAGACTGAAACCCACTAATTTTTTTACCATCATCTTTTTTTGTGTCGTTTGTTAATAAAGTTTTAAAAATTAATTCATAGCGCTGAACAATACCACTTATCCCAAAAATATCTCTGAGTACTTTTCTTATAAAACTAAGTTTATTTACCGGAAAAGGTTTTGATAAACTTAAGTCTGGATCATCAGCTGTTTGCGTGTGGCGATGATGAGCTAAGTGATAGTGTCGGTATCCATATGTATCAGACCAAACTGGAAAAGCGCATATCCACTGAGATAGTAGATTATTATTTTTTGTATTATTAACTATTAACCCATGCGCACCTTCGTGCATTAAAATTGCAAGTCCTAATTGTCTACCAGCAATGATGAGGACTGCCACAATAAATGTAAATATATTTGGAAAGAGAGTATAGAGAATGATAGATGAAAAAATAACAATCCACGCGTGTAGCAATAATCCCAAACCATTTAGATCTTTTTTTTCTCTTAAATAAAAAATTTCCTTTTCAGAGAGAATGTCGTTTGGTCTTACAGTTGGTGTTATAACTTTACTCATGTAAATAAATATATAAGAATTTATATAAGAATTTTAAACTTAATTTTATAGTAAAATAATTTATTTATTATTATCAATTACTTATAGTAAATTTCAAGGTATACACGTAAAGTTTAATACTAATAACTATCATAGTTAAAAAGCCTGTATCACATACAATTTTTTAAAAAAAAGGAGCTTATAATGAATAAAACAATTATTAAACTTATGACTTTCATTTCCTTATTTATCTTTAGCACGACAACTGGCCATGCACTGGTATTAGATTTGTATGCAGTATCTGGGGTAAACACTCCTGAGAAGAGAGCTGGTATGATAGATGGTTTTGAAAATTTTAAAAACTTAGCAGAAAATGGTGGTGCTAGTTGGATGGATTTTACTCTTAGTATGAAGATAAAAGGCGATGGCTACAATGAAACAATGTTATTCGCTGCAGTATATGAAAATAACAGTGAAATGATGAAAACAAATGCTTTATTTGCAACTAATCAGCCTTGGTTTGATAACAACTTTAATATAGAAACAGATCAAGTTGTTAATGCTGTCTTCCAAACACCTCCAGGGGTTGAAGTCAACTACGAAGGTGCAGAAGTTGGCAATACGCTATGGTATGGACTTATTAATGTCACAGACTTTTTAAATTTCGTAAATAGATTTCCACAAATGCCAGAAAAAATGGCTGAAAGTGGAATTGATGGTCAGCTAGGATTGGTTAGCTGCTCAATATGCCCTGCATCCATGGGGGAAACTACCCACATGATGTTTTTAAGTAACGATACTCTTGAAGGCATGGGCAATGATTTAGATAGCTTTGATTTTGCAATGCAAAGATGGTTTTATAGCAATATAAGACCATTTGTAGATCAAGTTGATACTGGCATGAATATGGTCATTGCAAACTAATAATTTAAAAAAATCTTTTAATCTAAAAGGTAATAAAAAATTAGGCGCCCCTGCAATATTTTGTGGGGGCAATCAATTAGTCAGCATATAGTCTCTTCTATCTGGTACAGTTTTCTTATTTTTTGACAATTGCAGCTGAAAGACTACCAATCCTGCTTCCTCAAAAGATGCTTGAGAGGATGACAAGTAGAAGTCCCACATACGACAAAATTTTTCATCATAAAGCTCTTTAACCTTGTCGATATTATCATAAAAGTTATAGCGCCATCTCTTTAAGGTTTCAGCATAATGAAATCTCAATACTTGAACATCAGTCAAAGCTAATCCAGATTTTTCTACACGGGACATTGTTTCGCTTAATGCGGGAATATATCCACCTGGAAAAATATATTTTTCGATCCAAGGATCGTTATTTGTAGGTTCTGTGAGCCTACCAATAGTGTGAATTAAGGCAACGCCAGTGTCGTTGAGTAAATCATGAACTTTATTGAAAAACTCTTGATAATGAGACGTTCCTACATGCTCAAACATTCCAACTGATACAATACGATCATAACTTTCATTAACGTTTCGATAGTCTTGCAATCTGTATTCAACTTTATCCAGCTTTTCATTTATTTTCCTCTGATTTGCATATGCATATTGTTCTTCTGATAAAGTAACACCCACTACACTAGCGTTTGATTTTTTATAAATATGAGCTGCCATGCCGCCCCATCCACAGCCAATGTCCAATACTGATTGACCTTCTTTTAAGAGCAATTTTTTTGATATCAATTCCTTTTTATTTATCTGAGCCTGTTCCAATGTATCATTAGGTGAATTGAAATATGCACAAGAATATTGTCTATCAGGATCAAGAAATAATTCATACAATTTATCTGATAAGTCATAATGATGAGCGACATTATGTTTCGATTTAGAAACATAGTTGCTTGTTCTGATTTTATTTTGTATTTTTCTTACGATCTTAGATAATTTCATGACCCAATGGTCAATCTCGCTATTCGTATTCAAGAAAATAAGTTTCAGAAAATCATGTATTCGACCCTCTTCAACAATTAGGGAACCATTCATATAACTTTCACCAAAATGAACAGAGGGATCCATAAGAAACTTTAGTTCAGAAAAACTATTTGTTGTGCGGATACGTATTGGTTCTCCAGAGCCATCGCCGTAAGTGTTTAATTCACCATTAGGACTAATCCAAGTTAAGTTTCCAACCTTGATAATTTTTCCAAGAAGGCTTTTTGTAATCATGCAGAAATTAAATAATGACTTTAGGATTTTATCAATAATAAAAATTAATCTTGCTTTTCAGTCAAAAAAACTAATATTTTGCTGTCTTTATCAATCCCACATTCACTATATTTTTGTGCTTCTGCAATCGCCGCATAGCCAGCGCCCCCTGATGGCGTGGTTGCTAAATCATTCTCGTCTAAATCGCTAAGTGAATTTTCTGCATCTTCATCTTCAATGGTTATAAAATGAGTACAAGTTATAGCTAATGAGGAAAGAGCTTTTAATGAAGGACTTTTACAGTCAAGTCTTCCCATATTAGAAACACCTCCTGTCACTGTAGTTGCTTTTCCTGAATTTATTGACTCTTGTAATACTGGAGCCTTTGTTGGCTCAACAATAATTATTTTTGGTTTATCTCCAAAGTATTTCCGCGCCAAAGTCGCCATGGACGCTGGAAAGCCCCCAACGCCTGCCTGTAAAAATATATGTGTAGGCATTTCTGAACATTTATCATATGCCTCCGCTGCCAACACTAGATATCCCTGCATAACTTGAAGGCCATAATCATATCCATCCCATGTTACATCCGATAAAAGAAACCAATTATTCTCTTGAGCAGCGTCCTGAGCTCCATGCAGGCTTTCCTCATAATCATCGCCGTGAATAACAACATCGGCGCCATAGCTTCGAATTCTATCAGCAAATGACGATGGGACATTTTTTGAGAGGTAAATAACTGCCCTGGCACCAAATATTCGTGCACCTGCTGCTAGAGATAATCCATGGTTACCGGCGCTAGCCGATACATACGTTTCTCCTGATAAACTCTTTTTCCAGTCATCATCTGTTTTTTCTTTTGCAACTTTATTGGCTGCGTGAGATGCAATAACAAAAGTAGCACCTAATGCCTTGAAACTTCCTAGGCCCATTCGATTTCTTTCATCTTTTAGCCAGAGTTTATTAATTCCCAAATTTCTTGCCAAAGTATCGGAGGCAACTAGCGGTGTTTCAGCAGCAACTGGGCACATTGCCAATAATTTTCTTACCGCTTCCACGTCTGTGCTGACTGGATCTTTCCCATTTTCCGTGGGAAAACCTTTTTGAAAAAAAGGATTAACAATTAACTTTTTCATTTTATATACATAAGATTAACAGATTTAATTAAATGAAGATATTTATAAAATATTCAATTATTGCCTTATTTTTTCTTACAACAAACGTACATTCTGCAGATGAAAAAATAGGAAGAAACTTTATTGATTTAGAAGACATTGATGATGGTTATAATATTCATGTCATGTATGTCATACCAGCAGATGGCGTAGATAAAGAGTATGATCTAAACAGCAAGATAAGCATGTTGCTGTATCAAATTGATAAATGGTTTAATTCAAAAACAAAAGATAGATTATATACTGATGGACAGAATTTAAAATTTGATCGTAAAGAGAATGGTAAGATAGACATAACTTTTTTAAGACTTGAAAAAGTAGATAATGAAATTTCAAAAGAAGGTATACAAGCTGTAAATGTGCTTCAACCAGCTATTAGCTCTCATGGTTTCAATGATCCAAAAAAAGTTTATTTCATTATTTATGGCGGATCTAACCGAGATGTCTGTGCTTCATCACAATTGCCTAGTTATGCAACTGAGGGAATAATAGCAAATACTGCAGCCCTCTACTATCCAGGCAAAAGAAGTGGTTCTTGTATTGATAATAACGGGGGCTTTAAGCCTGAATTCAATGAAACAGCAAAGGCAGCTCTCCATGAAATATTGCATGTATTAGGTGCTGTTCCACAGTGTGCAGAAGACCACTTGGTATTTGAAAGTGAAGGCACAATTAATGACGGAATTGGAGGTCACATAGCCATTCCAGGCGATATTATGTACAGTGTGCAAAGTAATGTTACTTATGATAAAGCAAAACACCTAGATTACAAAAGCACAAACTACTATAATCATAAAAATCCCAACTGTTTGGACATCGCAAAAAGCAAATACGTTACTCCAACAGTAATTGACTCCCAATTGCCTAGTTTTGGCGAAAGATAGGCTATCCTATCATGGTTGAAGAGCGCATTATAATTTGTTGCTCCATTGTAGCAGTAACTGGTTGCTTGAAATAAAACTTTTCATTCTCTTCTTTCCAGCCATCAAAAGCCTTACCCATATCGTCAAAGTTTTCAAAGCCCATTGTATAGGCCATCATGCCAGTGTAGCGTTGACTAGCATTAACTTGCCACAACCTAACTTGAGCTCCGTGCTTTTCTTGAAATCCTTTTGCAGTCTGACAGGACTGAACAAATTTAGCCATGTTGCCCTGATCTTGAATTAACTTATACATAACAATGACAGTTACATTGCCAATTAATCCAGCTCCCTTTTCGAAACCTTTCATTTCTACCATTTCCATTGTATCGATAATTCGTCCAGATCCAGATGCTACAGTTTTCGCATACCATGCCTGTAATTCAGGATCACTAATCAGCTTTTCCTGTGCTGCGCCATAATCTGAATAATTATCAAACATTGATACTGTATAAACCTCAATGTCTTGAGTGCCTGAGTGACTAACTCTTACTCCAGTTGGTATACCTTTATCATTCATTAATTTAATACCTTCTTTTGAGAGGGAAATAAATTCCATCTCTTTACCTGGTATTGCCGTTGAAACTTGACTTCTCGCAATTGCCATAAACATTCTCCTTAAAAAATAGGTTATTTAAGTTTACTTTTATTAAGATTTTATGAAACTTAGAAAATAAAAAACTACCAAAATATATAACTTTATATTGAGTCTATTTAGGGGATGGGCGTGTAGTTGTATCTAACATACATTTGTTGATAACAAAGTTTCCCTGTCTTCATTGCATAGTCCTGATGATAATCTTCTGCAGGATAGAATTTAGTGGCTTCTCTAATTTCGGTTACTACAGGATTTTTATGAATACCCATTGCATCGATTAGTTTAATTTTATCTTCAACAACATTTTTTTGTTCATCGTTATTATAAAAAATAACTGATTTATATTGCTCACCAATATCAGGACCTTGACGATTTAGTGTTGTTGGGTCATGCATAATGAAGAAGGCATCAATAAGTGTATCGAAGGTTACTTCACTTGTATCATAGTCTATTTTTACAACTTCAACGTGACCCGTTTCACCAGTTAATACGTCTTCGTAGCGTGGATTCTCAAGTGATCCACCGGCATAGCCTGATGTAGCATTTAATACTCCTGGCATATCTTCATAGAGCGCTTCAACACCCCAAAAACAACCAGCCCCCACAATTAAAGAAGTTAACATACTAACTGATATAGATTAAAAAATAGGAATTCAATGATTATTCACGCTCAGCAATAAGCATTTCATCATAAAACCAAAGTCCGTCGTTATCACGGATTACTTTTTCTACACATTCAATATAACTTTGATCAGCTTCTTTTTCCTTCACCATCTGATCGCTTATTTGTGCAACGTAAGTACATGCATTCCATGCGGAAAAAACTAAAGAGGTTGAAATGCCACTATTTATCTCATTTGGCTGAGATCTTAATTTGTATTTAAAGATTTCAGGATCTCTAAAATGAATAGGATTTTTCATTTCATCTTTTGAATTATTTTTCATATATTGAATAATGTCATGACCTTTATTTGGAAAAGGCTCTTCGTTAGGCCATAACTCATTGATTGCTTTCATCCCTGGATCTCCACCGTAAGAATGAAAAACTGCCAATTTTCCATTTGGCGCCAAAATGTTTGTCATTGGTTTAATCACTGATTTTACCTTTTTTTCTACCGAAGCGCGTGACCTATATGCTTGAGATACAATGACTAAATCAAACTCATTAATTGAATTTTCAATATTTGGAATGACCTGATCAAGAGAAAACTCTTGATCTTTTCTATAAATTGTCAAAACCGCTGGCTTTTCATAAGTTGTGTTTCCAGCTTTATTTTGCTCAACTCTCCAATTTTCTTTAAGCAAAGGACCTAGTGTTCTTAATTGCTCATAGAAACCAAATGATGAGTTGCCTTCAAGAGAAATATTACTCCATTTCATATTCTTTTGCTTGTCAGCATTGTTTGATTTTAAGTGGCCAGCTTCAGAGTAATGTAAATTTGAAATTACAAAGACCATATTTGGATGTTCAACAAAACGGTCTGCTAGTTTTTCAATTGTTAGTCTAGCATCTTCCATACTTACATCCTTACAAGATACATAGATAGGAACAGTTGGAAATTTCTGATGACAAATACGTAATACATTCATTAACACTGCACCGTCTCCAACGCCGGCATCAAATATTTTTAAGGCAGGTTTTGATGGTTTCAATTCGTTTATTAAGTGTGAGAGCTTTTCAGAAATAATAGCCTTTTCGTTTGTTGTTGTAACAAACAAAAGATATCTTTGCCGGTTGTCAAAAAATTTGACCTCATTAGTCATCATTTATCTTAACAACTCTTGAAAAAAATGGAACACTTCTATTGTATGGATACTGATGAATTAGAGGCAGTTATTAAGCCAAAAGAAGTTGATTTTGATACCTTAAGTATTGAGGAATTAAATGAATACATTTTAGAACTTGAAAAAGAAATTGAAAAAGCAAAGCAGTATATTTCATCAAAAGGTAAAGATCGACAAAATGCCGAGGAATTATTTAAAAAATGATAAATAGATATGGCTTAGTCCCTGCAGCTTTTTTTTTGTTTGTTTTTGCAATTTTTTTTACAACACTTTTTCCATCTCTACATAAAACTTGCATCGATAAAAACATGGTTGCTTTGGATAACTTAGATAGAGAAAAGTATTCAGAACAGGAAATAGTTGCTTATGGTAAATCAATAGGAACTGGCTGCAATGAAGACACTTCGTATCAACTTACAGCCAATTAGAATTTGATTAATTAGGAAAATCCGTTAGAGCGTCATCTCCCAAAATTGTCATTACCGTTGTCTCTGTTAAAGCTCCAGCTTCTTGACGAGCTTTCGTAAGTTCTTCATCATTTTTAAAAGCCATTAAGCCGTCCTTGCTCTCATAATGCATTATCACAACCATCGAATTATCATCCTCTGCGTGAGCACCAGCATAAAGTACTTTTCCTTTAAATCCTTTTATTTTTTCTGCATTGGCTTCTGCCATTGCTTTCCATGATTTAAAGCCCTTTGATAGCTTTTGAGTTAACATTACATACATATATTATTCTCCTTCGTTATGATTCCATTGATGCAATTACTTCTGCATTAAATGACATATCCGTTTGATATTCAGCCATGCCTGCCATCTTCTCAGCGGCAGGATGTGACTGCCACAACTCAAAATGTTTCATCGCCCCTTGATCAGTCACATACACTTCATGCAAAGAGTAAATTGTTTTTCCTGATGGCCCTTTTTCTAAGTCATTGTCAATGTATTGGGGCGCCTTAGAAACAGAGTAGTCAACAATTCTTGGCTCATCATTGCCAGAAAGATTATGTGATTCTCTCATCCATACTTCATGCTCAGCAAAGAAACTTTCAACTTCTGATTTCTTATCTTCTGGAACAATCCATTGAGTAGTCAGGGTATATTGTGATTTATTTGTTGTCATAATTATTCTCCCCATTTACCTGCAAATTCATATACTACAGCAGGATCATTGCCAACAACCCATCCATCGTGTCCAGGGGCAATAGAATATGCATCACCCGCAGAGTAACTCATTTCTGTTCCGTCATTATGCTTTACTGCAACTGTTCCACTTACAATAACGCCAAGATGTGTAGCTTGGCAGCTATCCGTACCAACCGTTGGCTTGATATCATTTGACCATTTCCATCCAGGCTCAAGGGATAACTTCATGATTCTTTGTCCACCAACATTTACAGCTTCAATTTTTGCATTATTAAAATTATCATTAACTTCATCAGCATTGCTAAAGCTTTTTACTTCTACATTAGTCATAGTTCTTCTCCATTCCAAATAATTACTTAATCATTGCGTTAAATGATGTAAGCGTGTCATCAAAAGTTGTCATTACTTTAACTTTACCATCAACAACTTCAAAGTAGTGACCAAACAATGTGTCCATACCTTCAGCAGTTCCATTTACGATAACAAAAACTTTATTGTCTTCGCTGATCATAGATACAGGTTTTACAGAAAAATTATTCCAATATTCAGGTATTTTAGCCATATTAGCCATATAATTAGCTTTTCCTTGATGAACTCCTACAAGTG
>CABYZQ010000009.1 GCA_902523535.1 uncultured Pelagibacteraceae bacterium
TTTATCAGTATTCGACAATTTATTATATTCTTCATTAATCCACTTCAGACATTTGGCCTGATATGGAAAGGATTTTTGCTTCCATAAACAACTATCAATTTGTGTCTCCCATTCTTTGTCTCCATTTTCAATAGCTCTTGCATTCGCAATTAGTGCTGGAACGTAACCTTTACCTAATTCAGATAAAAGTTCTTTTATGGTAGACGGCATGCTTTCAATGCTTGCCCAATCATTGTCTGTAACTTCAATTCCTGATTGATCCTCAATAAGTCCTACCCAAGCAACAGTTCTTAATGATACTTCATGTGCAATTTCTCTTGGGGTAGGATCAAAGTTTACTAGTTGTGATAGTTGTCCAAACAAAGCAAAGTCTGACGAAGATGGACGCTTACCTAAAAGATAAGGTGAATGTGCAAAATGTTTTTCCAAGACTGACAGCAATCTTCTATAACTCGCATCAATAATTGGCGCTGTATCGTTATTTGATCCAACTACCCATAGCCGATCAATTTGTCTTTTGCTTATCATGGTTTTGAGATTGCTTAACATTTCATCAGGCAGCACTCCCATTGTTTGAATAGGAAGAATAGTGCCTGCATTTTCTGCATCTTTAATATCATGCCAACGATAATGAAACATGTATTTGGTGCCCCACTCGTCTGCAAAGTCTTCTAGTAGATAATTCAAGAAAGCTAAAGCAGGATCTGTTGGAATCGAACTCCTCTCAGGTACTTCCTCTTCCAACATTCTAACAATAGGTGTTGAGTCCGTTACCGCTTCTAAGTCTCCACTTTCTGAATTCATAATGAAGGTTGGAAGTAGTCCTGGTTTAGGCTTTTCAATTCCAGCTTTATCCAAATAAGCTCCCGGATCTCCCCAGATGATTGTATGTGGTATGCGCTTATACCTCAAATAAGAAACCATTTTTCTGGTGTAAGGCGAACCTACACCGCCGATTAATTTCAATGGATTAGGAATGCTCATAATTAATCATATTATTTTTGAATTATTTTTGAACCAGTGGCCGTTAAATCGTCAGATTTTTTCATATTACGCATCATTTCCATGATATCAATTGGAACAGCTACACCTTTTTTACATGCTGGACGATCTTCCATCATTTGCATCCATCTTTGAAGACCTGTTAAACCATCGATTTTAATACCTGACCACTTATATGTTCTAACCCAGCACCAGTTGGCAATATCAGCAATGCTAAAATCATCAGCTAAAAATTCATTATCCTGTAAGCGTGTTTCCATTACCTCAAATAATCGTCGGCCTTCATTTTGATATCGATCTACAGCCGCTTGGATTTTATCACCAGGCCAATAACGAAAAAAAACATTGGCTTGTCCCATCATTGGGCCAATACCCCCCATTTGAAACATCAGCCATTGCATGACTTTTGATCGAGCCGTCGTTTCACTTGGCAAAAGTTTGCCTGCTTTTTCTGCCAAATATATTAATTGAGCTCCACTCTCCATAATTGATAGATTATTTTTCTCCGTATCAACAATCACAGGTATTCGTCCATTTGGATTAAGTTTTAGAAACTCTTCTTTTTTTTGATCTCCAGCTTGAAGATTAACAACATGGACATTGTAAGGAATACTTAACTCTTCCAGTGCAACTGAAATTTTGTAACCGTTGGGTGTGGGTGATGTATAAAGATCAATCATTTTTAATCTATCAACGTGTCTGTTTCAACAGACTCAATATTTAACTGTCCCTCTAGTCCAGCTTCTCTATGTTGATAGCCTTCTAATAAATGTGGGTCAGTAGGTGCCATGCTTTCACCCATAATCTTCCTGGAAGGCCACTTTGCAATTACGATTGCATCCCATAGCTGCTCAACCTTACCGACTGTTATTCTCTTAACTTTAGAGGAGAACGTTATTTCACCTCCAAGCTCTTCAATGTGCTTGGTAATGATGTCTGCATACTTTTTATAGGCTTCAATACCTGATAGAATCGTTTCTCTTCCATCTTTGTATTCAGCTTTCTCCCTAAATTTCAAAAGATTTACCATAAATATTGGCTCATCAATGTCTCCATCTTTATTTTCCTCAAAAAATCCCTTCATCTGTTCCCTTGAAGGATAAATTTTATTTTTAACTTCCATGTATTTCCTTTTTTTTCAATATTGAAAGGTAAAACATAATAAGTGTAAATAAAAGCATAATAAATGTACCAGCTATTCCCCCTGGAGCCGTTGATGTTGTGTACTCGGAACCAGGGTAACGAAGTTGTAATACACCAAGTTTTAAAATGTTATCAAAAGCGAACAGCAGCCAGACTAAAGGGAGTAAATTTTTATATTTCAATATGACAATAATTGAAAATGCTAAATATACTATTTGAGCTCCACCCCAAAGAGAACCAAACAAATAAATAATTCGATTTGGGTCTAATTCATCAATGAGTGGGAATACTATAATGGAAGCGATTGAGTTTAACCCTGCGTCATCAGCAAATGTATGTACCAATGAACGAAAAGTCATAGCGATGAGGTATAAGTACATTGCCCATAAAGATAATGTTTTTCCTTCGTAAGTGTTGCTAACCTTGTCAGGAAGTATTGACAGATATGACATAAGAAAAGCATAAGTTATTGAAAAATTGTGTCAATCTATTATGATCCGGCCATGTATAAATCAACCGTTGTCAGAACACTTTTCGCTTTAACTTCACTTGTTGTTATTACAATCATATTAATGCCATTCATATTAAAGTCTTTGGGACTACATCCTAACTATGAGGGAAGATCTTTTAACTTAGAAGGTAAAAAGGCTTTGATAATATCTACAAGTCATGGGGTTTTAAATTATCCAGGTGAAGTTTCAGGAAAACCCTCGGGCTTAGCTAGTTCAGAATTAACAGCTCCATATTATGAATTTATCGATGCAAATATTAAGGTTGATATTGCTAGCATTAAAGGCGGTAAGATTCCCGTAGACCCAACAACTACTTCTTATTTTATAAAATCTTCATCTGACAAAAGATTTTATAAGGATACCAAAGCTACTGATAAACTTAATAACTCTATGAATGTAGAAGAAGTAAACTTCAAAGAATATGACATCGTGTTTCTATCTGGTGGGTGGGGTGCTGCCTATGACTTAGGTTTCTCAGATGTCTTAGCCAGTGGGATTTCAGAAGCATATGACGCAGGTAGCATTATAGGTGCTATTTGCCATGGTCCGTTAGGGTTAATCAACGCTAAAGATAAAAATGGAAATATCCTAATCGCAAATAGAAAAATGACGGGTGTGACCGATAAGCAGGTCAAAGAGCTCGGCATTCAAATGACACCTCAACATCCAGAAGAAGAGTTGAAAAAGGCAGGTGTAATATTTGAAGCTAAAACAGGATTTAGGGATGTATTTGCTAATCACGTTGTTGTTGATGATGAAAAAAGATTTGTAACTGGGCAAAATCAAAATTCAGGTCACGAAACTGCACAAATGATAATGAAAATAATAGAGGATAAATCATGAATAAATTTTTAATTATTTTAACAACTATTAATGGATTTATATTTCTGATTCTTGGACTTGTCTGGGCAATATCCCCTTACAATGCCGGAGCAAACTTTGGTATATTGGTTATACCAGAAGGATTGGGCCGGAGTAGTCTAATTGGAGATATAGGGAGTTTCTTCTTTTGTATTGGCGCAATGATGATACTTGCAGCTTACACGCTGAAAAATATTTGGTTTTATGCACCTGCAATGCTATTGGGTGTAACCGCATTATTTAGAATACTTTCGTGGGGGATTCATGATGCAACCTTTGCAACACAATTCATCGTTATCGAAATATTACTTGTAACTCTATTGCTAATTACGTCAAAGAGAACATCAATAAAATAGAGTGAAAAGAGTTTATTATTTTCTTATTGTAGGAATTCTAATTTTACTAATTGCATTTTTTGGAATAAGGAATGCATCAGTTCAAAATTTTCTTATTGATCTTATTTTTGAATCACAATTAAACAATCAGGATAAACGTATAACGCTTGAGGGCGATTACATAATAGGGCTTGTTTGTGGATCACGAGGACCTTTGCCTGGTGAAGGAAGGGCTGAACCATGCATCATGATCAAAACACCTGACCATATGTTTGTAGTTGATACTGGGGATGGCAGCAGACAGAACTTGATAAATTGGGGGATAAACCTTGGTAACTTAGATGCAGTGCTATTTACGCACCTACACTCTGATCATATCTCTGATTTGGCTGACTTTCATCTTTATTCATGGGTTGCTCAAAACAGAGGAGAGAAACTTCCAGTATACGGACCTCGTGGGACACAATTAGTTACTGAGGGTATCAGTAGAGCATATGAGCTTGATATGGAATATCGAACATTACATCACGGTGAAGACGTAGCTCCTTCAGACATAACAGGATTTAACACAACAATAATTGATTTAGATAGTCCAGTTATTTTTGATGATAAAAAACTTAAAATCACGGCTTTTGAAGTTGACCATCCACCTGTTGAACCTTCATTGGGTTTCAGATTCGATTATAAGGGAAGATCAATTGTTATCAGTGGCGACACGGATTACAGTACAAACTTAATTGAACAAGCAAAAGATACTGATTTACTTTTTCATGATGCATTATCTTATAAAATGATAGGAAGAGCTGAAGAACTATCAGACAATATACAACGACCTCAGTTATCAAAAATATTTTATGATATTCAGGAATATCATGCCTCGCCCATTGAGGCTGCTCAAGCCGCCAATGAAGCAAATGTAAAAGAGTTGATTTTTTATCATTTGATACCTGCACCTCAGAGTTTTATTGCTAAGATACTTTTTGTCGAAGGTGTGAACGATGTTCGACCTGATAACTGGACATTGGCAGACGATGGCACTATGGCAATTTTACCTGTTAATTCCCAGGAGATTAACATTACAAATATTGACTAATGATAAAAAAATTATCAATTGTGTTTGTTTCACTGCTTATCCTTACTCTTGTCCTATGGATAAATCGTGTAAATCTACTTGTTTGGGGATTGCCCTTTGTTGTTGATGCAGCTAGACCAGTAGCTGAAAATACCCAGATAACCTGGCCAGACGGGCCATCTGACGATGAAAGGGTGGTAACAAATAAACCCAATATTATTTTAATACTAGCTGACGATTTAGGTTTCAATGATGTTTCTCTCTACAATGGAGGAGCTGGAGATGGAACATTAATGACTCCTAATATAGATCGAATTGGAAAAGAAGGAGTTATTTTTAATAAAGGGTATGCGGCTAGTGCAAGCTGCTCTCCCTCAAGGGCTTCCACAATGACAGGAAGATATTCAACCCGATTTGGTTATGAGTTCACACCATACTTTAAAATTGCACAAACTTTTGCTCAATGGGTAAACGATATTGATGATCCAGTGTTAAAGTCAGAAATAAATAGAAATGCTTCTGAGGAATTTGTAGATTTATACAGTACGGGTATGTCGCCAGAAGAAATAACTATAGCCGAGGTCTTAAAAAATGAAGGCTATTATAATGCGCACATAGGTAAATGGCATTTGGGGGTGATTGAAGGGACCACACCAACTGACCAAGGCTTTGATGACAGTCTTCAAATGCTGAGTGGTCTCTATCTTCCAAAAAATGATCCTAATGTTGTTAATGCGAAAACAAATGAAGCTATTGATAATATGGTATGGTCTGCATCACAATTTTCTGTTTCATTTAATAATAGTGAAGCATTTGAACCTGGTGGATATCTAACTGATTACTACACTGATGAAGCAATCAAAGTAATTGAGAAAAATAGAAACAGGCCATTTTTTTTGTATTTAGGTCACTTTGCGCCTCATAACCCGCTTCAATCACTAAAGGAAGATTACGATCATTTTAATCATCTGCAAGGAGATGATCAGCACAAATTAAGGGTATACTCAGGAATGCTGAAATCTCTAGATAGAGGTATTGGAAAAATTTTGGACGCATTAGAGAACCTTGGTATTTCAGATAATACACTCATCATTTTCTCAAGCGATAATGGAGGAGCCGATTATATACATTTATCTAATATAAATAAGCCATATAGGGGTTGGAAACTCACACATTTTGAAGGAGGCATGCACATACCGTTCATGGCTAAATGGCCGAATAAAATAAAAGCTGGCTCAATATATGATTATCCTATTCATCAAAACGATATTTTACCAACAGTTGCTGAAGCCGCTGGGGCGCAGATTCCCAATGATAGAATTATCGATGGGAAAAACCTTATTCCGTATATTAATAATGAAATTAAGATACCCCCACACGAAACATTATTTTGGATCTCTGGAAGACTCAAAACTGTAATGCACAATGAATGGAAGCTCATCAAAGATGAAAAAATTAATAAAAATTGGCTCTTTAATCTTTCAAATGACCCTACTGAGAGAAATAATCTTGCTGAAACTAATCCCATAAAAGTAACAGAACTTGAATTGATGCTCTTTAACCATATGAAGGAACAGTCACCACCTGTGTTTCAAAGTTCACTGTCAATCCCAGTGTTAATTGATAAGCACGGAGGACAAGAATATGTTGAAGGCGATGAATATTTATACTGGGATAACTAAAATATTTTAGAAAAGAAATTTTTCATTTCATTCCAAGAATGCTCATCAGCGTATCGGTCATAAAATAATCCGCTTTCTCTCTGATTAGCTTCTGGATTAGTAAAGGCATGGCCCACATTACCATATGCGTGAATTTGCCATTTAGCTTTTTTTGAATTTAGTTCATCAGCGAGTTCGACCATACTTTTTGGAGTAGCCATAGGATCATCATAGCCATGCAATATTAAGATCGAACTATCAATTTTTAATGTGCCTTTTAATTGCTTTCCAGTACTCGCTGTTGGAGCGTCATAAAGTCCGTGGAAACTAACAACTCCCATTATATCCTCTCCAGATCTTGCAAGATCAAGAGCGCACTTGCCACCAAAACAAAACCCGATGGCCCCAGTTTTATTCTTATCAACCTGATCAAAGTTTTTAAGAGTTTCAAGCGCATTTATCATGCGTTCTTGAAGCAATACTCGGTCAGAATTAAATTCATTCATAAGCGCCATTGATTCCTCTGGATTAGAACCTCGCCTACCTTGACCATAGAGATCAATTGCAAAAGCAAAATAACCTAATTCAGCCAATTTTTCAGCTTTCTCAATATCAAAAGGTGAATGCCCACCATATGCATGGCAAACGAGGATACCAGGACGAGGAGTACTTATACTATCATCATAACTGATTGAGCCTTCAAATTTTTGATCAGAATTAAGTGCACCATAGATTAATTTTTCTGTTTTAATCATAACTATAGAATACCTTCGTATGAATTTATGTAAAGTTTCTTCATTTGATCTAGAGATATATCTTTAGGATTAGGTTGAGTGGATGGATCTTTTAAAGCCATTTCTGATAGTAAGTCAAAATCAAAATCGACATTCAACTCTTTAAGTGTAGGAGGTATAGCAAGATTACTTCTCAATTCCAAGATCCATTCCATGAACCCATCAAATGATTTCTTATTAAGATCTAGATATTTTGATAAAGAAATAATTCTCTCTTCAATTACATCTTTATTGAAATTAAGAACATAAGGCATGAAAATAGCATTTGATAAACCATGATGAATGTCATTTACTGCATTTATTGGATGTGACAATGAATGAATAGCTCCTAATCCTTTTTGAAAAGCTGTGGAACCCATAGATGAGGTTACTAACATCTTACTTCTGGCATGAATGTTTTTTGGCTCTTTATAAGCAGTAACTAATTGATCCTTAACATTTTTAATACCCTCTATAGCTATCCCATCTGCCATTGGATGAAACCCTCGTGCACAATAAGCTTCAAGGCAATGTGCAAGTGCATCCATTCCCGTCGCAGCAGTTAAGTGAGGAGGTAAACTCAAAGTAATCTCAGGATCAAGAACAACTAAATCGGGCAAGAAAGATGGATGGAAAATAATTTTTTTTGTCATATCTGCTTCATCCACAATAAGTGAGGCTCGTCCTGTCTCTGAACCAGTTCCTGAGGTTGTTGGAATTGCAATTACTTTTGGCAGATTGTCAGTTACAGCTTGTTTCCAATTGTCGCTGACATCTTCAAAAAACCATAAGTTCTCTTTCTGCTTCGACATGAAAGCAATGGCCTTTCCGGCATCCAAAGAGCTTCCTCCACCAATTATCATTATACCATCACTTTTACTTGAATTAAATTGATGAACACCGTCCGCTACATTCTTACCCGTGGGATTGCCTTTTATATTTGAAAATACAGAAAATTCGATCTGACTCTTTTTAAGAATAGCAAGGATATCAACAAAATTTTCATTTTCTGCAAAATTTGGGTCTGTGACAATCATTGGTTTGGTTATAGATAACTCACTAAGCGCCTCTATAATTTCAAGTCTACGTGAAAGCCCAAACCATATAGGAGTCGGATAGTTCCAGTTGGTCGATACTATTTCATTCATTCAATAAACTCTTTACTCATAAAGTTGGTGGTGATGTTTTCTGTTTTGAACCTAAAGCGTAGAAGCTGATTGCGATAATTATAATCATACCTCCTATAAGAGTGAATGTTGAAGGCACCTCGTTAACTCCAAAAAGAGGTATCCAACACCATATGACTCCCCCTACTACTTCAGTTAGAGAAAGAAGCATGAATTCAGCTGCTGGCAAATAACGTGCGCCGATACTTAAAAGTATTAACCCTATTGCTACAAAAGAACCATGCATCATACTTAATAGTATATTTCTAAGCGGCATAGTATAACCATCATTAAGATAAATAATCATGCACATTGAAAATAATGAACATGCAATACCAGCGATAATGATCGTTGTAAATTTTGGTGTATCAGGTTGCCATCTTAAAGTTGTTGCAAATATCGCAAAACCAATTGAGCAAAACAATCCAAAGGTCCAACCCAAAAATGTGCCAGCAAACCAATCATTGTATGCCATTAAAAACATTCCAAATAATGATACAAAACATGCAATAGCTGTGGTTATTCCAACTTTCTCTCTAAGAAAAATATAAGCAAACAGTCCTGCAAATAAAGGTTGGGTTCCAATCATAAATAACGTTGTTGCAGCAGAAGTAAAAGTCATTCCAAATATGAAAAAAATAAATGCTGAAGCTAGACCCAAACCACCAATTAAACCTGATATGCCTACTCTTTTAAAATTATGTCTGAATGCTAATCCTTCTTGATATATTAAAAAGATTAGAAGAATTGTTGCTACTACAATGCCTCTACAAAATAGATAATGCCATTGATAAATTTCAGCATCGACCATATAGCGAACAGTAGGTGCACCAAAACTCCATATCAAACCAGCAGATAAGGCAAGAATAAATCCAATTAAATATGTTTTGTTATTTACTTCACTCATATAATCTAAATGAAGAATATATAAATTTAATTTTATTACACTATAAATGAGCACTATGGATTCTGTTACAGAGTATGGGGAATTTGATGAAAAGTTCCAAGAAACCTTCGAACTTTTTAAGAGAAATATTGAAAGTGATGAGGAAGTTGGTGCGTCATTTGCTGTATACAAAGATGGTAAGCCTATCATAGATCTTTATGGCGGTTTTCAAGATCGTGACAAAAAAATTAGCTGGAATAAAGACACCTTAGTCAATGTTCATTCAACCAGCAAAGGAATTGTTGCCATGGTAGTTGCAAAACTAATTGATAATGGTGATTTAGAATTAGACAAAAGGGTTTGTGATTATTGGCCAGAATTTTCTGAAAATGGAAAAAATGATATTAGGGTAAAAACACTTTTATCTCATCAGGCAGGTCTTTATGGTTGGAGGGAACCTCTTGATGAAACGGATTTTTATAACTGGGATTATGTTTGTGAGTTACTTGCAAAACAAAAACCTTTCCATGAACCCAACGAAGAAATTTGTTATCACCCTAAAACCATTGGTTTTCTCGTTGGAGAATTAATTAAAAGAATTACAAAAAAATCAGTTGGAAAAAATTTGCATGAACTGCTTAGTAAACCGCTGAATGCAAAATGTTTTATTGGAACCCCTGAGACATACCACAACAATATTGCTGAGCTAATAAGTTCTGAAAGTTTACGTAAAGCATTTAGTAATCCAGAAAATGTTGATAATTACATGGTAACTGCATTCCTCAATCCAGCTAACAGAACCAAAACGGCAAATACTGCAGAATGGAGACTAGCCGAAATACCGGCAATGAATTGTCACGCGAACTCAAGATCAATTGCTAAAATTTATGATCATTTTATAAATCATCAATCAAATAACTTCATATCAAATGAAACTTTTAAGTTGGTAACATCAGTTGCAGTCAGTGGTGATGACAATGTTATGAAATCACCCATGCAATGGAGCTGTACAGGATACAGTGTTGGAGGTGGTAAACTTTTTGGAAAGAGCAGTAAAGCATTTGGTCATACTGGTTGGGGTGGTTCTATGGCTTTTGGTGATCCCGAAAATGGGCTGAGTTTTGCTTATACTATGAATTTACTTACAGGGTCCATGCTAGGTGATCAAAGAGCATTAAAATTAGTAGAAACAACTTATAAAAATTTATGAAACTAAGTACCAGATCAAAGATATTTTACGGCGGCGGAGATTTTGCGATAAATATCATGTGGCAGTTAACCGTCTTTTACCTACTATTTTTCTATACAGATATTTTTGGTCTATCACCAACACAGGCAGGATTAGTATTTTTCCTAGCAAAAGTCTGGGATGCATTTACTGATCCAATCATGGGATACATTGCAGATAATACATCAACAAGATGGGGGAAATTCAGACCATATATTTTGTTTGGATCAGTACCTGCTTTAATAATGATTATACTGTGTTTTACTTCACCAGATTTATCTCAAACTGGAAAATTTTATTGGGCTCTATTCACCTATATTACTTTCACGACACTATATACAATTATAGCTATTCCAGTTGGTTCACTTATTCCTGCTATGACTCAAGATCGAGATGAGAGAACCTCTCTTGCTTCATTCAGATTTTTAGGGGCCAGTTCAGGATCAATTGCTGTAGCAGTATTAACATTACCCCTAGTTGGCTTGTTCAGTTCACCTCAATTTGGATTTCCAGTTGTGGTTGGTTGTTTAGCTTTCTTAGGAGCAATTTTTGCTTTTCTTTGCTTCTTTAATACTAAAGAAATTTATTCTAAGACTTATGAAAAACGTGTTGGATTAAAAAAAATCATA
This sequence comes from uncultured Pelagibacteraceae bacterium, assembly GCA_902523535.1. Taxonomy (GTDB): domain Bacteria; phylum Pseudomonadota; class Alphaproteobacteria; order Pelagibacterales; family AG-422-B15; genus CACNXQ01. The sequence continues at coordinate 11,269 of CABYZQ010000009.1, forward strand.
AAGATGGTTTTTACAAATTTTCCATTACACTTTGTTATATTGGCTCTTCTTACTACTTGGATTGCAAACAATATCAAGCAACTTACAGTAATCTATTTCGTTAAATATAACTTACAATTAGAAGCATACTTTAGTCCAATTTTACTGGGTGTAATTCTTCAAATTATGCTTGGGGCATATGTTATAAATTTAGTAAAACACAGGTTTGAAAAGAAAACTTTATTCATGATTGGAACTTTTCTCTATGTTATTACAGATTTAATAATTTATTTTATCACTGGTTATGAAAACTTTTGGTTATTGGCATTCATTGCTAGTCCTGGATTCGTTGGTTTTGGAATGGCTGGTGTAATGGCCTGGTCAATGATTGCTGATACAGTTGAGTATGGTGAGTGGAAATCAGGATTTCGAGCAGAGGGAATACTTAATTCTGCTCATGTATTTGTGTTTAAGTTAAGTGTTGGTTTCAGTGCTTGGTTAGCAGGAGTGATATTAGATAACACAAATTATATTGCAAATTCAGCAATACAAAGCGAAGAAACCCTGAATGGTCTTTTCATCATGGGTTATATTTTTCCATCTATTGCGGGAACGATAGCAATAGTAGTAATGTACTTTAATAAATACGATAGTATTTTTTATAAAAAAATATTCTCAGAATTAAAACAAAGATAAGATCAAATTATGAAAGCGATCTCAGTTGGTGAAGGCTACGGGAGAGTAAACTTAATTGGTGAACATTTAGATTATAACGGAGGATGTGTATTACCTTTACAGATAAAAAACTCAATAATATGTGAATTAAGTGAGAACCCAGAAATTGAATGCATTTCGATTGTCTCAGACAAATATCATAAAAAATTATCAATTGAAAAATTAGAAAAAAGAGGTGATTGGGCAGATTTTATTATTGGCTCATGTTTATTTTTTGGAAAGAAATATTCAATAGTAATCAAAAAACTATCTTTTAATATAAGAAGCCACCTTCCACTAGGAATTGGTCTCTCGTCCTCAGCTGCCATAACAATTAGCACTTTAAAGGCTCTAGGCAATTATTACAAAAAAGATATGTCTGATGATGAACTTATCAATTTAGCATACGACATCGAAAATAATTTTGTCGGAGTTGGTGGTGGTATTATGGATCAATTTGTATCTGTATTAGGCAATCAAAATCAAGCATTATTCCTAAATACTCTAAATAGATCATATGAATTAATTGATATATTTGAAGATTATAATTTTCTAATTATTGATAGCAATACAGAAAGAATTTTATCGAATAGTGAGTTTAATCAAAAAAAAGAATTGTGCCTTAGTGCCTCAAAGAAAATGAATTTAAATAACCTATGTGAAAAAGAAATTATAAGCAAAGAAGATATTGAAATATTATCTGATGAAGAATTTAAAGTGTGTAAGCACGTAGTCGAAGAAAATATAAGAGTAAAAAAAGCTGTTCAATTCCTAAAAGATGATAACCCTGATGAATTTGGAAAACTGATGACAGAAAGTCACCTGTCTCTCTCGAAATATTATGGTGTTTCAACTAATGAATTGAATAAATTAGTAAGTCTGTCTAATTCTTTTGGAGCGTTAGGATCAAAGTTGACAGGAGCTGGTTTTGGAGGGGCTGTTGTAACACTAGTGAAAAATGATAAAGTAGAAGAACTCAAAAAATTAATATTAGAAAATTATAATAAGGCGAAATTTGTATGATGTTAAAAAATTTACCTAAAGATTTTATATGGGGTACTGCAACTGCGGCACACCAAGTTGAAGGAAACAATACTAACTCAGATTTTTGGCACTTAGAGCATACTAAAGATACAACATTTGCTGAACCTTCAGGTATTGCTTGCGATCAATGGAATAAATATGAGGAAGATGTCGATATTATGGCTGATCATTCCATCCAAGCTTACCGCTTATCAGTTGAATGGGCTCGAATTGAAACAAGTGAAGGTGAATTTTCTCAAGAAGCAATTGATCACTACAAAAAGGTTCTAGATTATTGTCGAGAGAAAGGTTTGAAAACCTGTGTAACCTTGCAACACTTTACATCCCCACTTTGGTTTACTGCAAGAGGCGGTTGGGAAAATCAGGATAATGTTGATTTATTTGTAAGATACTCAGAAAAAGTTTCAAAAGAATTAGATGATTACATGGATACAGTATGTACAATTAATGAGGCAAACCTAACCTCTTGTTTTGCTCATAGTTTTCCAAGCTATCCGGAGGGTGGAATGAAAACCATTATGCCTTTTGTTGGTGAAGCAGCAAAATCCTGCGGATCAAACCTTGAGAACTTTGGACCTTTTTTATTTGGGCACCCATTTAAAATAAGAGATTGCATGATGGAGGCTCACGTAAAGTCTTTTCCAGTTATCAAAGGTAATTTAAATCATAATCAGCCAGTTGGCATCACGCTTTCAATTATGGATTACCAATGTATTGATGGTGGGGAAGAAATGAGAGATAAGGCTCATGCTGAGTCTGTAGACATATGCCTTGATCAGGTAAAAAATGACGACTTTATAGGCATACAAACATACACACGTCATACATATGGCCCAGAGGGAATTGTAAAACCTAATACAAATGATTCAACTATGCTCGTGATGGGATATGAATATTATCCAGAGTCACTTGAGAATGTGTTGAGGTATGTAGCTCCAAAAATTAACTGCCCTATGATTGTTACTGAAAATGGGATTGGTACTGATGACGATGAACAAAGAATAAGTTATGTGAAAACTGCTTTGGAGGGTCTTCAGAGGTGTATTGATGATGGTCTCGATATCAGAGGTTATTACTATTGGTCATTTCTAGACAATTTCGAATGGTTATATGGATACAAACCAAGATTTGGCCTCATTGAAGTTGACAGAGAAACTCTTGCGAGGAAAAGTAAAAAAAGTCTAAAATTCTATCAAGAGATTATAGAAAAATCTTCATAATTAAATCTGATCACTTTTAGCTTGATTGAGAAAACAACCATTAATAAGCCAACTATCATCTTCTTGCTGTTGCATCGTATAAATTGCAGTTACAAATATGCCATCTGGATCAACTAAATATACCTCAAGAAAAGTCGTTCCCCCTTGCGTTGTAACGTTTCCGAAGTTTATACTTTTTGGCCTATACACTGCTTGGTACTGACCCACCACCATATCTCTAAACTTTTTATAATCAGAAAAAATGGTTTTAATGGTTGGAGAAGCATATGAATAAGCTTTTTCAAAATCGTCATCTTGAAATGCCTGCAGTTGTGCATTTACCACTGATATTATTTCTTCTTCATCTGATGCAGTAATGGCATATGCCCCATTCTGAATTAGGAAGGATAAAATTAATATTTGTAAATAGTTAAATATTTTAGTCGTCAACATCAGAAAACATCTTTAGTTTTCTTGCTTTAAGAATAAGCACTGCAATTGCTATAAGCAATATTGCACCACCCTCATATAGCAACATACTTGGATCCATTGTTTTGCCCTGGAGTATGATTAATCTAGCTACCGCAGTGATTGCAATAAATAATGGAATACTTATTCTGATCCTATTGAGCGTCCAATACTCTCTGATCATTTGAATGACTTCTAAATAAATAAAAAGTAACAATAGATCAGCTAACTCAACAAGTGATTTCTCATACATTGCATAAATCTCGTAGCCAATAGCAATGACAGTCGCAAAAATAATAATTACTAAAGCAATTTTCTCAATATATTTAATAACATCAATCATAAAATCTCAAAAAGTCCTGCTGCACCCATTCCGCCACCGACACACATAGTGACAACACCGTATTTTGCGTTTCTTCTTTTACCCTCTATTAAAATATGACCAGTCATACGTGAACCTGTCATACCATATGGGTGTCCAATTGAAATTGAACCACCATTAACATTCAACTTCTCATTATCTATGCCAAGTTTATCACGGCAATATAAGACTTGAACAGCAAAAGCTTCATTTAGTTCCCAAATGTCAATATCATCAACGGATAAGCCGTGTTGTTCTAACAATTTCGGTACTGCAAAAACTGGACCAATTCCCATTTCATCAGGCTCGCACGCTGCAACGGACAATCCTCTAAAAATTCCCATTGGTTCAATATTTCTTTTTTCTGCTTCTTTCAAATCCATTAAGACACATGATGATGCTCCATCAGATAACTGACTTGCATTTCCTGCAGTCACATATTTATCAGGTCCCATGACAGGCATTAATCCAGCTAAACTCTCCAATGTTGTTTGAGGTCTATTACACTCATCCTTATCAACTGTTACCTCTTGCTCAGTAACTTCCTTTGTTTCTTTGTTCATCACGTCCATTTTTGTTTTCAAAGGAACGATTTCATCAGCAAATTTTCCAGCGCTTTGTGCTTCAGCTGTACGCTGCTGACTTTGAAGCGAGTACTCATCCTGCTGTTCTCTGCTTACTTTGTATCTATCAGCAACAATGTCTGCTGTATTAATCATTGGCATCCATAAAGCAGGACATATTTTTTGTAATTCAGGCTCAATCAGATGTTTCATATTTAAGTTCTGCTGTGTCATTGAAATTGACTCAACGCCGCCGCCTATTGCAACTTTAATGCCATCAACAATAATTCTTTGTGCTGCAACAGCAATACTCTGAAGTCCTGATGAGCAGAATCTATTGATTGTTGTACCAGGAACAGTAACAGGACATCCACCAGCTATCGCTACGTTTCTTCCAATGTTATGACCAGTTGCAGCTTCAGGTTGCCCACAACCGAATATAATATCTTCTACTTCACCAGACTCAATTCCTGCTCGTTCAATTGCATGTTTTACAGTATGACCACCCATTGTAATTCCATGAGTTTTATTAAATCCTCCACGCATAGCTTTTGCTAAACCAGTTCTAGCAGTTGATATTATTGCAGCTTCTCTCATACGATTATTTCCCTGAAAATATTAAAAAATTTAACATAAGCTTTTTATATGAAAAAAAAAGTTAAAATTTAATATATCTACAGATGTTAAAAATACCCTCAAATTTTGGCATATAAATTTCTTTATAAAGCTTGACCATATTTAATTACAAGGCTAAAAAATCGCATTCTTAAAAAACATACGATTCTAAAATGGTAATGCTTAAAACAGAAACGTCTCTTCCTAACTGGGTTCCTGAAGGTTATAAAAAACTTGGATGGCATGCAGGTTTTGATGTGCTCATTGGCCCTATGTATTTCAAAAAAGAAGATGACGGAAACTTTAAATTCATTACAAAAATTTTAGATAAGCACTTGAATGCTCATGGAATTGCGCATGGTGGATACTCAATGTCATTGGCAGATATTTTTTTAGGCTCAATGGTGTTTACTGCTTGTGGAAAGAAACCTTGCAGTACTATCTCTTTAAACTGTAATTTTGTAAGCCCAGGTCTTCAAGATGATATTATTGAGTGTGATGGGAATGTAACCAAAACAACAAAATCTCTTGTATTCGTAGAAGGAAACTTGATTTCAAAAGATAAAATTATTTTGTCAGCTTCAGGGATCTGGAAAATACTGAATCAATAATATTTAATAAATCTCTCTAGGCTTATATAAGTTTTAATATCGGAAAACTTATTATTTTTTAACATTTTTTTAATTTCACTTACTGAGAAGATTTTTGTTTCTAGAACTTCGTCTTCATCATAATTTGTTTCTGTTTGTTTATAACAATGTGTTAAGTATGAATGAATAATACATGTGTTGTAAGCTGGAGTAGGAAAGTATTTACCTATAAGTCTCCATTGCTTCCCATGATAACCAGTTTCTTCAGTCAATTCACGTTTTGCACACTGTAATGGTTTTTCACCAGGATCAATCGTTCCTGCTGGTACTTCTAACATGATTTTGTCAGCTCCATATCTGTACTGCTTAATTAAGATAATATATTTCTTTTCTATAATTGGCACTATAGCTGTTATCCCATTATGACGGATAACATCTCTTGTAGATCTTCTACCATTTACCCAAATGACTTCGTCAAGCTGAAGTTTAAATACACTCGTATCAATACTTTTTTTTGTTTTAATGAATTTTGCTTTTTTCATTTTATTTTTGAAATTGACGCATATTAATAAATTCTACTTTTGAATGATGCTCTTCAATAAGATTAATCAGATCACTTGGTGCAATTGAAACTGTTGCAGTATTAACTAATGGATGAAAATTAACTATATCAAAGTTCATAAATTCTGAGTCAAAGAAGAATTTAACTTTTTTTTCATTATCATTAATTAATCCAAATGGAGATACAGATCCTGGCTTAATTCCTAAATATTGCATAAGATATTCTTCTCTTGCAAATGATAGTTTCTTTGAGCCTAGTTGGATTGCGGCTTTCTTAAGATCAGCAACAATATCTTCTATAAAGCTAACTAAATAAAAATTATCTTTTTTATCCTTTAAGAAGAGATTCTTTGAATGAGCTCCTTCGATCTGACCCCTTAAATTTTTTGAGTCCTCAACTGTGAATAATGGTTTGTGTTCAGTTAGCTTAAATCGAATAGATTTCTTATTAAGTAAGTCAATTAAATCTTCTCGATTCATTATTAACAGAATTTTTGAAGATTTTTTTTGTATTGTGAATTTGAATATTTGCCAATCATTATTTTGAATTTATTTTTTGAGATCCAGCCATTTTTTAAGGCAACTAATTCAATTGAACCCACTAGAGTTTTTTTATTTTTTTGATATCTATGAACATAATTGGAAGCCTCAAGCATTTCCTCAGCATCACCTGTATCAAACCATTTTATATCTTTTTTGAGCGAGAATACTTTGAGTAGTTGTTTTTCTAAATACGCAAGATGTACATCAACTATTTCAAGCTCTCCTCTTTTGGAAGGTCTGAGTTTCTTAACTACTGGTATTGAAGCTGAGTCGTAGAAATATAATCCCGGTATCGTTAAATTACTTTTAGGTTTCTTTGGTTTTTCAATAATTGATTTGATCCTCCCTTTTTTCCCCAGATTAATTACAGCAGATTTTGAAGGATACTTTGTTTTTACAGCTAAGACTGCTGCTCCCGATTTTATAGATTGCACTTGCTTTAACGTTTTTTGAAAACTCTCTCCAATAAAAAGATTGTCCGCCAAGGCTAAGACAAATGGCTGATTGGCAATAAATTTATTGGCAACATTTATTGCGTCAGGTATGCCCTTGGGCTTTGTCTGAAAGGTATATTTAAAACGCATGCCTAACTGACTTCCTGTGCCAAAGAGTTTTTTAAAAATCTGCATATCCTGTTTACGTGAAATAAATAATACTTCCTTAATACCCGCACTCATTAAATTGGACAGCGCATAATAAAGTAATGGCTTATCATATAGGGGCAATAAGGGCTTTGGTGTCGCTTCGGTTGTTGGAAACAGACGAGTTCCCTTACCGGCAGCAAGAATAATTCCTTTTTTGAATCTCATTTAACTTTTTGTATCTGATTTACTGCTTATCAGATTTACGTTTCAGAAAATTTTTATTCCTTAGGTTCCTATATTCAGGATCTTTTTTTTGCATTTTTGCCATCATGGTATTCATGACATCTTCTTTGTGAAGAGTTGCCGCATTCCATAAAGCAACATTTTCTAGGCCTTCTTTCACTGAATGATCTCTTGAATAATTAAGGACCTCTTTAGTAACCCACATGGCTAAAGGCGTTTTAGAAGCAAGTCTTTCGGCAATTTTAAATGCACTTTCCAACATTTCTTCATGATTTTCATGCAGTGAACTTACAAGCCCTACCTCTTTTGCTCTGTCTGCTGAAACTTTTTCTCCCATCATTGTCCATTCTCTCGCAATACCAGCGGGAATGATTTTGGGTAGTCTTTGAATAGTACCAATGTCTGCAGCAAGCCCTACATTAATTTCTTCTATTAAAAAGAAAGCATCTTTTGTACATAATCTAATATCGGCAGCAGTTATTAAGTCTATTCCTCCTCCTATACATCCTCCTTGAACAGCGGCGATGACTGGAAAACGAGCTGTTTCCAAACAAGTAGCTGCGTTCTGTAAATAATGCAATTGTTGCAAGAAGTAACCTCTACTTCTTCCAAGTTCATTTTCACTCTGGTTTTCAACTACATCATCCTTAAACATATTCAAATCTATGCCAGATGAAAAGTGAGGACCTGTTGATGAAACAACCAAGGCTCTAACTTCACCACTACTATCTAATTCTTCAACTTCCTTGGGAAATAAGTTCCAAAAATCCTCATTCATTGAGTTTCTTTTCTCAGGCCTGTTAAACCTTATATGGGCTATGGAATTGTTTATCTCGACATCAAATGGTTTAGACATATTTTTTACTCGCATTAAATATTTGAACTATATAAACTATATATATATTTAAAACGTACTAAAATACATAAAAAATGCCTATTAATTACGATGAAATAATGTCTATGACATCTGAGAATGTTGAAATTTCTTACTCTGATAAGGATTCAATTCTCTATAGCCTTGGAGTTGGCCTAGGTAATGATCCAATGAATATGGCAGAGTTAAAATATGTTTATGAAAACTCACAAGTTGCTTTGCCTTCAATGGCTACAAATTTCCAATATCATTCTCCTCTACTTTTAAAAGCTAACATAAATTTCATTTTAGTAGTGCATGGTGAGCAAAAATTATCTTTTACAAATCCTCTACCGGTATCTGGAGATTTTATTTCTAATGCTAAGGTAATAGGTTGCTATGATAAAGGTGCTGGCAAAGGTGCAATTATAGAAGTAGAGACTACAATAAACCAAAAAAAAGATAATACTGAAATCTGTAAACTTGTAAGCACAACATTTGCAAGGGGTGACGGAGGGTTTGGGGGTCCAGAATCTCCAAAGAATGAAATATTTAAACCAGAAGGTGATCCAGATTTTGTTCACGAAATTAAAACTAAGCCTGACCAAGCCTTGATTTTTAGACTCTCAGGAGACTATAATCCACTACACTCCGACCCCAATTTTGCAAAGACTGCAGGATTTGAAAAACCTATTTTGCATGGTATGTGTACTTATGGTATAGCGTGCCGCTCAGTCGTAGAAAGTGTATGTGAGGGTGATGCAAAAAGATTAAAAAAATTTGATTGCCGTTTTTCATCCCCTGTATATCCTGGTGAAACAATTGTTACTGAAATGTGGAAGAATGGCAGTAAGGTTTACTATCAATCTAAAGTAAAAGAGCGAGACAAAATTGTAATTAAGAATGGAGTAAGTGAAATAACATGATACCAAAAGTTGGAATAGCAGAAGGAAAAGAACCTTTATTTTATAATGACTCTCATCACGCTTGGAGAGATGAAGTCAGAAAGTTTGTAGCTAAAGAAATAGCGCCGTTTGTTGAGGAATGGGAAGAAGCAGGAGAATTCCCAAGAGAATTATACAAAAAAGCCGCCGAAGTTGGTCTGATGGGCATGGGTTATGATGAAAAATACGGTGGCACTACTGAAGGCGTTGATATATTCCACGGCATTGTAACTGCAGAAGAGTTTGCCCAAGGATGTGGGGGAGTTTCTGCGAGTCTACTTTCTCATAATATTGCAATTCCTTTGATTCAGTCTCTCGGAACTGAAGAGCAAAAAGAAAAGTTTATTCCACCTGTTGTGAAGGGAGAAAAAATAGCGGCCCTTGCAATGACCGAACCTTCAGGTGGCTCTGATGTCGCAAGCTTAAAAACGAGAGCTGTAAGGAAAGATGACCATTTTGTAGTTAACGGTTCAAAAATGTTCATAACAAGTGGTATGAGAGCTGACACTTTTGTTGTCGGAGTAAGGACTGGTGGTGAAGGAGCCTCAGGAATTTCTGTACTTGTAATTGAGAAAGATACTCCTGGCTTTACACAAACTCCACTAAAGAAAATGGGCTGGTTAAGCTCTGATACAGCTGTTCTATATTTTGATGATTGCAAAGTTCCTGTTGAAAATTTAATTGGTGGCGAAAATAGTGGTTGGATTGGGGTAATGGGTAATTTCAGCCAAGAAAGATTGGGCATGGCTGCAGGAATGAATGCATATTCTCAAATTTGTATTGATGAAGCTGTTGCTTGGGCTAGGGAGAGAAAAACTTTTGGAAAGCCACTCATCGATAATCAAGTTATTAAACATAAACTCGTTGAAATGAATAGAGTTGTAAGAACGTCTCGAGCATGGACTGAATTATTATCTTGGAGAGTAATGAATGGAGAGAGTCCTATTGCCGATCTAGCTATGCTAAAAGTTCACGCAAGTAAGGCTATGGAATTGTGCGCACGAGAAGCAATGCAAATACTTGGTGGCGCTGGATACCTAAGAGCAAACAGTGGTCCTGGTAAAGTTGAGAGAATTTATAGAGAAGTAAGAGTTAATGCTATTGGTGGTGGTTCAGAAGAAATTATGTATGACTTAGCTGCTAGACAATTAGGATACAGATCTTAATTAAAATTCTGCTACTTCCATATCCATCATAGAAGATTTTCCTGCCTGAACTTTTTTAGAATACATTATTAATTCTGGCATAATTTTTTCCACAAAATATGTACCTGTTTTAATCTTGTTCTTATGAATGGGCTCATTTTTACCTACAGAAAACTTGGCCATCCTTGCCCACATATAAGTCATCGAAGATAAAGCCATTAAATTAAGATAATCTGTTGCAGAGGATAATGCATTCTCAGGGTCCTGCATTCCATTTTGCATTAACCACATTGTTGAAGTCGTTACTTCTTTTAAAGCATTTTCAAGTGGCTTAATGAAGGTTTCAATTTCTGTATTATCTTTATTTTCATTTAAAAAACTCTGAACTTCTTTTTGGAAGTTTTGTAACATTCTGCCTTTATGCATTGTAAGTTTTCTTCCCACTAAATCTAATGCTTGAATGCCGTTTGTTCCTTCATAAATCATCGTAATTCTGACGTCTCTTAAGTATTGCTCCAAAGGATATTCCTGTGTAAAACCACTCCCTCCAAGAACTTGAAGACTTTCAGAGCAATTCATAAAACCTTTTTCAGTACAATAAGCTTTTATTATTGGTGTCATTAAAGCAGCAAAGTCGTCAGCATCCTGTCTCACTTGCTCATCAGGATGATCTTCTGCAAGATCAATCTTCATAGCTGTGTATATACATAGTGCTCTCATAGCTTCAGTAGTTGATTTAACATTCATCAACATTCTTCTAACGTCAGGGTGAACAATGATACTATCTGCTTTGCTATCAGGGTCCTGTTTTTCTTTTACTACTGATCTCATTTGCTTACGTTCTTTTGCAAACTCTAGTGCATTTTGATAAGAAATTTCTGACATGGCTATTGCCTGTAAGCCCACCTTTAGCCGCGCATCGTTCATCATTAGGAACATTGCTTCCATGCCTTTATTTTCTTCACCCACAAGCCATCCTTTAGCATTATCTAAATTCATGACACAGGTAGGCGATGAATTGATTCCAAGCTTATGCTCTAAACCGCCACAAAAAATAGGGTTTCTTGAATTGTCATCTAATCGCTTAGGAACCAAGAAAAGGCTTATCCCTTTTATTCCTGCTGGTGCATCAGGTGTTCGAGCTAAAACAAGGTGTATTATATTTTCTGTAAGATCATGCTCACCAAATGAAATCCAGATTTTTTGACCGTTTAATTCGTAATGATCATCCACTGGTTTTGCTGTTGATTTAATTAAACCTAAATCGGTTCCACATTGTGGCTCAGTAAGACACATAGTTCCCATCCACTCGCCAGAAGTCATATTTGGTAAGTACTTATCTTTCAATTCTTCGGTAGCCTTTTTTAAAATCGTTTTCATTGCTCCATGGCTGAGTCCCGGACCCATATAAAATGCCATGTTAGATGCAATTCCAACTTCTCCTGCAAGGATAGCCGTCGTGAAAGGGGCTCCACCTCCACCATATTGAGTTGGCATTGTAGCGCCTACGTACCCCGAGTCCTTTACAACTTCATATATTTTTTTAAATGCTTCTGGAGTATGAACTTCAGGGCCTTCAGGGCCGTCTGGAAGATATTTAAGACCTTCACGGTCACCTATTTTATTGCTATCAACAACCTCCAATTCATTCAGTCGCCCAATCTCACTCACTACACTCATTAGCGTATCAGAATCATAATCCTTGAATTTATCTATCCCTGCAATGATCTCGTCATAATTAAGCATTGCTAGGTTATATTTGAAATCTTCTATTGGACTTTTGTATGACATAGGTTTATGAATAATTATTGTAATTTAATTTAAATATATAACCATTGTCTAATAAATTGCAAATTTCTAATTTTGCTATCCATATCATAGGAGAAAGTCTGAAAAGTGTGAAGGTATGAGTATTTATCTGCCAATTGCAGAGCTCTCAGTAAATATATTTTTATTGCTATCTATAGGTGGCGTAGTCGGTTTTTTGTCAGGGATGTTTGGTTTGGGTGGAGGTTTTTTAATGACTCCAATCCTCATTTTCATGGGCATTCCAACAAATATTGCTGTTGCTACATCTGCTAACCAGATTGTAGCTTCTTCAATTTCAGGAACAATAGGCTATTGGCGCCAGGGGTTGGTTGATTTCAAAATGGGAGGGGTATTACTGATTGGCTCATTTTTTGGATCAATTTTAGGAGTATGGATCTTCAGTAAATTAGTAGTGCTAGGTCAGATTGATACTGTTATATCAATTTTATATTTTTCTCTCCTTACCTCAATTGGGTTGATTATGCTCATTGAAAGTTCCCAAGTTATAAGGGATCGAGTAAGAAGGAAAACAGTAAAGAGAAAAATTCATTACCATAACTGGGCACATAAACTACCCTTCAAAATTAAATTCTATAAATCTAAACTATATATTAGTGCAATACCTCCTATCATCATTGGATTTGTAATTGGTATTTTATCAGCAACAATGGGAATTGGAGGAACATTCATTTTAATTCCTGCTATGATTTATTTTCTTGGAATGCCTACGTCAAAAGTAATTGGCACTTCATTATTTCAAATTATTTTTGTAACTGCGCTTGTCACATTATTGCATGCTACTACTACATTTGCAGTTGATGCAGTTCTAGCATTCTTTCTGATAATCGCTTCTGTTATTGGTGCACAATTAGGTGTACTGGCCGCTAATAAATTAAGAGGTGAAGAAATAAGAGCGCTTCTTGCAATTATAGTATTGGGTGTTGCAACTAAAATAGCACTAGACTTATTAGTAGAGCCAAGTGAGATTTTTAATATTTCTGTCATAAGGGCTTTATTCTGATATGAATTTGAGAATATTATTTTTTATTAAATTAATAGTATTGGCTTTTATCTCTTCTGCCTCTGCGCTTGTAATAGGATCTGATGAAGAGGAGATATATATTGATGCAAATTTTTCTGGAAAAAATCTTCTTGTATTTGGGGCCTTTTATTCAGATCCTTCACAATCAAGAGATGATAAGAGTGATATTCTGATTGAAGTAGTCGGTCCATCAGAGGATGTAGTCGTAAGAAAAAAGGAGTCTTTCTTTGGTTTCTGGCTGAATTCAAAAAGTGTTAGCTTTAACGATGTGCCTGGATTTTATTATCTTTCAAGTACAAATGAGATAACCAATGAATTTTTAAATGAAAACAATATTGGCCTATTGAATAAAAAAGACACTCAACTTATAGACTGGAGTGCATTAAATATTGACTGGGGAAATGTCAAAAATCAAAAAGAAAAAGACACTTTTTATGATGCGCTAATAAGAACAAAAGAGAGTGAAGATGTGTACAGAAAGGTCAATGGAGAAATTGATATAATTGATGGAAATTTATTTAGATCTTATATTGAGATACCCAATACTGTTCCTGTAGGCCAATACAAGGTTAATTTGTACCTGATTATAGATAATAAAATTTCGAATGAGTATTCTTATAATTTTATGGTAACTAGAGTAGGTATTGAAGAAGCAATCTATTCCTTCTCAAAAAACTATCCTTTAATTTATGGATTGATTTCGCTTCTAATCGCTATACTTATAGGTTGGAGTGGCGCAGAAGTATTTAAAAGATTTAGAAAAGTTTAATGGCCGAAATATCATATTTTTATGTTGTCCTAGCAGGACTACTCAGTTTTTTGTCACCTTGCGTGTTACCTATTGTGCCTGGTTACTTATGTTTTTTAGCAGGTACAAGTTTAGATAAGATTGCTTCAGGTGAGGATGCTTCAAAAGAGAGGAATGTATTTTATTTTGCATTGAGTTTTGTTTTTGGTTTTTCCACTGTGTTTATTTTATTAGGTGCGTCAGCAACTTTATTAAGTGGCATAGTTTATGAATACTTAGATATTTTAAGAATTGTTGGCGGGATTATAATTATTATTTTTGGTATTCACTTTATGCAAATTATCCAACTTCCATTCCTAAATAGAGATTCAAGGTACCAAATTGAAAGCTATAGACCCGGAATAGTAGGATCGTACGTAATTGGCCTCTCTTTTGCTTTCGGATGGACACCATGTATAGGGCCAATTTTAGGCAGTGTCCTATCAATTGCGGCAAGCTCAGAGACAGTTACTTATGGAATTGTTCTTTTAATGCTCTACTCAGCAGGCCTTGGTATTCCATTTCTACTAGCCGCTTATGCAATTAATGGCTTCATGAGATTTTTATCAAAAATAAGAAATTATATTAGAGTTATAGAAATTTTTACTGGTGTATTACTTGTAATATTTGGTATTCTCATCTTAACTAATAGGATTCAGGAATTGGCTTTCTTTTTTATAAAGTATCTTCCATTCTTAACGCAATTTGGATAAAGGAGTAAATATGTTTCAAAAAGACTTATTAAAAGATAAAAGAATTTTAGTTTCTGGTGGAGGGTCAGGTCTGGGAAAAGCAATGGCTACAAGATACTTAGAGCTTGGGGCAGATATTTATATTTGTGGCAGAAGAAAATCAGTTTTAGATGAAACTGCAAAAGAATTAATGGATCTGCACGGAGGATCTGTAAAAGCTATTTCATGTGATATTAAAGTCCCAGAAGCAATCGAAGATATGGTAAATGAAATCTGGAGTGAAGGACCTCTCACAGGACTATTGAATAATGCAGCAGGTAATTTTATTTCTAGAACAGAAGATTTATCTCCAAGAGCTTTCACTGCTATCTCAAATATAGTTTTCAATGGAACTTTTTATATGACTAATGCCATTGGGAAAAGATGGCTAAAAGAAAATCTAAAAGGAAGTATCATTTCTATTTTAACCACTTGGGTTGACAGTAGTGGGCCTTATACTGTTCCATCTGCGATGTCGAAATCTGGCTTAGCGACAATGACAAGATCACTTGCCGCTGAATGGGGAAATAGAGGTATAAGACTAAATGGAATTGCTCCTGGACCATTTCCTACTAAGGGAGCTTGGGATCGATTGGCGCCTGGAGGCAAAGGGGCAGACTTAATGAATTCAGTTCCAATGAAAAGAACTGGCGAATTAAGTGAACTTGCAAATCTTGCAACTTTTTTGATGGCAGATGGATGTGAGTATTTAACAGGTGAAATCGTTGCAATAGATGGTGCTCAATGGCTAAACCATGCAGGCAATTTCTATGAAATGCTGAAAGATGTAACTGATCAGGAATGGGAAATGTTAAGAAGTATGATTAAATCATCAAATGACGCCGATAAAGCAAAAAGATCAGTTTAGATAAAAGTATCTTTGAAGAGTTTTTTGCTCATTCTTCGAATAAAAGAAGGAATAAAACGCATAAAGAATGAAGCAAGATTTGCCTCTAATCCTACAGGATGGTGTATTTTCTTACTTTTATAAGCCAGCCATACTTTATCAACGACTTTAGATACTGGATGAACTTTTGTTCTTTGTTCAACAAAATCTCTTTCCCATTGACTTTGCATGTCAGACGATACATTTTTTGCCTCAAGTATTGGTGTCTCCGTAAACCATGGATTAATTTCAGAAACTCTTACACCATGCCTTTCGTATTCAATTCTCAAAGACTCAGTTAATGAAGTTACGGCGTGTTTAGTTGCCCCATAAATAGCGATACCAGGCGTAGGCACTAACCCTGCTACAGAACTGGTATTCAAAAGAAGGCTGTTCTCTGTATTCTTTAATAAATTCAGCATTGAAATACAGCCATTTGCGACACCTTTAAAATTAACATCTATAATTTTATGAATTTCATTAATGTGTACATCTTCAAAAGCACCAGCAAAATTAGCTATACCTGCATTATTAAAAAAAATATTACATTTTCCAGATGTGTATTCTGAAAAACTTTTTTCAGCTTCTTTCCACTCCTGAATACTGGTCACATCTAGCTTTTGATACATACATTTGTTGTGTCCAATAAGATTAGCTACTTCTTTGAGACCTTCCTCATTAATATCAAACAGACCAACATGCCAGCCTTGTTTAGCAAACGATATTGCGGTTGCTTTGCCAATACCAGAGGCTGCCCCAGTAATAAATATACTTTTTGTCATAAATTATAAGCCCTTCAAAAAAAGTTTTGTCGCAAAGCTTGAAGCATCATCGGGCGATACATCGCTACGTGTCAACATTTCATCACCAAGATTTATACATACTGCCATGACAGATGTAATCATAAAAGAAATATCATTTTGAGGAAATTTTGTTTTTTTTGAGATATCGATCACAAATTTATATAAATTATTATTAAATCTCGCATACTCCTTTGAATGAGCGGAAAGCCACTTTAAGTCTAATATGTATTTTCTGTTATTTTTTATAAATAAGTAATTTTCTTCTTCATCTAAGATCCAATTAAACCAACTACTAAAGGCGATCTTAACAATTTGATCAAAAGTTTGAGCTTCGCTTATTTTTTTTATAAAGTAATCGCTGAATTCACTTACAAGTCTTTCAATAATTATCAAAAAAACAGCATTTTTGTCATCAAAGTAGTTATAAAATGTGCCAGAACCAAGGTTGGCGGTTGATACGATTTCTCTAATACTCGCATTATCAATACCTTTTTCCGTAAAAACCTTTCTTGAGGAAATTATTATGGACTCTCGATTATTTTTTTTATTAATTTGTCTTTTTCTTTGATGAAATGGAATATCCATTATTTTGATCATGAATGGATAATCCCTACAGCATCTGCAATATTTTTATACCCATCATTATGCAAAAGTAATGATAAATCCTTTTTAATATTATTTATCATTTGTGGTCCGTTGAAAGTGAGGGCTGTATACAATTGAACTAATGATGCGCCCAACTTAATTTTAGTATAAACATCTTCTGCGTTAGAAATTCCTCCAACGCCAATAAGAAGCAATTCTCTATTTGTTTCTTTTGAAAGGAAACTTAACACTTTATTGGATAATTCTTTAAGTGGCTGTCCTGAAATGCCTCCTTCTTCATCTTTATACTCGTTCATTAAATCTTGAGGGCGAGAGATGGTTGTATTAGTAGCAATTATACCGTCAATTTTATATTTCTGAACTAAATTAAGTACCATGCTGTAATGCTGCTTCGTACTGTCAGGATCAATTTTTAGGATGATCTTTTTTTGTGTCTTCATGTTTTCTCTTAATTGAGACAACTCGCTAAGCAGTGTATTTAATGTATCGTGTTCCTGTATCTCTCTTAAATTTTTGGTGTTTGGTGAAGAGACATTTACTGTAACGTAGTCTGAATAATCAACTACTTGAGTGTATAAATTAATATAATCATCGATGAAATTTTCTGTGTCTTTGTTTGGTCCAATATTTGCCCCAAGGACTCCATTTTTATTTGATTTACTCATATTCATCAAAAATTTTTCAATACCATTATTATTAAAACCCAGTCTATTTATAATCGCTTTATCTGATGCAAGCCGGAATACCCTTGGTTTAGCATTTCCAAATTGAGGTCTTGGTGTGACAGTTCCACATTCCGTGAAACCAAATCCTAAATTGAATAATGAATTTATAACTTCAGCATTTTTATCAAATCCTGCAGCCATTCCAATGGGGTTCTTAAACCTGAGTCCGTTAATATCATTGCTTAAAATAGGGATATCATTACTGCTTTCAATAAATGGATTTGGAAGTTTAAGTGCATTTATTGTTAATTTGTGAGCAACTTCAGGGTCAAGGTTCTTAAGTATATTAAAAAATATCCTTATCATTTAAATTTTTATTTTAACTTTTCTTCGATTAACTCAATTGTCTGTTTTATTCCATATATCGCAATAAAAGTTCCAAATCTGGGTCCGTCTTCTTTGCCAAAAAGCACTTGATAAATAAGTTTAAACCAATCCCTGAGGTTTTCAAAATTATGATCTTTTCCTATTTGATATATCTCAGTTTGAATGGTTTCGGCATCTGCACTTTCTGCCTGACTACGCAATCTATTTATTAGATCTTCAAAGATTTTTCTTTCTTCGCTAGATGGGGTCTTATAATTTATTTGATCTGAAGTAATGTCTCTTTCAAAATTAATTGCCCCTTTTATTAAGTCATTGATGAATTGCCTATTAGAACTGTTAATATTTTCATCATATTTCTTAACAAAATCTAAAATAATTGCAGGATCGTTTTTTCCACTCGCAGCAACAAGATTTAATATAAGGTTGTATGTTACATTTACATTTCCTATAGAGTTTTCACCATTCATGATGTGCCAAACTGGGTTTTCAATCTGCTCTTGATCAGATTGCGTATTAAATTTGTTTAAATGCCCTAAGAACTCATCAGATGACTTTGGAATGATGTCATGAAAGAGTTTCTTAGCTCTTCTTGGGTTTTGATACATAAAATAGCTTAATGTTTCTTTAGGTGCGTATGACAACCATTCCTCTATAGTGAGACCATTGCCTTTAGATTTGGATATTTTTTCTCCATTTTGATCAAGAAATAGTTCATAAAAATAATTTTCTGGAGGCGCATAACCAAGAGCTCGGCTTACTTTTGCAGAAAGCTGAAACGTAGGTATTAAATCTTTTCCGTACATCTCATAATCAATATCAAGAGCGCCCCACCGCATTGCCCAATCAACTTTCCATTGAAGTTTGCATTTTCCTTTTAAGATAGATTGCTCAACTTCTTTATTTTTATTTACATATGTAATTGTATTTTCATCAGGATTAATTGAAATAATTTCAACTTCAAGAACATGTCCAGACTCTGGGCATATTGGAAGAAAAGGACTATATGTTTTTTTTCGTTCCTCGCCTAATGTTGGAAGAATAATATTTTTAATCGATTCATAATTTTTTAGTACATTAATTAATTGTTCATCAAAATACCCTGAAGTGTAAAGTTCAGTAGCACTTTTAAATGTGTACTTAAAACCAAAGTTATCTAAGAACTGCTGCAGCATTTCATTATTGTGATCTCCAAAACTCTTACTTGTCTCAAATGGATCTGGAATTGAAGTGAGTGGCTTATGAAGATGTTTCTCTAATATATTTTTATTAGGAACATTGTCAGGAACTTTTCTAAGTCCATCCATATCATCTGAGAAAGCAACAAGTTCCACTTCAATTTCTGATAATGACTTTATGGCATTTAAAATCATTGTTGTTCTGGCTACCTCACCAAATGTTCCAATATGTGGTAATCCACTTGGACCGTATCCAGTTTGTAATCTAATTTTTTGCTTACTATTTGCTTGAGCTTTTTTTATTATTTTTTTTGCCTCGATAAAAGGCCATGCTTTTGCATCTTTACTGATTTCTCTTATGGAAGACATATCTCTGGACATTACCATATTATTCTTTAAATCACTGAAAAATTAACAAAATTTATCTATTTTAGACTATTTAGATAATTTATTTGTTTTTTTAGTAAATAATTAAACTATATATTTGATAGATTTTCATATAGTAATCTGACTTCAAAATCATGAAAAAAAAGAAAAATACAAAGCCAACTCGTCAAGAAGCAGAGGCTGCTGTTAAAACTTTATTATCTTTTGTCGGAGAAGACGCTAATAGGCCTGGTTTATTAGAAACCCCTAAGAGAGTTGTCAAGGCTTATGAGGACTGGTTTGCAGGTTACAATGATGACCCTAAACAGGTGTTAAAAAAGACTTTTGATGAGCTTGAGGGTTATGATGAAATTATTATGCTTCGAGATATCAGAATTGAATCACACTGCGAGCATCATATTGCTCCTTTCATTGGCTCTGCACATGTTGCTTACCTTCCAAATAAAAGAGTCGTAGGAATAAGCAAGCTTGCAAGAATAACACGCATTTATATGAAAAGAATGCAAATTCAGGAAAAACTTACTGCTCAAATAGCTAATTGTATTCAGGATGTCCTTAACCCGAAAGGTGTGGCAGTGGTAGTTGAAGCACAACATCAATGTATGACGACTAGGGGAATAGGCACTCCTGGTATTTCAATGGTTACCAGCCAACTCTTAGGTAAATTTAGAACTGACTCCTCTACAAGAAGAGAGTTCTATAGTATGATCAATCAAGGATCTATTCTTAAAAAAAATTAATAAATTAATCTAATGATAAATTTTAAGATAATACTGAATGTATTAGGGTATCTTTTAATTGCGCTTAGTCTTGTGATGCTCATTCCTACGATCATAGATCTTGGCATCGGCAATAATTCGTGGAAATCTTTTATTACTAGCGCAATAATAACTTTTGGATTTGGATTTACATTTCTAATTTCCACTCGTAATGAAGAAAATAATAAAATTTTAATGCAAGATGCATTTTTAATTACATCACTTTCTTGGTTATCGATTAGTATATTTGGCGCTTTTCCTTTTTATTTTTCAGAAAATGGCTTGGGTATTACCAATTCAATATTTGAGTCAATGTCAGGAATCACCACTACGGGATCAAGTGTTATTCAAAATGTAGAGGCAATGACTGAGGGAATGTTAATATGGCGAGGCTTGTTGCAATGGATGGGTGGCATAGGAATTATCATCATGGCTATAAGTATTTTGCCAGTTCTTCGGGTTGGGGGGATGCAAGTGTTCAGAGCAGAAAGTTCGGACACAACAGAAAAGATGCTTCCTAGAACAACACAGATAGCATCTGCGGTTACCTTAATTTATTTGACGCTCACATTAATTTGCTTGGCTGCATATTGGTTAGGAGGAATGAATTTTTTTGATGCACTAGTTCACTCAATGACGACAATTGCAACTGGTGGATTTTCAACTCAAAATAATTCATTTGCTAGTTTTAATAGCAAGTCGTTAGAATATGTTGCTATTATTTTTATGGTACTAAGTAGTCTTCCAATATTAATTTATCTAGAAGCATTCAAAGATGGATTGAAAAGAATAATTTCAGATACTCAAATAATTACTTTTCTTGGGATAATATTTTTTAGCTCCCTGTTGGTAATATTATACTTATGGTTTATGGAAATTAAAGATATTGAAGATGCAATAAGAAGTGGAGCATTTAATGTTATTTCTATAATTACTGGGACCGGCTATACATCTGATAATTATAATTTATGGGGACCTTTTCCTATTTATCTTTTATTTTTTGGAATGTTTATTGGAGGTTGTGCTGGTTCAACAACATGTGGGATAAAAGTATTTAGATTCCAAATATTGTTTCAGACATTAAAAATGCAAATTCAGAAACTTCTTCATCCCCATGGAGTTTTTGTTCCTCACTATAATCATAAAAAAATTGAAGAAGACGTAACTTCTTCAGTGATGAGCTTTTTCTTTATTTTTATTTTGAGTTTTATTGTTATTACATTATTACTTTCTACAACAGAGCTTGATTTTGTAACCAGTTTATCGGCTGCTGCAACATCACTTGCAAATGTCGGACCGGGTCTTGGCGAAATGATTGGTCCTGAAAATTCCTTTTATGAAATTAGTAACTTTGCAAAATGGGTATTAATTTTTTCAATGTTATTGGGAAGACTTGAGATACTCACTGTTCTCGTAATTCTTCATCCCGCCTTCTGGAAAAAATAACTATATTAATGTTCTAAGAATTTGCTTTTGGATATGGAGCCTATTTGACGCCTCTTCCCAAATTCTTGAGTTTGCTCCATCAATTACTGACTCCTCAACTTCTTGACCCCTATTTGCAGGTAAGCAATGCGTGAATATACAATCGTCTTTTGCGTTATCCATTAAGGATTTTGTAACTCTGAAGCCGTTTAGCTCTTTAATAACGTTTTCGTCAGATTTTTCACCCATAGACTGCCACGTATCTGTCATAATCACATCAGCTGTAGATAAAATTTCATCGTCAATTTGATTATGAATAATACTTTCTACATTTATGTTTTCTTTGTGTTTACTAATTTTTGATAAGTATAAATCTTTCGACCTGTCAGGTGAAAAGATGCTTAGTTTAAATCCTAAATTTTTAGAATAAGCTTCAATCCATGAATGCGCTACATTGGTTATAGGCCCAAACCAAGTAATATTCAAATTTTCTAGAGAACCTTTTTCTTCAATGATGGTCATGAGACCCGCCATGCATTGGCACGGATGAGATAAATTTGAAAGTCCATTCATTATCGGTACACTTGAAACTTCTAAAGTATCTAATATGGTCTGGTGATTATTTACTCGCATCACAACTCCGTCAGAATAGAGACTGAAAGTCTTAATGGTGTCTGTGAGACTTTCCTTACCACTACTCAAATGAATATCTGAACCATTAAGTATAATTGATGATCCACCAAGTTGTTTAACTGCAAGATCAAATGAAAGTCTTGTTCTTGTAGAATTTTTCTCAAAAAATAAAATTAAGTTTTTTCCAGACAATAGTTTTTCTGAGATAGCGTTTTGATTTTTATTTTCTATCGCTGAATTAAGCAATTCAGTAATTTCTTCAGCAGTAAAATCTTTAATATCTATAAAGTTTTTCATGAAGTCAGTTCTTTACAAGTTGATCTAATTTTATCAATTGCTTCATCGCATTCTGAATTCGATAAATTTATTGGCGGAAGAAGCCTTACAACATTATCTGAAGCCTTAACCGTTAAAATAAAGTTTTTACGAGCTTGTTTAACGAAATCCTCATTGTTTATGTTACATTTTAATCCTAGAATAAAACCCTTGCCTCTTATGCCCTCAATAATATCTGGATAATCATTTGCAACTTTATTTAGGTCTAATAATAATTTCTCAGAAACTGTAACAACTTCACTAAAAAATTTAGGTGAAGTCATCAAATCTAGCACCGCATTTCCAACGCTGCATGCTAGAGGGTTTCCACCAAAGGTAGATCCATGTGACCCAAACTCCATAGCATCACCAACCTTTTTTGAAGTTAAACATGCTCCTATTGGAAAGCCATTACCAATTGCTTTCGCTATAGTCATTATATCTGGTTCTATGTTTGACCACTGATACGCGAACATTTTGCCTGTTCGCCCCATTCCACATTGCACTTCATCGAATATAAGCAAAACTTCGTTTTCATCACACAATTTCCTAATTGCCTCTAGGCAAAACGTAGGGACTTCTCTTACTCCCCCCTCACCTTGAATAGGTTCGATAATTACTGCTGCAGTATTTTCATTAATTGAGCTCTTTAACAATTCATGATCACCAAACTCAAGAAACTTAAAATCATTTACAGCAGTATTAAATGTTTCCATTTTTTCAGGTCCTTGAGCTGCAAGCGCACCTATGGTTCTTCCATGAAAAGAACCACTAAAACTAATAATTTCTTTTTTCACTTTAGATTTTTTAGTCTTGTGAAAATATCTTCTAGCAATTTTAATACTTGCCTCTACTGCTTCTGTACCAGAGTTACAAAAGAAGGCATAGTCTGCAAAACATAAATTACACAAACGTGAAGCTAATAGTTCTTGCTCCGGGATTTGGTAAACATTTGAAAGATGCCAGAGCTTTTCTGATTGTTCTCTGAGTTTTTGATTTAAATATGGATGTGAGTATCCTAATGAATTTACTGCTATACCTGTCCCAAAATCCAAGTATTTTTCACCTGATTTTTCATATAAATAACTACCTTCGCCGTGAGTAAAAGTTAATTCAGACCTTGGGTATGTTGGCAATATATTGTTCATTTTAAGCTCTTAATTTATAACCAGTTTTTAACATTAAATAATTAATAACTATTAGAGATATCAAAACGATAATCAAGATAGTAAATGCATGCGAGATTGAAGAGTCGCTTGCCCCTAAGAATCCAAACCTAAAACCATCTATCATGTAAAAGAATGGATTAATGAGACTTGCCCTTTGAATTGCATCTGGCAAAACTGTAATTGAATAAAAAGTTCCGGATAAAAAAGATAGTGGTACGATCACAAAGTTACCAACTGTACCTAGATGGTCCCATTTTTCAGCCCAGATACCAGATATCATCCCAATTAATGACATTATAGCTGATGCTAGAATGGCAAAGATTAAAATAATCCATAAATTGTAAATAGTTACCTCAATGAATGGCATCATAACCAAAGCACACGCAACAGCTGAAGCAAGACCTCGAGTTATGCCAGCAAGAGTGAATGCCAAAATGATTTCAACGTTACTTAGTGGAGGCATAAGCAAATCTACTATATTTCCTTGTACTTTAGACATTAAGATTGATGATGAATTATTCATAAATGCGTTCTGAATAATAGTCATCATGATAAGTCCAGGAAATAGGAAGTTTTTAAAGTTATCTAAAGGATAGTCTGTCCTAACAGAGCCAATAGCGGTTGTGAATATGATCAAGAATAATAAGCTTGTTAAAGCAGGTGCAGCAATTGTCTGCAAAGGTATTTTTGTAAACCTTTGCACTTCTTTTTTATAAAGAGTAATAAAACCAATAGGGTTGTAATTCATAGCGACTATTTAAATATATTTCGTAAAATGTCATTAATATTTAAATTTCAATAAGATAACTATTTACCTGAAATTTAATGAAAATTTATTTCTACTCACAGGAAATAAAAAATAATTCAATATTTAGTATATTTCTATTGAATTTAATCAAAATGTAGTGGTAAAATTTTAAAAAAATTAGGAGATTACCATGTCTTGGACTTATGAAAGAGTAGAAAAACTCAAGCAATTATGGGAAGAAGGGCTTACAGCTAGCAGAATTGCCGCTGAACTTGGGGAAGTAACCCGAAATGCCGTAATTGGTAAAGCCCATAGACTTGGACTATCCGGAAGGATGGCAACAAAGAAGTCCAATGGTGGCATCTCAATCATAAGAAAGAAAAGGCTTAATATCTCCCAAGCACAAAAAATAATAGATATTTCTCCTGTCATCGACGAACCGATGAATCCAACAGCTTTCCAGGATATAAAAGATGGGCTTTGCCGATGGCCCTTAGGTGAACCTGAAGAAATCGATTTTAAGTTTTGTGGCAGAAACACCAAAGAAGGTATTGTATATTGCCAGGCGCACTACAAGCAAGCTTATCAACCATTAACTAAGGTTCGAGAGAGAAGAAAAGCTAAAAAAAAGTTTAGGATAAGTAATTAAAAACTCAAAATTAGACTTAAGCTAAAAGAAAACAACAATAAAATTACTATTACACATATCACAGCATTCATTAAACTCATTTTTTAATTTGCTTTCTCATAACTTGGAATTAATAGTTCATTATTTTCTATCTTATTCTTAATTTCTTGAATTGTCGCTTCCATTCTGACATATCGTTCTGCTGTTGATGGATGAGTCCCTCCCTCTGAATAAATTGAATTTGGAACTTCTACTGCAAACCTTCTCCAAAAATCAACTGCGTCATCAAGATTGTATCCAGCTTTCTGAAGAATATACATACTCAAGTAATCTGCCTCATTCTCATAATCAATTGAATATGCCGAGGCTCCTATACTCTGCCCTACTTCCATCATATCTTGAGGAAGGCCAACATAAATACCTAAAAGTAAACCTAGAAGTGCTCCTGCTTGCGCATTTTCAATTTTATCAGCAACATGCTTATTTGCGTTATGACCCAGTTCATGAGCAAAAACAATTGCTGCACCTGTTTCATTCATCAGTAACCACTTGGCCATTCTTAGCGAAAAGACCATGATGTCACCATTTGCAAATGCATTAAATGTGTTGTTATCAAGGTCAATCACAAAATCAAATCTACATCTCTGCTCACTTCGAACTTGAAAATCAATAATCTCACTATTTCTCAAGATTTTTAAATCATATAATTTTCTATATTTTCTATCTATCTTTTCGATGTAAGAAGGAAATGCATCCTTTCCTTGTTTGATTTTTTCTCCATCAATTTCAAGAATCTCGTCTCCCGCTAAAATTCCTGCTTTCCCAGCTGGTGAAAGTGAACCAAGGCTAACAACTTTTAACTTAGGTCCTAATCCTAATGATTGATTGATCTCTTCCCGAATACTTTCATATGCAGAATTTTCATTCCCTAAGTTCACACCAAGTGAATAAATGCGATCATCTTCCTCACAAAGATCTGCAGCACTAAATAAAATGTCAGTACCCATTACGGAAAATGGAATATAAGTGTTTAGCCAAGAATCTGCGAACATCTGATTTTGAATGTCTCGTTCTTTATCAGTAAGGACGGTACTGTATTCTGGAAGCTTTGTTTGAGGCTGAGCACACGAGAAAATTAATAAAAAAGAAAAAAGTATTACAACTCTCATAGAGCCACCTTATCAATATTTTCTTTTTTGATCATATAATAAGAATGTCCAAATACTAAAAGTATAATTAATATGCCTCCAATCAAGGTTTTTTGTGTAGGTTCTTCAAATATAAACAGCCATACCCATAAAGGACCCAGCGAAGTTTCAAGAAGAAAAAATATCCCAACTTCTGGTGAACTAATATATTGAGGCGCTATACTAATAAATACAAACGATACTCCCACAGTTATAATCATAAGAGATATCAATAATAAATCATGAATTCCAATCACAAATGTTGTGACAAAAAATGCTGATAGTACAGCAGTAGCTAATTTGCCTAGGATATAAGAGGGCACAAAATTTATTTCAGGTGATCTTCTCATTACAGTGAGACTAGCACCAACAAAAATTGCGCATAGTAGTCCATAAAAGTCTCCTAGATATTTATTGAGTTCATATGACTCATAAAAAATGAAAATTACTGCTAATAGACATCCAAAAGAACAAAACCAAGTAATTATCTCAGGCTTTTCATTTAAGAAAATAAAAGAAAAAATCGCTGCAATTATTGGCACTAAACTAATCATGATAAGTGCATTTGCTACATCTGTATTTGCCAGTGCCATCACAAAAGTTACGTTAGCTCCAAGAACTAATAGTGCATTGATGACGCCTGGCAAGCCAATGTTCTTAAAATCATCTAAGGCTCTATGATTAAAAAAAATAAAATATCCCACTAAAAGAGCAAGTCCTGGTAAAAGTGAACGGTAAAATAAAAGATCCCATGTCTCTACGCTCACAGATCTGATAATAAGCGCATCTGGAGTAATAATCATGACTCCTATAAAGGCAAGTAACGTTCCTTTTTGTTTATTTGATAATTTTTCAAACATAATATTTTTTTGGCGCGCCGGGAGAGATTCGAACTCCCGACCCCCAGATTCGTAGTCTGGTGCTCTATCCAGCTGAGCCACCGGCGCATGTAGAATTAGTTATAAGCTACTCTGTTATTAATAAACTAAAATCTTTTTTTTATAAATTTATAAATCACAGGAATTATAACAATTAAACTAATTAAAAGTACTGGAAGCAAATACTCTACTTTAAGAATGTCTTCACTAGAGAAACTTTGTGTATCAACTATATTTTGAATGCCATTTCCAATACTAACAAGAATATATGCCCAGGGGATTACGCCAAATATAGTTGCAATAAAGTAGTATCTTAATTTCATATCCAATACTGCAGGAAGCAAGTTCTGTATGCCAAAAGGTACTCCACCAATTACCCTTATAAAGAGAAGATAACTTATTGCATTTCTATTAAAGCCCTCTTTAAATTTATCAAATCTTGAACCGAACTGTCTAAGAATATATCCTTTGAAGAAATACCGAGCATACACAAATACCACCATAGCTCCAATCACTTCTCCTATGATTGCAATGATCA
>CABYZQ010000010.1 GCA_902523535.1 uncultured Pelagibacteraceae bacterium
TCTCCCCCCATTTGGGTTTAGTTAGAGGTTAATTAATGAATCAAAAGTTTGATTCGTTATGTTCAATGATTAAACTTTTATTGAAAACTGTCAATTTCTCAATCTTTTCAAAGATTAACAATAAAAATGTTAGAAAGTTAAATTTATTTTAAATTATTAGTTTATTTATTTAAATACTTATAGTCATTGAATTTTTTTAAATAAATAAAACTTATTCTTTAAAATTTATAATTTTAAAACAAAAAAAGAAAAAAAAATTTGTTATAAGTTTATTTCTGATTAATGTGCGCTCGTAGCTCAGTAGGATAGAGCACAGGATTCCTAATCCTGGGGTCGGATGTTCGAATCATCTCGAGCGCGCCAACAAAAATTTATCTAGGCTATTTCAGAACCGTTATCTACCAATTGACGCGGTTCTAAAAGTATCACTTCTTCCCTTTTATTTATGGCACCTAATACTAACACTTCTGACTCGACGCCTGCAATATTCCTATTTTCAAAATTGCAAACTGCAACAATTTGCCTATTAATTAACTCATCTATTGAATAATTAGTGATTTGAGCAGAGCTGATTTTTATTCCTAATTCTGGACCGAAATCAATTGATAAAACATATGCTGGTTTTCTTGCTTTTATATTAATTTCAGCAGATTTAATGGTACCTGTTAAAATTTGTATTTTTTGAAAATCATCATATTTTACAATGCTTTTTTTATCTATGAGAGCCATATTGGCAATTGTTTATACCCTTTATTGTTTGATTAAATTTGTAATTATTTATTCAATTTGTATTTTAGCGTCATGTCAAGTTTTGATGATACAAATGAAATGAAAGCTTTTACCAAAAAAGCTATGTCAATTCCTCTTTTAGCTGAAGAACAGGAAAAAGTTTTAGCTAAAAAGTGGATTGAAAAGAAGGATGAGAGCGCTCTTCACGAGCTTACGCAATCTCATATAAGATTAGTAATTGCTTTTGCAGTAAAATATAAAAATTACGGCTTAAATCTCAGTGACCTAATTCAAGAGGGTAACATCGGATTAATGAAAGCTGCCGAAAGATTTCAGCTCGATAAAGAAGTTAGATTTTCTACATATGCAGGCTGGTGGATAAGAGCTTCTATACAGGATTTTGTTCTAAAAAACTGGTCACTAGTAAGAATAGCTACGACATCAAAACAAAAAAGCTTATTTTTCAATCTAAGAAAACTAAAACATAAAATTCACCAAACTGAGCATGGTTCAATTGACTTTAGAACAGCTCAAGGAATTGCAAACGATTTAAATATTTCTACGTCCGATGTTATTAAAATGGACAGCAGAATAAGCCAAAACGACAGCTCTCTTAATCACAAAATTAATGATGAGAGCCAAAGTGAATTCATGGAATTAATAGAGGACGAAGATGCAAGGCCCGATGACAAAGCTTTCGAAAAGGATCAAGTAAACTTCAAAAAAGAACTAATTCAACGTTCCCTTGAGATATTAGATGATAGGGAAATTAGAATTATAAAGGATCGTCATTTAATTGAAGATACTAAAACTCTAGATATTCTAGGAAAAGAACTTAAAATTTCAAAAGAAAGAGTTAGACAGATAGAAAAAGGTGCAATGATGAAGTTGAAATCGTATATTGCTAACTCTCAAAGCAAAGATCTTCTTTTCAGCTAACTAATTCAACAATATGTTCTCCCAAGACTAAAGAAGAAGTTAAACCAGGAGACTCAATTCCAAAAAGATTTATTAAATTCTTACTTTTGTGAATCTCCTCGCCTTGTATTATGAAATCACTCTTTCCTTCTCCACGATTTTTCAACTTTGGCCTTACCCCCGAATAGCCTTTTTTTAATAAGCCCTTATCAAAAGTAGGTATATATTTTCGAATATCATTATAAAAAGATTCAAGTCTATTCTCATCTACATCATAATTTATTTCATCAATCCATTCTACATCTGGACCAAATCGTACTTGCATGCCAATATCTAAACCTAAATGTAAGCCAAGACTTGCTTCATTTGGTATAGGATAAATTAAGTGCCTAATATTTAAATCTTTACTGGTCTCGAAATAATTTCCCTTAGCGAAGTATGTCTTTGGAATTAGTGTTTTATCCATGGAGGATATTGATTTGGCAACATCTTCAGCATAAAGACCCGCTGCATTGATTAAAATTGAAGACTCAATTTTAATTTCATTACCTTCGTTAAGAACTGTTGAGACATGAACATTATTCTTTAGCTCAGATTTAATAAATTTACTATTGTAGGCAATGCTTCCTGACAGCTCTAACTCTCCTAGATATGATCTCATTAATGATGCTTGGTCAACAATGCCTGAAGATGGAACAAACAATCCTTCCTCACATTCTACTAGCGGTTCCACCTGAGAAACATAATCTCTAGTCACTCTCTTTATTCCTTCAACACCATTATCCCCTGCTTTTTCATATATCTCATCAAGCTTTGGGATTTCGTCTTTTGAACAAGCCACAATAAATTTGCCTGTATTGAAGTGTGGGATTCTAAATTTATTACAGTATTCATAAATACGTTTATTTCCAGGAGCGCAAAATTTTGCTTTTAATGAATCCTGATCGTAATAGACACCAGCATGGATTACCCCACTGTTTCTTGAACTTGTTACTGAACCGAAAGTATTCTCTCTTTCAACGACTAATACGTCCCTTTTTTCAGCAGCAAAAGTCTTAGCAATTGCTAACCCTACAACTCCACCTCCTATAACTAATACGTCTATAAAATTATTATTCATTAAATTTTCTTTATCATTAATGATACTTTTTTTGTTTCATTTTCTGTAAGCTGATATCCAACGTTTTCATAGTTGAGGCTTTCATGAAATTTCTTTGATATTGGGTTTGGTGGCTCAATATTAAATTCACATGCGATTAATTCATACTCACTAATATTTTTTTCTAAGTCTAGATATAGACTTTTCCCAATACCGTTTTTCTTAAACTCATCCATAATTACAATTCTATCGATATAAGCAAACTTTTCATACCTTCCACTAAACCATTTATAGTTTAAGCTTTTATAATCAAGTCCTGATGGCAAAACTAATAAAAAACCAGAAATGGCACCGTAAGAATTTTCAGCTATTTTGAAATATAGTTTTCTTTTAAGAAACCACTCAAATTCATTATAAGATACATAATTGACTGCAGGAATTGCAGTCTCATTGATTTGTACAATCTTATCTATATCAGAATGTTCAGCGTCCCTTAACGTAAACATTTTAACATGTTACTTTATAATTTTCTACAAAGAGCTTTGGCATTCTTACTGGCTTAAAATTATTGAGACTTATGCATGCGTAATCAACAAAAGAAGTAAAAATTGTTTGATTTTTAGCTATGTTAATAACTTGAAAAAATCTACTTAATCTGATTTTTTTATCAGTTGAAATAATCCAAGTTGAAATAGCTACTTGGTCTCCTTCAAATAAAGATCCTGTAAAACTATTTTCACTTTTTATTACAACACAAGCACATTTCAAATCTTCATATACCTTTGGAGTAATGCCTAATCTTGCTGAGTGTTTCCAGCTTACAATTTCACACCAATTTAAATAAACTTTATTGTTAACGTGGCCAAGGATATCAATATCCTCTTTTGTAATAGTAAATTCTTCGATAAACGGATTTTTATATTTCCAATTTAAATTTTCTAACATTGTTAATTTCTGACTTCCTTAGGAAGTTTAAATTGAACATCTTCCTCACCAAGTGAAACATTCTCAATTTCTAATGAATAATTTTCTTGAAATTTTGATATTACATTCTCTACCAGAACTTCAGGCACAGAGGCGCCTGAAGATATTCCAATAGTATTGTATGAGGCATAATTACTAACATTCAAGCTTTCAGCATTTTCTAATAGATATGAATTGAAACATCCTGCATTTTTAGCTACTTCGACAAGTCTATTGGAATTAGATGAATTCTTAGACCCAACCACAATAAATGCATCGCATTTATTTGCATACTCCTTGATCGCATTTTGCCTATTCGAAGTTGCATAACATATATCTTCCTTTGGAGATGACTCAATATTTGGAAATTTATTACGTAGCTCAGCGATCATATCTTGAGTATCGTCAACGGATAGAGTTGTCTGAGTTACATAGGCAATTTTATCATCTTCATAAAAATTTAATTCACTTATATCTTTTATGGTTTCTACTAAATAAATACTATCCCCAGGTAATTGACCCATCGTACCCTCTACTTCAGGATGATTCTTATGACCTATTAAAATAATTTTGAATCCTAATTTATAAAACTTGTCAGCTTGTACATGAACCTTTGTAACTAAAGGACAAGTCGCATCGATTATTGTTTCATTATTACTTTTTGCATAATTAGTAATTTTTTTTGAAACTCCATGAGCTGAAAATATTATTGGTCTATTACTTGGAGCGTCTTTAATATTTTTTAGAAAAATTGCTCCTTTTTCCATTAGTTCTGCGATTACATGTTTATTATGTACGATCTCATGATTAACGTATACTGGGGCACCATACTTTTTTAAAGCCTCGAGCACTACATCGATAGCTCTAGTTACACCTGCGCAAAAGCCACGTGGGGAAACTAAAATTATTTTCTTACTATTATTCATACTGGTTAAATTAACAAAACAATATATATATCTTTTTTAGATGAATTTTGAAAATAGAATAGAAAATTTTGCAATTACAATTCTAAACCATAGAATAAAAGTAGTTTTTTCTGCAATCATTTTAATAATACTAATTTCATCTGGAATTAGATTTTTAGAGACGCCCTCTGGATATAGGGGTTTTGTTCAAGATGACTTTAAATATTATCAAGATATTCTGGAACTAGAGGAAAAATATGGAAACATTGATGTACTTACTTACGTTATTAAGCCGAATAAGGGTGACATTTTCCAAAAAAATGTACTTAAACTTATTGATGAATTAACTGAAGCTTCTTGGCAAACCCCTTATTCATCTAGAGTAAGCTCTATTACCAATCACCAATTTACTGAAGTAGATGGAGACGATATATCAATTGATAATTTTATAATTAACGTTGATGGGTTAACGGAAGAAAATTTGTCTAATCTAAGAGAACTTGCAAAAAAAGAGGACTCTATCGTAAATTTTGTAATGTCTGAAAGTACTAATGTTGGACTTATAAATATTAATTTAGAGATGCCTGAGGATATTGCTTTTAAGAAACCTATCGATTTTGCTTGGAACCAAAAAATGATTTTTGAGAAGAAATATCCAGAAATTTTTGTTGGTGTAGCTGGGTCAGCTCAATTCTCTCATAATTTTCAATCAGTAGCGGAAGCAGATGCCTCGAAAATGTACCCAGGTTTTTTATTACTAATTATAATCTTAACATACTTATTGTTACGATCTGTTATGTCATCTTTAATTGCACTCTTAGTAATTATTTTTTCTATACTGCCTTCACTTGGTTCTGCCGGTTGGTTCGGATTTGAAGCGCAACCTCCACTAATAGCAGCTCCGATAATTATTCTTACTATATCTCTAGCCCACGCTATCCACATGTTATCGATTGCACTTACGAATATGAATGAGGGCATGTCAAAAAACGATGCAATAATTGATAGTCTAAAAATTAATTTTACTCCTATATTTCTGACAAGTTTTACAACAGGAGTTGGAATTGCTGGATTGAACTTTGGAGATATACCGGCCTATAGTGAAATGGCAAATACTGTAGCAGTTGGTGCAGCGTTTGGTTTTATTTTATCGGTTACACTGTTACCAGCCTTGTTTTCATTGTTACCCATAAAAAGTAACTATAAAGAGAGTAGAATGCTTTTTTTCTTAAAAAAATTAGCATCGCTTATTTATAAATTCAAAGAAAGGTTTGTTATAATTATTTCTTTAATTTGTATCTACGTATTTAGTCTTCTTCCAAATTTATATTTTGATGATTACTTTGGATCATATTTTGACCGAGTTCCAGAGTGGGTTGAAGTAAAAGATATTGTTGATCCTGAATTTGGAAGCTCCTTTTTTACTTTTGCTGATATAGAAACAAATGAACCAAATGGGATAACAAACCCAGAATATTTGAATAAACTTGATGAATTTGAAAAGTGGCTTGTCCAACAAGAATCGGTGGCAGATGTGTCAACTGTTTCAGACGTAGTAAAAAACTTACACAAAAATATGAATGGTGGTTTAGAAGAATACTATAAAATACCTGATAATAAGGCATTAATTGCGCAATATTTTTTAATGTATGAATTTTCTGTAC
Source organism: uncultured Pelagibacteraceae bacterium (assembly GCA_902523535.1). Taxonomy (GTDB): domain Bacteria; phylum Pseudomonadota; class Alphaproteobacteria; order Pelagibacterales; family AG-422-B15; genus CACNXQ01. The sequence goes on from CABYZQ010000010.1 coordinate 6,279, forward strand.
CGTATGGAATGGATTTAAAGAATCAAATGACAGCTGATAAGTCATCCTCTCGAATGCTGATAAGAACAAATTATTCAACAGCAATTGAAACTGTTGCCTTTAATAAGGAAGTAAATTTATGGATTGAAAATAATTTAAAACCATTCAAAACTAAAGGGGTAGCAGGTATTCCAATAATGATGCCCCATCTATTCACAGAAAATACAAATGGATTACTTTTAGGACTACTGTTTTCGTTCTCATTCATTATTCTTGTTGTAGGCCTTTCATTAAGAAGCTTAAGGTATGGTATAATTAGCGTTATACCCAATGTAGTGCCTTTCATTTTAGGCTTTGGAATATTAACTTTATTTACGGACATGGTCACCGCATCTCATCAAGTTGCAGTACTGATTTCTATAGGATTAGTAGTAGATGCGACTATACATTTTCTATCAAAATATCAAAAAGCAATTTCCATGAAACTAAAAGCTGATGAAGCAATCCAATACTGCTTTAAATACGTTGGTTATCCAATAATTATAGCATCCATCTGTTTATTTTCAGGATTTATTTTTTTGACACAATCATTATTTTTTAACAATTTCGTAATTGGTGGAATGTGTGCGATCATTATTATTATTGCTCTATTGATTGACTTATTATTATTACCTGCGCTACTTTTAATTTTTGGAAAAAAGGCATAAATTAACTAAATGAAAAATATTATTATAGTACTTATAATTCTAATAGGCACAAAACTTTCAATCGCAGAAAGTCTTGAGGAAAAAGGTTATAATATTGCTAAATCATCATATGAAAGTGGTCGTGGCTTTACAGATATGATTTCTGATCAGCTGATGATCTTAATAGACCCAAAAGGTAATAAAGTAACGAGAGAAATATCAGCAAAATCTCTTGAAAATTTAGATCCTTATGACGGCGATAAAAATATAACTTATTTTGAAACACCAAAAGACGTAGAAGGTACTGTTATGCTTTCTCATACGCACATAAATGAAGACGATGACCAGTGGCTATATTTGCCAGCATTAACGCGGGTAAAGAGAATATCATCAAGTAATAAGTCTGGATCCTTTATGGGTAGCGAAGTTGCATTTGAAGACTTCTCGGCTGGAGACTATAGAAAATATAAATGGAAATACATTGGAGAAGAAATGTACGAAGGCGATCTATGCTATGTTTTAGAGTCATATCCAACTTATGAAAATTCAGGTTATACAAAAAGAGTCGGATTAACGGATGAGTTGCTTCGAGCTAGAAAAATAGATTTCTATGACCGTAAAGGTGAGCTTTTAAAAACTGTTTTTTTTGAAGATTACAATTTATATGGAGATAAAATTTGGATGGCAGACTCAATGAAAGTTGAAAACCATCAAAATAAAAATGCTACAATATTTCAGTGGCAAAACCGCAAGTTGAACGTTGGACTTGACAAAAAAGACTTTGAGAAATCGAGTTTGATGCGTTTAGCTGATTAATTGTGATTCAAAATACTTTTCAAGGGAAAATAATTATTTTCTTTTTAGTTACTTTACTTCATGCATCCCACACCAATGCATTAGATTTTAAAGCCTATGGTTTTATTCAGCCAGAGTCATCTATTTATATAAATGGGAATGGAAGGCACGGGCAAGATAACTACAATACATCTTTATTTGGAAAAGGAACCTTTATTTCATACTTACAAAATGGCGATGCTAAATTTACCATTAGTACAATTGGTCGTTTCGATCAAAGTGATGATCAACTGCGTTACTTAGATTTTCAAAAGTTTAAATATGAATATTATTTTGACGATGTAACACTGAAAGTTGGAAATGAAATAGTTTTTTGGGGAGTCAACGAAACGTTCAATATAGTAGACATTATCAATCAATCAAATTTAGCAGAAAACATATCTGGAACAAAAAAACTTGGTCAGCCTATGGCTTCAATTTCATACAGTCGGGATTATGGAACTTTTGATATATACCTAATGCCATATTTTAGAGAGAGACCCTTTTCTGGCAAAGAAGGTCGTCCGAGACTCTTATTTGAAGTTGATAAGAATTCTATTACCTATGAGTCTTCAGCAAAGAAACGTAAAATAGATTTTGCTCTAAGATACTCAACAGTTATAGATGATTTAGATATTGGTTTATCTCACTTCTACGGAAATAACAGAACACCCGTCTTAAGTCCTAACCCATTAACTTTAAAGTTTGACTCTCATTACCCTGTATTATCTCAAACAGGGATTGATATTCAAGCTACTAAAGGTCCCTGGCTTTACAAGCTTGAGACTGTAAGCGCTAAAGAAGGAAGTGAAAGACATTTAGGCGCTGCGGGTGGAATAGAATATACATATTATGGTATTCGTAATACGCAAAGTGATCTTGGTGTAATTGTAGAATATGCCTTTGATGACAGAAATGATAATCCTTTTAATAACGAGGGCATTATTGGCCTAAGATGGAGTATGAATGATGTTAAATCTTCCAGTCTACTAGCAGGATATTTATTTGATATGAGAGGTAACTCAAATCGCTTTCAGACTGAGTTTGAACAAAGAATCACAGACGACTTAAAACTATTTTTAGATTTGTCATTGAACGGCAGCATTGATGAAACTGACTTTACGCACCAATTTAAAGAAGATTCTCAGATAACAATTAAAATTGCCAAGTATTTTTAAATTCTTACTTCTTGATTATTTATTTTTGTAAATAAGTCCGTATCAAGATTTATATACTTATTTTCATCTCCAGATGCGAAATATAAAGGTTCATTTACTACTTGAGGATCGAAACCTTCTTTGGCAAGATCAGTTTTTTTATACTTAAACGTTCCAGTTTTTTCAATCTCTGGGCTAATGCGTATAAAAACAGGAATAGAATACTTTGGAAGCTGCTCATTGAGGTACTCATAAAAACCATCTATATTAAAATCATCGCCGGTTACAATAGATGCCATTCCAGCTCTTCCATCTTGTTTAGGGACTAATACTCCATAAACATTTGCTTCTTTAATTCCTTTATAAGCTGATATAGCCTCACTAACTTCACTGGTTGCAACATTCTCTGATTTCCATCTGAATGTATCCCCAATTCTATCAACAAAATAAATGTATCCCTCCTTATCTTTTTTCAAGAGGTCGCCTGAAGTAAACCACCTATCACCTTTTTCAAAGACATCTTTAAGGATTTTTTTATTTGTTGCTTCTTCATTAGTATATCCCTCAAATTTACCTCTAACTGTATCATCGTCTGGAATTTGTCCAATAGCTTCGCCTGCTTCATCGTTATCACATTCAATACAGTAACCATTTTCACTTCTAATATGTTTCTCATTGTCCACGTCAAACTTGATTATTTTAATATTCATCAGCTTCTTTAAATATGATGGTATTCTGCCAATAGCCCCAAACCGACTATCAATATTAAATAGGTTTATATTTCCTTCAGAAGAACCATAAAATTCTACTATATGGTTAATATTGAAACGAGACTGAACCTCTTTCCAGACATCGGGTCTAAGGCCATTACCAAGAATTCCAGAAATATTGTGCTTTTTTTCATATTCTGAAGGCTTAGTGTTTACAAGATACCTAAGCATTTCACCAATATAAGTAAAATGTGTGACGTTATATTTTACGCACTCTTCCCAAAACTTTTCAGCAGAGAATTTTCTACGTAATACTAAACACCCACCATATAATAATACTGAAGTTACACCTATTGCTCCTCCGGTTGCATGGTAAAGAGGGAGAACCATTAAATTTTTACTTTCAGCTGTCATATTAAGTGATTTATATTGAATTGATCCTGAGGCGATAAATCTGAAGTGGCTAAACTTTGATGCTTTAGGCATTCCAGTTGTTCCACTAGTATACACATACTGAAATGGGTCAGTACTTAATAAACCTTTTCTACATTCCCGACTTGGCCTTGCTTCAGACGACAAATTAATTTCGTCATCAAAATTTTTAAAACCTTGGACATCTTTACCATACATAAATACCTCAGGAGAACCATCAATTTCACTTTCAGATGAAGAAAAATTATCAACCAAATCTGAGTCAACAAAAACTGCATTACACTTTGATGTATTAATACAATGTGCCAGTGATTTACCTTTTATATTTGAATTTAATAGAGCAATCGTAACGCCAACTTTTGCAAATCCATACCAAAAAATAATATACTCAGGTTTGTTTTCCATTAATAACGACACTACATCTCCTGTTTTATATCCATTTTCAATCGCCCAATTAGCAATTTTATTCGCTCTATTATCTAAATCTTGATAGCTTATTTTTTGATCATCGAACTCTATAGCAATGTTGGAGGGAGTTTTAGTGCATTGTTTTTCTAGTTGATCAGCAAGAGTAATAGTTCTATCTTTATCTAACTCTTTTGATTTTCTACTAAAAAAAATAGCAAAATTTATCCATTTTAATTCTCTGTTAATTTTTTGAAAAATATTCATCTACTCTAAATTCCTTTATCAAGCATAAATTTATTTAATTTAATTGTATTGTCAAAATTTTTGCCAATTAATTTTTTTTTAATATACGTTACAGGCCTTATTCCATAAACACTATTAGATAAGAAAATTTCTTTACATTTCAGTAGCTTATCAATCTTAATGCTCCTAACTGCAACCATTTTTTTTCTAATTAAGAATTCTCTTATCGTACCATTAAGAACACCATCTGATACAGGGGGGGTGAAGAACTTATTATTCTGAAGAAAATAAATATTAGATGTGGTGCATGAACTTACATTACCAGAAATATTCGTAAATATTGCATCATTATATCCAGCTCGTATTGCATCATTTTTTGCTATTATATTTTCTAGATAATTTGCAGATTTAATCTTGCTAATAAAGGATTTCTCATTTCTCTTGATATTTGAAATATCTAATGTGATTGGTTTCAGCCTCAAATCATTTTTAAGTTCAGATGATTTTACAGTAATACATGCACCCTGTTTTTCGTTTATATCTATTCCACGTTCATTACTGACACGTGAAATTGTAATTCTTATAACAGTGGTTTTATTAGAAAGTTTATTTTTTTTTATGAGCTTGAGTATATCTTGGTATAATTTTCCCTTATCAAGAATTGCTTTTATTTTAACTAATTTTAATGATGAGATTAATCGATCTAAATGTAAATTAAAAAGTATTAAATCTTTATCTTTATATAATATAGTCTCAAACACAGCATCTCCTAACAAATAACCTCTATCTTCAATCGATATAATATTTTTATTTCTTGTTAGCTTTCCATTATTTAAAATATACATAAATTAGTTAGCCAATACGTGTTTATGCTCATTTGTTTTTTTATTTATTTTCTTTTTGATAATATTTGAAATCTTTTGAATTGATTCATTATATTCATCGTAAGGTAAAGAGTCTGAAACTATTCCACCACCACAGCCAATAGTTAAGTAGTTATCTTTTATTGTCATTGTTCTTATAGGAATATTGAAATCAGCATTTCCATTAAATGAGATATATCCTATAGCTCCACAATATACTCCTCTTTTACTATTTTCTAATTCTGAAATGATTTCCATGGCTCTTATCTTTGGTGCGCCTGTTATCGATCCTCCAGGCAATATCGAAAGCAACAAATCAATAATATTTAATTCCTTTTTGATGGAACTTTTTATGGTTGATACAAGGTGGTGTACATTTTTATAAGACTTAATCTTTGCTAGTTCAGTCACTTTTACTGATCCCCTCTCACTTACTCTTGATATATCATTACGCAATACATCAACAATCATTAAATTTTCTGCAAGATTTTTCTTACTGTTTTGCAAATGGCTTTTTAAATCTCGATCTTGCTGCTCGTTATTGCCTCTTTTTATGGTACCCTTGATTGGAGATGTTGTAATCTCGTCATCTTGTAATTTAATTAATCTCTCAGGTGAATAAGAACAAACCGTAAGATCATCAAAATTTAAAAATGCTGAAAACGGTGTTGCAGTTTTATCTCTATAATTCAAATATATTTCAAGAGATGTTAAATTTCTTTTATTATTTGAAAAAAATTTATGAGTGTAATTGGCTTGAAAAATGTCACCCTGATTTATGTATGAGATGATTTTCTTTATATTCTTTATATAATTTTGTTTAGTTATTTCTGGTTTCCAAGAATCTTTGTGTTCAATGGATCTTGTTGCTGAAATATAGGGTACTTTGTAAATTGATAATAATTTATTTCTTCTGTTAGTGTGCGAAGATTCATTTTTATTTAGTTTAAGATGATCCAGATTAAGAGAAAATAAATATGATTTTTTTAGTTTCAAATCAAATGCAAAAACAAAATCATATAAGCCAAAAATCGAATCAAATGCTGAATCGTCTTTTTTTGATATCTGTTTTATTTTCTCTATATTTAAACAAGTATCATATGTAATATATCCTGCTAATCCGCATTGAAAGTCAGGTAAATATTTTCTTTTATTATGTTTTGTTTTATTAATAAGATTATTTAGGAAACGCTTTTTAGAAATTTTTATTAGTTTATCATTTTCGTATAACTTATTTTTTTTTAATTTATAGATACATAGTGGATCTACTGCTAAATAGGTATACCGATTGTCTTTTGAAAACTCACCAGCACTATCTAAGAGTATCTGATTAGTAAACGTTTCAAATTTTTTAATAACATCGGTTGGTTCCAAATATTTTAATTTTTGTACTCGAAGTTTATTATTCTTTATTTCCATATTACTATTCTTGGTAGGGATATCCGGAGTCGAACCGGAACGCCCGAAGGCACCAGATTTTGAGTCTGGCGCGTCTACCAATTCCGCCATATCCCCATTCTATAAATTATTCTTTAAACCATTATTATAATGAATAAGAGCCTAAAGTTATTATGTATGTTAGTATATGTATATTACCATAAATTATGTTAAACACTATTTATCAAAAATTTAAGCTATATTTCGTCTCTAAAACTTTACAGTTCTCTAATAGTCCGCTCGCGTATCCTTTTCTATTTGTAATTTGCTTAATAGAAGCAATCATATTTCCATTGCCTCAAGAAATTATTATGATTCCGATGATGGCAGTCAATAAAGCTAAGATTTATATGATTGCATTCGTTTGCCTTACTGGCTCTTTAGCGGGTGCTGTTATTGCATATTTCATTGGACTGTTTCTATTTGAAAGCCTTGGCATGCTTATACTTGAAACGTTACATATGAATAACGCTTTCTATGATTTTGTAAGCGATATTGAACAATATGGTTTTTTATATGTCTTTATTGGGGGCTTTACACCTTTGCCCTTTAAAGTTGTAACTTTATCAAGCGGCTTCCTAAACATAAATTTTTTGATATTTATTCTTGCTTGCATTTTATCAAGATCAATAAGGTTTTTTTTGATCGGTTTTTTAATTAAGACATATGGTGAGCAAGTAATGCGTGAATTTGAGAAAAGATTAACTCTTTATTCAATTTTTTTTATAATAATAATATTATTAATTATATTTTATATAAGCACTTGATTAAATTATGAACTCTATAAATATAAACCTATTCATCTCATTAATTACATTGATTATAGTTTTTATTCTTGAATATATTTTCAAATTAATTCCGTGTGATATGTGCTTAGTCGAGAGATACCCTTACTACGCTCTTATTTTATTAAGTATTATTGCAATGTATTTGGTAAGAATAGAAAAAGCAAAATTAAGAAAAATAATTGATTATATCTCAATCTCAACGATTTTATTTGGCTTCATTTACACTCTAAGGCATGTTGGCGTTGAAAGAGGCATTATTAAACTAAGTACGGAATGCTCAGGTGCGCTAATTAATACGTCAGATAGATCAGCATTGCTTGAGGCACTGAATCAGGCTGCATTAGTAAGATGCGATGAGGCAACTTATTTATTTAACTTTATATCAATTGCAGAATCTAACTTGATTTTGATGACTTTTCTCTTATTTATAAACATATATTTTTTGGTAAAAAAATGATGAATGCAAAAAGAAAAATTTTAGAGAAAATTGTTAGAGTTGATCAAGCTGGTGAGGTAGGTGCTCAACAAATTTATGAAGGCCAGAAATTAGTATTTAAGACTTTAAAAAATAAAAAAGACTTCGATCAAATTTCTCGAATGGCGGATGAAGAAAAAGAGCATCTCGACTACTTTAATGACCTTGCAAAAAAAGAATCAATTAAACCTACTAAATTATCAAACTTATTTGGAGTTGGTGCTTTCGCAATGGGCATTGGCACTGCCCTCTTGGGTCGAAAAGCTGCATATGTTTGTACAGAGGCGGTAGAAGAAGTTATTGAGGCCCATTATCAAAAACAAATAGATGAACTAGACGGTATTCACGATGATGTAAGAGAAAAAATAATTAAATTCCAAGAAGACGAAGTAGACCATAAAAATACAGCCATTAATGAGGGGTCTCAACAAACTTTTGGCTATAGCATTTTAAGAAAAACAATTAACGAGACTACCAAGCTTGCAATCTTTATGGCAGAGAGATACTAGTTATTTTTCTAGTTGTATATCCCAGTATAGAAAATCCATCCAACTCTCATGGAGAAAATTTGGTGGGAATGATCTTCCACATTTGTCTAAATCAGCCATTGTTGGAATCTTCGGATAATTTTTCGGCTTCATGCCAGAGTGTTTGAGAAGTTTGCCTCCTTTTTTTACATTACACATTGAACATGCAGTTACAATATTTTCCCATGTTGTTTCTCCCCCGTGCGCTCTCGGTAGTAAATGGTCGAATGTTAAATCTTTTTTCGAACCACAGTATTGGCAACTAAACTTATCTCTTAAAAAGACATTGAATCTTGAAAAAATAGGATTTCGAGTTGGCTTAATATAAGTCTTTAAACTTATGACGCTTGGCAAATACATCTGGAAACTTGGACTGCTAATTTCACGGGTATAATTAGAAACAATATTTACTCTTCCTAAAATTACTGCTTTTACACTATCTTGCCAACACCACAGGGAGAGAGGATAATGACTTAATGGACGAAAGTCAGAATTCAATACTAGAGCAGGACATTTTTCTAATGGCACACGAACAGTCATACAAATATAATATATGCATATGCATCTAAAATTCAAAAAAATTTTGTGTGAAATTAATTTGAAAATTTTTCAGTTATGAAGTCTATGGCAATTGAAAGTCCGTCTTGGGCAATTGAATGTGGAGTATTTGGCGAAATGTGGGCTTTTACATCTAAACCAAGTCCATTTAATTTTTTTTCAGCTTCAATTGTATCTTGGTAAGGCACCATTGGGTCAGCGTCGCCATGTATGAGATAAATGGGAGGCTTAGACTTTAACTCTTTATCCAACAATTCTGGTGCAATTAATCTACCTGAAAATCCTACAATTGCCCTTATTGGCTTTGGTCTCCTTAGGCCAACGTGAAGGCTCATCATAGTTCCCTGACTAAAGCCAACAAGGGCTAAATCTTGATCAGTTAGATTGTAATGCTCAAGTTGCTCATCAATAAACTTACTAAGTGTATCGGCAGCGGTTAAAACACCTTTCCAAATTGTAGCAGGATCTCCCGATTGAAAATCAAACCACTGATAACCCATAGGATTCATGCCGCATTTCTCTGGTGCATTAGGAGATAAGAAAACTGCATCTGGGAGCGTTGGCTGAAAATAATTGGCTAAGCTAATTAAATCATTTCCATCTGCACCATATCCATGACAAAAAATCACAATTTTTTTTGGGTTCTGTGAGTTAGCTGCTTCAATAACAGGGCCATTAAGAATTGACATTAGGAAACTCTTTTCTCAACAATTCCGACAATATCACTCATAATATCTTTGAGCTGATAGTTTTTTGGTGTGTATACTGCTTCGACTCCATTGTTGATTAATAGTTTTTCATCTTCAGTCGGAATGATACCTCCAACAATTACTGGTATGTCATCTATTTTATTTTTTTTCATTTCATTCATAATTTCTCCAACAAGTTGGACATGTGACCCGGAAAGAATAGAGAGACCAATAATATGAACATCTTCTTCAACTGATGATTTAACTATTTGTTCAGGTGTAAGCCTTATTCCCTCATATAGAACATCCATGCCACAATCACTAGCGCTCACAGCTATTTGTTCAGCACCACTCGAGTGACCATCAAGACCTGGCTTACCAACGAGGAACTTAATGCGTCTACCGATTTTATCTGATATGTCCTCAACTCTTTTTCTAATTGCACTGTAATCATCATTGTTGGTTGGCTGTATATTGCTTATACCTGTTGGTGCTTTAAATTCTCCAAAAACATCTCTTAATACCGCAGACCATTCACCTGTTGTAACTCCAGCTTTGGCAGCAGCTATAGATGGTTCCATCATATTGCTTCCATTATTTGCCGCATCAATCAGATCTTTTAATGCTTTATCTGCGGCCCCCTGGTCTCTATTTTTTCGCCATTGTTGAATAGCTTTCACTTGTTCACTTTCAATTTTGGGGTCTATTGTCTCTATTCCTCCATCAGAAGAAGTCAAAGGTGACTCTTCCGTTTCTATAAAATCATTAACACCAACAACAATTTGTTCTTTGCTATTAATTTTTCTCAATCTTTCTTTTTGTGAATTAACAAGTTCTTGTTTCAAATAACCACTTTCAACTGCCTTAACAGCACCTCCAATCGACAATATATGATTAAATTCTTCATATGCCGCTTCCTCAAGTGCTTTAACTTTTTCATCTACAACTTTTGAGCCATTAAATATATCTTCAAAATGCAGCAAGTCTGTTTCAAAGGCTACAATTTGCTGAAGCCTCAAAGACCACTGTTGATCCCACGGCCTTGGCAAACCCATTGCTTCATTCCATGCAGGCAGTTGAACAGCCCTAGCTCTTGCATCTTTTGACAGAACAACGCCAAGCATTTCGATCAAAATTCTATAAACATTATTTTCTGGTTGCTGCTCGGTTAATCCGAGACTATTAACTTGCATACCGTATCTGAATCTTCTGTTTTTTGCGTCTTTAACTTTATATCGTTCCTTAGTAATTCGATCCCATAAAGAAACAAAAGCCCTCATCTTACACATTTCAGTAATAAACTTAATTCCAGAGTTAACAAAAAAACTTATCCTACCGACAACATTCTCAAATTCTTCATCGGTTAATGTTTTGGAAGACTGCACTTTATCAAGATATGCAACTGCAATTGAAAGTCCAAAAGCAAGCTCCTGCTCAGGTGTTGCTCCTACTTCAACTAGATGATAGGGACAAACGTTAATTGGATTCCAGTTAGGCATTTCTTTAAATGTAAAAGTAATGACATCAGAAATAATTCTTAAACTAGGGTCTGGAGGAAGGATATAAGTACCTCTCGATAAATATTCTTTTAGTACATCATTTTGAGTTGTGCCCCTAAGCTTGCTTCTTTCAATGCCTTGCTCATCAGCTACTGCTATATACAAACTAAGTAACCATGCAGCAGTTGCGTTGATAGTCATTGAAGTGTTCATTTTATCTAAAGGGATTTGATTAAACAAAGACCTCATATCCCCAATATGTGAAATTGGAACTCCTACCTTGCCTACTTCGCCTTTTGATAATATGTGATCGCTATCATAGCCAGTTTGTGTTGGCAGATCAAAAGCTACAGATATACCAGTTTGACCCTTTGAAAGGTTCTTAAGATATAGTTCATTTGACTTTTTGGCAGACGAATGTCCTGCATAAGTTCGTATAAGCCAAGGTTTATCCATTGTTTTTTAACGTTTTTTTTGTGAATAATTAAATCGTTTTCACTAAAATGTATATACTAATCTATTTTAAATGGCTATAAACCTAGAAAAAAGAAACATTAGATTTATATAATTTACACTACAGGAGCTAATTTATGACGACTGAAGAAAAAGATATTTATGCAATCGGTGAAGTCCCGCCTCTTGGATACATCCCAAAAAAAATGCACGCATGGGTCATTAGAAGAGACCGTCATGGCAATCCCTTGAAGTCATTTCAGGAAGAAGAATTTGATATACCTGAAGTTGGATCCAACGATGTATTAATTTTTGTTATGGCCGCTGGTGTTAATTATAATGGAGTTTGGGCAGGTTTAGGTAAGCCTGTATCAACTTTGGACATGACTAAAAAAGATTATCACATTGCAGGTTCAGATTGTTCAGGAATAGTTTGGAAAGTTGGCTCTGGAGTCAAAAAGTGGAAAGTAGGAGATGAAGTAATTATTCATGGAATGCAATGGGATCATGAAGATGCTGAAGTTAACGGTGGTGAACCAATGGTTTCAAAAACAAACAAAGTGTTTGGTTACGAAACGGCCGACGGAACTTTTGCACAATTTACATCTGTTCAGGCTCATCAGGTCTTGCGTAAACCACCAAACCTGTCTTGGGAAGAAAGTGGTTGTTACATGTTAACGCTCGCAACAGCGTATAGAATGCTTTTTGGTCATGCGCCTAACGAATTAAAACCTGGAGAGTTTGTTTTAATATGGGGAGCATCAGGTGGTCTTGGAAGTATGGCGGTTCAACTCGCAAAAATTGTTGGTGCAAAACCTATTGGTATTATCTCGGACAACTCAAAAGTTGATTATGTAAAAAGTCTGGGAGCTGTGGGAGTGCTAAACAGAAAAGACTTCAACTGTTGGGGTGAACATCCAGATATTGATGATGCTGAAACATATGGAAATTATATGAAAGAAGTAAGAAAGTTTGGTAAAGCTCTATGGGAGTTCACAGGAAAAGGGAACAATGTGGACATGGTCTTTGAGCACCCAGGAGAAACAACAGTTCCTGTCTCTTGCTTTGTAGTAAAACCAGGCGGAATGGTTGTTATTTGCGCTGGTACAACTGGCTACAACTTAACTTTAGATGCAAGATATCTATGGATGCAAAGTAAAAGGCTTCAGGGCTCACACTTTGGAAATTCAAAGCAAGCTAACGCAGCAAACGAGCTTGTTATTGATGGTACTTTAGATCCTTGTATGTCTGAATTATTTGCATGGAAAAACATTCCTGATGCACATGAAAAAATGCTCAACAACGAACATAAAGGTGGCAACATGTCTGTTCTAGTCGGTGCGGCAAATGAAGGGCAAAAATCTCTTAACTAAATTTATAATATGAACCAATTAATTTCAAAATGTCAGAAAGCCCTTATTACAGTTGATAAGTATTACGACTCAGCTTTGCAACATGTAAGAAGCGAACTTATAATTGATGGAAAATTATCAAGAGACAATCTTGATAAAGAGCAACATGCAGCTCACGGTCTTTCGTGGATTGCAGCTTATAGGGCTACTCTTAAAGAGATGGTAAGTTGGGCAGAAAATTTAGACAAGGGCTCTTCTTTTAATGAGACAGAGCAGCTTATGCTTCAAATTATATTTTCAGAATATTGTGCACAGATAAAATCAGGTATTCCAATGTCACAACTAGAGTATGTGCGACCACAAGACCTAGGGCTTAAAAATGGTTTATTTCAAGAGAATGGAACTGAAGAATTTAATGATCTAATTCTAAATGGCAACAGTGCTGATGATAGAATGAAACTTGCACAGTTATTAAAAGATGGTTTCAGCAGCAAAAACTTTGGAAACAGTAATCTTGACGAAACGACATCTATTATCAGAGACCAGTTTAGAAAGTTTGTTGAGGACGATGTGACACCACATGCTCATGAATGGCATTTGAAAGATGAATTAATACCAATGCAAATTATTGAGAAGATGTCAGAGATGGGAGTTTTTGGTCTCACAATCCCTGAAGAATATGGCGGCTTAGGAATGTCTCGTTTTGTAGACTGTGTTGTGACAGAAGAACTCGCTAGAGGATATATTGGCATTGGATCATTGGGAACACGTGGTGATATTGCCGCTGAGCTTCTAATAACAGGTGGAACTGAAGATCAAAAATTAAAATTCCTTCCCAAAATTGCATCAGGTGAAACTTTACCATGTGCAGTACTCACAGAACCACATTCAGGTTCTGATATGGGCTCCTTCAAGACAAGAGCAGTAGCAAATGGTGAGCATTACACAATTACTGGAAATAAAACTTGGGTGACACATGGTGCACGTAGTGACGTGATGATGCTCCTTGCTCGAACCAATCCTGACGAAAAGGGTTATAAAGGTTTATCAATGTTTTTGGCTGAAAAGCAAAGAGGTGACGATGATAATATGTTTCCTGATGATGGCATTAGCGGTGGTGAAATTGAAGTCTTGGGATATAGAGGGATGAAAGAATATGAAATGGCATTCGATGGATTTAAAGTAAAGAAAGAAAATCTATTAGGCGAAGAAGAAGGCAATGGATTTAAACAGATGATGGAAACTTTTGAGTCAGCAAGAATACAAACTGCTGCAAGGGCTTTAGGTGTTGCTCAATCAGCTTTTGAAACATCAATGCAATATGCTATTGATAGATTGAATGTTACCGGCCAATCACTTTATGATAAACCAAGAAATGCCTCTAAAATTGTATCAATGGCTACTGAAATAATGGCGGCAAGACAATTAACTTATTACGCGGCTAGAGAAAAAGATAAAGGTCACAGATGTGATCTTGAAGCAGGTATGGCTAAAATGCTCGCTGCAAGAGTTGCTTGGGCTTGTGCTGATAATGGCTTGCAAATACATGGCGGTAATGGTTTTGCACTTGAATACCCAATCAGTAGAATACTATGTGACTCAAGAATATTGAATATATTCGAAGGCACAGCAGAGATACAGGCAGACATTGTCACTCGCAGATTAGTATCAACAAATCCATCTTAAAATGCCAGGTTTTTTATATTATCTATTAATTCCCATTTCTTTACTAGCAGTGCTAGCCGTATTGGGTACAGGAATATATGCTATGTTTAAGGGTGGAGACTTTAATAAAAAATACGCAAATAAATTAATGCGGTTAAGAATTACACTTCAGTTTGTCGCTATTGTCATTATCATGAGCGCATTGTACTTCTCTACTAATAGTTAATGGTAAAACTCAATAAAATTTATACTAAGGCAGGTGATAAGGGTAAGACTGGTTTAGTTAATGGTAAAAGAATCTTCAAAGACAACATTCGCATCAAAGCATACGGAACAGTAGATGAGCTAAATTCAATACTAGGTATTGTTAATCTTTATACGAGATCAAGCATAAAAAAAATAACTTCAGAAATTCAAAATGATCTTTTTGACTTAGGAGCAGATCTTGCAACGCCAATAGAAGCAAAACCTAAGTATAAGCCGCTTCGAATTACCAGCAATCAAGTTGATAGAATAGAAAAGATTATTGATAAGTATAATAAAAAGTTAAAGCCTCTCAGTTCTTTTGTTTTGCCTGGAGGAAGTAAAGCTGCGTCATTTTTTCACAACGCACGAACTGTAGCAAGAAGAGCTGAAACTTTAATTGTAACTTTATCAAAAAAAGAAAATATCAATGAGCAGGCCCTTAAGTATGTCAATCGTTTATCAGATTTGTTTTTTGTACTATCACGTGTAGAAAATGATAATGGAAAAAAAGATATTCTGTGGAAGCCTGGCAAGAATGTATAAATATGTTTACTCAAATAAAAAAGGTATTATAAATCAATTATGAAAATTTTAGTCCCAGTAAAACGTGTTATCGACCCTTACGTAAATATTAGAGTTAAATCTGATCAATCTGGTGTCGAAACTGAAAATGTAAAAATGTCAATGAACCCTTTCTGTGAAATTGCAGTTGAAGAAGCGATTAGGTTGAAAGAAGCTGGAAAAGCTGAAGAAATAATTGCTGTTTCAATAGGAAATCAGTCCTGCCAAGAAACCATAAGAACGGCATTAGCAATGGGTGCGGATAGAGGAATACATGTTTTAACTGAAGAAAAAATTGAACCAATATCTATAGCAAAAATCTTATCGAAAATTTGTGAACAGGAATCTCCAGGACTAGTTATTTCCGGTAAGCAAGCTATTGATGGTGACAATAATCAAACAGGCCAAATGTTGGCAGCTTTAACTGACATGCCTCAAGGTACCTTTGCTTCTAAAATTGAAATAGAGTCAGATAAAGTAAAAGTTACTCGAGAAATTGACGGAGGCTTACAAACAGTAAGCCTAAACATGCCGGCTATTATCACAACCGACTTAAGATTAAATGAGCCTCGATATGCTTCTCTTCCAAATATAATGAAAGCAAAGAAAAAACCTATTGATCAAAAATCACCAGAGGATTACGGAATTGACGTCACCCCTAGAGTGAATGTACTAAAAGTTATAGAGCCTCCAAAGAGAGAAGCGGGCATTAAAGTAGAAAATATTTCTGAATTAGTTGAAAAACTTAAAAATGAGGCAGGTGTTATATGACAACATTATTTTTTATTGAACATGCAAATGGACAAGTAAGTGACCAAAGTTTAAAGGCAATCTCAGCTACGTCCCAAATAGATGGTGATGTTCACGGGTTAATTGTCGGATCAAATATAGATTCTGCTGTTGCTGAAGCTTCTAAAATAGAGGGACTAAATAAGCTAATGCATGTGGATGACGATAGCTTTAATAATATACTGGCTGAAAATCTAACCCAATTAATACTAAATATATCTGGAGATTATGAATACTTTTTAGCTGCGGCTACCACGACTGGAAAAAATGTTATGCCTAGACTCGCAGCAAAATTAGATGTCTCTCAGATCTCTGAAATTATTGCAATTGAAGGACCTGATACTTTCATTAGAACAATTTATGCTGGTAATGCTATCGCTACAGTTCAAACTAGCGATCCAAAAAAGGTACTCACCGTAAGACCTACAGCATTTAAAGCTGCAGCAATCGGTTCTTCTGAATGCGAAATATCAAAAATAGATGCTGAGAACATGCCATCGATTTCTGAGTTCATTGGGGAAGAATTAACCAAATCAGATAGGCCTGAGTTAACTTCAGCAAAAACTATTATTTCTGGTGGTCGTGGAATGCAAAACGGTGAAAATTTTGAGCTCTTGGATAAGGTTGCAGAGAAACTTGGTGCTGCTGTTGGGGCATCCAGAGCTGCGGTCGATGCGGGTTTCGTTCCAAACGATTATCAAGTTGGACAAACAGGAAAAGTAGTTGCACCTGAATTATATATTGCTGTGGGAATATCTGGAGCAATTCAGCATCTTGCTGGTATGAAAGATTCAAAAGTGATAGTTGCAATCAACAAAGATGAAGAAGCTCCAATTTTTGATGTTGCTGATTACGGATTAGTAGCTGACTTATTTCAGGTATTACCAGAATTAGAACAAGCTCTTTAATTAGTTTAACGTTTCTCTAATAAAGTTTACAAAGTAGTCACTGTCCCATTCTGCTGGACCAATTAACTTAGCAATCTCATTACCATTTTGGTTAATAAAAATAGAGTGAGGTAACCCAGCTGCCCTAGCCTCTCTTGGGATATTGTTCTTGTCATCAAAATAAATATCTAATTCTTCAATATTATATTCTTTAAAAAAGTTGATTGAATTTTTTTTCGGTCCTCGATCTAAGCTAATTGGGAGGATTTGAAAAATTTCTTTATCAAATTTTTTTTGCAATCTATCTAAAGAAGGCATTTCTTCTTTGCAAGGTTCACACCATGTTGCCCAAAGATTAACTAAAATTAGTTTCCCCTCAAAATTTTTCAGATCCAAGTCAGTACTATTTATATCTTGAAATTTACTGGAAAAACCTTGCTTTTCATAAATGATAAGTTCATTAGCACTTAAGTATGAATTATATAAACTGTTGCAAAACAAGAGAATTATGGCATATACCATCAAAATTAATCTGGACCTAAAGTTTTTAAGCAACATAAATTGGAAAGTATAATCTTAAAGTAAAATGTCTATAAAAAAAAATAAATTAAGAAATAGGTTTAAAAAACCAGTGAGCGCAGCCTTTGAAAAAATCAATTCTTCTATCGAATTTGATAAATTTTTATTCAATGAAGATATTGAGGCATCTATTGCTCATGCATCAATGCTTGGTTCACAAAGAATTATTTCAGTAAGTGATTCAAATAAAATCATAAGCGGGTTGAAAAAAATTAAATCTGAAATAAAAAATAATAAATTTAAGTTTGATAATCAATTAGAAGATATTCATATGAATATTGAATATAGATTAAGTGAAATCATAGGCGATGTTGCTGGTAAGCTTCATACTGCGCGTTCAAGAAATGATCAAGTGATAACAGATCTGAAACTATGGATGAAAAAAGATAATGTATTAATTTCAAAAAAAATAAAAAAATTGAAAAACTCTTTAGTGAAGTCTGCAAATAAAAATATTGAAATATTGCTACCAGGACTTACACACTTTCAGTCTGCACAGCCTATATCTGCTGGCCATTATTTTATGGCATACTATGAAATGTTTTCAAGAGACACTACTAGGTTTGGGGACTCATTAAAAAGACTTGATGAAAATCCATTAGGTGTTGGCGCACTCGCAGGAACTAATTTTTCTATAAATCGAAACAAAACCACTAAAACCCTAGGCTTCAAAAAACCTACAAGAAACTCTCTAGATACAGTTTCAGACAGAGATTTTGTTATTGATTTTTTATCAAGTGCTTCGTTACTTTCTATGCACCTGTCAAGGATTGCGGAAGAAGTTGCGCTTTATTCTTCAGATCTAATTAACTTATTCAAAATTGGTGATCAATTAATGTCTAGCTCATCTATAATGCCGCAAAAAAGGAATCCAGACGGCGCTGAGCTTATAAGAGCCAAAGCTTCTATTGCAATAGGCAATCTTTCGTCAATGCTAAATCTAATGAAGTCACTGCCTCTGACTTACAGTAAAGATCTTCAAGAAGACAAAATCTTAGTTACATCAACGAGTGAGACGTTGCATATATGTCTAGATTGTATGATTGAAATCATTGACACATTAGAAATTAACAAAAAGTCTGCGGAGAAGATTATCTCCAAAACCTACATAAATGCTACTGAATTAGCAGATTGGCTTGTAATTAAGCTAAATTATACTTTCAGAGATGCACATAGTCTTACTGGAAAAATTGTAAATTTTGCTGAAAAAAAGAAATTATTCTTAAAAGATATTACACTTCGTGATTATAAATCATTTGATCAAAATATTGATAAATCTTTATATGATTTCCTTAGTATAAAAAAAAGTGTTAATAATAAACAGAGTTATGGTGGCACTGCTATAAGTCAAATAAAAAAAATGATTGCCATTGCGCGTAAGGAGATCAAAAATGAGAAGTATTAGTATTTTGATACTACTAATTTTTATATATGGTTGTGGCAAGAAAGGTTCACTTGAGTACCCTCCAGTTGAGACAGGATATTTATATCAATTTTCAACTGTCAAGGTGTAGTTATGTCAGAACTGAAATATGAAAATAATATTCTTAGATTTGGGAATATTAGTATAGATGAAATCTCTGAAAAACACCAAACACCATTTTATTGTTACAGTAAAAGTGTTCTCACTAATAACTATAATAATTTTAATAATATATTTTCAGATCTTGATTATAAAATTTGTTTTTCTTTAAAATCAAATTCTAATCTCTCACTGTTAAGAATCTTGGCCTCATTAGATGCTGGTGCTGATGTGGTATCTGAATGGGAATTTAAAAAGGCAATTGGAGCAGGAATACCACCTCAAAAAATAGTATTTTCTGGAATTGGGAAAAACGAAAATGAAATTAAGCATGCAATTGCAAATGATTGCTTTCAAATTAATGTAGAGTCTTTAGCTGAGTTAAAAAAAATTAATCAGATAGCTGAAGGAATTGGTAAAGTTCAAAATATCGGGATTAGGATAAATCCTGATGTACAATCTGGTACGCATGAAAAAATAACAACTGGGAGTCTTGAAAATAAATTTGGAATATCTGTAAATGAAACTTTAGAGATATTTAATAAAACTAAAGAATTTTCCTCTCTTTCAATTACAGCTATTGCATTTCATATAGGCAGTAATATAAAAGATTTAAGTCCATTTAAAAATTCTTTTGAAGTTGCTAAAAACTTAATTGATAAAATACAATTGAATTACAACTCACTGAAAACTATTGATGTTGGGGGAGGAATAAGTCCCGAAGAAAGAAATTTTAGCTTTAAAGATTATTACGATATGCTTATTTCATATTTTGATAAAGAGAGATTTAATTTTATCTTTGAGCCTGGGAGATTAATTGCAGCTGATGCAGGAATACTTGTTTCAAAAGTTCTTTATACTAAAATAAGTGAAGGAAAAAAATTTATTATAATTGATGCAGGTATGAATGATATGATGAGGCCTGCTTTATATGATGCACAGCATGAAATTTTAACTTCAAAATTAAATGATTCAGATCACAACATTGAAACAGAAATAGTTGGACCAATATGTGAGTCTTCTGACAAATTTATGAGGACTACTAAATTTGCTAATATACAAGAAGGAGATAATGTAGTTATTAAAAATGTTGGAGCTTATGGATCAACAATGAGTTCAAATTATAATGCTAGACCATTTATTGAAGAATTATTAATTGATAAAGAGGAAATTCAAATAATAAGAAAAAAACAATCATTTGATGACTTTATAAAGAATGAACTTTAATTATCAAATAATTCAGCTATTTGATTTACTGCCATCCCAATAAAGTTGTTAATTGATTGACTTACAGCAAAAGCATCAATTTCGATATTATCAATTATTAAATCCCCAAAGATAAATATAACGGGCAAAATCAAAATCAAAAATGGAAGTGGTATATTTTTCTGTTTTTTGTAGACAACCGGTAGGTTTTGATCTGAAAGACTCTCTCTTATAATTTTTTCATTACTAATCTCATTTATTAGTAGTTTCTTCTCAGCTTCATATGCTTTATTTTCAAAATACCATGAATGATTGCACCTAGTACACTTAACTTGCCGGCCATGACCAACGTCATCGATATTTACTACATAACGAGCTGAACACGAGGGGCATGAAATAATCATAAAATATGTTAGTTTGTATTTATATTTAAAATATTATTAGTGTAACTTATTTAACATGTTAAATGTACAAAAATTGTATTACTTTTTCTTGTTCGTATTGTCTTTATTAATACTAATTTTAATCCATTTTAATATTTTCTTCTCCAAAGTTAAAAATTCAAATTTTGAAAATCATATTAAAACCAAGATCGATAGTGTTGTTGTTTTAACAGGTGACAAATTCAGAATTGTTAAAGGTTTAGAGTTATTAAGTCAAAATCCTGACAGTAAACTTCTTCTTTCTGGCGTAAATAAAGATATTCCTCTTGTAGAAATAGAAAATGCTTTTCCTAAATACAAAAAACTATTTGTCTGCTGTATTGAGATTGAATCAATCTCAGAGAATACCTTTGAAAATATAAGAGAGACCTTCCTATGGATTAGAAACAATGGATACCGAAATACTACTATTGTTACATCAGATTACCACTTGCCTCGGGTAAAATTGGAATCAAAAAGACTTATAAATAGTGAGAATATCTATTATGTAACTACAAAAAATGTCAGTGAAGAGCGATTTAGTCGAATGAAAAAATTAGTGATAGAATATATCAAATATTTAAGAACTTATATAAGTTTAAGTATAGGACTTTATTAATGATCTACATAAATTCTTTTTTAGCTAACCTTGCTTTCTATATCGTATTGATTGCATGCTGCCTATTCGCACCAATACTTTATTTTCTACCCAAAAAACATATGTTGGGAATAATCCACTTTCAATCAATTCACACGCGACTAAGTTTAAAAATATTTGCTAATCTTGAAATTGAATATCGGGGTCTTGAAAACGTACCCAAGGAAAGAAAATATTTAATTGCCGCCAAACATCAATCATTAGCTGAAGCAATATTTTTAAATGATGCAATTAAAACTCCTTCTATAATTGCAAAAAAACAGCTTTTATTTATTCCAATTGTTGGACTATGTTTCAAAAAAGCCAATTTTATATATGTGGATAGGAGAAAAGGGGAAACAAATATTCAAGCAATGGTAAATTCTGCAAAAAGAAGCATGGATGCTGACCCGCGACCGCTTTTAATTTTTCCTGAAGGGACAAGAACTCCAGTAGGAGTAAAGCGACCCTATAAGTATGGTGTTACCGCACTTTATGACGGCTTAAATATTCCTTGTCTTCCAGTTGCAATAAATTGTGGTTACTTTTGGTCACGAAGAAGATTTCTTAGATATCCTGGAAAAATGGTCATTGAGTTTCTAAAACCAATTGAACCAGGGTTAGAAAAAGAGGTATTCACTAAAAAACTGTATGACGTAATAGAAGATAAATCAGACGCGTTGCTGTCTGAAGCTGAGATTAATTTTCCCAAATGAAGAATGTTTATTTTAAGAGAATAATCTTCTTTATTTTTGCTGTTTTGCTTATCTACTCAGCATATTGGCTTTTCATATCAGTTCAATTTAAAACCCAAATAAAAAATAACTTAGACTATATAAATAGTAGTTACAGCAACATAAAAGTATCAGGCTACCCATATAGAATGAGTGCTCTAATCAATGATCTCAGCTTAAGTAATTTCGAAAATAATATTTTATCGAATATTAATTTTTATGATGTCAGAATTGATATGAACCCATTTCAAATAGATACTTTATATTTAAGAAGTAATCAGGTTCAAGGTTTAGAAGGAGCCAATAGCACAGAAAGTCTTTTTAATTTTAAAAACCTTCAGGGAAAGATAGTTTTAAGTGAAGGTATGATTATAAAACTTTTATTAATATCTGATTACCTAGATTTGAATTATCATGACTATAATATTGGCAAAATCAGCCAAACTGTTATGAAAATAAATTTAGACAACCAGTCAATTTATCAAATTAATTTTTCAGCTATTGCAAACGATCTCCTTAACTCATATTTAGGAAAAACCAAGATAAGTCTTAATGGTGAGATTTCGTCGATTACAAATGATGGAGTTTTACAGATCGATATTATAGAAAATGAGAATCAAAATAAATTATTTAGTGCACCATTAACTATTAGTAATGGAAAAGTGTCATTTTTGTTTGTGCCTTTATTAGATTTGAAGGACTTATCTTTTTTTTGACCTACCAAAATCGGCATCTACCGTATCTTGTCCTGCTGATATTATTTTATCACGAACTTTTCTTGTTTTTGAAAAGAGCTTGTGTAAACTTTTACCGTCTTCCCAGCGAATTGATTTTTGCAAAGCGCTTAAATCCTCTGTAAATCTACTAATCATCTCCAATACAGCTTCCTTGTTATTAAGAAATATATCTCTCCACATCGTTGGATCAGATGACGCAATTCTAGTAAAATCTCTGAAACCACTTGCACTGTACTTTATAATATCAGACTTTGTTACACTCTCGAGATCTGCAGCAGTGGATACAATATTGTAAGCAATTAAGTGAGGTAAATGAGAAGTGATTGCCATTACTCTATCATGTCTTTGAGGAGACATTATCTCAACATTGCTTCCTAATGATTTCCAAAGATTTTTAACTTTATTAATATGACTTTTTTTATTGTTTTTGAGTGGAGTAATTATACACCACCTGTCATTAAATAATTCTGCAAACCCAGCACTTGGACCACTTTTTTCTGTTCCCGCTATGGGATGAGCAGGTATAAATATATCATCATTACTTAAGAGAGGAATAATTTCATTAATAGTTTTTTCTTTTGCAGAACCAACATCTGAAATAATCGTACCTTTTGATATGTGAGGTATAATTTTTTTTATTATATTTGCGTAACTACTTAAAGGAGTGCAAACTATAATTAGATCCGACCCTCTTACAGAGTCTTCTAATTTATTGCTTACCTTATCAACTAACTTGAGTCTTTTAGATGTATTTCTGGTTTTAGGCGATCTAGAGTAGCCTACTGTTCTTGACGAGATTTTACTTTTCCTAATAGACAATGCCAATGATGAACCAATCAAGCCTAACCCAATGATAGAAATTTGGTTAAATAGTTTTTTATTATTTGTCATTTATAAAAATCTTTAAATGCCTTAAGGACTTTTTTATTTTCGTTTGCAGTACCAATTGAAACCCTTATACAAGTTGGTAAATTATATTTTTCCATTAACCTAATAATGATTGATTTGGATAAAAGATACTTATTTAGCTTAAATACTGAATTTCCTACATCTATAAGTAAAAAATTAGCCCTACTGTCATAGACTTTTATAGGTAGTTTACTTAATTCTTTATTCATAGTTTTAAGCCATAACATATTATGTTTTTTTGAATTATTTGTATATTTTCTGTCCTTCAATGCTTGAATTCCTGCAACTTGCGCCAAATGATTCACATTAAATGGCCCTCTGACTTTGTTCATAGAACTAATAATATTACTGTGAGCATAGCACCAGCCTAGTCTAAGGGAAGCTAGTCCATATATTTTAGAAAACGTACGTGTAACAATTACATTCATGTTTTTTTGTGCAAACTCAAGACCATTTGAGTAATCATTATCAGTCATATACTCGGCGTACGCTGCATCAATTATAATCATTACTTTTTTTGGAACTTTATTGATAAGCGTTGTGAGATCTTTTTTTGACAAATAAAAACCCGTTGGATTATTAGGCTGAGCAATAAAAATAATCTTTGTTTTTTTTGTAATTGATTTTAATAAACTTTCTAAATCTACTCGAAGATTTTTTGTTGCTGATCTTTTAATAACTCCACCACTTATTTTGGAATAGATTTCAAACATTAAAAAGCTATGCTTTGGAATAATAACCTCATCACCTTTGTTTAAAAATAGCTGACATGCAATACCAAGTATCTCATCTGAACCGTTTCCAACAAAAAGATTGCTGTTCTTTAATTTAAAACTTTTAGAGATAGCTTCCTTTAACTCGATACAATTACCGTCAGGATACTTATTTGTCTTAAGTCGGCTTTCTGAAATAGCTTTCTTTACTTTAATACTGGGTCCAAAAGGTGACTCATTAGAAGACACTTTAACTACATTTTTTTTACCTGGAATTGATGAAATTCCACCTTCATAGATATTAATATTTTTTAAATTTTTCATATAATAATTGGGTATAAATAGGTGAATATTGTTTATTTTGAAAGAAAATCTTTGAAATATTTAATCTTCTAATTTGACATTACTGATTTGAATATATAATACAGTGACTGCGCCGATTTGAGCACAGCTTGCGGGCGCTGTAAAAATGCAGCTAAAGAGGTATATAAACCACCAAACTTAGTTGTTAGGTGGTTTTTTTTTGGATTAAACAAAATGAATGAAAATAAAATAGTAGAATTAGCAACAGAACAGGCCCTTGTACTGGATTGCGGTAAATCACTGAAAAGCTTTAAAACAGCTTATACAACATACGGCAAATTAAATGATGCCAAAGATAATGCTATTTTGATTTGCCACGCTCTTACTGGTGATCAGTATGTTGCGAGCAATCACCCAATTACAAAAAAAGAGGGATGGTGGTCATATATTGTTGGTCCTGAAAAGCCTATTGATACAAATAAATTTTTTGTAGTCTGTCCAAATGTCATTGGTGGCTGCATGGGGTCAACTGGTCCAAAAGAAATAAATTCAGAAACTGGTAAAGTATATGGTACAGATTTTCCAGTTATTACAATTGCTGATATGGTGAGAGCTCAAAAGCTCCTTATTGACTATTTAGGTATTGAAAAAATTTTTTGCGTGACTGGTGGCTCAATGGGGGGAATGCTAGTTCTTGAATGGCTATCAAAATTTCCTGAGATGGTTCATTCTGCTATTCCGATCGCAACCGCAACAAACCATTCAGCACAGAATATTGCATTAAATGAACTTGCTAGACAATCTATTATGGCTGATCCAAATTGGAATTCAGGTAACTATTATAATTCTGACAATAAACCTCTAAAGGGTCTTTCAGTTGCGAGAATGGCCGCACACATCTCGTATCTGTCTAAAGACGCTTTGCACAGTAAGTTTGGAAGAAATCTGCAAGATAAGAGTAGTTTAGATTATTCTTTTGATGCCGATTTCCAAATTGAAAGTTATTTAAGGCACCAAGGATTTACATTTGTAGACCGCTTCGACGCCAATAGTTATTTATATATAACTCGTGCAATGGATTATTTTGATGTTTCATCAAGTAATGATGGATCGCTAATTGAATCATTCAAAAATACAATCTCAAAAGTTCTATGTATTTCTTTTACAAGCGATTGGCTTTACCCAACCTCAGAGAATAAAAAAATTGTAAAAGTATTTAATACTCTAGGAATAAATGTAAGTTTTATTGAGATTGAAACTGATGGTGGACATGATTCATTCCTACTTGAAGAACCAAACCTTTTTGAAGCTATGCAAGGATTTATTAAATCAACTTATGAAAATTTATGAGCTTAATTAATGAAAAAAAAGACTTCAGAATTATTGCTGATTTAATACCAGCTAAGTCATCTGTAATTGATGTGGGCTGTAACGATGGTTCGTTACTAGAATTCTTAAAAGAAGAAAAAGACATTAATGGTAGGGGAATGGAGATTGACCAACAAAAAGTTCAGCTCTGCCTTTCGAAAGGAATTTCAGTAATTGAAGGTGATGCTGATTTAGACTTATATGATTATCCAGATAATTTATTTGATTACTCAATACTTACTTACACCTTACAAGCAACAAAGAGTCCAAAAAATGTTTTGTCAGAATTGGTGAGAATTTCTAGTAAGGCAATAATTTCATTTCCTAATTTTGGTCATTGGAAAATTGCTACAAGCCTATTAATTAACAGAAAAATGCCCATCAGTGAAAAATTAAGTTACTCGTGGCATGAAACTCCCAATCTTCACTTTTGTACAATTAATGATTTTATTGATTTGTGTGAAGAGGCAGGAATTAGAATCGAAAAACAAGCAAATTTAAAAACAAACAAGCTAAATGAATTTTATGGAAAAAATCTCTTGTATAGTTATTTTAATGAAGTTGGTTTATTTTTAGTTTCAAAGATAAAAAATTAATATGTTTAAAACTCTAATTGTTAAGTGCCTATCTGATAATTATGCTTACGTATGCTATAATGAAAATAATGAAGCATTTGTAGTAGACCCATCTGAAGCTGGTCCTGTCATTGATTGCTTAGAAAAAAATAATTTAAAATTAAAATATATTTTGAATACACATCATCATTTTGATCACGTTGGTGGAAATTATGAACTTAAAGAAAGATATAAATGTAATATTGTAGGCAGTGAAAAAGATAAAGATAGAATTCCTGGAATCGATATTTTCCTTAAAGAGGGAGATAAGTGGCGGTTTGGTGATATAGAGTCTGAGATTTTTGAAATCTCAGGACACACAGTTGGTCATATTGCATTTTATTTTCATAGAGAGAAGTCTGTTTTTACCGGTGATACTCTATTTTCCCTTGGTTGTGGGAGACTTTTTGAGGGCACTCCTAAAATGATGTGGGAGTCATTAAAAAAAATCAGGGATTTGCCAGATGAAACAAATATATATTGTGGACATGAATATACTTTAAGCAACGCCAAATTTATCTACTCAATTATACCTAGCGAAGAGTTAAAGAGTAAAATTAATGAACTAGAAAACTTATATTCAAAAAATTTAGCTTCCATCCCCTCTACAATTCAGGAGGAAAAAAAATTGAATATTTTTTTACAAGCTGACAATAGTCAAATCAGCGAGGCTTTAGGTATCATAGAAGAGAGTCCTGAGAATGTATTTAGCCATATACGAAATCTTAAAGATAATTTTTAAGAGAAGTACTGGCCACCGTTTGCAGATATGGTCGAACCAGTTATAAATCCAGCATCATCGCTTGCAAGAAATGTCACAATCCTAGACACTTCATCAACCGTGCCTAATCTACCAATTGGTATTTGTGCTAGAATTCCTTCCATTACTTTTTCTGGAGTATCAGCAAGTAATTCAGTACTAATATAGCCTGGTGCAACAGCATTGACTGTTATGTTCTTTCTTGCTGTCTCCTGGGCAAGTGCTTTAGTAAAACCAATTACTCCTGCTTTTGCTGCACTATAATTCACAACACCCATTTGGCCCTTCTGCCCATTAATTGATGAGATTGAAATGATTCTTCCAAATCCTTTTTCTCTCATGCCATCTAATACGCATCTTGTCATATAAAAAACTGAATCTAAATCAACTCTAATAACATCATCCCATTGCTCAATTGTCATTTTATGTGTCATTGCAGCTTTAGTAATACCAGCATTGTTAACAAGAATGTCAACAGCTCCTAATTTTTCAACTACTTGTTTAACGCCATCTTCACATGCAGCTGGATCAGCTACATTCCATTTAAAGACCTCTACTCCATTTTCAGACGAAAATTTATCTGCAGCTTCAGAATTTGATCCATATGTTGCAGCAACTTTACATCCGCTGTTTTTTAGTGCTATGGATATTGCCGCACCAATTCCTCTTGTTCCGCCAGTTACTAATGCTACTTTTGTCATAATTTTCTCCTATTTATCTTTCAACGCATAAAGCGACACCCATGCCGCCGCCAATACATAATGTTGCAAGGCCTTTTTTTGCATCTTGTCTCTTCATTTGATTTAATAACGTCACTAGAATTCTAGCTCCAGAGGCACCTATTGGATGACCAATTGCAATAGCTCCACCATTTACATTAACTTTAGAAGTATCCCAGCCCATTTCTTTATTTACTGCACATGATTGGGCAGCAAAAGCTTCATTAGACTCAATCAAATCTAAGTCGCCAACATTCCAT
>CABYZQ010000011.1 GCA_902523535.1 uncultured Pelagibacteraceae bacterium
ATTATTAGTTTCTTTGATATATTCTTCTTGATCAAATAAACTATCAAGCATCTCACTTAAGGAAATGTCATAATAAGTTAGGTAGTGAGAGTTATAAACAATATTCTGTCTATCAACTTCTGAATATCGTACTTTCAATTTACTGATATATGTTGTTTTTTCTTTTAAAGACATTGCTTAAAGAATGAATTTAGATAAATCTGTGTCTCTAGATAGCTCGCTAACATTACTTTTAACATACTCTGCATCTATTGTGATATTTTCTCCACCTTTGTCAGCTGCAGAAAAACTAATATCTTCTAAAACTCGTTCAAGAATTGTATGAAGTCTTCGTGCCCCAATATTTTCAATTGTTGAATTTATATCAACAGCAAGAGTTGCAATGGCGTCAATTCCATCCTTACTGAAGTTGATTTTGACATTCTCAGTTCCCAATAAAGCTTCATATTGTTTAATCAAACTATACTTCGGTTCAGTGAGTATACGTTTAAAGTCCTCTTGCGTTAATGCTTTTAAGCTTACTCGTATCGGCAACCTTCCTTGCAGTTCGGGCAGTAAATCCGATGGTTTTGATAGTTGAAAAGCACCTGAAGCGATAAATAGTATATGATCTGTTTTTATAGTGCCATGCTTTGTATTCACGGTTGTGCCTTCAATTAGTGGAAGAAGATCTCTCTGAACGCCCTCTCGAGATACATCACCACCTACTCTCTCACTGCGCGCGCAGACTTTATCTATTTCATCAATGAAAACGATACCATTATCTTCGACTGCTTTTTTTGCCTCATTTACGATTTGGTCTGTATCAATAAGTTTATCCGACTCTTCATTTACAAGTGTTTCGTATGAGTCTCCTACAGTCATTTTCCTCTTTTTTGTCTTTGGACCCATTGCTTTACCTAGCATATCATTGAGATTAATCATGCCAACACCAGCTCCTTGTCCTCCTTGCAAATCAATTGTAGGAAACGATCCAGTATCTTGAACTGATACTTCGATTTCTTTTTCTTCAAGCTCTCCGTTCCTTAATTTTTTTCTAAAACTTTCACGCGTAGTAGGTCCAGCGCCAGGACCAACTAATGAGTCCAACACTCGTTCCTCAGCTGCTAGTTGTGCCTTAGCTTTAACTTCTTTTCTTTTAATCTCACGCACCATAGTGATGGCAATTTCAATTAAATCACGAACAAT
Source organism: uncultured Pelagibacteraceae bacterium (assembly GCA_902523535.1). Taxonomy (GTDB): domain Bacteria; phylum Pseudomonadota; class Alphaproteobacteria; order Pelagibacterales; family AG-422-B15; genus CACNXQ01. The sequence goes on from CABYZQ010000011.1 coordinate 1,189, forward strand.
AGACTCAACATCTCTTCCAACGTAACCAACTTCGGTAAACTTTGTTGCTTCAACTTTCATAAAAGGAGCTTGAGCTAGTTTTGAAAGTCTTCTAGAGATTTCTGTTTTACCAATACCAGTCGGTCCAATCATTAAAATATTTTTTGGAAGAACTTCTTCTCTCATATCCTCGGGAAGTTGTTGTCTTCTCCACCGGTTTCTTAGTGCAATAGCAACTGACTTCTTGGCATCATCCTGACCAATAATATATCTATCCAGTTCAGAGACTATTTCTCGAGGTGAAAATGCTTGCATGATTAATATTCTATTTTTTCTAGAGTAATATTGTTATTAGTGAAAACACAAATTTCTCCTGCAATCTTAAGTGACTTCAAAGCAATTTCCTCAGCGGTTAAATCACTGTCGATAAGTGCTTTTGCTGCAGATAATGCATAGTTACCGCCACTTCCGATGCCAATGACAGATCCTTCAGGGTCTAATACGTCACCCATTCCAGTAATAAGCAATGAGGTAGATGAGTCAGCAACAGTCAGTAGTGCTTCCAGCCTTCTAAGATATTTGTCAGTTCTCCAATCTTTAGCAAGCTCAACACACGCTCTTGTTAATTGTTTTGGGTGCTTTTCTAATTTTGCTTCTAGTCTTTCAAATAAGGTAAATGCGTCGGCGGTCGCTCCTGCGAAGCCAGCAATGACACTTCCGTCTCCAATTTTTCTTACTTTTTGGGCTGTACCTTTAATTACAGTATTACCTAAACTTACCTGCCCATCTCCAGCAACGACTACTTGATTGCCCTTTCGAACACTGATGATTGTAGTCCCGTGCCATGATGTACTTTGTTGATTTTCCATTATTCATGATATGTGGCTATTTATTCGATAACTTCAAGGCTATTTATTGCTCAAAAATTATATTTTTTATAGATAAATCAGTAATTTATTGATAAAAACCGAGTGGATTTTGATATGAGAACTGCAAATTATAAAAGAGAGACAAAAGAAACTTCCATTAACGTTGAAATCAATATTGATGGCACAGGTTCGTATAATGTGAAAACTGGAATAGGTTTCCTTGATCACATGTTGGAACAATTTTCAAAGCATTCGTTAATCGATATGAACATTAAGGCTACAGGTGATACACATATTGATTACCACCACACAACAGAAGACACTGGTATTGCAATAGGGGAATGCTTGTCAAAAGCGTTAGGTAATAGACAAGGCATTAATCGTTACGCTCACTCTTACATACCAATGGATGAAACACTTTCAAGAGTTGCTCTCGACCTTTCAAATCGTCCTTACTTAATATGGAATGTAAAATTTAGTGCTCCTAAAATTACTTCTTCACAAGGTGATTTTGATACAGAGCTTTTTAAAGAATGGTTTCAGGCATTTGCGCAGGCAAGTGGAACTACCCTACATGTTGAGAATATTTATGGAGAAAATAATCACCACATTATTGAGTCATGCTTTAAAGCCCTTGCGCGAAGCTTAAGATTTGCAGTTCAAGTAAATGAACGTGAGGGCAACATAGTACCTTCTACAAAAGGTCAACTATAATTATGCTTAAAGAAGGTCAAAAACTTCCATCCTTTAAGCTTAATAACCAAAAGGGTGATGCAATTAAATTACCAGCTAAAGATATGACCCTTATTTATTTTTATCCAAAAGCTGATACTCCTGGCTGCACAAAGGAATCTTGTGAATTCCAAAGTAATTTAAAAAAATTCAACAAGTTTGAGACCACGGTTTTTGGAATTTCAAAAGACTCTGTTCAACGTCAAAGTAAATTCGCTGAAAAATATAAATTAAAATTTAATCTTCTTTCTGATGAGAGTGAAAAAATTTGCGAAAAATTTGGAGTTTGGGTTAATAAAAGTATGTATGGACGAACCTATAAGGGAATTGAAAGATCAACTTTTCTTGTGGGCAAAAATGGCAAGATCCTAAAAATATGGCGAAAAGTAAAAGTTAATAATCATGTCGAGGAAGTTTTAGATACCATTAAAGAATTCAGTAAATGAATCTAGCTATAATAAATTTCGGTTCAGGAAATTTACATTCTGTTCATAAAGCTTTTGAAAGCGTAAGCTCAGATTTAAGCAATCCTTACAATATTATTGTGACCAATGACCCTAAAGAGATTCAGTCAGCCGATAAGATTGTGTTGCCTGGAGTAGGTGCTTTCGGTGATTGTAAAAATGCAATTTTAAACATAGAAGGTTTGCATGCATCACTTGAAGTCTCGGTTATAAAAAACAAAGTCCCTTTTATGGGGATATGTGTGGGTATGCAGTTGCTGGCCGATCTATCATATGAGTTTGGTACACACTCAGGTTTTGGCTGGATACCAGGTGAAGTAAGAAGAATTACATCTCCTAAAGAATATAAGATCCCTCACATGGGATGGAATGAGATTACGTTTTCAGACCACAAGTTATTTGATAATTGTGAGCAAGGGTCAGATTTTTATTTTGTTCACAGTTTTTTATTTTCAGAATCAAAAAAATGAACATTCTATAGCTACGACTAAATACCCTGATCAAATTACGGCGGCAGTTTGCAAGGAAAATATATGTGGTACACAATTCCATCCTGAAAAAAGCCATATAAATGGAAAAAAAATAATTCATAACTTTTTAGAGTGGAAGCCATAATGATCTTATTTCCCGCTATTGATTTGAAAGATGGTAAATGTGTACGCCTTGTCCAGGGCGATTTTAATAAATCTACTACTTATAATAATTCACCCTTAGATCAGGCTAAGTTATTTGAAGATCTAGGGATAAGTTGGCTTCATTGTGTAGATTTGGATGGAGCTTTGGCGGGTCAATCAGAAAACGTAAAGTCAGTTGAAGAGATTGCGTCAAAAACAAATTTGAAATTGCAATTTGGTGGAGGTATTCGAAATATAAAATCAGTTGAAACCTTAATCAATATTGGCATACAAAATGTAATACTCGGAACAGCAGCATTTGAAGATTATGAATTATTTCAAACTGCTATTCAGAAATATCCAAACAAAATGTCTATTGCCCTAGACATTAAAAATGAGCAAGTCGCTCTTCGTGGTTGGAGTGAAGTTAAGTCAATTAACCTCGAGAAATTTTTACTATCGATTGAAGGTTTAAAAATAAATTCAATTATATGTACAGACGTGATGAGAGATGGAATGAAAAAAGGAATTAACTTTGATATGCTGGAAAATGTCATGAAAATGACGAGCTTTTTGTGCGTTGCTTCAGGTGGCGTGTCGTCAATTGATGATATAAAAAATATCAAAGTTAAAAACTACTCTCAAATGAAAGGTGTCATTGTTGGTAAAGCAATTTATGACAAAAACATTGATATTAAAGAAGCTTTAAAAATATTAAGTAAATAATGTTAAAAAAAAGAATTATACCCTGTTTAGATGTTGATAATGGCAGAGTTGTTAAGGGGGTTAATTTTATCGATCTAGTTGATGCAGGAGATCCAGTCGAACAAGCTATAATCTATAATGCTGAAGGAGCTGACGAGCTTTGTTTTTTAGATATTACTGCGTCAAGTGATAACAGAGACACATTGCTAGAGGTTGTAAAAAAAACGGCTGAGAATTGTTTCATACCACTTACTGTAGGTGGAGGTGTCAGGAATTTGGATGATATTTCACGTTTACTTCATTTTGGAGCAGATAAAGTTTCAATAAATACAGCAGCAGTTGATAATATTGATTTAGTAGCTGAGGCTGCAAACAAGTATGGTTCATCAACAATCGTGATAGCTGTAGATGCAAAAGAAACCGCTGAAAATCAATGGAAAGTATTCACTCATGGTGGTAGAAAAGAAACCAACATTGATGTTGTTACTTACTGCAATGAAGTGGCAAAACTAGGTGCAGGAGAAATATTGCTTACATCAATGGATAGAGATGGAACAAAAAGTGGGTTTGACAATAAGCTATTAAAAGCTGTTACTTCAAAAGTTAATATACCAGTTATTGCGTCAGGTGGGGTTGGCAACTTGAGCCATCTTCTCGATGGCATTCTTGAAGGGGAGGCAAGTGCATTACTCGCTGCTTCTATTTTTCACTTTGGTGAATACAGCATAGGTGAAGTTAAAAGATATCTTGCTGATAATAATATTCCGGTTAGGATCTAATCATGAAAGGTTATTGGATTGCAAAAGTAAATGTACTTCATCCCGATAAACAAAAGATGTATGCTGAACTTGCTTCTAAGGCAGTGCAAAAATACGATGGTAAGTTCTTAGTGCGTGGAGGAAGTCAATTTATTGCTGAGGGAAAAGAGTACGAACGAAATGTCGTAGTAGAATACTCTTCATTCGATAATGCAAAAAAAGCTTATAACAGTAAAGAATATCAAGAGGCAAAAAAATTGCTTGGTGAAGATAAGGATAGACTTTTTGCTATTGTTGAAGGTTATGAATAATGGTCAATAAAGTTGATGTTCTTGTTCGATTATTTGAGACTATTGAAAAACGTTCAAAAGAAGATCCCTCTAAATCATACACAGCCAAGCTCTTATCTGAAGGTAAAGCTAAATGCATTGAAAAATTAAAAGAAGAGTCTCTTGAAACAGTTGAAGCTGCAGAGCAAGATAACACAGAACAAATAATATATGAATCTGCCGATCTCATATATCATTTGTTTGTACTCTGGAAAAAATTTGATATTTCAGCTGATCAAATATATGCAGAGCTGGAAGGCAGGGAAGGTAAAACAGGGTTACGTAAATAATGAGTTACGACAAAGATAATATATTTGCAAAAATAATAAGAGGTGAGATTCCCTGTGATAAAATTTATGAAGATGACTTTGTGCTTTCTTTTAAAGATATAAGGCCTCAAGCACCTTCCCACGCATTAATTATTCCTAAAGGCAACTATCTAGACATTAATGACTTTAGTTTAAACGCCAGTGATAATGAAATTATTGGGTTTAATAGGGCTATTGCGAAGGTTGCGGATATGTTGGGCATTAGTGAAAATTCAGGAGGAAATGGTTATAGAGTTATAGCGAATGCTGGAAATGACGCACATCAAGAAGTACCACATCTTCACTTTCATTTATTAGCTGGAAGACCTTTAGGTCCAATGGTTTTTCCAGAAAAACCAAATTAAGAGTAATTTATAATGACAAGTAAGGTTTCAGACGAAGAACTGGTAGATTTATTTAATAAAAATAAATTATTTAACCTATTCAACATGACAGTTCTTGAAGTGAATACTGATGCTGGAAGTATTAAAATGGAATTTGAAGTAGAGCAAAAATATTGTAATCCTGCAGGTGATGTTCAAGGAGGTATCGTAAGTGGGATGGTTGATGATGCTACTGCTCTTGCCTTTATCTTTCAAAACCATTTTAAGAAAAGACCGCCAACTATAGAACTAAAAACTAATTTTTTATATCCTACAAAACCAGGAAAAGTAATTGGATATGGCCAAGTAGTTAAATCAGGAAAAAATATTGCTTTCCTAGAAGGAAGACTTGAACAAAACAACAGAACTGTTGTTACAGCCACATCTACTTGTGTAATTGTAGATATGCCTCAAGTAAATTTAAAAAAAATGATGGGAGAAAAAAATGATTAATAAACAATGGATACTAAAAAATTTCCCTGTAGGAGATATCAAAGAAGGAGATTTAGTTATGGAAGAAACTTCTGTTCCAGAATTAAATGAAAATGACGTTTTGATAAGGAATATTTATTTATCACTTGATCCTGCTAACAGAGGATGGATGAGTGGGCGTGCCTCTTATGTTGATGCAATGCAAACTGGAGACGTTATGAGAGGTGGAACAATAGGCATAGTTGAGAAATCAAAAAACCAGAAATTTAAAGAAGGTGAGATTGTTAACTGTATGGGTGGATGGCAAGAATATTTTATCACCAATGGTAAAGGTGTTAGACAAATACCACAAGGTACCGGTTTTCCATTAGATAGTTACATGAGTATTTTGGGAATGACAGGGATGACTGCTTATTTTGGTTTACTAGATATTACAAAACCTCAACCAGGTGAAACATTAGTTGTTTCAGCTGCAGCGGGTGCCGTAGGTTCTATAGTTTGCCAAATTGGAAAAATAAAAGGATGCAAAGTTATCGGTATCGTTGGTTCTGATGAGAAGTGTCAGTGGTTAGTAAATGATCTTGGCATAGATGGAGCAATAAATTACAAAACAGAAAATATTAGAAAAAGACTTAAAGATCTTTGTTCTGATGGAGTTGATATATATTTTGAAAATGTTGGAGGAACCATTACGGATGCTGTCCTTACAAGAATGAATATAAATGGAAGAATAAGTTTATGCGGCTTAATATCTGGCTATAATGCTGAATCATTAGTGCCTGGTCCAGCATGGGGAAATCTATTGATCAAAAGAATAATGCTTAAAGGTTTCATTGTTTTTGACTATTTCAAAAGGTACATAGAGGCTTACCAAGACCTTACAACTTGGATCAAAGAGGGAAAAATTAAATATAAAAACCATATAGTTCCTGGTTTAGAGAATGCAGAAAACTCTATTAAAAAGTTATTTTCAGGAGAAAATGAGGGGAAATTAATAATAAAAGTTTCAGAAGACACGACTCAAAATTAAACCAATGAAAAAAGTTTTAATCTTCAGCAATGGGGAGCAAATTGGAGATGGCATTTTAAAATTGCCAATTGTTTATCAATTAAAAGATAGATTTCCAAATTATGAAATTCATTGGATGACTGACACAATCTATACGGAGTATAGTAAAAGACTAAAAAAGTTTACCTCAAACTATATCGACAAAATATGGGAAAAAGCAAAACTAAACCCCTTCTTTTGGAATAAAATCTCAAATGTTTATAATTTAAATAACGAAGAATTTGATATTATTATCGATACGCAAAAAGCTGTGCTCAGAACCATTGCCTTAAAGAGGCTAAAAACAAAAATTTTTATTTCATCTGCGGCTAATTGGTTTTTTTCTAACTTAAAACCTAAAGCTTTTAGTAAAGAAAGAAAATTTTATATAAAAAGTATTATTGAAATGCTTGACCTAGTTTCAAATTATGAAGATAAAAAAGAATTTGAAATAGATATTCCACAATCAATAACAGAGGCCTTAAAAAAATTGTTTGACCCCAGTAAAAAGTATATTGGTATTGCGCCAGGTTCAAATACTCCAACAAGGATTTGGTCATTTGATAAATACTTAGAAGTAGCTAAATTTTATGAAAAAAAAGATTTCAATATAGTTTTTTTTCTTGGACCAGAGGAACAAAATCTTCGTAAAGAAATAATTGATGTTATAGATAATCCTCTTTTTCCTGAAGAAGAAGTTACAAATTATCCAGGAATTGAAGTGGTAATGGCATCAACAAATTTTTTAGATATTGCTATAACTAATGACAGCGGAACTGGTCAAATGCTCTCAACTAATATGTGTCCATTGTTAAAAATCTGTGGTCCAACAAGTGCAGTCAAATTTTTAAATGACCAATTCACAAACATTAATTTTATTGCGTCGCAGAGTTTTGGTGGAGATGATATAGATTTAATAACTTCAGATGCAGTAATTAATGAAATTGATAAAATTTTAGATAGTTAAATTTTACAATCTAGCCCCGTAGATTTGTATTACCTTTGAAGCAAATCTAACTCCTTCTTTGCCACACTCTTCAAGGGGCTGTCCCTGAATATATTTTAACAAAAATCCTGCTGCAAATAGATCACCAGCTCCCGTTGTATCAACAAGATTATCTATTTTTTGGGGTTCAATTTTAATTACTACTTCATTATTTATAATCATTGCCCCATTTTCACCAAGTGTTATTGCGAATATCTTATTTCTATCTTTGATAATGTTTATGCTCTCATCCAAGTCTGATGTTCCTAATAGAGATTTAATCTCCTCTTCGTTTGCAAAAATAATATCAGCTTCTTCATTAATTAAACTCAAAAAGCTCTCTTTAAAACGTTCAATACAAAATACGTCAGATACACTGAAGGCTACAATTTTATTATTTTCCTTAGCCACCTTTGTCGCTTTTTTGATTGCAACTTGGGCATCATCTAGGTCCCAAAGATATCCCTCTAGATAAGTGATTTTTGATTGTGAAATAACATCTTCATTAACATCATCAGAATTTAGCTTTTGGGAAATTCCTAAATAGGTACTCATTGTCCTTTGAGCATCAGGGGTTACCATAACTAAGCATCTTCCTGTTTCACTCTCGTCAGACTGAGGGACATTCGCAAAAAATACATTTTCTTTATTTAATCCATCAACAAATGCGTTCCCTACTTCATCTATTCCAACTTTTCCAATAAAAGCTGTTTTCATATTATTTTGAGCTAGAGCAACTATTGAGTTTGCAACTGATCCACCAGACACAGTTTTTTTAATATCAATTTTCTCTGAGATATTTTTAATACCATCTAAGTCTACTAAAGACATGAGGCCTTTTCTCAACTTGTGCTCATTCAAAAATTGATCTTCTACGTCTGTAATTACGTCAACAATAGAATTACCAATACCTACGATGTCATATTTATTATCTACCATGTCTCCACCCAAGGTCGCAGATCTATTTCATAAGTCCACGCGTTTTTTGGTTGATTATGTATCATTAAGTAGTTCTGTGCAATATCATCCGGATTCATAAGTCCATCAACTTTTTTCTTTTCTTTCACATAATCAGGAAACAATTCATTGACCCATGGGGTATCAATTGCCCCATCAATAACAACATGCGCAACATGAATTCCTTTAGGCCCTAACTCTCTTGCCATACTCTGTGATAAAGCCCGCTTTGCATGCTTTGCTCCTGAAAAAGCGGCAAAACCCTCTTTACCCCTGACGCTTGCCGATGCACCAGTAAAAATTATAGTCCCTTTTTTTCTAGGAACCATTTTTTTTGCAACTTCTCTCCCCATAAGAAATGCACCGAATGCAGCCATTTCCCAAACTTTATAATACTTTCTTGATGTTGTTTCTAATATGCCGTACCTGATATTTGCCCCTATGTTGTATACTGCAACCAAGATCTCTCCGATTTCGTTTTCAATTTTATTAATTAAGCTAATGACGTCATCCTCTTTTCTTGCATCAAGCGAATAAAAGAAACAGTCACCACCATTTTTTTTAATTTCTTCAGCTAACTCAGATAACTTATCACCATTTCTTCTTGCAACCACAACAGTAAACCCATCATTTGCAAAAACTCTTGCTATTGAAGAACCTAGACTATCACCAGCGCCAATTATCAATGCTACTTTATTTGTCATGTCGAAAGAACTCTAGCAGTTACCGTCAAACTATCAACTCCCTATTGTAAAAATATCAATTAAGTTTTTTTTGTTTGTACTGGCTTTTTTCTGTCAGGAAAACAGGTCTTGCAAATCTTACATTCTAAGCCAAAACATTTTCTTGCCTCACAATACTCTCTTCCATAAAAAATAATTTGTAAATGAAGTTTATTCCAACTGTTCATTGGAAAGATTTTTTTTAAATCTTTTTCTGTTTGAGTTACATTTTTTCCATTAGTAAGTCCCCATCTTTGCGCTAATCGATGAATATGTGTGTCAACAGGAAAAGCTGGATGACCAAAACCTTGTGACATTACTACACTGGCTGTTTTATGGCCAACACCAGGAAGCTTTTCAAGTTCGTCAAAACTTTCTGGTACCTTGCCATTAAAATTATTAACTAATATTTTAGATAATCTATGGATTGCGCTAGACTTCTGAGGGGCAAGCCCACACGGCCTTATAATCTTGTATATTTTATTTTTAGATAACGTCTGCATTTTTTTTGCATTATTTGCTTCTTTAAAAAGTATTGGTGTAATTTCATTCACTCTTTTATCAGTACATTGTGCACTTAAAAGAACAGAAATTAAAAGTTCAAATTTGTTCTTGTGATTTAGAGGTATAGGAGTTTTAGGATATATTTTATTTAATATACCCATTATTTTTGTTGCACGTTCAGCTCTTTGCATAAGCTATTTGTTACTGTTCTAAATATTCAAAACGTCGGTCATCGAAAAAAGGCCTGGTCCTTTATCCATTCCCCATTTTACAGCTTGAAGAGCTCCATTGGCAAAAATTCCCCTATTTTCAGCTATATGCTGAATTCTAATCATTTCATCATTTGATGAGAATATTACCTCATGGTCTCCAATGGTTTCACCTTTTCTAAAGGACGACATTACAATTTTATTTTTTATATTTTTACCAATTGTATTAGTGCGATTAATCTTCATTATATTTTCCAATTTTTTACTTTTCCCACTAGCAGCAGCTTTGCCAAGCATTATTGCTGTTCCTGATGGTGCATCAATTTTATGTTTATGATGAGTTTCATTTATTTTTATATCAAAAGAGCTATCTAATTTTGAGGAAGCAATTTTTACAATACTCTCTAATAAATTTATTCCCAAACTCATATTGCCAGATTTAATAATTGTGGCGTGCTGCGCAGCAAAATCTATTTTACGTAACTGGCTTTTGCTGAAACCAGTTGTTCCAACTACATGAACAATTCTTGCTTGTGCAGAATATTTTGCATGCTCTAATGTTGCTTTGGGAACTGTAAAATCAATAACTGCATCAGCTTTTGCAAACAGTTCAATAATGTTATCTGTAATTAAAATACCAGTTTTTTTTGTTTTTAAAATTTGACCTATATCTTTTCCTATTGAAGGATGACCAACACTCTCGGTTGCTCCAAACAATGTAAAAGATTTATCTTGAACAATTCTTTTTGCTATTTGCGTGCCCATACGACCTGAAGCACCCGTTACAATCACTTTAATTTTTTTCATTTTTTAAAGATAATTCAAATAAAGAAAAAAGTAATGGTATTTAATTTTTTGTTTTCCAGAAATCTCTGGCTTTTTTAAAAAAAGCTGAGCTGAGAGGATTTTCTTCATTATTACTGACTTCTTGAAAGGACTTTAGAATCTCAATTTGTTTTTTGTTTAAATTCACAGGTGTTTCGACTTTGGTTTGTATATATAAATCGCCAAGATATCCACTTCTTACGTGAGGCATTCCTTTCGATTTAAGTCTAAATTGATCTCCTGTTTGAGTTCCTTGAGGTATTTTTAATCTTGCTTTACCACCATCTATAATAGGCACATCAATAGATCCGCCAACCGCAGCATCAATCATTGAAATAGGTACCTCGGCAAAAAGATTTTCATCTTCTCTGGCAAATATACTATGTTCGTTGACGTTAACAAAAATATACAAATCGCCTTGTTGACCACCATTTGTGCCAGCTTCACCCTCGCCGCTTAGTCTTATTCTTGATCCATCATCAACTCCTTTTGGTATTTTAACCATTAGACTTTTTGTTTTTTGAGTTCGGCCGGAACCACGACATGGATTACAAGGATCAGATATTGTTGAACCCGTTCCCTGACAGGTAGGACAAGTTTGTTGAATCGAAAAGAAACCTTGTTGTGATCTAATTTGTCCTCTTCCTCCACATGATTGACACGTGATGGGTTGACTTCCTTTAGATGCTCCTGAGCCAGAACATATCTCACATTGAACCTGTGTAGGTATTTTTACTTTGAATTTTTTTCCATTATAGGCTTCTTCAAGTGAAACTGTAATATCATATCTTAAATCAGAGCCCCGATTGTTTGACTTTCTCCTTCTGTTTCCGCCCCCTCCAAAAAAAGATGAGTCACCGCCAAAAAAATCCTCAAAAATATCCTGAAAAGCCGACGAAGAAAAATCAAATCCACCACCACCTTGTCCAGAGCTTCCGTCGACAGCTGCATGACCAAACTGATCATAAGCAGACCTTTTTTCTTTATCTTGAAGAACCGCGTATGCCTCACTAGCTTCTTTGAATTTTACTTCAGCTTCTGCATCTCCCTGATTTCGATCAGGGTGATATTTCATTGCAAGTTTTCTATAGGATTTTTTTATCTCAGAATCGTCAGCAGTCTTGGATACACCAAGAACTTCATAATAGTCTCTTTTTGACATAAGCTTACCCGCTTACGATTCTTTATTGTCTTCTTTAACTTCTTCAAATTCTGCATCAACAACTTTTTCATTGTTTTCTTTTGCATCATTAGGTTCACCGCCTGCTGGTCCACCTTCTGGTGAAGGAGCATTTTGCTGTTGAGCTTTATACATAGCTTCACCTAGTTTCATAGAAGATTGAGTTAATGCTTCCAATCCAGTTTTAATTTTTTCTATGTCATCAGAAGAAATTGCTTCTTTCAAAGTCTTAACATCATTCTCGATTGCACTTTTTTCTTGATCTGAAACCTTGTCACCAAATTCTTTAAGATTTTTTTCTGCTGAGTGTACCATCGTATCAGCTTGATTTTTAACATCGACGGTTTCTCTTTTCTTCTTATCAGACTCTGCATTTGCCTCAGCTTCTTTTACCATCTTTTCTATTTCTTCTTGGCTTAGGCCACCAGATGCTTGAATTTTAATCTGTTGTTCTTTTCCAGTTCCTTTATCCTTGGCGGATACATTTACAATACCATTAGCATCAATATCAAAAGTCACTTCAACCTGAGGTACTCCTCTTGGTGCCGGTGGAATTCCAACAAGATCAAAATTGCCCAGAAGCTTATTATCTGATGCCATCTCTCTTTCGCCTTGGCATACACGTATTGTCACTGCTGTTTGATTATCATCGGCAGTAGAGAAAACCTGACTTTTCTTTGTAGGTATTGTCGTATTCTTATCGATAAGTTTTGTGAATACTCCACCTAAAGTTTCAATACCAAGTGAGAGAGGGGTAACATCTAGCAATAAAACATCTTTAACATCACCTTGAAGTATTCCTGCTTGGATAGCAGCACCTTGAGCTACTACTTCGTCAGGATTAACTCCTTTGTTAGGTTCCTTGCCAAAGAAGTTCTTAACTGTTTCAATTACTTTTGGCATTCTTGTCATGCCACCTACAAGAACAACTTCGTCAATTTCACCCGCACTTAAACCTGCATCCTTTAATGCGGCATCACATGGTTTGATTGTTTTTTCGATTAAATCATCAACTAATGTTTCAAGTTTAGCTCTTGTAACTTTAATATTTAAGTGCTTTGGGCCAGATTGATCTGCCGTAATAAACGGAAGATTGATTTCTGTTTGAGAAGTAGATGATAATTCTATTTTAGCCTTCTCTGCTGACTCTTTGAGTCTCTGCAAGGCTAATTTATCTTTCGTCAGATCAATATTATTTTCTTTCTTAAATTCATCAGCTAAATAACTGAGAAGTCTTGAGTCAAAATCTTCTCCACCAAGGAATGTATCACCATTAGTTGATTTAACTTCAAATACTCCATCACCAATCTCTAATATTGAAATATCAAAAGTACCTCCACCCAAATCATAAACAGCAATTGTTTTGCCATCTTTTTTGTCTAGACCATATGCTAGTGCAGCAGCCGTGGGCTCATTAACAATTCTTTCAACTTCTAGTCCAGCTATTTTACCTGCGTCTTTGGTGGCTTGTCTTTGCGCATCATTAAAATAAGCTGGTACGGTAATCACTGCTTTCTCAACAGACTCTCCTAAATATCTTTCTGCATCTTCTTTTAGTTTTTGTAATACAAACGCAGAAATTTGTGATGGAGAATACTTTTCATTTCCAGATTCTACCCATGCATCACCATTTTCTGATTTTATAATTTTAAATGGCACCATGTCTGAGTCTTTTTGAACCATTGGATCTTCAAAAGAACGACCCATGAGTCTTTTAATAGCAAAAAAGGTATTTTCTGGGTTTGTTACGCCTTGTCTTTTAGCTGGTTGACCAACTAGTTTTTCACTTTCAGCACCAAAGCTTATAATGGAAGGTGTAGTACGTGAGCCCTCCGCATTCTCGATTACCTTTGGATCTTTACCATCCATTATTGAGATACAACTATTAGTTGTTCCTAGATCTATACCAATTACTTTTCCCATAAAATTCTCTTTGTTTGATTTGACTTATATATAGGTAGTTGATTTTTGTGTGCAACCCCCCTCAATAGAAAGTATTTTTACTAAATTCGCTGGTCTTTTATTGATTTATGCTACTGATATTATTAGTTTTTCTTCTTGACGACGCCTACCATAGCAGGTCTTAAAAGCCTATCCCCTATACGGTATCCCTCTTGTACTACCTCAGTAATGATACCAGGCTGCTTATCAGGATTTTCTACTTCGAACATAGCTTGATGCAAGTTTGGATCAAAATTTTGGTCTAAAGAATTAATTTTTTCAATTTTGAACTTTTCAAAAACCGTTACTATTTGTTTTTCTGTTAATTCAATACCTTCAACAAACTGTGAAATATTTTGATCTGATTTTTTTAATTCATCTAGATCTATCGATTTTAATGCTCTCTCTAAATTATCCAATACAGACAAGATTTCTTTTGCGAAACTAGAAATAACATAGTTACTGAGATCCTCTTTTTCTCTGTCAAATCTTTTTCTTAGATTATCGTTATCTGCGAGAGATAGTAAAATTTGATTTTCTGCCTCTTTTAACTTTTCTTCGAGTTCTGAATGGTCAATATTTTCCTTTACCTGAACTTCTTCAACATTCTCTTCAGTTTTTTTTTCAGAAACATTCTTTTTTTTGTCTTTTGCCATATCTTTTTTTGAATATGTAATGATCTATATTATTTTCGTCAATACATAGTATAATGAATTTGTTAATATGAGAAATACAAGAAAAACTAGTGATCTTCGTAAATTTGAAATTATTCCAAATTTCTCCTCATATCCAGAAGGCTCTTGTATGATAAAATTTGGTGAAACTCACGTATTGTGTAATGCGTCTCTAGATCAAAATGTACCAAGATGGCTTAAAAATTCTCAACAAGGCTGGGTAACCGCTGAATATGGAATGCTTCCTAGATCAACATCAGAAAGAATGTCCCGAGAAGCTGTCAGAGGCAAACAATCAGGAAGAACACAAGAAATACAACGTTTGATTGGCAGATCGTTGAGAGCGGTAACAGATCTTAGTTTGTTAAAAGATATGCAAATTTTAATTGATTGTGATGTTATTCAAGCTGATGGCGGAACACGAACCGCTTCAATATCAGGTGCTTTTGTAGCATTGCAGTTATGTATTCAGAGTATGATAGGGAAAAAGATTATAAAAACTAACCCAATAAAGGAAAATCTTGCGGCTATAAGTTGTGGCATAGTCGATAATGTTCCGTTGCTTGATCTAGATTTTATTGAGGATCAAAATGCTGAGGTAGATGCTAATTTCGTCATTACAGAAACAAATAAAATAGTTGAGATACAAATGACATCTGAAAAAAAACTTTGCACAGAAAATGAATTTAATTCCATGTTTGAATTGGCAAAATCAGGTATTAGTCAAATAATTCAATCCCAAAAAATACTTTTTGAGGGCAAATAATCTGTTAAAGGATATCGTAATAGCAAGTCATAATTCTGGAAAAGTCTCGGAAATAAAATCTTTATTAAAACCGCTAGGTTATAATATTATTTCTGCCAAAAAACTTAAAATTAATGAACCTTTTGAAAACGGTCTTACATTTGGAGAAAACTCCCTTATCAAATCAAAAAATGCTGCTCTAAAATCTAAATTGCCAGCTATAGCTGATGACAGTGGCCTTTGTATTTCATCATTAAATAACGAACCTGGTATTTATTCTGCAAGATGGGCGGGTAAGAAAAAAGATTTCAATATTGCTATGGAAAAAATAGAAAAGAAAATGGAAAAAAATAATTATTTTAATAAATCCAGCAGAAAAGCTTTTTTTTGTTGCGCTTTATCAATCTACTTTCCAAACAATGTATGCAGAGTTTTTGAAGGTAAGATTTATGGACATGTTCAATTTCCTCCAAAAGGTAAGAATGGTTTTGGGTATGATCCAA
Organism: uncultured Pelagibacteraceae bacterium; assembly: GCA_902523535.1. Lineage (GTDB taxonomy): Bacteria > Pseudomonadota > Alphaproteobacteria > Pelagibacterales > AG-422-B15 > CACNXQ01. The sequence continues at coordinate 17,055 of CABYZQ010000011.1, forward strand.
TTTTTGTTCCTAAAGGTTATAAAAAAACATTTGGCGAAATGAATTTTAACTATAAAGAAAGAATAAGTCACCGAGCAATTGCATTTAAAAAGTTGTCAAATTTTTTGTACAAAATAAAAAATTAATTTTTAATTACAAACTTATCATTTCCTACATGGAATATTAAAGGTCTACGTTCTACTTTTCCACTTTCATGAAAACGGAACCATCCATTTATACCTATATATCCCAAATCAGAATGAAGAATTTCCTTAGTAATTTTCTTATGTTCCATATTCAAGCTGCTGATTAAACCTACTAAATCGTATGCTAAAGCAGCTAATGAGTGAGGATTATTTTTGTATATTTTCTTGTATTCTTCTTTAAATTTTTTTCGAGCATTTAAATCTAAGGATGAAAAATATGAATCATTCATTGAAGGCTCTTTAAGAATTAATTCTTTTCCCCAAGTAGAGTTTCCAATGAATTTTACTTTTTTTGGGTCAACATCATAATAGGGTAGTATTGAAATAAAATTTGTTAATTCGCTAAATGAGCGAGCAATTATTATAATAGCTTCAAAATCTACCTCGCCCAATGTATCCTTATTTCTTAATAATTTTAATTCTTTTAATGAAGACTCAGATTGTAATTCTTCTAGAAGCTTAACTCGATTATCCAAGTCTAATTTTCTTTCATCATAATTTGAAACTTCCCTAGCTATTTTGTAATAGTCGGGCTCTTTAGTTGGATAAAAAATAAATTGTGAAGACGAATTATTATTTACATAATGGAATTTATTAATTTCATTTTTTACTTTATTTCCATATTTATCGTCAGGTACTATAACTGCAAATTTATTAATTCCTCTATCAATTGAATATTCGTAGATTCTGTTTAATTCATCTTCAATAGTCAATCCAAAAACATAGACATCACGATCACTTACATCAGAATTATTAGAAAATGTTATGATTGGAATATTTTGATCATTTAAGTACTCTTTTACTTTTAAAACTGTTTTGGTAAATATTGGCCCAAGAATCAAATCAACATCATTACTAATTAAATATGATAAATTTTTATATAGTTGGTTTTCATCTCCAGTGTTTACTATGTAAAATTGTAAATTTTCGTTATTGGTTTCTTCTAATGCCAATTGTGCAGAATCGAGTAGCGATTTACCTATCTGATAAAATTCCCCAGACAAAGGTAAAAGTAAGCCTACCCTGAGAATCTTATCATCTTTTTCTATTAAATTGTTTTCTTGAGTATTTAGATCTTCATCTTCATCTACAGTCTCTAGCAATTGTGTTTGATTGTATGTTAATGTTTTCTTTGGAGTTAATTGGGTTGTTTCACATCCATATAATAATAAACTTAAATAAAGAATTACTATAATAATAAACTTATCTATAAAATAAAGCATGCAATCAAATTTAAATTTATCTTATATTACAAAGTTATTGGAAAATGAGAAACCTCAAAGTGGTCTTTATATAGTTCCTACGCCTATAGGAAATTTATCTGATATTACAATAAGGTCATTAAAAATACTTTCTTCAGTTGACTTAATAATCAGTGAAGATACGAGAGTTACAAAAAAACTTACGTCGAAATATGGAATAAAATCTAAAATACAGTCATTTCATAAATTTAATTCTAAAAATAAAATTCCTGGAGTAATAAAAAAAATAAGTTCTAATTTTTCTATTGCTGTAACTACAGATTCTGGAACACCACTTATTTCAGATCCTGGGGCTGACCTTGTGAAAGAATGCTTTGAAAACAATTTAAGTGTATTTTCTTTACCAGGTCCATCAGCACCAATAGCAAGCTTCGTTTTAGCAACTTTTCAAGCAGAAAATTTTACCTTTAGAGGTTTTTTTCCAAGAGAAAAAAAGAAAATAGAAAGTCAATTAGCAAGATTTAATGGAAGTGACTGTCCAGAAATATATTTTGAATCGCCCAAGAGAATTATTAAAACATTAAATGCAATATTAGAACTAAGTGGTGATTGCAAAATAACATTTGTTAGGGAGTTAACAAAAAAGCATGAGGAAATTATCAATACTAATATCTCTGACCTTTTAGAGAAAATAAGTATGAAAGAAAAAATATTAGGAGAGATAACATTCATTATTGAGCCAATAATGAGTAAAATTACTAGTCTTTCTGAAGAAGAAATTATTAAATTTGGTAATAGTTTACTAAATAAAGGCATGAATATCTCTGAGGTATCGCGTCTTATGTCAAAAGATTTGAGTGTATCTAAAAGGGATATTTATCAGCTATTAATAAAAAATAGGAAATAATATAAAATTAATATAATTTTGAATGATGGTACTTAATAAACTAACAATTTTATCAATTTTTCTGTCATTTATTTTGATACTAACAAATTGCTCTGTACCAGTAGCTACAGGAGTGGCTACGAAGGCGGTGACAGTTTCAAACTCTGACCGCAGTATTGGAGAGTTTGTCGATGATGTATTAATTAAAACTGTTTTAAAAAATTCTTATTTCGATCAAAGTGAAAAAATATTTTTTAACGTTGATGTGGAGGTTTCTCAAGGAAGGGTATTGTTAACTGGAATAGTTGATAATATAGATTTGAGAATAGAAGCTACGCGTATCGCATGGGGTGTAAAAGGAGTTCAAACTGTTATTAATGAAATTCAGATAAGTGAAAGTAATAACATATTAGATTTTGCTGATGATTTAGTTATTAGTACAAAAGTTATGGCGAAAATAATGCTTGATGAAGACGTGAATTCTCTAAATTATAACATCGAAACCGTTAATAAAATTGTATACATAATAGGAATTTCAAGCTCGAGTGATGAAAAACAAAAAGTTATAGATCTCTCAAAAGAAGTGTTTGGAGTTGAGGAAGTAGTTGACTATATAACTATTAATTCTGAGTAGGAGTTAGATTTATGAAATTCGGTTTTCAAATGGATCCGGTATCTACACTGAACCATAGTACTGATAGTACTTTGCCAATGATTTTAGAATCACAAAAGAGAAAAAATCAAAATTATATATTCTCGCCGAGTTCTCTCACATTTAAAAAAAGTTCTTTATATGCACAGGCAAAAGAAATTAAATTTAAAAATGATAAACTTAATAGTTATACGTTAAGTAGTGAGAAAAAATTAAATTTAAATTCTTTAAATTATATATTTATACGTCAAGACCCGCCTTATGATATGGAATATATATCTTCAATGCATTTACTTGAGCAGTTAAGTGAAAAAACTAAAGTAGTAAATAGTCCATCAGGAATAAGAAATGCACCAGAAAAAATACTGATGCTGAAATTCAAAAATATTATTCCTCCAACCTTAATTACTAGATCTAAAAAGGAAATAGATCGTTTCATGAATAGTTATAAGAAATCTGTAATTAAGCCTTTATATGGTAATGGGGGGCAAGGCATTTTTTTACTAGATAAGAATGACAAAAACTACAATCAAATTATTGAAAAATTTATGGATGAAGAGAATACCCCTTTTATATTACAAAAGTTTCTCCCTGAAATAATTAAGGGCGACAAGAGAATAATACTTGTTAATGGTGAGCCTGTCGCAGCACTAAAAAGAATTCCAAAAAAAAATGAGTTTAGATCAAATATCCATGTTGGGGGAAGTACCAAGGCAGTAGAATTGTCACGAAATGATAGAAAAATCTGCAGCATTATCAAGGAAACATTGATAAGCGAAAAGTTATTCTTTGTGGGCATTGATATAATAGGAAACTATCTTACAGAAATTAATGTCACCTCACCAACTTGTATCCAAGAAATAAAAAAAGTTCATAAGATTGATGTTGCTAAAATAATTTTTGATAGACTAGGTTAGTAGAATTTATTTCAATATTTTATGAGTATAAGAGCAAAAATATTAAATTACGTATTAAAAAAATATGTAAAAAAAGTACGACCATCTGTTGAAGATCGCTCATATCTTGAAGCGAGAAAAATGATGAATCAAAAAGGTTATGAAGATACGTCAAGTTCAATTGTAAATACTAGTCTTCAAAAATTTATATTTAGCAAAAAAAATTCAAAAGTTAAAATAGATGAAATTTTTTTAGAAAAAATCAGAACACTTTCCTTTGATCATGACGGATTTAGTGATGATAAATGTATACTTTATTTCCATGGAGGAGGATATGTTGCTGGCTCACCTGAAACACATCAAAATCTTTTAATAAGTATTGCCGAAAAATCTAATTTGAAGGTCTATGCCATAGATTATTCCCTTGCTCCTGAGAAGCCTTTTCCCGCTGCATTGAATGATGCTGTTGAAAGCTTCAAGTGTTTACTAAGAATGGGATATAAAAGTCAAAATATATTCATAGGAGGAGATTCTGCTGGCGGTAACTTATCAATTGTTACTATATTAAAACTTCAAGAAGCAAGTAAACCTTTACCATCTAAAGTTTTCCTACTTTCTCCATGGGCTGACTTAACAGGAGAAGGAAGAAGTATTAAAGAGAACTCATTTTCTGACCCTTATTTGTCATATGATGATTGGCTTAACACATCTAAATCTATGAAAAAAAATGTTGAACAGTGGTATGCACCAAATCAAGACTGTACTAACCCTTTGATATCGCCTGTGTTTGCAAACTTTAAAAATTTTCCTCAAACACTTATTCAAGTAAGTAATATTGAAATACTATTAAGTGATTCTCTCGTAATTTCAAACCATCTTAAAAATGGTAATAATGGAGTAAAGCTTAGTATTTATAAAAATCTACCACATGTTTGGCAAATTTTTGAATTTTTACCAGAGTCAAAAAAGGCAGTTAAAGAAATTTCAAATTTCTTGAAAGGCTAATTTTTAAAAGCTGCAAGTGCTGCAAGGTTAACAATATCAGAAACATTCGCTCCTAAAGGAGCAATTTGAATACTTTCTTTAAACCCTAAAAGATAGGGACCAACTAGGTTTCCTCCACCTAACTCTTGTAACATTTTAGTAGAAATACTAGCACTATGAATTGCGGGCATAATCAAAAGATTAGCGGGACCGGAAAGTTTGCAAAATGGATATAACTTCATTAAATTTTCATTTAGAGCTGTATTTGCTCCCATTTCACCGTCATATTCAAAATCAACTTTTCGCTCATCAAGTATTTTGATTGCATCTCTCATATAAACTGAACGTTCCGTGAACGGTTTCCCAAAGTTGGAGTAAGAAACTAAAGCTGCTCTTGGTTCAATTCCAAAAATCTCCTTTACAACTTCTGCACTTTCCTGAGTGATATTTGCAAGCTGTGCAGCATTAGGCATATCATGAACGTTTGAGTCTGCAACAAATATTGTTCTTCCGTTACACAACATAACAGTCATACCTAAAATAGTTTTATTTGGAATGGGATCTAATACATATTCTATACTCTCAAGCGAAGCAGCAAAACTTCTTGTTAAACCACAAACCATTGCATCAGCCTCATTGAGAGATACCATGCAGGCGGCAAATACATTTCTTTCTTTAGTAAGTAAATCTAAGCAGTCTTTTCTTAAAAACCCCTTTCTTTGAAGCCGATCATATATATGTTCAGCGTATCTATCATGTTCAGCTTTATTTCTTGTACTATGAATTTCTAGCTTATCAAAGAAATCAAGTCCCATTTCTTTCATTTTACTTTTTATTATCTCTTCCCTTCCGATTAGTATTGGTGTTCCCATTCCATTATTAAGGAATATAACAGCAGCTCTAATCATGTCTTCTTCTTCACCTTCTGTAAAGATTACACGTTTTGGATTTTCTTTTACTTCTTGAAATATTTTTTGTAATAGCCCAGCTGAAGGATTAAGTCTTGCTGATAGTTCATTAGAATATCTGTCCATATCAACAATTGCTTTACGCGCTACTCCAGTATCCATAGCAGCTTTGGCAACTGCAGGTGGAACTTTACTTATCAATCGAGGATCAAATGGAGACGGTATTATATAATCAGGACCATACTGCGGACGCTTACCAGGGTAAGCGTTTGCAACTTCATCAGGTACATCCTCTTTTGCTAAGTCGGCTATTGCTCTTGCAGCAGCTATCTTCATTTCTAAATTAATTGTTGTAGCTCTAACATCTAACGCCCCTCTAAATATGTATGGAAATCCTAAAACATTATTTACCTGATTAGGATAGTCGGATCTTCCTGTTGCAATTATTGCATCAGATCTACATTCTTTTACATCTTCGGGAGTAATTTCAGGTTCAGGGTTTGCCATAGCAAAAATAATCGGGTTATCAGCCATTGATAAGGCCATTTTTTGACTGATTATATTCCCAACTGATAAACCAAAAAAAATATCTGCACCAACCAGCGCATCCTCTAATGTCCTACAATCAGTTTTTATTGCATGAGCAGATTTCCACTGGTTCATGTTTTCTTTTCTTTCAGAGTGAATAACGCCCTTTGTATCACAAAGTATTGCATTATTGTTAGGCATTCCCATTGCTTTGAGAAGCTCTAAACATGCTATGCCAGCTGCACCTGCGCCGTTAACAACAATTTTTGCATCACTTATTTTTTTCCCACTAAGATCTAATGCATTTAGAAGGGCAGCTGTAGATATTATAGCAGTTCCATGCTGGTCATCATGAAATATTGGGATATCCATTAGCTCTCTTAATGTGTCTTCAATTATGAAACACTCAGGTGCTTTGATATCTTCTAAATTTATTCCTCCAAAAGATGGGCCTAAATATTTAACAGAATTAATAAACTCGTCAGCATTTTCCGTATCAATTTCAAGATCAATTGAGTCAATGTCAGAAAACCTTTTAAACAAAACAGATTTACCTTCCATCACTGGTTTTGAGGCATGTGCGCCTAAATTACCAAGACCAAGTATTGCGGTTCCATTTGATACTACGGCAACTATATTGCCCTTACTCGTATAGTCATAGACTGCACTGGTGTCCTCTGCAATCGCATTAACTGGTGCCGCAACTCCAGGTGAATAAGCTAGAGACAAGTCCCTTTGTGTCTCAAGTGGTTTGGTTGCTTTAATTTCAATCTTTCCTGGCTTTCCCTGAGCATGAAAAACTAAAGCTTCCTTCTCACTAAAATGCTCTGCTCTATCCTTTTTCTTCATAAATCCCTTTTTGGCCATTTATATAGGTTTTTATCTGCGTTTCAAATTCAAAAACTATAAAATGGGAATGTATACTTAATTTTGACGATATTTAGATGAAAATAGATTAATAAACAACAATTATATGAATGTTATAAGATCATCATTTATCTATTCTTTTTTTACATCTGTAAGTCGAGTATTTGGATTCTTAAGAGATATCTTGATTGCAAATTTTTTGGGTACAGGAATATTTGCAGATATTTTTTTTGTAGCCTTTCGTTTTCCAAATACATTTCGCAGAATATTTTCAGAAGGGGCAGTAAATTCTGCATTCGTACCAGTTTACACAAAGTTGATAAGTGAAAAGTTTTTGGAAGATGCAAAAAAATTTGCTGGAAATATCATTGTTATTTTTACATCCATAACAGTCATTATTGTCATTATTATTGAGATATTCATGCCGACTTTTATTTTATTCTTGGCACCAGGTTTTGCCTTGAACGATGAAAAGCTGGACGAACTAATTAATACATCAAGAATTATATTTCCTTTTCTTGTCATAATTAGTATTGGATCAATTTATTCATCTATTCTCAATGCAAATAATAAATTTGCCTTGTCAGCTTCGCTTCCAATAATTTTAAATCTCTTCATGATATTGGGAATACTATATGCTTATGTAACGAGTAATAATTTTTTACTTTTTTTATCGTGGTCTGTAATCATTGGAGGTATAATTCAAATAATTTTTTTAATAGCTTCACTTAAATATAATAAAATAGAGATAACTTATTTTTCTCCACTAATTACAACAAATACAAAACGTTTCCTTAGTTTATTTTCTACAAGTTTTTTTTCCTCAGGCCTACTTCAGATAAATATTTTTATAGGAACTATAATTGCTTCATATGAAACTGGTGCAATTTCGTATTTATATTATGCTGATAGAATATATCAATTACCTCTAGCATTGATTGGGATTGCACTTGGAATTGCGTTGCTGCCATCAATTTCAAAAAAAATTCAGAAGAATTCAAAAACTGAGGTTTATAATACAATCGAGGAGACTACTAAATTTGCCGTATTATTATCACTTCCTGCAGCTGTTGGTATTTTTATTCTGCCAGAACTGATAGTTCGCATACTGTTTGAGCGAGGTGAATTTAATATTGAATCGACAGTGCTTACAGCTCAGGCACTAAAATTTTACAGTATAGGCTTGGTTGCATTTATATTAATGAAAATTTTTACACCAATTTTTTTCGCATATGAAAATGTTAAGCCAACACTTTATGTAACTTTTTTTAATTTAGTATTGAATACAGTATTGAGTATAATACTCTTTATTTATATAGGTTTTGTAGGAATTGCGATTGCAACAAGTATTTCAGCGTGGATAAGCGTGTTTGTTCTTTATTATTACCTTCAAAAAAACTGTTATTTTATTTTCAGTTCAAAAATAATAAAACCAGTAATTTTAGTCTTGTTAGCTTCTTTTATTTTAGGAATATATATTTATTTCTCTAAAGATTATTTTGATGAAATGCTTATTAGCTTTTATTTTGGCGAGACTATTTTCCTTTTATTTTTAGTCTTTTCGTCAATACTACTTTACTTATTTATAATATCTTTTTACAAGCCTTTTTCGTATACTGAAATTAAAAAAGTTTTTAATAAATGAAAAATATAAACAAAATAGTCCTCTCTGGAGTTCAACCGACCGGAGGTTTACATATTGGTAATTATTTAGGTGCAATAAAAAATTTTGTATCAATGCAAACTGAATATGATTGTTTTTTTTGTGTAGTTGATCTTCATGCAATTACAGTAAAACAAGATCCAAAGCTTCTTAAAAATAACACTTATGAGGTAGTAGCAACTTATTTAGCTTCAGGAATTGATCCTACCAAAAGTGTAATTTTTAATCAGAGTAATGTTTCATCTCATTCAGAACTGGCTTGGATATTTAATTGCATCACAAGAATGGGCTGGCTCAATAGAATGACACAATTTAAAGATAAGGCTGGCAAAGATAAAGAGAATGCTAGCTCAGGACTTTTTATTTACCCCAATTTAATGGCCGCTGATATATTACTTTACAAAGCAACCCATGTTCCTGTTGGCGATGATCAAAAGCAGCACTTAGAATTAACAAGAGATATAGCTCAAAAATTTAATCGTGATTATGAATGTGATAGTTTTTTTCCAATTCCTGAACCAATAATAGATAAAAATATCTCTAGAATAATGTCTCTCAAAAATGGAGAATTAAAAATGAGTAAGTCTGATTCATCAGATTATTCAAGAATCAGTTTAACTGATAGTGCTGATCAGATAGAAAAAAAAATAAAAAAGGCTAAGACTGCTGATACATCTATGCCAGACAATAATGAGGATGTATCAAAATTATTTGAAGTTAATAACTTATTAAATATATTTTCAGGTTTTTCAGGAATAGATAAACTAGAATTAATTGAGAAATATAAAGGACAGAACTTTTCAAATTTTAAAAATAGTCTCACCGAAGTAATCATTGAACACATTAAACCTATATCAAAAGAAATAGATAAATTAATGAATGATAAAGCTTATTTGAATCAAATAATTTCAAGTGGAGCTGAAAAAGCTTCAGAGAAAGCTAATGTTACAATTAAAGAAGTCTATGATATAATTGGATTTGTTAGAAATGAAACATAGATCAAAATTTTTAGTTATAGTCGATGACTCCATTGAGTTAAGTGTTGCTATCAGATTTGCTGCACAAAGAGCTAAAAATACAAGGGGAGGTATTATCCTATTAAATATTATCGAACAATTTGACCCCCAACAATGGCAATCTGTTGAAGAGATTATTCGCCAAGAGGCAACTGATAAAGCTCAAGAAAAATTACAAAAGTGGTCTAAAGTTATTCATGATCTCGTAGATATAGTCCCTGAAGTTATAATTAAAGAAGGCATTCCAAGCGAAAAAATTATTGAAACACTTGAGTCTGATGATGCAATAAGGTTTCTAGTTTTAGCTGCAGCCGATGCTGATCAACCAGGTCCATTGGTTACATTATTAGCTGGTCAAAAATCAGGTAAACTTCCAGTTCCGATTGTTTTAATCCCGCAAGGTTTAGAAGATGACGTTATTGATGATTTGGCGTCAAGAGCGAATTAAAAAAATATCGTTAAATTCAGACACTTATAAAATTATCACATGAATTCTTTAAAAAAAATAGAATCTAATTATATAAATTGAATCATTATTATGTTTATACAAACTGAATCAACACCTAACCCAAACTCATTGAAGTTTATTTTAGATGGTCATGAAATATGTTCCGAGCCAGTTGAATATAATGTTGGAGAAGAAAATATAAATTCAAAGCTTGCAGAAAAGCTACTTCAAATTGATGGTATTGATAAAATTTTATTTAATAAAAATTTTATTTCAATTAATAAAAGCAAATTTACATGGGATCAATTAAAAGCAACAATCTTACACGAGATATCTGACTTCATTGGTTCAGGCATTCCAATATTAGAAACAGAGAATGAGGTTGATGAAATTAATACAGTTGAGTTCGACGATGCAGACATAGAAGTTGTTAAGAATATTTATAATATTTTAGTATCAAAAATCAGACCTGCTGTTATGCAAGATGGTGGAGATATAAAATTTAAGAAATATGATGAGGGTATTGTTTCATTGTCCCTTCAAGGAAGTTGTGCTGGTTGCCCTAGCGCAACACTAACTCTTAAAAATGGTGTCGAAAATATGCTTAAACATCATATTCCTGAAGTTAAAAAAGTTGAACAAATCATATAAATGATATGAATTTCCTAAACGTATTTACTACTAAAAATAATTCTTTAATTATCTTATTTAGGATCTATTACTCAATAGCATTATTATTTGTTTTTACAATTTTAACCTCTTTAGTTTTCAGTCAAAATGTTTACGACAAACAAATGAAAGTATTATATCTAAATAATAATTCTAAAAATGAAAACTTTGATCAAACTTTAGATAAACTTTATGCTGCTAAGCTTATTGAAGAAATTTATATAAGCAAGGATGTTAATTTAGATTCTATCCTAGAAACAAATTTAGTACCAAATATCATTATATCTAAATTACCATCTAACATAAAAACACTTAAATCATCTGAAAAAAGAAAAACTCTTTTTATAAAAATAGCTCTGCCCATAATCATTAAAGAAAATGAAAAACTGATACTCATGAATAATAAAATTAGAAATCTAGCAAATAGAATTGACTTTATTTCTCGCGGTGATGCTAAGTGGTTATCAAGTAAAATGAAAGAATATAAATTGAAAGAATACTCTATTGAAAAATTATTACAAAAAGTTGACAAAATTCCAGTTTCGCTCGCTCTTGCTCAAGCGGCAATAGAGAGTGGATGGGGAACTTCTCGTTTTGCTATCGAGGGGAATGCTTTATTTGGACAATATATATGGGACCAAAATAAGGAGAGATCTAGGTGAAAATTATAAAATTAAATCATTTAATACCCTGAGTGACTCTGTTTCGTCATACATGAAGAATTTAAATACTAATCATCATTATGCTGAGTTTAGATTAAACAGATATATTATGAGAAACAACAATCTTCCCTTAAATGGGGTTACACTATCTAATTATTTATATAATTATTCAATTGAAGATGACTATTCAGAAAAAATAAAGAATATAATTAAAACAAACAAATTAGAAGACTTTGAGCATCTAAAAATGGAAAAGCAAAATAAAATTAAATTAACTGAAATTATTTAACCAAGAACTGATATCCAAACCAGTGCCATTTGTCATCAATTTTCGACGTACAATTAAGTTTGCCTCTTCCAGATAAAAAATCTTCTTTTAATATTATTTGAAATTTCAAGGGACTTATTTTTATTATTTCTTGTGAATTCCAATTTCCACCAGGATTAGAGTAACAATTTAACTCATTATTGTTTAGATCATCAACTAGTGTGAGTTCAATTAATGGACGCTTATTATTTTTTAAGAACATATCTTCAGGACTAAATTGATCTATCTGTAAGGGAAAAGAATTTACAGCAAACCCAAAACGATCTGATGTGCCAAAATTTTCGTTAAGAGAAAATCTAGGTAAATAATAATGATTTTCATAACTTGAAATCACGCCTGAATGCTGACCAAACGCATGGCTAATATTGAGTTCTTTAAGAAGCTCTATAATAGCTAAGCTTGTTTCACCGTAAGGATATGCGAAAAGCTTAGGCACAAAACCAATATTCTTTATAAAGCTTCTATGTGAATTTATTAAGTCTTCCTTCACATACTCCTTACTGTTTAAAGGCATATGAAGGTGAGTAGAAGTATGCTGACCTATAGAGCCACCTCCGTCAATAAATTCCTTTATTTGAGACCAACTCATATACCCAGCAATATTACTATCTATAATATCTGTAGAAACAAATAGAGTGACAGGTATTTTGTATTTTTTAAATATTGGCCAAGCATATTCGAAAAAAGATAAGTAAGCATCATCAACTGAAAAAGCTATACTTTTCTCATTAAACTTTTCGTCATTTTCTAATTTACTAATAATTTCCTCTAAACTTATTACATCAATATTATTTTCAATTATATATTTTATATGCGACTGAAACTGTTCCTTTGTAACA
>CABYZQ010000012.1 GCA_902523535.1 uncultured Pelagibacteraceae bacterium
TAGCTATAGAGATAAACGGCTTACATAATACCCATTACGGACCCGGGGGCGGTACCCGGCACCTCCACCATTTCTTAGGGGGTGATATAGGATCGACGAATGTTTAAAGGTAAGTTTTTCTCTCGGCATTGTACCGCCGTTATCGGGCTAACTTTTAAATGCTAACAATAAATTAGCGCTCGCTGCTTAATATAATTAGGCAAGCGCGGTTTGGGAGACACCGGGCAACAGAAGTCTCCCACTTAATAATATGAATGATAACAAAAAAATAATAAATATTTTACTAATATTCTTGTTTTGTAGTGGGTGCACTGCGGTAAAACTGCCGATACAATTGCTTCAACAGTAACAGATACTGCTAGCTCAATATTTCATTACTCAACATGTGCATTTACCGCAGCCGAATGCTTTGATTAAAATACTTGCTTATTGATTTGGAATATTAGTGGGCAAAGCTGTATGTAGCATGGTTGCGACTAACTTTTCATTTTGATCAAATAACTTTCCCTCAATGGTCGTAACCGTTTTACCGTATTTAATGATTTTAGTTTGCATAGTAGCTTTACCTAAGGGCATAGGCCTATGAAATAAAACATGATGATCCGTAGTAAGTGGAAGTTTTTTCTCTTTAAAAGCAATATATGCTGTCATTGATGTGGCCTCGTCTAAAGCGGCATCGATCATTCCACCTTGAACTAAATTGAGTGGACTTGCCGTCTCGGGTGGAAAAATTATCTCAAAAAAGAAGTTTCCATTCTCTTCTTTTATAAATTCAAAATTTAAAAATTTTCCTGACGGACTTTCCTGTCGTTTTTTAAACATAAAAGTTAAGCTTAATTTACTTATTCACTTTTAAAATGTCTAAAAATTACTTGTTTTAAAAATCACGGACTCTGATAATTCAAATTTATGATTCCCTACTACCTAGCAGCACTCACACTTATTTTCTTGTTATTACTGGCATTTCATTTCGGATTTGCAGTAGTATAATAGAATTATCATTGAAAAAGCTTAATCGCTTACCATATGTAATATATTAAGGTACTATAGTACATTCATCATGAGTCAAAAAACAAGACAAGAACAAGACAGTTTAGGCAAGATCAAAGTTGCCAACACTAATCTATGGGGAGCGCAAACTCAAAGGTCATTAAAGAATTTTAGAATCGGCAATAATATAATGCCAATTGAGATAATACATGCCCTGGCAATCATTAAGATGTCATGTGCAAAAGCCAACCAAAAACAAAAGCTTCTAAGTCCTAAAATAGCTAGTGCAATTATTGACGCTGCAAAACAAGTTTCTTTAGGAAAGTACGACGAACATTTCCCTCTTTCTGTATGGCAGACCGGTTCTGGAACTCAAACAAATATGAATGTCAACGAAGTTATTGCCAATATAGCAAACAGGAAAATATCGAAAAAACTTGGTACCAATTCACCTGTACATCCAAATGATCATGTTAATAAAAGTCAATCAACCAATGACAGCTTCCCTTCGGCTATAAATATTGCGTGTAAATTGAAAATTATAAGTGAGCTTGTTCCCGCATTAAAAAGTATGGAAAAAGTTTTAAAATCACAATCTCAGAAATGGAAAAGTATTATCAAGATTGGAAGAACTCATTTGCAGGATGCAACTCCACTTTCGCTAGGGCAAGAATTTTCTGGATATCAGGCGCAAATCAATTCAAATATAAAAAGAGTTGAGGGAGCTTTAACAAACTTAAGTTACCTTGCACAAGGTGGAACCGCTGTGGGTACAGGATTAAATACGAAACGTGGCTTTGACCAACTTGTGGTTTCAGAAATAAGTAAAATAACAAAGTCAAAATTCAAACCTGCCCCGAATAAATTTCAAGCACTGGCATCTCATGACTCAATAGTAGAACTATCTGGCGTACTTAATGTAATTGCGACTGATTTATTTAAAATTGGAAATGATATTCGACTTTTAGCATCAGGTCCTCGCTCAGGTTTGGGTGAGCTCAGCCTGCCTGAGAATGAACCTGGATCATCTATTATGCCAGGTAAAGTAAATCCTACTCAAAGTGAAGCTTTAACAATGGTGTGTTTACAAGTGATGGGTTTCCATAATGTTATCTCAATGGCAGGTTCACAAGGTCACTTCGAACTCAATGCATTTAAACCACTCATTGGCCTAAATATTATTAATTCGATTAATTTACTTGCCTCAGCGATAAATAATTTTAATGAAAAATGCCTCAAAGGTATTAAGCCTAATGTCAAAAATATTAAGCAAGGGGTTGAAAATTCATTAATGCTGGTAACAGCTTTAGCACCAGAGATTGGCTATACTAAGGCTGCAGAGTTAACAAAATTAGCGCATAAAAAAAATATATCTCTTTTAGAGGCAAACAAAGTTTTAAAATATCTAGAAAGTAAGAAAATTAAATCGCTTCTAAGTCCAAGTAAGATGATCTCCTCGTCTTGATTATTCTGAATGCAAAACTCTAAAAAGCGCACAGTCAATCTAGATGGTCATATTACGAGTGTATTTTTAGAAAAAGAATTTTGGGATGAAATTGTTGCTCTAAGCAAACAAAATAGTACAACACCTGATAGAATAATTTCTGATATCGATCAGAAAAAGACAACTTCAAATTTATCAAGCGCCATTAGACTATATGTCTTGAATCACTTAAAAAATCGAACATGAGCAATTCTCACTACCTAAACAGCTTAAATGAGTTACAGCATGAGTCAGTTTGCAGTACTGAAGGTCCAAACCTAATTATTGCAGGAGCGGGAACAGGAAAAACAAGAGTTTTGACAACACGTGTGGCACATATTGTAGAAACTAACCTTGCTTTTCCATCTCAAGTACTGTGTGTGACATTTACCAATAAAGCCGCTCGTGAGATGGCTGATCGGGTTCAGCAACTTGTTAATCAAAGCATGGATAGAATTCCATGGATCGGCACATTTCATTCAATTGGAGCAAAAATTATTAGAAATCATGCTGAAGTATTAGGTCTAAAGTCTAGTTTTACAATATTGGATAAAGACGATCAGCTTTCACTCATAAAGCAAATTATTAAAGCAGAAAATTTGGATCAATCTCAATTCTCACCCAAACTTATTCAATCAAAAATTGACCATTGGAAGAATAAAGCGCTAAACCCCGATGATATTAAAGCTGAGAGTCTTGATAGTCTTATTGATGAAAAAAGTTCAACAATTTACAAAATATATCAGCAACGATTATTTGAAATTAATTGCTTAGATTTTGGAGATTTACTATTGCAATGTATAAATTTATTTAAGAGAGATGATATTTTAAAAAGATATGCATCAAATTTTAAATATATACATGTTGATGAATATCAAGATACCAATGCAGCACAATACATATGGCTGAAACTTCTCGCTTCTGAACATCTTAATATATGCTGCGTTGGAGATGATGATCAGTCCATTTATAGCTGGCGTGGAGCTGAAGTAGATAACATGCTAAAATTTGAAAAAGAATTCGAGAACGCGAGGGTAATAAGATTAAAGCAAAATTATAGATCAACAAATAATATCTTAAAATCTGCATCATCCCTCATAAGTTATAACGAAATGAGACTTGGAAAAGAATTAATATCTGACCAAGGAACTGGCGAACCAATCTATCTGCATTTAGTTAATTCAAGTCGTGATGAAGCCAACCTTGTTGCGCAAGAAATTTTAGATTATAAAAAAGATAATCCTGATTTAAATAACATTTCCATTTTAGTTAGAGCTGTTTTTCAATCCAGAGAAATAGAAGAGTCTCTAATAAAGTATTCTGTTCCATATAGAATTATAGGTGGAATTAAATTCTATGAGAGATCTGAAATAAAAGATGCTGTTTCGTACTTAAGGTTAGTCTATGAGAGTCAGGACGATGTCGCCTTTGAGAGAGCTCTCACGGTTCCAAAACGAGGTATAGGTGAAAAGTCTTTTAATCATATCCTTTCTCTTGCAAATAAAAATAAAATTTCCCTGTATCAAGCATCTAAAAATATGATTGATACTGATGAACTGACAAAAAAAATTTCTGAAAGTCTTAAATTATTTATTGGGGTTATAGACAGAGGCAAGTCAATGATCGAGAATGTTCCATTCTATGATATTTTAAAGGTTCTATTAGATGAGTCTGGCTATATGAATATGCTCAAGAATGACAAAAATGTATCTGCTCAAACAAAGATTGAGAATATAAAAGAATTAATAGTAGCGATGCAAGATTACAATAGTATTGAGGAATTTTTAGAACATATTTCATTAGTAACAGCTGTAGATGAAAATAATGTAGATAATAAAGTAAGTATAATGACATTGCATGCTGCAAAAGGACTTGAGTATGACTTCGTTTTTCTACCGGGATGGGAAGAAGGATTGTTTCCACATCAAAAAACAATTGATGAAAGTGGAAATAAGGGCATAGAAGAAGAAAGAAGGCTCGCTTATGTTGGAATAACCAGAGCAAAGAAGAAGATTAATATAATTACGTCCATGACAAGACGTTTTCAAAATAATTGGATGCCTTCACTTCAATCAAGATTTATTGATGAATTGGATCAAGATATCATAAAAACGATCAATCACGCATCTGATCATCTGAATTCTTTTCAAGAGTCCTCATTTGACGAATATAATCAAGATTATCATTTTAAACCAAAAAAGATTTCTTTTGAAAATAATGAGGTATCTAGCTATAGAACTGTCGTAGATATGGAAATTGAAAATGTAAGAGATATAAATGATGATCTTATCCTGCAAATTGGACAAACTGTTGAACACAAAAAGTTTGGGGTCGGGACAATACAAGACATAGATGGAACAAAAGCTATTGTTGATTTTGACAAACACGGTAAAAAAAAGCTAATTTCTGATTTCTTAAAGCCATGCTAAGCAACGACAATAAATTATCAAAAATAAGATCGTTACTAAAAAAAAACGATATTCAGTATTATATTCTTCCACATTCAGATGAATATCAAAATGAATTTCTACCAGAGTACAGTAAACGGCTAGAATGGATCAGTAATTTTAGTGGTTCTGCTGGGGATATTATTATCGGCAATAAGGAAGCGTTTCTTTTTGTTGACGGCCGATATACGATTCAAGCATCTCAAGAAGTAAATAGGAAACACTTCAAGATTTATAATTATTCAGATTTATCTCCTATTGATTTACTAAAAAATAAACAACCAAAGGCAATAGGTATTGATGGGAAAACAATAACTTATCAGAGGGTAGTTCATATTAAAAAAAATATAGACAAAGATGTGAAAATTAAGAATATCGATAAAAATTTAATAGATCAAATCTGGGTCGATAAACCTAAAAAAAAGAAATCTAAACCATTTGCAGTAGGTGGAAAAAATACTTCGGGAAAAGTAAACTACATAAAAAAATATTTGTACAATTCTAATGCAGACTACTATTTAATTACCGCATGTGACTCGATCGCATGGATATTCAACATAAGAGCAAAAGATATAAAATATTCACCTTTGTTCCTATCAAAAGCTTTAATTCATAAATCTGGAAAATGTTATATTTTTTCTGATTTTAATAATTCTAAAAATATAAAATTTGGTGTTAAGATAGAGTTTAGGAATAGTTTAGAAATTAACAATTTTGTAAATAATTTAGACAAAAAAGAAACAATAATATGTGATACAAATACTGTGTCATTCAGTCTAGCTAACCAAATTAAAAATAAAGCAAAATTAAAAATTGAAGGCGATTTAATCCAATTATTAAAATCAAAGAAAAATAGATTGGAAAAAAATGGCATGATAGAATGTCATAAACGAGATGGCATAGCTCTTACAAAATTTATTTATTGGATAAAAAATAACGTAAAAAATAAGATAATATCAGAATTAGATGCAATTAAGTACTTGGATAATAAAAGAAAGAAAAATGAAAAGTTCTTTTCATTAAGTTTTCCTACTATAGCAGGAACTGGATCTAACGGTGCAATCGTACATTATAGAGCTAATGAAAAAACAAACAAAACGATTAAGACTTCAGATTTATTTTTAGTAGACTCAGGAGCTCAATATTTAGACGGTACAACTGATGTTACCAGAACAATTTGCTTTGACACGCCTTCACCAGAACAAATTGAAATGTATACAAGGGTTTTAAAAGGACACATTGCAGTTGCAACAAGTAAAATAAAGTATGGTGAAACAGGTAAAAAACTTGACTACTTAGCAAGGAAACCATTGAAGGAAATTAATTGTAATTTTGATCACGGTACTGGACATGGGGTCGGCTGCTTTCTTAATGTTCATGAAAATCCACCTTCAATTTCTAAAAATTCAAAAATTAAATTTGAAGATGGCATGATTGTTTCAAATGAGCCTGGTTATTACAAAGAAAATCACTACGGTATTAGGATCGAAAATTTAATTCTATCAAAATTGTCAAACGGAAAGATAACTTTTAAAACCATAACAATAGCCCCATTTGAAAGATTATTAATAGATCAATCCTTATTAACAACAAATGAAATTAATTGGGTAAATAGATATCATAAAAGAGTTAGAAATATATTAACACCATCAATGAACTCTAATGAGAGAGATTGGCTTATTAATCAGACTGCACCTTTACAACAAAGATAACTTTCTCCAGCTCTCTTCATTCATAATCTCTATTCCTAGTTCATTGGCTTTTTTTAATTTTGAGCCAGATTTTTCTCCTGCAATTAATATGTCAGTAGATTTATTAATACTTGAAACAACTTTAGCGCCTAGTTTCTCTGCCATAGATTTTGCTTCAGCCCTGGACATAGAGTTTAAAGTACCCGTAAAGATTATTTTTTTTCCTGTAATTGGAGATTTGACTATTTTTAAAGAACTTATGACTAGGTTAACTTCTTCTATAAGTGACAATATTTGATTTCTATTATCTTTATAATCTGAATATTCTTTAAAAGACTCTATTGCTTTGGGACCAAGTCCATCAGTATTTTCTAAAATATTAAATATATCTTTTTTGACGTCTTGGTCATTATTGTAAAACCTAGTAAATATATCTGTACTCTTAAAAGCTTGCGCAATTATTTGAGCATTCTTTTCACCAATAAATCTAATTCCAATTGAATATATAAATTTTGAAAGCTCAATTTTTCTTTTATCATTAATAGCTTCAACTAAATTTTTAAAAGAAAGCTCCCCCCACCCTTCCATATTCACAATTTGGATTCTATTTTTTTCAAGTTTAAAAATATCGCCATAATTTTTGATAATTTTTTTATTATAAAATAAGTTTATTTGTTTATCTCCTAATCCTTCAATATCTAAGGCACTTCGAGATACAAAATGTTTTAATCTTCCAACAATCTGTGCTTCACAAATGTATGTACCTGAGCATCTAACTACTACTTCGTCAGGATCAATGATGATACTGGAGCCGCATACAGGACAGTTTTTGGGTGGCTTAAATAACTTCGATCGTTTTTTATTTTTATCTAATACAACATTTAAAATATGCGGTATCACATCACCAGCTCTTTCAATAACAACTGTATCACCTTCTCTTATGTCTTTTTTTTCAATCTCCTCAAAATTATGTAGAGTTGCATTTGAGACTAAAACGCCCCCTATATTTATTGACTCAAGCCTTGCAACAGGCGTAACCGAACCTGTTCGGCCAATCTGAATATCTATTTTTTTGATACTTGTCTTGGCTGTTTCTGAAGCAAATTTATGTGCTATTGCCCATCTTGGCGTCTTGCCAACCGTTCCTAACCTACTTTGATACAATGTGTCATTAACCTTGTATACTAACCCATCTATATCATATGGGATTTCTGATCTTTTATCATTTATATAATTATAATTATTTAATAAGTCATCAATATCATTTGCAACTTTCAAGTAAGGACTGATCGGTATTCCCCAAGTTTTAAATTCCTTCATTTGATCATAGTAAGTTTTTTTTCCTTCATCATATATTCCAAAACCATGAGCTATAAATTTTAATGGTCTACTTGCAGTTATTTTTACATCTAATTGTCTTAAACTCCCCGCAGCAGCATTTCGAGGGTTTGCGAATTGATTTTTAGATCTCTCGTTTAAATCTAAGAAGTCTTTTTTTGTAATAAAGATCTCCCCTCTTATCTCTAGCTTTTTAGGTGGCGATTTAACTTTAAGTTTTTGAGGTATTTCTTTTATTGTTGATACATTGCTTGTAATAATTTCACCATTTAACCCATCACCCCTTGTTGCAGCAACTGTTAACTGACCATTTTCATATACAAGGTTAACAGATAAACCATCAATCTTTGGTTCAATTGAAAATGGGATATTAATATCTTTCAAAGATAGAAATCTAATTATTTTTTTTATAAAATTTTCTATATCCTCTTTTGTCATTGCGTTGTCTAGCGAAAGCATTCTTGTAGGGTGATTAAATTTTGTAAACTCATCGGATGATTTTCCACCAATTATCATAAGTGGGTTATCATCATCACTTAAACTAGGAAAATTTTTTTGAATTTTTTTAAATTCAGCAATTAAACGATCATATTCTGCATCGCTGATTTCAGGTTTATCTTTATTGTAATAAAGATCATTATGATAATTAATCTTATCAATTATATCTTTAGTTTTTTTTTCTTGATTACTTGTCACTGAGGTTAATTATGAAAGATCTTCTACAAGTTCATAGCTTTTTTGATACCAGTCACTTCCAGGAAAATTATATTGCAGGGTAGCGGCGTATCTCTTTGCTTCTTCATGTAAGCCGAGTGAATAATATATTTCTACAAGTCTGTGTAATGTTTCCTCAGTGTATACTGATGTTTTGTACTCGTCTAAAATCTTATTATACCTATTAATTGCTGATATCCATTGATGATTAAATTGATAATATCTTGCAATCTCCATTTCTTTTGCAGCAAGCCTGTCATTTATAATATCTATTCTATTTAACGCATCAGTCGCAAATTCTGAGTCTGGAAACTTATTTACAACTTCATTAAAGGCACCTTTAGCTTTAGCGGTAGTTGTTTGATCTCTTTCTACATCACTTATCTGCTCAAAATAATTCAGTGCTCTAAGATAGTAAGCATAAGAAATTTTTTTGCTGCCTGGGTATAATGCTATAAATCTCTCGAGTGCATCCAAACTATCATTATACATATTTGACTTATAATAACAAAAACCAGACATTAACTGAGCTTGGTTTGACCATTTCGAATAGGGATATTGCCTTTCTATATCTTCAAATAAAATGGCTGCATCAACAAAGTCTCTTTTTTTTACGAGCTCCATTGCATCGTTATATAGAATTTGTAGCTTCTCACCTTCTGTTTCTGGAGTCATGAGTTTAGTGTCTGAGCACGCAGTGAACATAATTAAAATTAAAAATATGATAGTATTAGCTCTAAGATTAGACATCAGAGTTGATTTTAATGAATATTTTTTAAGATTAAAGGATAAATCTGGTGATTTATAAAGAAGCTGAAAGCTCTTTTTTGTGGTTTACAGATGAAAAAGTTAATTCCTCTAGATCAGATTTGTCATAATCATATTTCCAGTTAGAGCTATCAGACATAATTGACTTAACAAGTTCATGGGTAAGTCTATGACCTCCTTTAAATATTTCAAAGTTTCCTTTTACTCTATGTCCTAGCAGGTATATGTCCCCGATAAAATCGAGTACCTTATGCCTTACAAACTCGTCATCGTGCCTAAGCACTGATTGGTTCATTATTCCATCACTATCAAGAACAATTGCATTTTCAAGAGAGCCGCCAGCTATAAGCCCTTTTTCTCTAAGAAATTCTACTTCATCCTTGAATCCAAATGTTCTACTATTGCTAATAATATTTTTATAATTGTATGTTGAATTTAGATCAAAAATAAAATTTTGCTCTTTAATTAATTTATGGTCATAAACTATTGTGTAATTAATTGTCATATTATTAGACGGGGTAACCTTGATGTAACTATCGTTATTTCTGAATACAATAGGTCTAGTAATATTAACAATTTTTCTTTTCGCTTGTAAATTTTTAATACCCACTCTTTCTATTTCTGAAACATATTCTAAAGAGCTGCCATCAAGAATTGGAAGTTCTGCTTTATCTATCTCAACAATAGCATTATCTATTCCCAGACCATGGAACGCAGACATCAAGTGCTCAATGGTTGACACGGTGTGACCATATTCGTTAGACAATTTAGTGCATAATTCAGAATACACAACGTTATCAATTTTTGCATTCAACAGGCTCTCAATATGAGGCACTTTAAGGTCTGTGCGTTTAAATAGTATTCCAGTGTTTGCAGGGGCTGGGTTAACTTTTATATTGCTAATTTCGCCACTATGTAAAGTACTGCCTGATAGTGTAAAATTTTTTTTAAGGGTTTTTTGCATGTCTATCAAATTTTATAATTTGATTATCACTCTTGTGATAGACAAAGATTATTACTTTTTGTTACTTATTATAAGTTACGGAAAAAATTATAAATTATTGATAATATTGATTTTTTTGGAGGATTTTCATCGCTTGTCTCACCCTCTAAGTCGTGGTTTGTTGCATAAGAAAGTAAACCGAAGCTTGAAGTTAATGACGGATTGTCGAGAAAGGTCTTGGAACCATTTATTTTTCTTGTTGAACCCAGCCTAAATGACGAATTAGAAAATTTATTTTTAATTAGTTTTTGAATGTTAATTGATTTTGCTCCGTACCCTGTAAGTATAATTGAGTTTGAT
The DNA here is from genome assembly GCA_902523535.1 of uncultured Pelagibacteraceae bacterium. Classification (GTDB taxonomy): domain Bacteria; phylum Pseudomonadota; class Alphaproteobacteria; order Pelagibacterales; family AG-422-B15; genus CACNXQ01. The sequence goes on from CABYZQ010000012.1 coordinate 10,735, forward strand.
ACTAACGAATTAAATCTTGATTTCATTACTGTAGTCGAAATAATTTTTGTCAGCTCTTCAGCCCGGGACAAATAAATATCATAATATTTATCGAGTTCTTTATCCTTTTTTTTATCTTTATCAAAAAAATCAATCTTCTTTCTAATACTTTCAGCCTCCGAAAGTGTAAGAGATTTTATTTGTGATATATCATTGGTGAAATGGAAGGTTCCAATTCTTATTATATCAAACCCAATTAATTGACCATCAAAAGTATAAGATAAGACCGTTTTATTTTTTTGTACTTCAATAGTTATTGCACCTTGGTCAGACTCTTCTTCATTTAATACTGCTAGACTTGTTGAATAATTACTAGAAACTATTTGTTTTAAATTTAGATCCATCTCCAGAAATGTTTTATATATTATTTCAAGATAATCTTTTGATACTGAGATTATATGCCATTTTGTAAGAAGATAATTGGCCTTCATTCCAATAGGATCTGATACACTTTTTCTGTTATCAATACGGTGACTTATCGGAAAAGAATGCAATGGTTCTTTTAACTTTGTGTATAAACCGGTAAATAATTTTGACCTAAAAAAATCTTTTATGTGATCTTCACCAATTAAATTATTTTCATTCTCAATTTTAAAATCAATATATTCTGAAGTCATATTTTCCGAGATACTTACAAAAACATCTGATATTTTTACATTTGCCTCATATTCAGCCTTTGTAATTGCACTTTTTATATAATCGCTAATTTCCACGTGTGGCAGTGAGAGCGGCTTGATACAATTTATTGGCAGTTTTGAGATGCCAATACCAATTAATTGAAGAATTTTACCACGGTTTATAATTTCCAACTCTTGCGCAATTAAACAGATTATTTTATCGGAACGTATATCAATTGCGCTGAAAATATTTCTTTGTGACATTAGATATCATTTAAACCATAATTAATCTTTCCCTCATCTACCTTCAAAGATGCCCTACCCTCAATTCTTAAGTCAATTTCAATTATATTACTCTGCAATACTTTTTCATTAACAAATAGGTTCTTTAAATTTTCTAGTGCTTTATCAATTTTTGAATCGGGTAATTTTATTAATAAATTATTTTTTAAAGTTATATTCCATCTTCTTCTCTCTATAAAATCTAATTTATTCAGTTGTGAAATCAGTTCAGAAAAATGAATATTCAGCTCCTTAACAAGGCCTTTAAGTGCTAGAGGAGACTCATCGCCTGAAATAATAATAAAATTTTCAAGTTCATAATCTTTATTTTTCTCAGTAATAATTGTTCCATCAATATCCACTAGATAATATTTACCTTTATCTCTTAAAATTGCATATGGATCATTTTCAATAATGTCTAATACTAATGTGGATGGATAAACTTTCTTTAGGTTTACTCTTTTGATCCATTGCTCTTGCTCAAGAATTTCTTTAATTTCTTTTAAATCTAAAGATAATAAATCAGAGGTATGATTATATATTTCTTTTTTAATTATATTTATATTTGATTTTTCTGAACCGTTAATGGTTATTTGAGATAAAATAAAATATTTTGATGCTAAGTTTGGAAAGTAATATATCAATACTGAAATCAGTAAAAAAAATGTAATCAGTATAGAACATATAATATTTATATATTTAACGGTTTGTTCCTGCATCCTCTAAGATCCAATTAATAAGTTCATCAAATTCTATTCCTTTGTCTTTTGCTATTTCTGGCACTAATGAAGTTGGTGTCATTCCTGGCTGAGTATTGAGTTCAAGAATATAAAACTGATTGCTATTTTTTTCCAAAATAAACTCTGTTCTTGAAATTCCTTTACATCCGAGAATTTTATGCGCCTTTAAGGCTAGGTCTTCTACCTCTTCTAGTTGATTTTTATTGATTCTTGGTGGGATTATATGCTTAGTCTTGCCGTTATCAAAATACTTTGACTCATAGTCATAGAATTCGTTTTTTGGATCAATCTCTATTGAACCAGCCTTTTCATTTCCTATTACAGCAACATTTATTTCTTGGCCATCTATAAACTCTTGAACTAGAATCTCATTTCTATCTGAGTTATCCATTAAATATTTTTTTTTTTCTTCTTGATTCCTAATTATTCCGACGCCTACGCTGGAGCCTTCGTTTCTAGGTTTCATAACAAATGGATACTCAGGAAATGCGTGTTCATTAATATTATTAATATTCACCAGATTAGTTATTGGGTAATTAAAATTATTTTTAATAAATAGTTCTGCGGACTTATGTTTATCCATTGCTAATTGAGAAGACTCAATTCCTGAATGCGTATAGGGTACATTATTTAATTCAAGAATTTTTTGAACCTCTCCATCTTCTCCCCATGTGCCATGTAAGCCATTAAATATTACATCTGGCTTATGTTCAGAGATGTGATCTGAAAGATCTAAGTCTGCATCAATTTCAATTACCTCATAGCCTAATCTCACTAGCGCCCTAGAAATTTCTTTGGAAGTTATGATACTTATTTCTCTTTCTGCAGATACGCCTCCATAAAGCAACATAACTTTATTGAATATACTCATCTATTACCCAAAATTTTAATTTCCCACTCTAATTCAATGCCCAATCTACTCTTCACTTCTTTTTTTATATTTTCACCAAAATCTTCAATTAAATTAGCAGAGTCTTTCTGTCTGTTGACTATAAAATTTGCATGTTTTTCTGAGAATGAAACTCCATTTAATTCATATTCTCTTAATCCAGCTTTATCGATTAATTGCCAAGCTTTGAGCTCGCTAAGATCAAAAGGATTTTTGAATGTACTTCCAGCAGTCATCACTTTTTGAGGTTGAGTTTCTTTTCTTTGATCATTTATTTCAACGATTCTTTTATTAATTATTAATGGATCTCCAATTTCTTTGTTGAATTGAACCTCGCAGACTATGTGTTTATCTAAAAAATTATTTTTTCTGTAAGAAAATAATTCTTCAGAATAATTCAGTTCTATGGGCTCTCCCTGATTACTCAAGCATTTTGCTTTAATGAAAATATCCTTAGTCTCAGATCCGAAACACCCCGCATTCATGCATGCAGCTCCTCCTACAGTACCAGGTATTCCAGAATAAAATTCAAACCCAATTATTGAATTCTTCAAGCAATATTTTGATAAAATCTTATCTTGCACAGCCGCTCCTGCAAAAACCATATTTTTATCATGATAAATATTACTGAATCCATTGCCTAATCTGATGACAAGGCCTGCAATACCTCCGTCTCTAATAATTATATTTGAACCTAAACCGATAACTGAGACATCTATATCTTCTTCTTTCGCAGTAAGTACTAACTGCAATTCTTCAAAACTTGAGGGAATATAAAAGATTTCGGCATTACCTCCAACTCCAAACCAACTATGTTTAGATAAATTATAATCAAATTTGTATTTACCTTTAACTTCATTTCTCAAAAATATTTCATTTAGAATTTGTTGGTTCTCATTCATATATTTTTCTCAAGTTTTTAGCAAAATCTGCAGCCCACAGAGTTACTGTTCCTGCGCCCAGAAATAAAAAAGTGAGTTTGTCGTTACTAGATTTAATTAATTTAAGCAGCTGCTCATCATTTTCATAGGCCTCTGTATTAACTTTAGAATTTTTTTTAATACCTTTTATGAGTGATTGTAATTTAAAATTGTGTGGCATCTTTTCTCCTGCCGAATAAACATTCGATACAAAGACCTGGTCACATTCCACGAAACATTTACTAAATTCCTTTTTTAAATGTATCAGTCGTGAATATCTATGAGGCTGAAAAATGATAATAAGTTTTCTTTTTGGATTTGAATGACTCAGACCCTCTATAACGTTCTTAATTTCTGTTGGGTGATGGGCATAGTCATCTATAACTTTAACATTTTTTTTGTTCCATAGTTGCGTAAGTCTTCTTTGTACGCCACTGAATTTAGATAAGGCTTTCTTTATTGTGCCATGATTTACATTGAGTTCTGAAGCGAGTGCTATAGCAGCTAAAGCATTACTAATATTATAATTACCGTGCATAGGTAACCTTATATTTTTAATTGTTTTATTAATTTTTTTTAACTCAACATTAAAAACTACTCCATTACTATTGTGCCTTATTTTTTTACTCTGTATGTCACTGTTTTCAGTCTCTCCGTATGTAATTATATTTGCTGTTGTAATCTTATTTACTATTTTTCTTATTGATTGGTCATCTATACATACTATGGCAAATCCATAAAATGGAACTTGCGTAATGAATTTTTTAAATTGAATTAGTAAATTATTATAATTTTTATAGAAATCTAGATGTTCTTTATCAATATTAGTTACTACAGCAATAGTTGAAGGTAGTTTTACGAAAGTACCATCTGACTCATCCGCTTCAACAACCATCCACTCTCCTGAACCTAGTCTTGTATTTGTACCGAACTGATTAATAATACCTCCATTAATTACCGTTGGTTTCATTTTTGCAGCATTCAAAATTGAAGAAATAAGAGACGTAGTTGTTGTTTTTCCATGAGATCCTGAAATAGCAATTGAATTTTTTAGTTTTACTATTTGAGATAGTATTTCCGCTCTTGTTATTGATGGAATTTTATTTTTTTTTGCAAATGTTAATTCAACATTACTTTTTTTTACAGCTGTAGAATATACAATTAAGTTAACATTTTTTAAATTTTCTTGTTTATGTCCTTTGAAAGTCTTAATATTTTTTTTGTTTAAGCGAAGTATGTTTGAGTTAATATTTATATCACTGCCCTGAACATGATACCGCATATCTGATAATATTTCGGCAATACCGCTCATGCCAATTCCACCAATTCCAATTATATGTATCAATATATTTTTGTTAATTTTCACGAATGGCTTTCTAAATAATCTATTATGTTTTTAGATGGATTAATTATGCGTCTGGATTTCAAGCGGTTTTTGATCAAATTCACTCTTTCATTATCATTCATTATTTCATTAATTGAATTAATAATATTTTCTAAATTTACCGAGTCGTTGGAAATAATTTTTGTGCATTCTGATGTATTCAAGTTTTTTGCATTGTAATATTGATGATTATCCGACGCATGTGGATAAGGTATCAGTATTGAAGGAATACAATAATATATAATTTCATTGACTGTTGATGAACCTGACCTTGAAATTACTAAATTAGATTTTGACAGTACTTGTGCCATTTCATCAAAAAATACTCTTACATCATTATTGATATTATGAGTCTGATAGTAAGCTTGTAAACGCTCTAAATCCTCTGATCTACACTGATGATAAACTATAATCCTCTTTTCGCTGTTATCCTGGACACTCTTAATGGATTCAGCAATATTAATAGATAAATTATGTGCTCCTTGGCTACCGCCTATTACACTTATCACAAAATCATTACTAGAATTATTATTTAAAACTTTATCATCTTTATTTATTCTTATAGGAAGGCCAACCATTTTATTATTAATATTTGTTTTCTTTCCAGAGATTAAAGTATTTTCAAAACTTGTTAGTAGATCCTTAGTAAAGTTTAATAAAAATCTATTTGCTTTGCCGATAATCGCATTGCCTTCGTGTAAAAAGATTTTAAACCGCATTAACCATCCTGCAATTATGATAGGGACAGTAAAATAGCCACCAAAGCCTAAGACAAAATCAGGTCTTAATCTTAAATAATATGGAATTGACTGAATAAAAATATATGGAAGATTAATCAAATTAGAGATTTTACCTTGCTTATTAATTAGATTCTTTATTAATATTTTTTTCTTAACTGAAATATCTTTAAAGTATTTTTGCCCTCTTTCATCTGTTAAAATATAGCATTCGTTTTCTTTAATTATCTCAGAATATAATACACTCATGGGTATGCAATGACCGCCCGTTCCACCGCCAACAAGAAAGAATTTTTTCATGCTACTTTTTACTCATTAACTGTGTCTATTTTTAGATAATAATAATATTAAGCCACATGTGATTGACATACCTATAACAGATGAGCCCCCATAACTAATAAAAGGAAGTGTTATACCAGTTGTTGGAAGCAGTCTAATATTGACTCCAATATGAATAAGGGCTTGAAGGCAAAAATATATTATTAAGGTAAATAAACTTATTTGTATAAAGTGGTTATTGCTACTGTATATTTTTCTGAATCCTTGATAAGAAATAATAAAGAATATTGCTAAAATTATTAGGCATCCTAATAAACCATACTCCTCTGCAATAACAGAGAATATATAATCTGAATTCGCTTCAGGAATTTTATTTTTTAATACACCATTTCCTGGACCTACACCCATGAAACCACCCTGTTTGATTGCCTGAAGTGATAATTCAGTCTGTGTTGCATCATAATCATTAGGCGCTAGAAAAGAATTAATTCGATTTTGTACATTGAAATTAAATAAATAAATAAAAACAAAAAATATACCACCAACAAAAATTATCGATGCAAGAACAATTATACTAAATCCGCTCATAAATATGGATGAAAAGTATATTGCTGAAACAAGAAATAATTGACTAATGTCTGGCTGAAAAACCAATATTGCAGCCATCAATGCATAAATACTGAAACTAAGTGCATAACTTCTAAAGCTATTTCTTAAACTTGGGTTATTTAAAATAGCTGCAAGCACGATACAGTAAAATGGTTTAATTAATTCAATAGGCATGATTGTGAAATATTTTAGATTAATCCATCTCTTCGATCCATTTATCTCAACTCCATAAATTAATGTTAAAAATAAAACGACTATTAAAATTACAAACACAAACATTGATATATTTGATATTCGTTCATAATTAATAAACGAAAATAAGATGAATATAATAAAACCAGACAATAAATAAAGTGCCTGAATATTAAAGTATGAAAAAAGATTATTGTTTAAATACCTTGATGTACCAGGATTAATCGTAAGACTTATAAATAGTCCAATTGCAATAAGTACAAGTACACAAAAAAATATTGGTTTATTAATTTCATAAATCCAATCAGTTATAATAGATTTTTCTATTTGCGGCTTAGTCATTTTAAAATCTCAGCCTTAATTTTTCTTCTAAAATCATCTCCTCTTTCTTCAAAATTATTGTATTGATCAAACGATGCGGCTCCAGGACTAAATAAGATGGTGCAATGCTCGTTCACAATATTTGCTATTGATAATGACATTTTAACTGCCTTATTTAGGTTTTTTACATATGAGGTATCCACATACTTATTAAAATAATTGAAAAAAATATTTTTAGTCTCACCTATTACAATGGCCTTAATAACATTGTGTCGATTTTTATTTAATATATTGATTTTATTACTTTTAATTTGTCCTCCACAAATCAAAATTATATTCTTGTAGTTATTTAATGCTGGCACTAACGATTCAAAATTTGTTGATTTAGAATCATTTATTACAATAAAATTCTTTCTTTTTAAAATTATCTCTTGTCTGTGAGGCAGTCCACTAAATGAAGAGAAAGATTTATAAATATCTGACGTCTTTAAACCTAATTTTTTTAATATTAAAAAAGAAAAATATAAGTTCTGCATATTGTATTTTTTTGATATCAAGCTAATTTTTTTATTAGTTTTAAAACTGCTACTAATTTTTTTTACGGGTATTAGCAGTTTAAGTTTTTTCATATCTAAATTTGTAGTAGCAATTTTTTTTATATTTTTATTGGAATCATAATAACAAACATTTCTCGCACTTATGTTCTGAAATATATTACACTTAGCGGTAGCATACTTATGCATTGTAATGTGACGATCTAAATGATCTGGCGTTAAGTTTAATATACAAGATATATCTGGCTTAAATATTTTTGTTTGCTCAAGCTGATATGATGAAAGTTCTAAGATATAGACACCATGATTTAACTTTTTTGAAGAAAATATAGGCTGTCCAATATTACCTATCAAAACTGAGTTAATGTTATTTTTTTTTAATGAATGATGAATCATGGAAACAGTTGTAGATTTTCCGTTAGTTCCAGTGATACCGATAATCTTAATTTTTTTTAATTTATTTATGCTATTTATATAAAGTTGAAATAAATCAAGTTCACTAATTATCTTACATTTTTTAGATTTTAGTCTTTTAATGTATTTATGTGCATTTTTTCCTGCAGTAACGATGCCAGGACTTGGCATTATATATTCTATATTAGTTATATTCTTTTCGTTAATTAGATAATAACCTTTTTTTCTTAATGCTTTTCTTTTATTAAGATCATCATCCCAGAAATAAACATTTGCACCACCTTTAAGCAATGAATTGGAAACAGAAATACCTGTAATACCCATTCCAATAATAAGGAAATATTTATTTTTAAATGATTTTAGTTTAATCATCTATTTATCTGATTTTAAGTGTCGCTAGCCCAATTAGTGCTAAAATTATTGCAACAATCCAAAAACGAATAACTATTTTTGATTCTGGTAGACCATTTTTTTCAAAATGATGATGTAATGGTGCCATTTTAAAAATTCTTTTTCCAGTTAATTTAAACGATGAGACTTGTAATATTACAGATATTGCTTCAGCAACAAAAATACCTCCAACAATGGCTAAAACTATTTCCTGTTTTAATAAAATACTAATCGAGCCTAATGCTGCTCCTAATGAAAGCGAGCCTGTGTCTCCCATAAACACCATTGCAGGAGGAGCATTATACCATAAAAAACCTAGCGCTGATCCTATTATTGCCGCACACAATACAGTAAGCTCACCCGCCCCAGGCAAATAATTTATGTATAAATATTCAGCAAAAATTATATTGCCAGCCAAATAACAAATTACAGCGAATGTTGCTGCAACAATCATTACAGGAACAATTGCAAGCCCGTCTAGACCATCAGTTAAATTTACTGCATTTGCTGATCCCAAGATTACGATTAGAATAAACGGTATTGCAAACAGACCTAAATTAATAAAAATATCTTTTAAAAAAGGTAGTGATAAAAGCTTAATATCAATGTGATGGTGTTTAGTTATCCAATATATAAAAATTAGTGAAACAATAATTTGAAGAAATATTCTTATTTTGGCAGAAATACCTTTGCTTGAATTATTTTTAACTTTACTTAAATCATCTGCAAATCCAATTAAGCCAAAAGAAACTAGAATAAATATAACAGGCCAAGATATAAAACTTTCTGGGTTTACCCAAAGCAAAATAGATCCAATAATGGACAACAATATGATGATGCCACCCATGGTAGGCGTTCCTTTTTTAGCTATTATATGAGACTCTGGACCGTCTTCCCTAATAGGCTGTCCGATAGACTGATAAGAACTTATCTTATTAATTAATGCAGGACCAAATAACAATATGAAGAAGAAAGAAGTAAAAAGAGCGAAGCCAGTTCTTACAGTCAGATAATTGAAGAAATTATATAAGCTTGGGATATTTAAGTATTCTAAAATATATAATATCATACGTTTTATTGTTTAAGATGACTGATTAATCTTCTTATGTTAATTGAATTAGATCCTTTAGCAAAAATTGTATAATTACTCTCAATTATTTCGTCAAGATTATCGATAACCTGATTGATGTCTTTATAAAAAGAAATCTTATTATTTCGTATTTTGTTTTCTAACTTTTTGAAATGCTTTCCAATAAATAAACATTTTTCAAATTTTTTCTTATTTAAAAACTTAATTAGATTACTATGGTAGTAACTAGCCTTTTGACCCAGTTCATTCATATCACCAATCAAATAAACAATATTCTTCTCTTTTAAGCTATCAAATATATCAATTGTTTGCTTCATTGAAATTGGGCTCGCATTATATGAATGGTCATAAAGCTTAAGTTTGTGACTATTATATTTACATCTAATCATATTTCCTCGTCCACTGGTGAAGGGTACGTTTTTAAATTTTTTAATAAATCTATGGTCAATGTTAAGTGCATGTAAGCAAGTAAGAATTGCTAAGCAGTTATCGATTAAATTTTCCTGATCAATTCTGACACCAAAACTAATTAATTTGTCTCCTGGAAGACTAACTTTGAGCTGTATAATTTTTTTTGTTACCTTTCTTTCTTTTATATAGACATTTGAATTATTTTTTTTGCTATAATTATAAATATTTTTTATCTTAGTATTTTTATAGTATCTATATAACAAATTATAATAATTGGTCTCTTTATTAAGAATTAGTGAATCAATATTTACTGAAGATGTAAAGATTTCGCTTTTTGCCGCAGCAATCTCTTTTAAAGATTTAAAATTACCTACGTGTACGTTTTCAATATTTAAAATAATAGAAATATTTGGCTTTAATATTTTTACTAAGCTTTTTATCTCTCCAAAATGATTCATACCTAATTCGAAAAAACCAAATTTTGTTTTTCTTGGCATATTTAAAATTTCTAATGGCATTCCATATTTATTGTTGTAAGACTGTCTTGAGCAAAAAATATTTTTATGCTCCTTTAAAATAAACGAAATCGCATCCTTAGTTCCAGTTTTTCCTACACTACCTGTAATTCCAATAATTTGAGTATTCAGTAAGGACCTGTAGTATCTAGCAAGGGATGATAAAGCAGATAGAGTATTTTTTACCCTAATTTGCTTAAGGTTAGATTTAGAATTAATTTTTTGAACAAATGCTATAGATGCTCCCTTTTTTTCTGCTTGATTAATAAATTTATGGCCATCATTATTTTTTCCTTTAATTGCAAAAAAGATATTTCCTTTTTTTAAAGTTCTTGTATCAAGTGATGCACCTGTAATTTTTATGTCGCTGTACTTAATATTAAATAGATTATTAATCTCTGAAATTGAAATATGACTCGTTTTCATAATTTTAGGAAACCTTTAGATATTTTTACATCATCAAAGGGGTAAGCTTTGCCATTAATAATTTGATTTTTTTCATGCCCCTTACCTGCAATTATTAATAAATCTCCTTTTCTTAGTTGCTTGATTGCATGTTTTATTGCCTCTCTTCTATCTGAAATTTCCAAAAAGTTTTTGCAATCATCAATGATTTCTTTTCTAATTTTTTTTGCATTCTCAAAACGTGGATTATCATCAGTGATAACAACATTATCTGCGTATTTTGAAGCAATTTTTCCCATTATTGAACGTTTTGAGTAATCTCTGTTTCCACCACATCCAAAAACGACATGCAGCTCTGATTTACAAAGATTGCTACCTTCTATTAAAGCATTTTGAAGCGCATCAGGTGTGTGCGCAAAATCAATATATACAGAAGCCCTGTTTCTTGTATTCCCAACAAATTCCATGCGACCTGGCACTGAAGGACATTTTAGGCTTAACTTTTGAATCTTAGTTAAATTGTGACCCATAGAATAAAGCGTTAATGTTGCCAGTAAGAAGTTGTGAATTTGAAATAATGGAAAGTTGGCAAACTTAAATTTTTTAATTTCTTTACCAAATTTTACATCGACTATTGTTGAGCTGTGCTTATTTTTTTTTATCTTAACTATTTTAAAATTATTATTTTTCTGAAAATAGATTGGACTAATAATACTTTCTTTCTTTAAATAACTTTTAACTCTATCAATATATTTAGTTTCAGAGTTAACTATGATCTTACTATCCTTTTTTACATAATCAGAAAATAGTTTGAGCTTACTCATTATGTAATGTGACATAGTTTTATGATAATCTAAGTGATCTTGTGAAATGTTTGTAAGTACACAAGCATCAAATTTTAATCCATAAAACCTTTTTTGGTGTAAGCCATGACTTGACGCTTCCATTACAAGATACTTAATTTTATCTTTACTTAATTTTCTTAGCTGTTTTGATAAGTCAATTGGCTCAGGAGTAGTTAGATTTTCAATATTAAGTTTTTTTATCTGAGAATTACCTAACGTACCTATTGTTGCAGTTTTTTCTCCTAAATTTGATAATATATAATTTAAAAAATAAGTTACTGATGTTTTTCCATTTGTTCCTGTCACAGCGATTTTTTTTTCTATTGTTTCACTATTGACCACGAACGCAGCTAAAGAAATTTCTTTTCGAATATCTTTTACCTTATAAATTGGTATGTTTGATGAAATCTTTATTTTTTTTTTAATTGGAATAACTATTGCAGAGGCACCTTTAGCTACTGCGTCATTTACATACTTCAGCCCATCAGCATTACTTCCCGGGATTGCAAAGAAAATGTCGCCTTTCTTTATTATTCTCGAGTCAGAGCAAATACCTTTGTACTTTATTTTGTCTGAATTTATTTTTTTCAGGAGACGACTATTTGTCATTTATTGCAGTGATGTATTAATTAATAAGTTATCACTTGGTAAATATTTACTTTTTGTGTCTAAAATAGGACTTATCCTGTCTATAATTTGTCGCGAAACTCTTGCTGCGTTCCATCCAGCATCTGTATAACCCCAGGTATTATAGGGCGTATCATATTCTCCAACTATTCCTTTTGGGTCATCTAGTGAAATAAGTACAAGGTATTTTGGTTTATTGATGGGAAAAGCTGAAATAAATGTAGTCATTTTTTCACTTGCATAAGACTTATTGTTTATTTTCCTAGCTGTTCCTGTCTTGCCTCCGACTAGGTATTTATAATCACTATACTTACCAGCATATTTTTTATTAGAGTCCTTTCCAAAAGCATCTTTTGCAGTTCCTTCATCTACGACACGATTAAGTAAGTATCTCATAATTTCACTTGTTTGCTCTGAGAATATTTGATTTTTGAATAATTGATTATCTTTTTTTATCAATGACGGCTCTATTTTGTAACCTCCATTTAATACCGTTGAAGTAGCTAAAGCTAAATGAAGAGGAGAAATCGAAAGTCCGTAGCCATAAGAAATGGACTCAGTATTAACCATTCTCCAAGGGTCTGGAATAAGTGGCTCTGCTCGTTCAGGTAAATTTACAATAACTTGATCAAAAAAACCTAAATCATGTAAATAATTCTTCTGTAATTCTGGTCCAATATCTCTAATCATATTAATAGTGCCAACATTTGATGAGTGCACAAATATTTCTTCAACTGTACATTTTTTAGTTTCACAGGGACGATGAACATCATGTACTTTATGTTTACCTACATAAATATGATCATCAATCTCATAGAGTGTATTAGGCTTAAATATACTTTCTTCAATCCCAATTGCAGTTGTAAATATTTTCATGACTGAACCAAATTCATAAACACCCAGAGTGTTTTTATTGAATGTAGAATTTTCATAAAAATTTTTGTTATTAGGATCAAAGTCAGGAAGTGATACCATAGATAATATTTCTCCAGTATTTACCTCCATAACAAGCCCTGATCCACCAGTCGCTTTGTATAACTTCATTGAATCCAATATTTCATCTCTTACTATATGCTGTATTCTTGTATCAACTGAGGAAATAACATCGTTTTTATCTTGATTGTTTAGTAATGTATTGAAAGATTTTTCCATTCCTGAAATACCATCATTATCAATATCTACTTTTCCTATGAGATGGCTAAATAGCTCTTTATGAAGATACTTTCTCTTATAAATATCTCTTATCTCTATACCAGTTTCTCCAAGGTCAATAACTTTCTGAAGTTCATTGGGACTTATATTGCGTTTTAAGTAAAACCATTTACCAGAGTTAATTCTGTTTTCTAAATCATTTGCTGATATGTCATAATATAATGATGAGACTTTCTTTATGAATGACTCACGATCATAGATTTTTTTAGGATCAATACCAACATCAGACATTTGTAAGTTAGCTGTTAGAGAAATATTGTTTCTATCTAATATATTACGCCTCTCCTCATCTATCGATGACACAAAATAACGGTTTTTTTCAACATAAAAAAGATTAATTTCAATCATTTTAATTGTAATAGCAATAAACAAAGTACTGAATATGATTGCTGACAAAATTAAACGATTATTAATCTTAAGTGCGAAGCTTTGCTTTATTGAATTTATTTTCTCAATAGCAAATTTTTCAGCATTGTATCGATGAGTAAATGAGAAACTTTTTTGATAAATGTCTATTTTCTTTTTTCCAGAATTTTTTCTCTTTCTCACAAAATTCTAACGTGCAGGGCTTATAATTTTCTTTGAAGGCATATCAACTGCAATGATATCCTGGAATACTTGATTTTCTTGACCCAGATCATCTTTATCTAAAACTACGAAGTATTTAGTATAATCATTGGATATGACCATTTCCGATATCTTTTTTAAATTGATAGGTGAAATCATATGATCCCACTCTATTTTAAAAAGCTCACTCTTATTTTGCTCTTCTCTCAGGGTAATTTCTAGTTCATTTATATAGTTTTGTTTTTCAGCTGATATATTTTTTATGATCATTATCGCAAGTAATCCTATTAATAAAATGATCACTGAGAAAATTTTAAATAAACTACTAATCATGATTGTTTAAATCCCAAATTTTCAATAGGTACATAACCAAATTCTAGATTATTTTTTTCATAAAACCTTAGCTTGGCTGATCTTGATCGTGAATTATATTCAATCTCATCTTTACTAGGTTTGAGTACTTTATTTATCTTATCATTTTGACTTGCTATTTTTAAAAAGTTTTTCACTAGTCTATCCTCAAGCGAATGGAATGTAACAACACATAAATTTCCATTTTTTTTTAAATATTTTAATGCGTGATTAAGACCAGAATGTAGTTCTTCTAATTCGTTATTTATATAAATTCTTAAAGCCTGAAAAGTTTTAGTAGCAGGATGTTTTTTATAATATTTATTTGGGAAACATTTTTTGATAACTTCTGCTAGTTCTAAAGTTGTTTCAATTTTTCTTGATTTACGATAAGTTTCAATTTCTTGCGCAATTCTCCTGGAGTTTCTTTCATCACCATAATAATAAATGATGTCAGCTAATTCTTCATGACTTTTTGAATTTACCACATCATACGCAGTTGTTCCTTCCTGACCCATTCGCATGTCTAATGGACCTTCTTTCATAAAAGAAAAACCTCTTTCTGGAAAATCTAATTGCATTGATGAAACTCCTATATCAAATACGAAACCGTCAATTTCTTTTTCCTCGGTTTTTTCCATAACTTCATTAATTTTACTAAATTTAGAATGGAAAAATTCGAACCTTTTGCCATATTTTTTTTTAAATTCTTTAGCAATTTGATTAACAAATGGATCCCTATCAATTGCAATAATATTGCAGTTAGTGAGCTCAAGAAATTCTTTCGAGTATCCTCCATTTCCAAATGTTGCATCGAAGTACGTTTCATTATCTTTAGGCCCTGTTAACTTTATTATCTCATTTATAAGAACTGGCTTGTGAGCCAATTCTTTACTCATCATTTACTCTGTCTTCTAAGGAATGAAGGAATTTCTAATAAATCCTGATCAGTTTCACTTTCTTCAGCTATTTCTTCATCTTTAGTATCATTTATGTCGTCTAATTGATGAATGTTTTGACCACTAAAAAGATCAGGTGAATCTGACTCATTATTTTCTCTATTAG
>CABYZQ010000013.1 GCA_902523535.1 uncultured Pelagibacteraceae bacterium
GATTTTGCAAAAATATATGCAAAGGATCAGATATTTAAATTGAAAAGAATGTGGCAGATGTCGCGTAATGGAAAAAATGCGATGAATAAAGATCCAGCATATAACGCTACGAACCCAAGTCATTTCATTCCGATGATAGAAAAAGATAGGTACATTGAAAGAGTTGATAGTTTTGATCAGATGATATCAGCTACGCATAAACATTTTTGGGATCCAAATGACAAATCTTACATTGATTTTGACGAACCGTTTGATATGGAAAATGAATATATAGTAGACCCTGATGTCTTCTGTATGGAACTTAGAGTTCCTGCAATTGCCGATAGCTTGACTGAAAAGCAAAAAATTAAATTAAATAATGAGAGCTTTAGATGGGTGCTTTCTCAAATTCTGCATGGTGAGCAGGGTGCTTTATCTTTAAGTGCAAGCCTTTGTCATGTGTTAAAAGATCCGGGTGCACAAGAATACGCTGCTAACCAAACTCGCGAAGAAGCTAGACATGTTACTGGGTTTACTAATTACATAAAAGCAAGATGGGGATCTCCATATCCAGTTGGCCCAACTCTAGGAAGAATTTTAGAGCAAATTGTGTCATCAGACGTTGTTTATAAAAAAATTGTTGGAATGCAAATGATGATTGAAGGTCTTGCAATGGGTGCGTTTGGGATGGCTCACCAAGATACTAATGATCCGCTCTTAAAAACTCTTTTGAAATTCACAATGAGTGATGAAGCATTTCACCATAAGTTCGGTAAAATTTGGGCTGATAGAACTGTTCCAAAACTATCAGAGTCAGAAAGATATAAGGTAGAAGATTGGTCAGCTATGATTTTTAAAGATTTACTCTATAATCTTGTTAATCCTTGGGAAAAGAAAGCCATTTATCAAAGTGTTGGCCTAGATCATAAATTTGTTACTAAACATTTTATGCAAGAAATTGATCGAGACTCAGTAATACGTGAAGAAATGATGGAAAGTAACAATATATTCAGAGTACTTTGTAAAACGCTTCTTAAAGCAAATATCATAACTGAAAGAACGAGAAAAACGTACGCTGAATTTGTTAACATGGAAGAGCTTAATGCTGAAGATGATGAAGTTGCAGGAATTGACATAGCTAACGAAGGATTGGCCCAACTTGAACAAATCAATAAAGGCCGTAAAGTAGCATAATTTCTAAAAATTTATTTTGGTGATTTTTTCTGAAGAATTCTTTGTAGCGTTCTTCGATGCATTTTCAATCTTCTAGCCGTCTCGGAAACGTTTCTGTTGCATAGCTCATAAACTCTTAGTATGTGCTCCCATTTTACTCTATCAGCTGACATAGGATTCTTTGGAGGCTCTGGACTAGATGAGTAAGGTGCTTTCAAAGCTGCTTCAATATCATCTGCATCTGCAGGCTTTGCTAAATAGTCACATGCTCCTTCTTTCACAGCTGCAACAGCGGTTGGAATATTTCCGTATCCGGTAAGCATAACGATTTTACTATCAGATCTTTGTTTTGAAAGTAGAGATACTATCTCTAAGCCGTTTCCATCATCTAACCTTAGATCAACTACAGCGTATTTTGGAAATTTATCAGATAGTAAAGTCTTCGCCTCTTGAACGGAAGCAGCGCCGTATGCTTCGTACCCTTTTCTAATCATGGCAGTGATAAGTCTATTTCTAAACACATCATCATCATCAAGTATTAATAATGACTTATCCAAGTTTAAGCTATCTTCTATATTAATCATTTTGAAGTCCTAAGGCACTTTTAATTAAAATTACCTGAACACATCCACCTTTATTCTGTCTATAAAGAAACTTAATCTCACCAAGTGACTTTGCAAGTAAGTTCTTCGAAATAAATAAACCCAGACCTAGACCTTTCTTATTCTTGTCTCTGTTATTGCGTAGATATGGCTCACCCAGAAATGGATAAATTTCTGATGCAAAACCTGGACCATCATCAACGATCTCTATTGTGATTTTTTTCTCTTCATTTTTTAAACTGATTTCTACAGAATTAACAGCATACTTGAATGCATTATCTATAATATTAGTTAGCGAATGTACTAGTTCAGCAGATCTAGGAATAACAACATTATCTCCCTCAAAATAGTCATCAAAAAATATATCAAATTTTATTTTATTGTCATCATATTGTGAAACAATTTCATTTATTAAACGAATAAAATTTAATTGATTTATAAATTCATTGCTTTTATCAGATAAATTATTTGATCTAAGTCGTTCTAATATTTCTTTACATCTCTCTAGTTGAGATTGAATAACCAATAAATCCTCACTTAAGGCACCATCTTTATTATTGTTAACCAATTCCTTATTGATGATTGAAATTGTTGAAAGTGGTGTTCCTAGTTCATGAACAGCTGCAGCAGTAAGGCTCATTAAAGCAGAGACCTGTTCTTCATTGGATAGTGATAATTGTGATTGTCTTAGGGCCTGTCTAGTTTTTCTTGAATCATCTGCAACTCTAAAGCAGTAGGCCGTTATAAAAATTGATGTAATTACTAATGCTGACCATATTAAAAAAATTTCAAACCCTGAAAAATCATCTTTACTAATCCCAAGAGTAATGCTTTCAAGAGGATAGTAATAATAAGCTAAGAAATTGAGGGAGACAATGGCAATCACAGTTATCATAACTGTTCTTCTAAAATCCAAATATGTAGCTGCAATTACAAGTGGTGCCAATATCAAAACACAGAAAGGATTTGTAAGTCCACCAGTTAAATACAACAATGATATTAATTGAATTAAATCAAAAACTAAATAAAAGAAAGTTTCATTGAAATTGAGAATTTTTGTTAGAGGATACAAAACGCTTACTGCTATATTAAGAGTTACACTAAGTAAGATTAATAAAATACAAATATAAATGTTAAAAACTATCTGGAAATAAAAAAAGGCTATAACGACAGAAGAGAATTGACCAAGGACTGCTATCCAGCGAATAAGGTTTAGTGTCCTTAATCGTAAGTTAATGTCCTCATTTTGCAACAGATCAGTAGAATTTTTCAAAATATATTCAAAATTAAAAAGTTATAATATTTATATAATAATTTATAGTTTCTTTATGGATAGTAAATTTGAAAGAGACTTCTGTTTAAAATATAAAAATACTTCCATTGATATCATAGTCAAAAAAAATAAGTTGTCTCGCAATTATAAGTTTACTTTCGATAAAAAAAACTTGAGAGGATTAGTTTCTATACCAAAATATGTTAGTTTTAATGAAGGACTTACATTTGCTAGAGAAAATGCCGAATGGATACACAAACAAGTTAATTCTTTCTCCCCTCTAATATTTATAGAGAATAACACTAGTATTAAATTTGAGGGAAAAACAAAAAAAATAATATTTGAAGACAACGCCAATACAGACGTTTTTGTGGATAAAAAAAATATAATTATTAAAGCAAAAAATGGTAAGCACAAAATTATACTAAGAGATTGGATGAAAAAGAGAACTCTTTCTATCTTGGAAAATGTAATTGAAAGTTATTCTAAAACTTTAAAAGTTCACGTAAAAAAAATAAGGCTATCCAGCAGTTACAATTATTGGGGTTATTGCAATACAGCAGGTGTTATTAGTATTAATTGGCGTCTAATTTTTGCTCCTCTAGAAGTCATGCATTATATTGTTGCTCATGAATTGAGTCATTTAATTGAATTTAATCACGGCGACAAATTCTGGCGTCAGGTAGAAAGTTTATGTCCTGATTATAAAAAACAAATTAAATGGCTAAAAAAAAACGATAATTATCTATATCGAGTACGAATTGATTAAATATCTAAATTAGTCACACTCTCAGCACGACTTTCAATAAATTCTTTTCTCGGAAGAACATTTTCTCCCATTAAGTCTTCGAAGATGCCTTTTGATGACTCTTCATCGTCAATCTTAACTTGAATTAAAGATCTATTGTGTGGATCAAGTGTTGTTTCCCATAGCTGTTCAGGGTTCATCTCACCTAAGCCTTTATATCTCTGCATTGTTAAGCCTTTTTTACCCATATCATTAATCGTATCTAATAATTGTGAGGGTGAATAAATCTCAATTTGATCTCCTTCTTTATTTATTAATAATCCAGGAGACTCAAAAAGCTGTAAAATTTCACTATAATTTTTGTTGAGATTTTCAATTAATTGAGAATGGAGTAAGTCATTATCAATATTAATGGTATCTTCTACACCTCTTAATTCTCTTCTAAAGACGAAGCCATTTTCTTTAGAGTATTCGCCTTTCCATCCACGATCAAAATCAGGTCTGCTAATATTTATCCTTTGAGCAACGTAATTTGAGGCTTCTTTTGATTTTTCTTTAGAATCTAAAAATTTTTCTGTGTTTAAGCATCCGGCAATTGCAATTTGTTCGAGAACCTTTTGATCGTATCTATCTGGTATTTTATTGAAAAGATCAATTATTTCTCCAACCTTAACAAGCATATTAGTGAGGTCCTTACCAGAATACTCATTTTTAAGTGCTGTTTTAAACAAAAAGTCTTTAGTTCCATATTTAATAAGAGATTCTTGAAGTGCATTTTCATCGCTAAGATAATGTTCTTCCTTTCCTCTTTTAATTTTAAAAAGAGGCGGTCTGGCTATATATAAATTTCCGTTTTCTATTAGACTCCTCATTTCCTTAAAGAAAAATGTTAGCAACAGAGTCCTAATGTGTGATCCATCAACATCTGCATCTGTCATGATAACAACCTTATGGTATCTTAATTTATTTAAATCGAATTCTTGATTACCTATACCTGTACCAAGCGCAGTTATGAGTGTTCCAATTTCGGTAGAACCTAAAATCTTGTCCGTCCTTGATTTCCAAGTATTAAGAATTTTACCTCTTAAAGGAAGTATTGCTTGAAACTTACGGTCTCGTCCCTGCTTAGCAGAACCTCCTGCAGAATCTCCCTCAACAATAAAAATTTCTGAGAGGGATGGGTCTTTTTCCTGACAATCCGCAAGCTTACCTGGAAGATTCGTAATTTCTAAAGCAGTTTTTCGTCTAGTTAGTTCTCTTGCTTTTCTTGCAGCCTCCCTTGCTTCAGCAGCTTTCTGAATTTTAAGAACTATATCTTTTGATATATTTGGATGCCTTTCAAACCAGTCTGTTAGTTTTTCATTAACGATTCCTTCTATTACAGGTCTTACTTCTGAGGATACTAATTTATCTTTAGTTTGTGATGAGAATTTGGGATCTTGAACTTTTACTGAAATTACTGACGTCAGACCTTCTCTAATATCATCACTATTAGGCTGAACACTATGCTTCTTGGAATTTTTACTTCCTTCAAGGTAACTATTTACTACTCGGGTAAGGGCTGAACGAAAACCTGATAAATGTGTACCTCCATCTTTCTGTCTAATATTATTAGTAAATGTTAATATTTGCTCATAATAGCTATCATTCCACCAAAGTGCACAGCTAAATTCAATTTTATTTTTTGTGCCTTCAATAAAAATAGGTTTTTCAATTAATGATTTTTTTGATTTATCTAAATATTTAACAAACTGACCAATGCCACCCTCGAAATGAAAAGATGTTTCTTTTTTATCGGCTGATCTATTGTCTGAAAATACAATTGTAATTTCAGAATTAAGAAATGCCATTTCTCTAAATCTTTGTTTGAGAACTTTGCTATCAAATTCAATATTTGAGAATATTTCTTCGTCAGGAAAAAATGTTATTTTTGTACCATTATGTTCTATATTTTTATTTATCTGACTTAGGGGGTTGATTGCGTCTCCATGATTAAATTCAATATAATATTCACACCCTTGCCTAAAAATATTGAGACTTAATTTTGATGAAAGTGCATTCACTACTGAAACTCCAACTCCATGCAGTCCTCCCGACACTTTGTAAGAGTCTTGGTCAAATTTACCACCAGCATGCAATTGTGTCATGATAACTTCTGCGGCAGAAATTTTTTCTTCAGGATGGATATCGGTTGGTATTCCTCGACCATTATCTTCAACAGAAACAGAGCCATCAGCATTTAGTGTGATCGAGATTCGATCACAATGTCCTGCAAGAGCTTCATCAATTGAATTATCAACAACTTCGAATATCATATGGTGAAGACCGCTGCCATCGTCCGTATCACCAATATACATACCAGGTCTCTTTCTGACTGCCTCGAGACCTTTTAATACTTTAATTGAATCTGCACTATAGTTGTTAGAGGGTGTATTCACTATATTATTATATAATATTTTTCATCTCAAAGAAAACTGTTTGATCAGTAATATTGGTAAATAAGTCTCTTGAAACACCTGAAAACAAAACTTGAGATTCTAGTTTTGATAATTCTTTGAAAAGATATTCCTTATGCATTTCATCTAAATGGGCCATGGCTTCATCAAGTAATAATATAGGTGAGCGGCCCAAGTTCTTATTTTTAATCAAGTATGCAACTGAAATGATAATTGATAGCAAGATCGATTTTTGCTCCCCAGTTGAACAGTTTTTGGCTTCAATATCACGGTTATTATTATTCCAAATAGAAATATTAACCTTGTTTATGGTATGTGTTGTTTTATTTAATTCTGTATCCAATCCTCTTTTAGCTTCTAAAACTGAGCAATAATTACTAACGAACTTTTCCTTATCGGCTAAAAACTCACCCATACTATCTAATTCATGAACAAGCTCTATTAAACATGAAGTGAATGGCTTTTTAATTTCTGAAAGCTGGTGATTTAAGATTTTCATGAAATTCATTCTGTCATTGATTATCACAAATGATATCTCTGCAATTTTATGCTCTAATATTTGCATCCACTCGGACTCATAATTAATTTTTTTTAATAGAGACAGTCTTTCCTTTAATAGCCTTTGCAATTTTGAAAGATTTTTTAAGTGATTATTGTTAACATTGAAGTTTAATCTATCAAAAAAACTTCGTTTTTCAGAATTACTTTGAAGCATAATTTTTTCCATTATGGGAGTAACCCAAAGTATATTTATATAATTTAATAATTCTGAATTATTTATTTTTTCCTCATCTAGAGTGATAAAATTTTTTCTTTTATTCTCGTTAGAAAAACGTCTGTGTAAAATAATATGTCCAGTGTCGTATTTTATCTCTAGTTTTATCTCGAAGTATCCTTCACTATTCTTGAGAAAAGGCATCTCGTTCAATTGAGTATTTTTTAATCCTCTTCCAGGAGCAAATAATGATATGGCTTCAAGTAAGTTTGTTTTTCCAGAGCCATTTTCTCCTGTAAGAACAATGAATGTCTTTAAATTGGAAATATGCGTATTCTTATGATTTCTAAAATTAATTAATGTAATTTTTTCAATACTAACATTGGGGTTCATTCAAATACGCATTGGCATTAAAACAAAGAATAAATTTTCATCAGTTTTATCTAAAATAATAGCAGGTGATATTGAATCGAGTAAATTTACATCTATTTCATCACCATCAACCTCATTACAGATATCCAGTAGATACCTAGAATTAAAACCAATATCAACTTTTTCATTACTATAACTAATATCAATCTCTTCTTTTGCGGATCCCTTAGATTGACTTTCAACGCTGAGATTTAGTTTATTATTTTCAATTGTTAATTTAATTGCCTTTGATTTTGTTTCCTCATTAATTGCTACAGCTGATACTCTATCAATAGCATTTTTAAGTTCAGAATTATTTGTTTTAAATTTTTTATCATTATTTTGAGGAATAACTTTTGTATAATCAGGAAAAGTGCCATCAATTACTTTTGATATTATTTTCAAATTATTAAATGAGAACTTAATTTTATTTTCGTTTAAAGATACGCTTACGTCACCATCAGCATCATCTAATACCTTTCTTAATTCAAAAACTGTTTTTTTAGGGATGATTATTCCAGTAATTTCTTCAGCACCTTGTGGAAGAGGAATATCGTATTGAGCCAATCGATGTCCATCAGTAGCTACGGCTCTTAAAAATTTAATAGAATTACTCTCTGCTTTGTGAAAAAAAATACCATTTAAATAGTATCTTGTTTCTTCATTAGATATCGCAAACTTTGTTTTATCTATCATCCTGCTTAATTCGTCAGCGCTAATTACAAAATTAGTAGATAAATCTTTATCTGAAAGTATTGGAAAGTCCTCAGTCTTTAACGTGGAAAGATTAAATTTAGACCTTCCACACTTTAATATTAGCTCTGTGTCTTCATCACCCATACTCAGTATTACGTCTGATCCAGAAGGCAATCTTTTAACAATTTCAAAAAAAGTTATTGCAGGAACAGAAATTTCCCCTGAGTTCACTATTTCCGCATCTATTTTGTCGGAACAAAAAATATCTAGATTAGTAGAGGATAGGCTAAGCTCGTTGTTTTCTGCAGATAATACAATATTAGATAATATTGGTAATGTATGTCTAACCTCAACAATTCCATGTATATGGTTTAGAGCTTTTAAAAGGTCAGAACTGTTTGCTTTAATTTCCATAAATCTAATTGATTATTATTACTGTAACATATTTCTTCAACTTTTTGAATAATATGAAAATAACTAAACTGATGTGATCATCTGGGTTATTAAATTAATATCCTCATCAAATTTTGGATTATTCTGTTTTAATTCTTCAATCTTTTTAACTGCATGTATTACAGTTGTATGGTCTCTGCCTCCAAATTTTCTACCAATCTCTGGCAAGGATCTAGTGGTCAATTTTTTTGTAAGGTACATCGCCACCTGTCTTGGTCGAGCAAAAGTTCTGATCCTTCTACTTGAAATAAGATCATCAATTTTAATATTAAAATAACTTGCAACCTTATTTTGAATCTCATCGATTGTTATTCTTCGATTGCTAGATTTAAGCAAATCTTTAAGAACTGATTTTGTTAATTCGATATCAATCTTTTTTCCTAATATATTTGAAAAAGTGAATACTTTATTTAAAGCACCTTCTAGTTCTCTTATATTTGATGTTATTGTTTTAGCTAAAAATTCTAAAATATTTTCATCAAGTTCAAAAGTACTATTTTTATTTTTTTCTCTTAATTCACTATACTTATTTTTTATTATCAAATATCTCAATTCATATGTTGTTGGCATTATATCAACAACTAAACCTCCTGATAATCTTGACTTCATACGATCATCAAAACTGCTGAGTTCACTTGGAGATCTATCTGCAGATATGATAACTCTTTTATTCAAATCTAATAATGAATTAAAAGTGTGAAAAAATTCTTCTTGAGTAGAATTTTTTCCAATCATAAACTGAATGTCGTCTATAATTAAAACATCAGCAGATCTAAATTTCTGCTTAAAAGTCATCGTATCTTTTTGCCTAAGTGATTTTATAAACTGAAACATAAATCGTTCAGCTGATAGATAAAGTACTTTACTGTTTACTTTCTCTTCGCTTATCTGCCAGGCTATAGCATGTAGAAGGTGTGTTTTGCCTAGTCCCACTCCACCATAAACATAAAGTGGATTAAATTCATACGTATCATCCGAGCAAAGTCTCTTGGCTGATGCAAAGGCAAGTTCATTGGTAGGACCGGTTATAAATTTATCAAAAGTGAATCTCTCATCTAAAGGCCAATCGTCTGACGAATTTGAATTAAATGAGGCCTTAATTTGATTATTTTCAGAAGATATATCCTTATTTAGGTTAAGCATATTCGAGGTAAGTGCATTATCTATGCTAATTTTTACTCGTTTAATATCAGGATTTTCTTGATTTAAAAAATAAATAATCTTATCTAAATAATGTGAAGTGATCCAGTCTCTGATAAACCTTGTTGGAACTGTAAAATATATAATATCATTGTCTAAGTTTTTTATAGATATATTTTTTATCCAGCTATTGAATATTTCATTTCCATATTCAGAATTAAGTTTTTTTAAAACAATATTCCATTGATCTCGAATGCTAGATTTTGAGGGCTGTGCATTTTCTAAATCTTGAAACATTAATTATGAACTCCCTCAATTTTATTCATTAAAATTGTATCCAATTTTAGATAAAAGCATAATTTTTTTTTGCACTTTTTTCATTTGGAAAAAACTGTTCCAAAAAGTACCTACTGAATTCGAATTATGAATTCAGACCTAAAAAAAATAATTTGGATAATTAAAATGATTATTTTTAATTAAATAAACTTAGCTTTATTAAAATTGAATCGCAATAAAAAATATTATTTACTTGTTGCTAAAATTTAATACGAAATTAAACTCTGTTGTTTCCAGATAACATCCATTGAGGGCCTTAACATACGGAAAAAGTTTGATGAATCTATTTTAGTGATTTTATCTTATTTGATAGTCGAGAAATTTTTCTTGCTGCAGTGTTTTTATGAACAATCTTTTTTGAAACGGCAGACATCATTTCGGACTCAGCTGATCTTAGAGCAGTTTTTGCTGCCGATTTATCACCACTCACAATATTTAGTTCAACTTTTTTAATAAAGGTACGATATCTATTTCTCACTGACTTATTTACATCAGTTTTCTTGGATATTTCTCTTATTTTTGCTTTTGCAGATTTAGTATTAGCCATTTTCTTTCGTGTTTACTATTTTTGACAGCTACTACAGTAGAATGTCGATCTCTGGGCTATTACTATGCGTATTATGGGCAACTGACAAGATTTATTTCTACATTTTTGCCCATCACGTCCATATACTTGAAGTTTATTCTGATAATGGCCTAACTTGCCAGAAATCATCGTATGATCATTGATGCTTGATCCTCCTAATTGAATTGATTTTTTCAGTACTCTCTTAATCGAACGTGCTAGCCGATCACTTTCAGATATTGTAAGCTTGTTGCCTATTTTAAAGGGACTTATTTTTGATAAATATAGAGATTCAGATGCATAGATATTCCCAACGCCTACAATATATTTTTGGTTCATAATTATTGACTTAATTGATGATGCTTTATTGTTAGCAATTTCATGCAAATAATTTTGATTAAAAGATTTACTAAGTGGTTCAACACCCAAATGTTTAAGAAGCTTTTCTTCTAATAGCTTGCTGGTTTCTCTTAGCAATATACAACCAAACCTTCGCGGATCTATAAATTGCAATACTAAATCATTGGAAAAATATAATTGAAAATGCGTATGTTTAATCGATTTTATTTCTTTTTTTTTACCAATAATTATTCTTCCGGACATACCGAGGTGAATAATAAGAGAATAATCATTCGATAACCTTAAAATTATGTATTTTGCTCGCCTCTCGACATCTAATAGTGAGCTTTTATTAATTTTATTTTTTAGGTTTATTGGTACAGGATATCTTAGTTTTTTGACAAATACCTCTGTGTCTTTGATCTTTAATCCAATAAGTTTACTTTTTATCCCATTAACTACAGTTTGAACTTCAGGCAACTCAGGCATATATTTTTATATATTAATTATTAGTTATAAAATAAAAGATACTTAATTTATCAAATATTTATTAGATGGAAACAAAAGAAGTCTTTAATTCAGTTGCGAGTAAATACGATATTATGAACGATGTAATGTCTATGGGCGTTCATAGGTATTGGAAAGAATTAATGATTGATTGGCTTTCGCCTCATGAAGAAATGAAAATAATTGATGTCGCTGGTGGCACAGGAGATATTTCAAGGCGCTTCCTTAAAAGAGTTAATGGAAAAGGTAAGGCTATAGTCTGTGATCCAAATGAAAATATGGTTGAAGCAGGAAAAAGAATAGAGCAGTATTCAAATGATATTGAGTGGGTAATCGCACCAGCTGAGGAACTGCCTTTTGAAGATAATACTTTTGATGCTTATTTAGTTTCTTTTGGTGTTAGAAATTTTAGTGATCTTAAAAAGTCCTTGCATGAAGCAAAAAGAGTTTTGAAACCTGGTGGTAGATTTCTATGTCTTGAATTTTCTAAGGTTAAAAATGAATCTTTATCTAAGGTATACAACTTATATTCTTCATTAATTCCGATATTTGGAAAAGTTATTGTTGGCGATGAAGAGCCTTATAAATATTTAACTAGAACAATTAAAGAATTCCCATCACAAGAAGAGTTTCTAGAAATAATTAAAAGTTCAGATTTTGTAACAGTTGACTACCGCAATCTTTTTAATGGAGTAGTTGCGATGCATTCAGCAGAAAAGAAAGAATTATGATAAATAATTTTTTTTTTCTATTAAAGATAATCAGAATATTTAAAGCACACGACATATTACGACTAATAGGTCAAAATGTGAGATACAGAATTATTTACACAATAATCACTCAACTTTTATCTATAGGAGTTTCTAAAAATAAAGAACTAATGAATGACTCAGACGGAGTTAGGGTTGCTAAAGCATTAAATGAGCTAGGCCCCTCTTTCGTCAAATTGGGCCAGCTAATTTCAACACGGCCAGATATTGTTGGAAATACTATTGCGGATGACTTATCTATTTTAAGAGATAATTTACCGCCTTTTTCTAAAGATATTGCAATTAAAATTGTAGAAAGTGAGTTCGGAACAACTATAGATAAGGTATTTACTGATTTTAGTGAACCAATTGCTGCGGCATCTATAGCTCAAGTTCACTTTGCAAAAATAAATAATAATGGGATTGAAACTGAAGTAGCGGTTAAAATACTCAGACCTCAAATTGAAAAAATCATAGAACAAGAAATGTCACGCCTAGAATGGCTGACTTCTTTCATGGAGAATTTTAAGGAATTTGAGAGGTTAAGGCCTAATTCAATTATCAAAAAAGCAAAAGAAGTGATCAAGTTTGAACTGGACTTGAGATATGAGGCAGCAGCTGCATCAGAACTTAGAGAAAATACTCAATTAGACGAGAGTTTTTATGTCCCACTAGTTTATTGGGAAAAAATTACTCAAAAAATACTTACCATGGAGAAAATTAATGGAATCCCAGCAGATAAAATCGAAAAACTTAATGAAAATAATTATGATATCAAAAAATCAGCTGAAAATTTAATAGTAAATTTTTTAAGACAGTCGATCAGAGACGGCTATTTCCATGCAGATCTTCATCAAGGTAATTTATTTTTAAATAAAAATGGAAATTTACTTGCAGTTGACTTTGGAATTATGGGAAGGCTTGATAAGAAGAATAGATCTTACCTAGCAGAAATTATTTACGGATTTATAAAGCAAGATTATTATTTGATAGCTAAAATTCATCAAGAAGCTGGACTAATTGATAAAAGTCAATCTACTGAAGACTTTTCACAAGCTTTAAGGTCAATTGGCGAGCCTATAATTAATCAAAAAGCAAAAAATATTTCTATGGGCAATGTATTAATTCAACTTTTTGATATAACAGAACAATTTAATATGTTTTTACAACCTCAACTTCTTTTGTTGCAAAAAACTATGATTACTGTTGAGGGCGTAGCAAGAAAACTGGATCCTGAAATAAATTTCTGGGAAGTTTCTAAACCTGAAATAGAAACTTGGCTTAAAGATGAACTGGGAATAAAAAATAGATTAAAACAAACACAGGAAACTCTTCAAAGTATTGCTCGTAAAATGCCTGATATTCCTGATTTTATCTCAAGAGCCGATCAAGCTTTTAATATCATCACTGAAGGCAATTCAGATAATACACCCCAAAAGACTAATAGAAAGTACTTTATAATTGGCGGAATGGTCTTAATTTCAAGCTTGGCTTTAATTATATCATTGATATAGAATACTTTTTTATAATTGTATTTTCTTTTCAAGATAAACAAAAAAGTATAACTCTACGGAATGAATAAATCAAAAAAGGTATTGTTAATCATTACCGGTGGTATTGCCGCTTATAAATCGCTTGAAATAATAAGGGGTCTTAAAGCCAATAACATTGATGTTACTTGTATTCTAACAAAATCAGGTTCAGAATTTGTAACACCCTTATCCATTGAGAGCTTATCAGAAAATAAGGTTTATACAGATCTATTCAACTTAACTGATGAACATGAAATGGGTCATATACAACTTTCCAGACAAGCTGATATCATTCTTGTTGCGCCTGCAACAGCAAACATCATGTCCAAAATTGCGTATGGGAATACAGACGATTTAGCATCAACTGTTTTGGTGGCTACAAATAAACCCATAATTGTTGCGCCAGCAATGAATGTAAGAATGTGGCTTAACAATGCAACACAAAGGAATATTCAAACTCTTAGAAATGATGGCATAAAATTTGTTGGACCAGAAAATGGTGAAATGGCTTGCGGGGAATATGGGGAAGGCCGGATGAGTGAACCGAGTGAAATTATAAAATATACAAATGATTTTATTAATAGTTTAGATTTCAAACCACTTAGAGATTTCTCAGCTCTTGTTACATCTGGGCCAACAAAAGAAATGATAGACCCTGTAAGATTTATTTCCAACGAATCTTCTGGGAAGCAGGGCTACACAATTGCAGAAAAATTATCATCATTGGG
This sequence comes from uncultured Pelagibacteraceae bacterium, assembly GCA_902523535.1. Classification (GTDB taxonomy): domain Bacteria; phylum Pseudomonadota; class Alphaproteobacteria; order Pelagibacterales; family AG-422-B15; genus CACNXQ01. The sequence continues at coordinate 14,403 of CABYZQ010000013.1, forward strand.
TGCTTACACAACTTTAATCTCTGGACCAACTAAATTACCTAATCCCAATGTCGATAAGGTTGTTCATGTGTCATCGGCTGATGAAATGATGCTCGAATGCGATAAAGCGTTACCTGTAAATATTGCTATCTGTGCTGCTGCAGTTGCTGATTATAAAGTTATGAAACAAAGTGAAACCAAAATTAAGAAAAACGGTTCAAGGCTAGACATCACATTAGAAGAGAATCCAGATATTTTATCTAGATTAAGTAAACGTAATGATAAGAGACCAGACCTTGTAGTTGGCTTTGCAGCTGAAACTGAGAAACTAGAGGAAAATTCAAAAATTAAATTGGAAAAAAAGGGCTGTGATTGGATTCTCGGTAATAATGTTTCAAACGGACAAGTTATTGGTAAAGATACAAATGAGATTCATTTTATTTCTAAATCTGAAACCGAAAACTGGAAACAGATGCGAAAAGAGGAAGTTGCTGAGAAATTATCTCATAAGATAGTTCAGCATCTAAAAAGTTAGAAGCTTGTCCACTAAAAAAAATTCTATATTCATTAAAAAAATATCTGATATTGAAGACTTTGAATTGCCTAAGTATCAGTCAAAAGAAGCTTCAGGAGTTGATTTATGTGCCTCAATAAAAAGTGATATTACAATTCCCCCATGGGAAAAAGAAATAATTGCATGTGGAATTTCAATTTCAATGCCGACAGGCATGGAAGCCCAGGTAAGACCAAGGTCTGGCCTTGCTTTTAAACACGGAATAACTGTTTTGAATACACCAGGTACCATTGATAGTGATTACAGAGGAGAAATAAAAGTAATACTAATAAATTTAAGTAAAGAAAAATTTATTGTTCGTCCTCTAGAAAGAATTGCTCAAATGGTTTTCTCAAATGTCACTAAAGTAGAATTTAAAGAAGTTGACAATTTAGATGAGACTAATCGAGGTCAAGGTGGATTTGGATCTACTGGTAAATAAGAATTACTTAAAATCTTTTGCCAGGGCTTCTTTCACTTCTTTAGAAAGCACAGTACTATGAAGATAGTTATCGTGGTCTGTGCCAATCTCAATTCTGCTGCTTAAGTTTTTAAATTCCTCAACTTGCTTATCACTAAATTTAAAATGAATAAAATGAACAGATGAAGTTTTTCCTGAGTTATCTGTACGATCTACATCTTCTTCAGGTGTCGCGTATAGCTTTGTCCCGTTAATACTTATGAATAATTTATTCTCAACATTTCCTAAGGACGATAAAACTTTTTTTCTTGTGTTTGGATTATCAATTTCAAACATAAAAGTTGCTACAAGTTCTGAGCCTTGTGGTACAAGAGGATTATAAGCCTCTAACTCATCTTTGAGTTGTTCATCGCCACCCTTTTCTATGTAAAGCATCTCTTGAATTTGAGCTTTCATAGTAAAGAAGTTTTCGAAATAAAACGTAGAATGTGGTCCGAGTTCCACTCTCCTATTTTTTTTCATCTGAACTACCTCTTTTCTTATACTTCTTCTTTCTTTCGCATAAGCGCTATATTCAAGCAGATCAGAGGATTCAATTTTTCTATTTTCTATAGTCATAAAGGTTTATGTAGTGTCTAACTTAACAAAATCAAGAGAGATTATATGCTTGAGCTACTACTTCTATTGGATGCATTGAAATATAATTTGAGTCTTTGTCTTCGTTTAAAAACTCATTAAGGTGCTTGCAAGCAAGTGGGCAATCTGAAACCATTAACTTATTTTTCTTATTTTTAATTTGTCTAGCTGTTGCTTTGCCGTACTTATTTGCTGACTTTCGAGTTTTTTTCATAACTCCAAAAGTTCCTCCATGCCCTGCGCACTTTTCTACAACATCAACTTTTGTGTCAGGTAATTTCTTTAACATCTCCATAGCTTTATTACCCATGTTCTGAGCCCTTGCGTGACATGCATTGTGAACCGTCACTCCTCCATCAAGAGAATTAAGACCTTCAACTAATCCCTCTTTTTTACTTATATCAACGATAAACTCATCAATATCGAAAACATTTTTTGATAGTTTTTTTACATTTTCGTTATTAGGATTGAGAAGTGGCCACTCAAATTTAAGCATGAGTCCACAACTCGCAGTTAAAGTAACGATTTGATATCCCTGGTCTATCAAGCTGCAGAGTTCTTCAGAAACAATTTCAGACTGTTTAATCACTTTTTCATGCTGAGCTTGCTCTAAATGTGGCATGCCACAGCATCCGGGATATGAAGAAATAGTTTCAACACCATTGTGGTTAAGTACTTTTTGAGCAGCGATTCCAACCTTTGAATTATTGAAATTGACATAGCACGTTGAGTAAATTGCGACTTTTCTTCCGAAGGCAGGTGCATTTGTGTTTACTTTAATATCAATTTTCTCTGATAATTCATGGAATGTCTTTTTTTCGAACTTAGGTAACTCAGCGTCTTTATCAATGCCACTTATCATCTCCAGTGGACGCCGTGTTAGACTATTTTTTTTATCGGAACTCCAGTTTGCAAGAGTAGGAGAAATTTTGGCAAGATTAGCGTTGCGATCTATTTTAGCCAACTCTTTAGGAATTTTTGGCAACTTATTTTGCTTATCCTGAAAAGTTCTATAACGCAACATAAGATGAGGAAAATCAATGTTAAACTCATGTGGTGGAACATATGGACATTTAGTCATGAAACACATGTCACATAGTGTACATTTGTCTGTAATGTCTTCGAAATCTTTCTTGGTGAGATCATCAACTGATTCATTTGGAGAGTCATCAATCAAATCGAATAACGTCGGAAAGCTATCACAGAGGTTAAAACATCTTCTACAACTATGACAAACCTCAAACTGCCTTTTCATCTCGGCGTTTAACTCTTCTTCGTTGGTGTAGCTTTCAGAATTCCAATCTACTAGGTCCCTAGTAGGTGCAGCGAGACTTCCTTCTTTTTTATAATCCATTATTTAAGTTAGGGGCTGTTTATAACAGCCCCAAATAACTTAATCGATTGAGTCTAGTGTTTTTTGGAATTTACCTGCGTGAGATTTTTCAGCTTTTGCTAACGTTTCAAACCAGTCGGCAATTTCGTCAAAACCTTCTTCACGTGCTGTCTTTGCCATCCCAGGGTACATATCTGTGTACTCGTGCGTTTCACCTGCAATTGCAGCTTTTAGATTATCTTCTGTTGATCCTATTGGTTCACCAGTCGCTGGATCGCCAACTTCTTCCATGAATTCTAAATGACCATGAGCATGGCCAGTTTCACCTTCGGCAGTAGATCTAAATACTGCAGCTACATCATTGTGGCCTTCTACGTCTGCCTTTTGAGCAAAATATAAATATCTTCTGTTTGCTTGACTTTCACCAGCAAATGCTGCTTTCAAATTATCAAGTGTTTTACTTTCTTTTAATTCAGTCATATTTTCTTCCTCAACAATAATTAATTAATAATTATTTTTTTATATAAGGTTGATTCAAATTTTGTCAACACTTTAGAATCATTCTAAACTGATATTGATAACTATTATCAATTACTTATCGAGGTGTACAATAACTTCGATCTTATTAATCTTTTTATTTTTTGGAGTCTTAGGCAAGCCATTTACTTTTATGTTCTTATTAATATCAATTAGGAATTGCTCCTTTTCAGAGTAAAAATGATGATGATCATCTGTGTTTGTATCAAAATAGACTCTATCAGCGCTAAGAGTAAGTTTTTTCAAAAGTCCATTTTCATAAAAATCGTGAAGTGTATTATAAATTGTGGCCAGTGATATTATGTGCTTTCTTTTAGCAAGCTCCGTAGATAAGCTTTCAGCAGTTACATGCTTATCGGTACCATCGAATAAGTAGCCTGCTATGACTATTCTCTGCTTTGTTGGTCTCAAAGCATTAGATCTTAAAAACTGCTTAATATCATTCATAATTTTACTATTTATTAAAATTTAATGTATTTTACAATAATAATACATTAGTCTAATTAAACTTCATATAAAACAATGAGATAAATAACCTTAGTGGAAAAAAAATCAAGCTTTACAAAAGAAGAATTACTGGAATGTGCTCATGGAACAATGTTTGGCATTGGCAATGCAAGGCTTCCCTTGCCCCCAATGTTAATGTTTGACCGCATTACTAAAATCACAGATGACAGTGGAAAATATGAAAAGGGAGAGATCCTTGCTGAGCTAGATATTAATCCAGATCTTTGGTTTTTTGATTGTCATTTTGAGATGGACCCTGTGATGCCTGGATGCCTAGGATTAGATGCAATGTGGCAACTCGTAGGTTTCTATTTAGGTTGGATCGGTAACCCTGGACGAGGAAGAGCTTTGGGCTCTTCAAGTGTGAAATTTGGTGGAGAAATATTAAAGGAGTCTAAGCTTGTTGAGTATAAAATCAACATGAAGAAAATAATAAAAAGAGGCGTCATTGTTGGCGTTGGTGATGGCTCCGTTTTAGTAGACGGTAAGGAAATATATACAGCAGAGGGGCTCAAAGTTGGCCTAATCAAATAATGAGAAGAGTTGTAATTACAGGAATAGGAATAGTCTCATCTTTAGGAAATAACAAAAGTGAAGTAAATGATTCACTTTTTAATACAAAATCTGGTATCGCGTTTGACGAGTCCCAAAAAGATATGGGATTTAGAAGTCAAGTTAGTGGGCAAATCAATTTAAATTTGGAAGAGTCAATCGAAAGAAAATTCTTAAGGTTTATGGGTGATGGAGCAAGCTACAATTATTTAGCGATGAATGAAGCTATAAGTGACTCAAGTTTAAGTGAAGATGAAATTTCTAATAATCAAACAGGGTTAATAATGGGGTCTGGCGGCCCATCAACTAAAAGTCTGTTAAGAGCATTTGATATTACAAGGGAAAAAGGACCAAAAAAAATTGGACCCACTAGTGTTCCCAAAGTTATGTGTAGTACAAACTCTGCAACTTTATCAACATATTTTAAAATTAAAGGAGTTAACTATTCTATTAGTTCCGCTTGTTCAACAAGCGCCCACTGTATAGGTAATGCATATGAGCTTATTCAATTAGGTAAGCAAGATAGAATTTTTGCAGGTGGTGGTGAAGAACTTGACTGGACTTTATCAGCTTTATTTGACGCAATGCCAGCTCTTTCTTCAAAATATAATGATGATCCAACTAAAGCTTCGAGGGCTTTTGACTCTCAAAGAGATGGTTTTGTAATTGCTGGTGGAGGAGGCGTGGTTGTTCTTGAAGAACTAGAAACTGCAATAAAAAGAAATGCGAAAATATATGCAGAAATTGTAGGTTATGGAGCAACTTCAGATGGCTATGATATGGTTCAACCTTCAGGAGAAGGTGCGGCAAGGTGCATGCTAATGGCAACAAAAGATATAGAAAAAGTTGACTATATAAATGCCCATGGAACCTCAACTCCTGTTGGAGACAAGGCTGAATTAAAAGCTATTAAAGAAGTTTTTAAAAATGAAATTCCCTTCATAAGCTCTACTAAGTCATTAAGTGGACATTCGCTTGGAGCTGCTGGAGTACACGAGTCAATTTACACTTTACTTATGATGAATAACAATTTTCTATCAGAATCAGCAAATATTGAAGAGTTAGATGAAGATGCTAATGGAATGAATATATTGACTTCTCGCATCGATGAAAAAATTAATATAGCAATGAGTAATAGTTTTGGTTTCGGTGGAACTAATGCTTCTTTAGTTTTTAGGAGGTATGAGTCATGAAATCACTGAGTGGTAAAAAAGGTATTATAATGGGAGTTGCAAATGATCATTCAATTGCTTGGGGAATATCACAACAACTTGCTAATGAGGGAGCTGAACTCTGTTTTACTTACCAAGGTGAGTCTTTGGAAAGAAGAGTAAAGCCATTAGCAGAATCGATCAACAACGATTTTTTGATTGAGTGTGATGTCTTAAAAGATGGTTCCATAAAAGATTCATTCAAACTCATTGAAGAAAAATGGGGAACTATAGATTTTATTTTACATTCCATTGCTTTTTCAAATAAAGATGAATTAAAGGGTAAGTATCTAAATACCTCTAGAGAAAACTTTTCGAACACCATGTTGATTTCATGTTTTTCATTTACTGAAGTTGCTCATGAGGCTGAAAGACTTATGAAAAATGGAGGATCTATGCTTACCTTAACCTATGACGGCTCACAGAAATATATTAGGAATTACAATGTAATGGGAGTTGCAAAAGCCGCTTTGGAGTCAAGTGTGAGATATTTAGCGGCTGATTTAGGGCCCTCAAACATTAGAGTTAATGCTCTCTCTGCTGGTCCAATGAAAACTCTTGCAATGGCTGGAATATCAGGTGGCAAAGATATGATGAAATGGTCTGAGAAAAATTCTCTTATGAATAGAAATATTAACCTCGAAGATGTTGGAAAATCAGGCCTGTATTTACTGAGCGATATGTCTTCAGGCGTTACAGGTGAAGTTCATTATGTAGATTGTGGGTATAATAAGGTGGGAGTTCCAAAAGAAATTTAATTCTTCTCAGACAAAAGTGAAAATTGTTTTGATACTGTTCCCTGTTCTCTATCCAAAAGACTAGTTGGATAATCACCTGTGAAACAATGATCTGTAAATTGGGGTGTTTCATTATCTCTTTTTTCATAACCCATCGCTTTATAAGTTCCCTCTAAAGAAAGAAAGAATATTGATTTAGAACCAATGACATTATTGATTTCCTCTAATGAGGATTTTGCCGCTATTAGCTCATTGTAATCCGGCGTATCAATTCCATAAAAATCTGGATGTTTAATAGGAGGGCATGCAATTCCAAGATGGACTTCTTTAGCTCCAGCGTCATAGACCATCTTTATAATTTTTTTTGCTGTTGTGCCTCTTACTATTGAATCGTCAATCAGTATAACTTTCTTATTTTTTATATAAGAAGAGTTTGCATTATGTTTTAACTTTACCCCAAATTGCCTAATAGATTGTGACGGCTCTATAAATGTACGGCCTACATAATGATTTCTTATAATGCCTAATTCAAATGGTATTTTAGACTCTTGAGAGTATCCAAGCGCTGCCGGTACTCCAGAATCAGGTACAGGAATAATGACATCAGCATCAATGTGGTTTTCTTTTGCAAGCTCTTGACCAAGATTTTTTCTATAAGTGTAAACAGTTTTGCCCCCTACTATACTATCAGGTCTTGAGAAATATATTCTCTCAAAAATACATGGCCTCTCTTGAACTTTGGGGAATGGTTTTATACTTTCCATTCCATCTTCAGATATAATAATTATTTCACCATGCTCAACATCTCTGACATATTTAGCGCCTATAATATCTAGTGCGCAAGTTTCTGATGTCAGCACGGGCGCTCCATTAAGATCACCAAGAACAAGAGGGCGAATACCATAAGGATCCCTTACTCCAATTAATTTCTTATTTGTTAATATTACTAGTGAATAAGCCCCTTGTATTTTGAATAAAGCATCTATTAATTTATCAACTGTTTGCTGCCTACTTGATTTAGCTACAAGCTGAAGAATTGTTTCTGTGTCAGATGTTGACTGAAATATGGCACCATCTTTAACAAGAGAGTCCCTCAAAATAGATGCATTTGTTAAATTTCCATTATGCGCACATGCAAAACCGCCTGAGGATAGATCTGCATATAGTGGCTGGATATTTTTTAGTATTGAGTTACCAGTTGTGGAATATCTTACATGACCTATAGCGTTGCTACCTAAGAGTCTGTCTATAACTTCTGTTTTATTGAAGTGGTCACCAACTAAGCCAGGTCTTCTAACGCCATGAAATTTTTCTCCATCAAAAGTGACAATACCCGCACCTTCTTGACCTCTATGTTGTAGTGCATGCAACCCGAGAGCTGTTAAAGTTGATGCGTCTGGACTTCCGAATATACCAAATACACCACACTCTTCATGAAGTTTATCTTCAGAAGTATCTATTTGGATCATTTCAAATTTTAAAAAAAATTATTCTTCAGTATCCTTAATTGATAATTTAACTTTACCTTTATCAAAACCAAGTACCTTTACCTTGACTATATCACCTTCATTTACTACGTCAGTAACTTTTTCAACTCTTTCTTTTGAGAGTTGAGAAATATGAACAAGGCCGTCCCTTTTTCCAAAGAAGTTAACAAAAGCACCAAATTCCATAATCTTAACAACTTTACCTTCATAAACCTGTCCCACCTCTGGCTCTTCAATTATAGAATTGATTAGTTCTTTAGCCGCCTCAATACTTTCGTTATTAGTTCCAGCAATTTTGACATTTCCATTATCACTTATGTCAATCTTTGCTCCAGATTTTTCTATAATATCCTTAATTGTAGAACCACCTTTACCAATTATTTCTCCAATATTGTCCCTTTTGATTTTTATTGTCTCACTACGAGGGGTGTAAGGACCTAGTTCTGTTCTGGCTTCAGAGATTTCTTTGTTCATTTCATTAAGAATATAGTCTCTCCCACCCTTTGCTTGTTCAAGGGCTTTCTCCATAATTTCATAGGTGATGCCTGTGATCTTAATGTCCATTTGAAGAGAGGTTACACCTTCCTTGGTTCCAGCCACTTTAAAGTCCATATCGCCAAGGTGGTCTTCATCTCCCAAAATATCTGACAGAACTGCAAAATCATCGCCTTCTTTTATTAAGCCCATCGCTATTCCTGAAACAGAGTTTTTGATTGGAACCCCTGCATCCATCAATGCAAGTGATGAACCACACACAGTTGCCATAGAAGATGATCCATTTGATTCAGTAATATCTGAGACTAATCTAATGGTATAATCAAAATCATCTTTTGATGGTAAAACTGCCTTTAGAGCTCTCCATGCAAGTTTTCCATGACCAATTTCACGTCTACCTGTTGCTCCTAGTCTTCCTACTTCACCAACTGAATATGGTGGAAAATTATAATGAAGCATGAAATTTTCTTTGTATGATCCTTGCAGAGCCTCAATTCTTTGTTCATCTTCGCCAAATCCTAAAGTTGCCACAACAATTGCTTGAGTCTCTCCTCTTGTAAATAAAGCAGATCCATGCGTTCTTGGTAGCCACGATACTTCCGACGAAATATTTCTTACTTCATCTAACTTCCGACCGTCAATTCTAGATTGATTATTTAATATTTGAGATCTAACAACATTTTTTTCGATTTTTTTAAAATATCCCATCACCTCGTTGATGCTGTATTCCTCGTTTTCTTTATATTGATCTTCTAAACTTGACTTAATTTCAGAAAGCGAACTTTGTCTTTCCATCTTATCAACAATTGAGTAACTCTTCGCAATTTTATCTTCACAAGTTTTTTTAATTTCATCTAACAATGAATCATTAATTGTATGACTGAACTCCCAAGGATCATTTGCGCATTCCTCAGCAAGATTGATTATGATTTTTATAACTTCTTGCATTGACTCATGACCAAACTTTACTGCTCCTAACATTATTTCCTCTGAAAGCTGCTTCGCTTCAGATTCAACCATTAGTACAGCGTCGCTAGTACCCGCAACGACAAGATCAAGATCTCCATCATCGTTTATTTTTGGATTAAGTGTATAATTTGATCCATCATAACCCACTCTACATCCACCAATTGGACCCATAAAAGGAACTCCAGACAATGTTAATGCACTTGAGGCCGCTATCATGGCAACAATGTCAGGGTTGGTTTCTCCATCATGCGAAAGTACAGTTAATATAACTTGAGTTTCATTTTTAAAGCCTTCTGGAAAGAGAGGCCTGATTGGACGATCAATTAATCTTGAGGTAAGAGTTTCAAACTCTGTTGGTCTTCCCTCTCTTTTAAAAAAACCACCTGGAATTTTACCAGCAGCATAAAACTTTTCCTGATAACTTACTGTAAGTGGAAAAAAATCTAAATCTGGTTTTGGCTCTTTAGCTGCTACGACATTTGCCATAACAACTGTATCACCATAGCTAACAATTGTTGATGCTGTTGCCTGTTTTGCTACTTTTCCTGTTTCTATTTTTAGTTTCTGGTCGCCCCAGTTCATTTCTCTTGAAATCACTTGTTTCATATTCATTCATTCCTTTAAATTTAATATAGTTCATTATTATTTTCTAATTCCTAATTTATCGATTAACTTGTCATAAGAATCTTTATTGCTTTTCTTTAAATACGCTAGCAAACTGCGTCTTTGATTTATCAATCTCATTAATCCTGTTCTAGAATGGTTATCTTTTTTATGAGATTGAAAATGTCCAGTTAGATTGGTAATTCTCTCAGTAAGTATCGCTATTTGTACTTCTGGAGAACCTGTATCTTTTTCTGATCTTGAGTACTCATTTATGAGTTTACTTTTACTTTCACTTTTTATCGACATCTCTTATCCTTTTACAAATTGAAAACCCTTACAGGTTTTATTTTTCCCTCTATAACTTTGCCAATGCCTAAAAGTTTTTCATCGGATATAATTAATAAAGTATCTTCAAATATATCTTCATTAAAGTAATCAAAGTTTAGTCCATTTCGAAATTTCTTACTTAAATCACTATTTAATTGTACTGCGGGGATGTCGTCCAGTACATCTTGAATAGAATGTATCATTTCAAAATGATCGCCAATATGTACTAATTCAGATAAATTATCTAGTAAAATAATATTATTTTCACCAAATTTTCCAATTTTGATCCTTCTTAACTCAGAAACATGAGCAAATGTATTAAGCATTTTGCCTAGATCTCTAGCAAATGATCTTACATAAGTTCCACTAGAGCATTCCATAGTAAATATAAATTCTTCTTTTTTTTCCGTAGCTAAACAAGTGAGATTCTGGATATTTACCTCTTTAGATTTAATTTCAAAGGTTTTGTTTTCTCTTGCCAATTTATACGCCCTTTTGCCATTTATTTTTACTGCTGAGTATCTTGGTGGGACCTGTTGTTGAGAACCAATGAAATTTTTTAGACATACATCAATATCTTTTTTTGATGGAATTGCATCTGAGGTCTGCAGAGTTTTACCAGTAGAATCGTCAGTGTCTTTTGATATTCCAAATAAAACTCGAAATTGATAGAACTTGCTAGCATTAAAATATGATATACTTTTTGTTGCTTCACCTAGTGCTACTGCCAGCACCCCAGTAGCAAATGGATCTAACGTTCCTGCATGACCAATTTTTTTAATA
>CABYZQ010000014.1 GCA_902523535.1 uncultured Pelagibacteraceae bacterium
CACCAGGTTTTAAGTCAGCGAGATAAGGAGTACGTTTAAATATTTCGACTACATCGTCTAAATCAAATTTAATGCCACACTCGTGAGCAATTGCAGGTAAATGAAGTCCCGCATTTGTAGATCCTCCTGTAGCTGCGACAATCGTTGCTGCGTTTTCAAGTGACTTTCTGGTAACAATGTCTCTTGGTCGAATATTTTTTTCAATCAATTGCATAACCTGCTTTCCAGCTTCGTATGCATATTTGTCCCTTTCTTCATATGGAGCAGGGGCTCCCGATGAATATGGCAACGCTAATCCAATTGCTTCTGAAACGCATGCCATAGTGTTTGCAGTAAATTGACCACCACAAGCACCAGCACTTGGGCAGGCTACACATTCAAGTTCATGCAATTCTTCTTCAGTTGCATTACCAGATGAATATTTGCCGACGGCCTCAAATACATCAACTACAGTAACGTCTTTACCTTTATATTTTCCAGGTAAAATGCTACCCCCGTACATAAACACACTAGGAACATTTAATCGACACATAGCCATCATTAGGCCAGGAAGAGACTTGTCACATCCTGCCAGTCCAACTATTGCATCATAACAATGTCCTCTAACTGTAAGTTCCGTTGAGTCTGCGATTACTTCACGAGATACTAAAGATGACTTCATGCCTTGATGACCCATTGCGATACCATCGGTAACTGTAATGGTGCAAAATTCTCTTGGAGTACCCTCAGCTTCAGTAACGCCTTTTTTTACGGATTGTGCCTGCCTCATTAAAGCAATATTGCATGGAGCTGCTTCGTTCCAAGTAGATACAACCCCTACAAAAGGCTTGCCTATATCGTCTTCATTCAATCCCATCGCGTAATAATATGATCTATGAGGCGCCCTTTCTGGGCCAACAGAGACGTGACGGCTAGGCAATTTATTTTTATCAAATTTCATAATTATCCCAAACTCTTAATAGCTATTTCAATTTTTTCCTTAGAAAGTAGATATTCTTTATGTCTATTATTATGTTCATCAATAATTTCTTTCGGAGCATTTTGTATAAAATTTTCACTTTTCAATTTGTCATTTATTTTATTCACTTCATTTTCTATTTTTGATAAGCTTTTCTGCAACCGAATTTTCTCTTGTTCAAAATCAATAATACCCTTAAGTGACAAATAGATCAAACCGTCATTAAATATGACTTGAACCATACCTTCATCCTTTGAAAAATTTTTTTCAGTTATAGACTTTGACCTAGTTAAGCTTCGAATTGTATCTTCATGTTCATCAAAAATAGTTCCTAGTTCATTACTAATCCTCGAGTAATTTATATCTATCTCTGCGTTTGCAGGTACATTCATTTCAGATCTGGTAGACCTTATTGACGAAATAAACTCAAGTAATAAGTTAATTTTTTTATTTTCCTTTTTATCTACGCTTATAGTTTTTGGCCATTCCGATTTATTTATTTTTACTATATCGTTCTTTAAAATTTTTGATGCCTGATGCCACAAATGTTCTGTGAAGAATGGCATAATGGGGTGAAACATTATTATGATATTTGATAATATATATGAAGTTATATTTCTCGTTTCCTTAATGTCTGTATCATTTTGAGATAAGTAAATAACTTTTGAAAATTCTAGATACCAATCACAAAAAATATTCCAAGTGAATTTATAAAGTTCATTTGCTGCCTCATTAAATCGATAATTTTCTAAAGCGAATTGAGTTTTGCTTCGACAATTTTCATATTCAAACAATATCCATTTATTAAAAATATTTTTTGTCTTTTTAGTGTCTATTTCTTGATAGAAGCAATTATTTAACTCGCATAGTTTTACCGCATTCCAAATTTTGTTAATAAAATTTTTATAACCTTCAATTCTTTGTTTTGATAATTTAATATCTCTGCCTTGTGCAGCCATAGAGCACAATGCCATGCGTAAAGCATCTGCGCCAAACTCATCCATCAAGACTAGCGGGTCGATTACGTTACCTTTTGATTTTGACATTTTCTGACCCTTCTCGTCTCTTACCAATGCGTGCACATAAACCTCATTAAATGGAACTTTTTTTGTAAAATAAAGTCCCATCATCATCATTCTAGCAACCCAAAAAAATATAATATCAAAACCGGTAACAAGAGCTGAGGTTGGATAGTATTTTTCTAATTCAGCAGTTTCCTCAGGCCAACCTAGTGTTGAAAATGGCCAAAGTGCTGATGAAAACCAGGTATCCAATACATCATCTTCTTGAACAAGTTCTACATCTTTGCCATAGTATTTATTTGCAGAAATATGAGCTTCTTCGCCTGTTTCTTCTACAAAAATATTTCCATCAGGACCATACCAAGCGGGAATTTGATGACCCCATATAAGTTGTCTTGAGACGCACCAAGGTTGAATATTTTCCATCCAATCAAAATATACTTTATCCCAATTGTTGGGTATAAATTTTGTGTTGCCATTTTTTACATTCTTAATTGCTTCGATAGATAATTTTTTTGCATCAACAAACCATTGATCAGTGAGCAGAGGCTCTATTACTTCTCCCGATCGGTCGCCGTATGGAACTGTATGCAAATTTTCTTCTTCTTTACTTAAGACTTTTTTTTCTTTGAGTTCACTAATTATTTTTTCTCTTGCTGTATAACGATCAAGGCCTTGGTATTCTTTAGGACAGTTTTCGTTAAGTTCAGCATTTTCACTAAAAATATTTATCATTTCTAATTTATGTCTTTTTCCTAGTTCATAATCATTAAAATCATGAGCAGGAGTAATTTTTACTGCGCCAGACCCTTGATCCATTTTTACGTATTCATCAGCAACAATTGGAATTCTTTTTTCAACTATTGGAAGTATCGCAAACTTTCCAACCAAATCTTTATATTTTTTATCCTCTGGATGAACAGCTATTGCAGTATCACCAAGCATTGTTTCAGGTCTTGTAGTGGCGATAGTTATGTAACCATCTTCATTCTCAATTTTATAATTAATATACCAAAGGGTGCCTGTTACCTCTTTCTGAATAACCTCTAAGTCAGAGATTGTTGTTTTTAATTTGGGGTCCCAGTTACTAAGCCTTTTGTCTTTATAAACTAGGCCATCCTTATAAAGTTTCACAAACACATGGCGTACGGATTTAGAAAGACCCTCATCAAGTGTAAATCTTTCTCTGGACCAATCGCATGAACAACCAAGTCTTTTAAGTTGATTTATAATCTTATTTCCTGACGAGTCCTTCCATTTCCAGACATGTTCTATGAATTCTTCACGAGACAGATTAGCCTTTTTTATTTTTTGCTTCTTTAATTCTCGTTCAACCACCATTTCAGTGGCTATTCCAGCGTGATCTGTTCCTGGCTGCCATAATACATCTCGTCCTTTCATTCGATAAAACCTAATTAAAATATCCTGTAATGTATTATTTAATGCATGTCCCATATGTAAATTTCCAGTTACATTTGGTGGAGGTATAACTATGCTGTAGTGTTTATTTTTTGAATCGGTTGGAGCCTTAAAGTCTCCATCTTCTTCCCATTGCTTATAGATTTTTTCTTCAACTAAATCAGGTTGATAATATTTATCTAACATTTATTCTTTATTATCTTGAGAACTTATACTTATCTTTGCTGAACTTAATCTATCTAAAACAACTCTTTTGAGTTCTTCATTTATAATATTGTTTATTGTCTCTTCAGGTAAAGAATCTATTGTGCTTCTTACCACATTCCGAATTTGACCTTCACTTATTTGCAGTTCATTTGCTTCTGCAGCAACTGTTTCATCAGGCGCCTCATCAACAACCAATTCTGTTAATTCCAGAATACTTGATTCATTTTCATTGATTTGCTTTTCATCAATAGGTTTGGTTAATTCAATGATATCTTTTGGAAGCCCCTGCTCGCTATTATGCTGATCATTGCTCATCATTGATTTAATCGCATCTAATATGTCGTCAGTATCTTTATTACTTTGATTCATATGTTACACATGCTGTTATATCTATTGGCTGTCAAAAACTAAAGATGTTTTTCTCTTTAAAAGAAGGCAATACTGGTAGAGAACACGGAAACAATTGCTCGCAGTGAAACATAGTTTCTTTTCTTGTAAACATTTTTGCATTACATAAGCCATTTTCTGACAAAATTCCAATTAGTCTTCCGCCATTTTCGAGTTGATCCAGCAATTTCTGAGGAACATGATCTAAGGCACCTTCAATAATTATAGCATTAAAAGGGCTTTGCTCAATGCACCCGTTAGAAATACTTTTATTTATATAAATAACGTTATTAAGATTATTTTTCTTTGTAGCTAATTCTGAAGATTTTATATAACTATCATCTTCTTCTACTACAATGATAGTTTCGGCTATTAATGATAATACTGCCGTCAAGTAACCTGTAGTTGATCCTAAAATTAGTGCATTTTCATTTTCTTTTAGGTCTAGATGCATTGCAATTTTTGCAACTAATTCAGGTTTTAAAATAACCCTATGATTAGATAAAGCAAAATTTTTTTCAACATATGCACTATGTTTCAATTCTTCAGGCATAAAGCCTTCTCTATCTAAAGAATTAAATATAGACACTAACTTTTCAGTCATCCCGTTTATAGGCTTAATTTGTCCATTAACCATTCTTAAATTGTCAGCGTTAATTTCCATTAGCATCTTTATAGAGTTTAGATTTGATATACATATCTATTAAAATTATTCACGGTTTTTAATTATTGATGATATAAACTTCATTGTTTGGCCACGTGGCGGAATGGTTACGCAGAGGACTGCAAATCCTTGTATACCGGTTCGATTCCGGTCGTGGCCTCCATTCATTTTATATGCCTTCTTAAGCTCTCAATTATTTTATCTGCCTGATCTTCCCTGATCCATGAATGAAAATTTTTAATCATAGCAGGACTAAAATTGGGAAGAAGTTCCATGAGCTTCACTTTCATTGATTTAATATTTTTACCCTTTTCAAATGTTGCAAGGTACCCAATATATGACTGAGGGTATTCAGGTTGAAGTTTTACTAATTTTTCTGCATATTTTTTTGCATTATTGCTGTCTTCTTCAAGAAAACTAAATCGCCAAAGCTCAAAGAATGTTCTCCATTGCCCGTACGCATCTTCATATAACTCAAGTGCTTTCTCCATTTCTTTAGTAGCCCTTTTTTTATCGCCAATTTGATAGAGAGAAGAACCAAATAATCTTCGACCGTGAGCAAATTTTTTATTTAGCTTAATCGAGTTGTAAGAATGATTAAGAGATAGATCAAAATTTCCACCATAATAATATGATAAGCCAAATGCAAATTGACAGAGATAATTGCTCTCATTTAATGATACTGAGCTCCTAGCAAGATTGAGTAAAGTCTTTCTTACCTTATTTGGATCTCTAACATTGAACATCCAAAGCTTATCAGCATATGACATAGCAATCTTAGATATAGTTATTGCTAAATCTTCTTTTGGTATAGAGTTGCTCAGAGTGTCATAAGAATTTTTTGATAGTAAAAATCTTATTGTTCTTTTGTCTTTCTGATTTTTTGATTTTCTAATTACTCCATTCTCCTCAAGATACTTTAGACGTCTCCATAAAGTTCTTTCAGGGGATTGGGTGAAGTATTGAATATCATAAAAAGAAAGACCTTTAAAAAAATTAACGTAAAGCCTGAATACAATCTCTAGATCAAGAATACTGCTCAGGGATAATGATTTTAATACTCTAAATAAACCACCATAGAGAAAACTAAACACAGCTTCGTCAAGAAGGTTGGTGTTTTTGGAAACATCATCACTTCTTCCAAATCCGAACTCATAAATATTGTCTTTTTGTACAGTCACTACTTACTATTTAATATATTTCCAGATAAAGTAAAACTAGATATGCAACATAACATTTGATATAAGATGATACTATTCCCCGGTAGCTCAGTTGGTAGAGCAAGCGACTGTTAATCGCTTTGTCACTGGTTCGAGTCCAGTCCGGGGAGCCAAACTATAGAATTTGACTTAGAAATGTCTTAGTTCTCTCACTCTCAGGATTAGCAAAAAAATCAGTTGGGTTTTTACTCTCTACTATCTGCCCCTCATCCATAAATATAATTTTGTCAGCTACTTCTTTGGCAAAACCCATCTCATGGGTCACAACAAGCATGGTCATTCCGCCTTCTGCAAGCCCGACCATAACATCAAGGACCTCTTTAATCATTTCAGGGTCCAGCGCTGATGTTGGTTCATCAAATAACATAATTCTTGGCTCCATGCACAATGCTCTAGCAATTGCTGCTCTCTGTTGTTGACCGCCAGATAGTTGAGCTGGGTACTTGTGAGCCTGATCATCAATTTGAACTCTTTTTAAATATTCCATAGCTTTTTCTCTGGCTTCAACTTTTGGTAACTTTCTAACCCATATAGGTGCTAAAGAACAATTATCTAATATGGATAGATGAGGAAATAAATTAAACTGTTGAAATACCATTCCTACTTCTCCACGAATTTTTTCAACACTTCTGTTGTCGTTCGTTAACTCCGTTCCTTCAACAACAATTTCTCCTCTTTGATGCTCTTCAAGTCTGTTTATGCATCTAATCAAAGTAGATTTACCTGACCCAGAAGGTCCGCAAATAACAATTTTTTCTCCCTTAGTTACTTTCAAATTAATATCGTTAAGAACATGAAGCTCTCCAAACCACTTATGAACGCTGCTCATTTCTATCATTGTTTCTGATGTCATATTTTAATGTCCTGTATCTAATTTCTTTTCAAGTCTTTGACTATATCTGCTCATGCCAAAACAAAAAACCCAAAAAATAGCCGCTGCAAAAACATATCCCTCATGAGAAAATCCAAGCCAATCAGGATTTGTGCCAACAAATTGAATAATACCTAAAAAATCAAACAAGCCTATGATTAATACCAGGGTTGTATCCTTAAATAATGCAATAAAGCTGCCAATAATGGCTGGGATAACTATCTTCAATGATTGTGGAAGAATAATTAGGGCCATCATTTTCCAATATGTCAACCCTGCAGCCTGAGATGCCTCATATTGTCCTTTGGGCATTGCTTGCAATCCCCCTCTTACAACTTCCGCTAAATAAGCAGCTGAAAAAAACATGACGCCTATAAGAGCTCTTATTAGTTTGTCAAAGTTAACACCTTCAGGCATAAAAAGTGGAAACATGTTTGATGCCATAAATAATACAGTAATTAGAGGAACACCTCTCCATATTTCAATAAAAATTGTTGAAAGCAATGAAACAATTGGCAACTTGGATCTTCTTCCTAAGGCCAGCATGATTCCTATGGGCAATGATAAAACAATTCCTACCCCTGCTATTACAAGTGTTAAAAATAGCCCACCCCAAAGTCTAGTCTCTACATTTTCGAGACCTAACCCACCTGAGAAAAGAAAGACACAAATGACGGGAAATATGAAAAGAAGAAAAATGCCTACGCTACCTTTATATTTCAGGTTAGGTATAAGTAAATAAAATATACTTACCGTAAGTAAAAAGTAAGCAATGTTTATTCTCCATAATTCATCTGAAGGATATAATCCATAGATAATTAGTTTCATATTTTGTTTAATGAATACCCAGCATGCGCCACTGCTTGTGCAGTCCTCTCGTGTTGTACCAGAAAACGTTGCATCAAAAAATGCCCAAGTAAGAAATGGTGGGATTATTAAGTAAATAAAATATAAACCAATCAAGGTTAAAATAGTATTATACCATGTTGAAAAAAGATTTTTTCTTAACCAACCTAAAAGACCTATCTCAATAACTGGAGGCATAATATTCTTATTCATATCTGACACTACCGTTCACCGACTTTCATTATACGATTGAAAAGATTCATTATGATTGAAGTAAAGAGACTAAGAAATAAATATACTCCCATAACCATCCCAATAATTTCTATGGCTTGGCCAGTTTGCATAAGTGCAGTTCCTGCAAAAACAAGAACTAAGTCAGGATAGGCAATAGCGGCTGCAAGTGAGGAATTTTTAGTTAGATTCAAATACTGATTAGTCAAAGGTGGAACAATAACTCTCAAAGCTTGTGGAATTATTATTAGCCTCAAAACTAAACCCTCTTTCAATCCCACAGATCTTGCGGCTTCAGTTTGCCCTTTAGAAACAGCCATGATACCAGCTCTTACAACCTCTGCGATAAAAGCTGCGGTATACATTGAAAGAGCAAAAGTTAGAGCGACAAGTTCAGGTATTAATCTCATACCACCTTTATAATTAAAGCCTTTTAGTTCTGGAATATCAAAAGATACGGGAAAACCAGTCGCTGTAAGAGCTGCAAAAAATACTCCTACTATTAGAGCTGCCGAGACATAGAACGCAGGAAATGTAATTCCAGTCCTGTTTTGTCTTCGCTTTGACCAGATAAAAATGGAAATAGAAATTATTATGGTTATCCAGAACAAATAAAAAATTACTGAAGAGCCTTCACCAAAGTTGGGATCTGGTAAAAATAAACCTCTATTATTTAAAAAGACAGAATCCACAAATTCTATACTTTGCTTTGGCTTGGGTAAGGCCCTGAGAACCGCAAAATACCAAAAAAATATTTGAAGCAAGAGAGGGATGTTTCTTATTACTTCAATATAAGTCTCAGCAATCTTAGCAATAAGCCAATTTGAGGATAAGCGCATGATGCCAAATGCAAACCCAACAATTGTGGCAAAAAATATACCGATGCCTGCTACGAGTAATGTATTGAGTAGGCCTACAATAAATGCATCAAAGTAAGTTGAGGTTGGGGAATATTCTATAAGAGTCATTCCAATATCAAATTGAGACTCGACCCCTAAGAAATGAAATCCACTGGCTAAACCACGCGCCATCATATTCTCAGCAGTATTTTGAACAATATAATAAACACCTAAGATTACTAATGATAAAGTAATCGCTTGATAAAACGTTCCTTGAACATTCCTATTAAAAATAAAATTTGAAAATTTGGAAGGTCTCATAAGTATTTTGGTTTAATTTTATTCTACAATATTTGGGCTTGATTCACATAAAAAAAAGGAAGGCCAAATTAATGACCCTCCTTTCTTAACTTAAAGTAATCTTACTTATAAAATTACAGCAAATTACCTTGCTGGGGGAGCGTATAAAACTCCACCATTTTTATAAGATGCGTTTGGTGAACCTGCTCTTGCAAGACCCACTGGAGTATTCTCTCCTACATGTTTCTCGTAAACATCACCATAGTTTCCAACTTTTGAAACAATGTCGTAAGACCAACTGTCGCCTAAGTTTAGGCCAGCACCTGTTCCACCTTCTTTACCGCATAGTCTTGCAACTACAGGATTAGAAGTCATAGCACAAGTTGTCTTAACATTTGAATTAGTTAAACCAAATTCTTCTGCTTCAATCATTGCATTTAATGACCATCTTACAACGTCAGCCCAGTCGCCATCACCTTCTCTAACAACAGGTCCTAAAGGCTCTTTAGAAATTGTTTCAGGTAATACAACGTGTGCATCAGGATCAGCAAGCTTTGTTCTTTGTGCAGCTAAACCAGATTTATCTGTTGTATATGTATCACATCTGCCTTCGTCGTAAGCATTTACAACTTCGTCTGCTTTTTCAAAAACAACTGGCTCATATGCCATGCTATTTGCCCTGAAAAAGTCAGCCATGTTTAACTCGGTAGTAGTACCAAGGTTAGTACAAACACTGGCACCATCTAATTCCATAGCACTTGTAATACCTGAGTCTTTTCTGACCATGAAACCTTGTCCATCGTAGAAGTTAACACCAGCAAATTCTAAACCAATTTGAGCATCACGTGACAAAGTCCAAGTTGTATTTCTTGACAATACATCTATTTCGCCAGCTTGAAGTGCAGTGAATCTCTCTTTAGCTGTAAGAGGAACATATTTTACTTTATCAGCATCACCAAAAATAGCTGCTGAAACTGCACGACATACGTCTACATCGATACCACTCCAGTTACCATTTTCGTCTGGATTAGAGAAACCAGGAACTCCCTGACTCACACCACAGTTGAAAAATCCTTGATCTTTAACAGTGTCAAGAGTACCTGCATAAGCAGCTGGCACCATCAATACTGAGCAAAATAAACCAAGAATTGCATTTTTTATATTATTCATAAATGATTAATCCTTTTTTTTTAATTAATTAAACTTATCTATAAATTATAAGCATAGATCAAGTAGGAATCTAAACAAAAAAAGACCTAGGGAAATTAAAAGTTTTTTCAACTATATATTGTGCGCCAATTCTATGGAGATACTATCTGTCGTGCTGAAGTGATGCGAATGTCCACTTCTTTCATATCATTTTTTACTAAAGATTGTGCCAATGCATACTCTTCTTTTGTCAGCTGATTAATTAAATCATCAATGCCCTCAACTCCAGCCCCACACAAAGATGCAATGTTGCACTGCAAATACCATCGCACAGATTGTACGAGATCTTTTTTTACACCATCACCAAACTCATACATATTTGCTATATTATATTGAGCTTCTGGAACTCCTCGTTCAGCTGCGTACAAATAATATTTAAAAGCTTTTTTGTAATTAGGCCAAAAGACCCAATGATCATCATAGTACTCACCAATTGCATAAGCAGCTCGGGGGTCTTCTTCATTTTCATATAATTGTAAAAATATTTCATAAGCTTTTTTATAGTTTGAAGTGTAATCATTATAATCAAACGTGCCATTTTCTTTATCAAAAACATTTTCTTCTGTTTCATAGCCACCTAAGCAAAAATCTTGAATTTTGCAAAGTCTATGTGTCGTGGCATCGTTATAGAGTAATGCCAATATATAATTAGCATCATTGCTACCTGCGGCTACTTGATCTTGTAAAAGAAGAATTGCCTCTTCTTTATTGCCTTGCATGAATAGATCATAAAAATTGTCAGACGCATAAGTTTGTGGAATGAATACAATAGAAAATAAATATAGATAAATAATCTTTTTCATTTTTTTAATGGCGCGCCCGAGAGGATTCGAACCTCTGACCCACAGCTTAGAAGGCTGTTGCTCTATCCAGCTGAGCTACGGGCGCTTATTTAAAATTATCTGCGTATGATTTACTTATAACTTTCCTCACAGAGGATTCAAGAACTTCATATTCTAAATTATTTGATTCCGCATAATGAACGGCATCTTCTTTTGTTTTAAAATTCAATTGAATTTGAGACGAAGTATTGCTGCCTCCATTCCAACCCATCATTGTATCTCTTATTTGATTTTTTCTATCTGTAATTTTCAATACCCATTTATTGAATTTTGATCTTCCTGATTGCATAGCAGTTTTTGAAGGTTTGTAAATTTTTGCTTTCATCTCCTAACCTTCTGCACCATCTAGCTTAAGTATGTCATTATATAAATCTGTGCGCCTGTCTCTGAACACACCCCATACATTTCGTAAATTTTCTGCTTCATCTAGATTAACTTTGCCTATCAATACTTCTTCTTTGTCTCTACCTGCCTCAGCAATTTTATCTCCAACATGATTAGTGATAAATGATCTCCCATAAAAGTAATTTGATATTTCTTCTCCTTGCTCTGTTCCAATTCTATTAGACGCAACTACTGGAATTTGATTTGCTGCAGAATGACCAATCATTGCTCTTTGCCACATATCTGAACTATCAAACCCATCATCTTCTGGTTCACCGCCTATTGCTGTTGGATAGAGAAGAATCTCTGCCCCTTTTAAGGCCATTATTCTTGCAACTTCTGGAAACCATTGATCCCAACAAATTCCAATTCCTATTTTTGCGTAAGCTGTATCCCATACCTTAAATCCTGTATCTCCGGGATTAAAATAAAACTTCTCCTGATATCCAGGACCATCAGGTATATGAGATTTTCTATATTTTCCTAATATATTGCCATCAGCATCGATGACTGCAATTGCGTTGTAGTGTGCTCTATTTGCTTTTTCAAAAAAACTAACTGGGAGGACCACTTTAAGTTCAGATGCTAGTTTAGACATCTTTTCTAATGTGGGGTGATTTTCAAATGGTTTTGATAGTCCAAATAATTCATCTTTTTGATCCATACAGAAGTAAGTTGATTCAAATAACTCTTGAATGAGTATAATCTGTGCTCCCATACCAGCTGCTTGCCTTATCATGCTCTCAGCTTTATCAACATTTTCTGAATTGTTTTTTGAACAAGTCATTTGAGTTGCCGCTAAAGTTACCTCTCTCATTTCACACTCCTTGGTTGCTGCTGCGTAATGCAATGAATATTTCCGCCACCGAGTAATATATCACGCCCATCAAGACATACAATCTGTCTGTTGGGAAACTGAGATTTCATAACCTTTTTTGCATTCTCATCAGCCGCTTTATCTCCAAAAATTGGAAATATTATTGCGTCATTCGCGATATAAAAATTAATATATGAGCTTGGCTCATCATCGTCAGGTATAATTCTCTTATTTGACATTTCTAATTCAATAATATTAAAAGGCTTTCCATTTTGATCTTTTGAAGTTTTCAATATATCTAAATTTTCAGACAAAAGATCATAATATGTGTCATTCTTATCATTACATGTCATGGTCAGAATCGTATCACTGTTTGAAAAGCAAGCGACATTATCTACGTGACCGTCTGTACCTTCATCTGTACCATTCTTTAACCAGATAATATTTTCTATTCCAAAATAGTTTTTTAAATTTTTTTCGATTTGATCTTTTGAAAGATCTGGGTTTCTATTTTTATTTAATAAACATTGCTCTGTGGTTATTAACGTCCCTTTTCCATTCACATGTATAGAGCCTCCCTCCAAAACCATATTATTTTTAAAATATTTTGAGTTTGAATGATTTATCATGAACTTTGCAACTTTATCATCAAGTTCATAATTTTCTTTGTAACCCCAGCAATTAAAATCAGAATCAACCCCTCCTAACTGTTTTTTTTCATTTAGTAAAAATATAGCCCCTGAGTCTCTGCACCATGCATCATTTATGGGCAGCTCTAAGATTTCAACATCACTATCCAATAATTTCATTGCATTTTTAAGATCACTTGGATTAACAATCATCATTAATTTTTCAAATTTACTAATTGAATTAGCAACATTGGCCCATGCAATTCTACCCTTATCTAAATCAAAATGAGACCATGAAGGTGTAGCGCTCGTCGGAAAGGATTCTGTTGGCCATTGCATCCAACAACATTCATGGGGATACCATTCAGGAGGCATATAAAATAATAATTCAGATGGTGTTCTCATATTTTTTTTGGTCGGGGCGGCAAGATTCGAACTTGCGACCCTCTGGTCCCAAACCAGATGCGCTACCAGACTGCGCTACGCCCCGAAGTGATGCAGAATGTATATAAAAACCTCTAATTCTTCAATCTATTTAAAGAAATCTAGAAGTAGTTTATTTACCTCTTTTGGCTTCTCCTGTTGTACCCAATGTCCTGCAGACTTTATAGTATGACTTGATACCAAATTTTCGTGAAGACTAGGGTTTATAAGTGTCCATTTGGCTACTGGGTCATCCTCTCCAACTATAAAGCAGGAAAGAGGAGAAATCTTCTTATCATGAGTATCTTTAGTCATTTCCCAATTTCGATCAATATTGCGATACCAATTAATAGGACCTCGCATGCCACCTCTAGTAAATTCATTTAAATAGTAATCAAAGTCATCTTTATTTAAGAAATACGGAATTTTTGTGTGCTCACCCATCGATTTAAGAAAAGTCATTTCCTTTTCAAATGGTTTAGGCTCAAATGTTTCCATCTTTTCGCCATTAGACGAAATAGAACTATATATTGCTAACAAAGATTTTCTCATATCCTTCTCAAGT
>CABYZQ010000015.1 GCA_902523535.1 uncultured Pelagibacteraceae bacterium
AAAGTCAAAGAGCAACCAAAGTAAAATATTGAACAAAGAATTCAATGAAAGTTTAGAAGTATTTAAAAAAATAAATTCTTTTGCTGAAAGAAGAACTGTAATTAATGATGTGTATCAGGAACTTGATTATTCTCTAGAGGAATTTGACTCAAAGGAACCGGTAACAGTATTGTTATCTAAAAATGCTTGGGTAAAATCAATCAAAGGTCATCAGGATGACTACTCGTCTGTTAAGTATAAAGAAGGAGATAGTGAAAAGTTTATTGTTAAGTGTAAGAGTAATAATAAATTGGTTGTATTTTCTACTTTAGGTAAGTTTTATACCATAAATTGCTCTAGAGTATCATCTGGTAGAGGGTTTGGTGATCCAATAAGTTTGTTAATTGACAAAAATGACAACGAAGAAGTTTTATTCTTTAAGATTTATGAGCCAGATAAAGAATTTTTAATAACCAGCTCTGCTGGTAAAGGTTTTTTTGTTAATTCAAATGACTTCATTGCATCTACAAAATCAGGTAAGAAAGTTATGAATTTAAAGGATAATGATCGAGCAGTATCATGTGCAGAGAAAAAAGGAGATTTGATTGTGTCTATTAGTGGTGAAAAAAAATCATTTAAATTATTAGCTTTCAATAGTTCAGAAATACCTAATATGCAAAAGGGACGAGGTGTAACACTTCAAAAGTTCAAGTCAGGAAAAACTCTTAACGCTTTTTGTGCAGACTCAAATGAAGGAATAATCAATGAAAGGTCTAAAAAAGTTTTATTATCCGCTAAAGATCTAAAGAAATGGCTTGGTAAGAGGGCTCAAGCGGGTAGAATTGTGCCAAAGAATTTACACTCTAAAATCTAAAGTTAACTTAATTGTATTTAATGTCTCAATATCCTAATAGTTATTACGCAACAAGCCTTAGTCAGCAAAAAGATGATCTTCCAACTTTAATTGATGACCACGAATGTGACCTGTGTGTAATAGGAGGTGGCTTCTCGGGACTGTCAACTGCAATCGAAGCTGCCGAGCGAGGACTTAAAGTAATTTTGTTAGAACAAAATATTATAGGTTGGGGAGCTTCAGGTAGAAATGGTGGACAAATTTGGAATGATGTTGCATGGGGAATTGATGGTATTGAAAAAAAATATGGCCTTAAACATGCCATGCAGCTATGGAATATTTCACAGGCAGCAGTTGATCTTATCGATGAAAGAATAAAAAGCTTTAATATTGAATGTGATAAGAAGAGCGGTGGAATACATGCAGCCACCAGTTTGTCAAAATTCAAAGAGTATGAAAATGATCTAAAATATAAATTAAAAACTTATAATTATGATAAGCTTGAAGTTCTTGACAAAGCTAAAGCAGATCATGAAATTGGCTCTTCACTTTACTATGGAGGAATACTAGATAGGGGAGCGGGGCATCTACATCCGTTAAAATACGCTATCGGATTAATGAATGCTGCACTTTCATTAGGTGTTAAGGTGTATGAGAATTCTCCAGCAAAAACAATATTACAAAATATTAATGACATTGAAGTATTAATAGAAAATGGAAAAGTTAATGCAAAAAAAATAGCTGTATGTTGCAACGCCTATATTGAGGGTTTAAACCTCGGTATCGAAAATAAAGTCATGCCTTGTGAAACATATATTGTTTGCACAGAACCTCTTAATATTGATTTGCAGAAAAATATTCTACCTAATGATTATTGTGTCAGCGATACTAACTTTGATCTTAATTATTATAGACTTTCAGAAAGTAAGAGAATGATTTTTGGAGGAGCTGTAGGCTATTCTCTTAAAAATGTAGAGGGTTTAAAGAAAAGAACAAAAAAACAGTTAAATAGAGTATTCCCACAACTTAAAAATATAAAAGTTGATTATATTTGGGGTGGATTAATTGCTATTACGGTCAACAGAGTTCCTGATATAGGAATGATAAATGAAAAGATATTTTATGCTCAAGGCTTTTCAGGGCATGGAGTTGCATTTACTGGTATTGCCGGTAAAATTTTGGCTGAGAACATTGTATCTGGTAAAACTAGTGAAATGGAAGCTTTCGAGAAGATTAAGCATAGAAATTTTCCTGGGGGCAGATTATTTAGAATGCCTTTATTAGTAACAATAAGCGCTATGCAGAGGATGATGGATATTTTTAATGTATAAAATTTTGTTTATTGGAATTGGAAAGATGGGATTTCCAATGGCTGGCTTCCTATCAGAGAAATATGAGGTTTCTGTATACAATAGATCAAAGGAAAAAATCAGCATTTGGAAAAAAAAGTATGGAGGAAATGCAGTAGATAACCTAAATCAGCTTGATGAAAAATTTGATTTCATTATTTCATGTATCGGTAACGATGATGATCTGAGAGAGATTACTTCAAACGACACTGGATGTTTTAATATAATTAGAAAAAACACAATATTTATTGATCACTCCACAGTTTCACCAAAAATTGTCCAAGAGCTTGAACTAAAATTTAGAGAAAAAGAAGCTTTTTTTCTAGATGCACCTATCTCTGGTGGTCAGTTGGGAGCTGAAGAGGGACAATTAAGTATCATGGTAGGAGGAGATAAAAATGCGTTTGACAAAAGCGAGAGTATTTTTGAGCTTTATGGAAAAAAAAGAAAGTACATGGGGTCATCGGGCTCAGGACAATTGACTAAAATTGTTAATCAAATTTGTATAGCTGGTTTAGTACAGGGACTTTCAGAGTCAATTTACTTTATGAAGCAAACTAAACTTAATCCAGAGGATGTTTTGGATGTTATTTCCACTGGAGCAGCTCAATCTTGGCAAATGGACAATAGATTTATGACAATGACTGAAAATAAATTTGATTTTGGGTTCGCGGTTGATTTAATGAGAAAGGATTTATCAATCGCATTTGATGAAGCCAAAAAATTTGGCATTGATTTAGAAATTACAAAGATTGTTGATGAATTTTACAAAGACGTACAAAATATGGGTGGTAATAATTTTGACACATCAAGTTTAGTAAAAAGATTACTCAGTTAATTTAATAAACTTTAAAACTTCAGGAGCGAAGTAAGTAATTATCGCATCAGCTCCAGCTCTTTTAAAAGAAGCAAGCTGCTCAAGGACTACCGCCTTCTCATCAACCAAACCTTTCTCTGCAGCGAGTTTAATCAAGCTATATTCACCAGATACTTGATAAGCAAAAGTTGGAAAATTAAGCTCATGCTTTATTCTATAGATAATATCTAAATAACTTATTCCTGGCTTTACCATCAATATATCTGCGCCTTCACTAATGTCCATTGAGGCTTCCCTGATTGCCTCGTCAGAGTTATTTATATTCATTTGGTAAGTTTTTTTATCTGATTTAAGGCTACTTGAAGAGCCTACAGCATCTCTGAATGGTGAATACATAGCAGATGCATATTTTGCAGCGTACGAAAGTATTAAGGTATCTTGAAAATTATTTTTTTCTAGTTGATTTCGTATCAGCCCTATTCTTCCGTCCATCATGTCAGATGGAGCAATAACATCAGCCCCACATTCTGCATAAAGCAGTGCTTGTTTTACAAGCAATTCATTTGTTTCATCATTAAGTATTTTTCCACTGTCATTTATTAAACCATCATGTCCATGATCAGTATAGGGATCAAGTGCCACGTCACACATCAATCCAAAATTTTTGTTTGATCTTGATAATTGATCTATAGACTTACAGACTAAGTTTTCAGGATTTAAAGCCTCTTTACCATCATTAGATTTGAGTTCTTCGGGGGTATAGGGAAAAAGAGCAATTAAATTAATATTTTGACTTTCCGCAATATCTCTCACTTCATTTAGATTATCTATTGAATATCTATAGACATTAGGCATAGATTTAATCTCTTCTTTTTTATTTTTTCCTTCACATATGAATACTGGCCAAATTAGATCATTAGATGTTAATGAATGCTCTTCAACCAAATTTCTAATCCATTTAGACTGCCTATTTCTTCTGAGTCTAGTACTTGGAAATTTTAAGATACTGTCTTTCATCATTTTATTTTTTTTTTGGCAGTATTATAAAAGAACTAGTTGATTTAATATAGTTATCATAACCTTCTTTTTTATTTGCAATAGTTTTTTCAAGTAAACTTACTCCAGAAACTTTTAACAATAGGTACGTCATGATAATTGGAGATATAAATATTAATAAATTATAAGAAATGCTAAAACAAAATAGAGAGATGCCCCACCAAAATACACTATCCCCAAAATAATTTGGATGCCTCGAATAAAACCACAGACCTTTATCCATAAGTTTATCTTTATTATTTTTTTCAGATTTAAATTTTGTTAGCTGAATATCAGATATAGTTTCAATTATTATACCAAGAAGTGCTATAATTATTGCAATGACTCCAAATACATTTAGATCTAAGTTATTTGGGGCCATGCTGAGACTTTGCATTGGGAAAGATACAATACAAATTAAAATAACTTGTATTAAATATGCTGTGTAAAAAAGACCAAAATCACCTCTGTACTCTCTTATCTTAACGTATCTAATATCTTCTGACTTTCTTATATTTCTAAAGAATAAATAAATACCTAATCTTAATCCCCACAGGCCAACAAGGGACAAGGCAATAATCTTTGGAAGAGAATAATCATTATCTAAGAAATAAATAATAGCTGTTGAAAAGAAGAAACTTGGGCCCCAATAAATATCAATAAAATCAGCCCGTCTTGTTTTTAATGATGATAGCCACAGAATAGTAATGACTATAAAATTGAAGCTTAATATAATAAGTAAATTTTCAATCATAAGAAAACATATATATGTCTTTTAAGTTTTTAAACAATCATAAATTTACTCCCTTTGCTCATAGAGGAGGATCATTGGAAAATAGGGAAAATACTCTTGATGCTTTTGAAAAGTGTATTTCTATTGGATACGATTATATAGAAACTGATGTTAGAGAAACTAAGGATGGAAAGCTTGTCATTTTTCATGATGAAGATTTAAGTAGGATTTGTGGTCTACAGACAAAAATTAATCAATTAGAATATGAAGAAATAAAAAAAATAAAAATATTTGATGATCACCATGTGCCACTTTTGGATGAAGCGTTAATTTCATGGCCACATTTGAATTTTAATATAGAACCAAAATCAACACTTGCCGCACATCTTTTAATAAAGTCACTTAAATCGAATAAAAAAAACTTGGATCGTTTTTGTATTGGATCATTTAGTACAAATAAAATTAATTTATTAAGAAATTCATGTGGCAACCAACTATGTACATCAATGACAAAGCAAGAAACAATAATGTTTTATTTAGATAGTGTGTTGCCATTTTTTAAGAACAATATTCCTTGTTTGCAAATACCAATGTTTTATTTTGGTTTTCAGATTGTATCTAAGTCTTTTGTATCTCATGTTCATAGCCTTGGGAAAAAAATACATGCCTGGACGATTAATGATGAAAGTCAGATGAATCAACTTATTGATTATGGAGTGGATGGAATCATGACAGATCGGCCACAATTACTGAAGGACGTACTTATAAAAAGGTCATTATGGAGATAAGTCTATCAATTTCTATTTACAATATTTAGTATATTTTGTTTAATACTGATCTACATGAACGAAAATATAATAATATCTATAGCTTCAGATCACGCCGGTTATGACATGAAAGATAAAGTAGTTAATTTTCTAAAGGCAAAAAATATTGAAGTTATTGATAGAGGACCTGAACAAAATGAACCCGTAGACTATCCAGATTTTGCAGACAAAGTTGCTTCTGATATCTCCAACCAAACTGTTAATATGGGAATATTAATTTGTGGTTCTGGCCAAGGAATGTCAATGGCCGCCAATAAAAAACCAGGAATTAGAGCAGCACTTTGCTACAATAACGAAATAACTAGACTTGCAAGAGCCCATAACGATGCAAATATTTTGACTTTAGGTGCAAGAGTGATAGATGAAAGTACAGCTATTAGTTGTGTCGACATATTTATAAACACTGAATTTGAGGGAAGTCGTCACATTACTAGGATCAACAAAATAGGATAAGATATAATATGAGCTTTTTTTCTTCACCACTTAAAGATATTGATAATGAAATTCACAAGGCAATTAATTTAGAGCTAGATAGGCAGCAAAATCAGATAGAATTGATTGCTTCTGAAAATATAGTTTCTAAAGCAGTTCTTGAAGCCCAAGGTTCCATAATGACAAATAAGTATGCGGAAGGCTATGCAAGTTCCCGATACTATGGTGGGTGCGAATTCGTTGATATTGCCGAAGACCTTGCAATAAAAAGACTTCAAAAATTATACAAGTGTGAATATGCAAATGTTCAGCCTCATTCGGGTGCCCAGGCAAATGGAGCGGTTATGTTAGCTCTAATTAAGCCAGGTGATACTATTCTTGGAATGAGTTTAGACGCTGGTGGACATTTAACACATGGCTCTGCCCCGTCTATGTCTGGTAAGTGGTTTAATGCTGTGCAATACGGCTTAGAAGACAATGGGCTAATTGACTATGATGAAGTTAAAAGGCTAGCAAAAGAACACAACCCAAAAATTATAATTGCCGGAGGAAGCGCTTATTCAAGAATTATAGATTTTAAAAAATTTAGGGAGATTTGCGATCAAGTTGGCGCATTTCTTCATGTAGACATGGCTCATTTTTCAGGTCTTGTTGCTGCCGAGCAGTATCCAAATCCATTAGAATATGCAGATGTAGTAACTTCTACTACTCATAAGACTATTCGAGGGGCAAGAGGAGGTATGATTTTATCAAACAATCTAGAGTTGGGTAAAAAATTTAATTCTGCAGTATTTCCTGGTTATCAAGGTGGCCCATTGATGCACGTAATTGCTGGTAAAGCCGTAGCTTTTGGCGAAGCATTAAAACCAGAATTTAAGGAATATATAAAACAAGTAATAACAAACGCCAAGATATTAAGTGATACTCTTGTTAGCGGAGGATTAAAGATTGTTTCTGGTGGAACTGATACCCATTTAATTCTAGTAGATTTAACTCCAATGGATTTAACAGGTGACTCCGCTCAAACTAGTTTGGAAGCAGCAAATATAACATGTAATAAAAATGGAATACCAAAAGACCCGAAGCCACCTAAAATTACATCAGGTATTAGACTTGGAACACCAGCTGCAACAACAAGAGGGTTCAAGGAAAATGAATTTAAGCTTGTCGGCGAACTAATACTTGAAACACTTGTTGGCTTAAAAAGTAATCCAACTGATAACAGCAATGTAGAAAAAGCTGTAAAAGAAAAAGTAATTAATTTGTGTAAAGAGTTTCCAATTTATAGTTAGGTTTTTTATGAAGTGCCCATTTTGTGGAAATGAAGATACTCAGGTAAAAGATTCTAGGTCTACTGAGGACAATTCTGCTATTAGAAGAAGAAGGTTTTGCTCTGCGTGCGGAGCCAGATTTACAACATTTGAGAGAATACAGTTGCGTGAATTAACTGTTATAAAAAAATCTGGTAGAAAAGTTCCCTTTGATAGAGATAAATTAGAGAGGTCAGTTCAAATCGCTTTAAGAAAAAGGCCAGTAGAGTCTGAAAGAGTTGATCGCATGATTAGCGGAATAGTTAGAAGAGTTGAAAGTTTAGGTGAAGCTGAAATAGCTTCAGATGTGGTCGGTGAAATCGTAATGGAGGGCTTGCAAAGTATAGATCCTGTCGCGTATGTGAGGTTTGCATCTGTGTATAAAAATTTCAGAGAAGCTAAAGACTTCGAAGAGTTTATTGGAGTTATCTCATCAAATAACGAATAGGTATTTAATTGAAAATTGTTGACTATATGCAGCTGGCAGAGAGAATGGCTCATAGAGCTATTGGCTCTACCTACCCAAATCCACCTGTTGGAGTAATAATCGTAAAAGATAAAGCTATTATTGCGAGAGGCTGGACTCAGAAAAATGGCTCTCCACATGCCGAAGTTCATGCGATAAATCAAGTTAGAAATAAAAAGCAATTAGAAGGTGCGTCTATATATACAACCCTAGAACCTTGCTCTCACATTGGCAAAAATCCACCCTGTGTAGATAAAATAATAAAATATAAATTTTCAAAAGTATTTATTTCTGAAATCGACAAAAATGCTGTAGTTAAAGGCAAATCTATAAAAAAGCTTAAGAAAAGAAAAATAAAAGTTATTGTTAAAAACTTTGGCAAACATGCAAGCCATATTAATAAAGTTTTCTTTAACTCATTAAATAATCATCAACCGCATATAACACTTAAAATCGCATCAACTGCAGATGGTAAGATTGCTACAAAATCAAAAAAAAGTAAATGGATCACAAACTCAGTTTCAAGACAACATGGCCATATGTTGCGAGCACAAAATGATTGTATGTTAGTAGGGAGAGGAACAATTGTAGAGGACAATCCTTCATTAGATTGCAGACTAAGCGGACTTGAAAGTTTTTCGCCTGATTTATTTATTCTTGATAGTACTGTGAGTATACCAAATCATTATAAAATATTTTCTAATCATTCAAGAAATGTATTTGTATTTTATTCTGATGGAAAAAAAAGATCGAATCTAAATAAAAAAAATATTAAGTACATAAAAGTAAGTAAAAGAGGCTCAGAATTATCTTTAAGAGAGATCTTAAACAAAATTACAAATCTCGGATACATGAGAGTTCTTGTTGAAGGAGGCTCACATTTAAGTAGTTCGTTGTTAAAAAATAATTATGT
>CABYZQ010000016.1 GCA_902523535.1 uncultured Pelagibacteraceae bacterium
AAAAGTATCTTTTCCTAAAGTATCTGCAATTGCTATAACATCAGAAGTCAGCTCCATAATATTATAAGACTCAATTTCAAATGGCTTAGAGCTCAAGCCGTAACCACGCATATCTGGAACAGCTACACTAAAACCATTTTCAACTAAATAATTTATTTGGTGTCTCCATGAGTACCATGACTCTGGCCAGCCATGAACCATGATGACAAGCGGACCATTTCCATCAACGTAAGTGTTAATCTCGATATCTTTATTAATAATTTTATTAAATTTTTCCTTATTAAATTCCATTTTTATGACGGATCCTTTTTACCTCTGTTTCTTAATATTTTAAAAATACCATCTGCGGTGAATATTACGTTATTATTTATATAAAGAGAGCATTTCATAAATAATATAGATTTTGTTTCTCTAGTAACTTCAGCAAATCCATAAACCCATGAGCCCTTTGGAGCAGGGCCAACATAATTGGCATTTAATTTCGCAGTCAAACAAGGAAACGAGTCTTTTTTCCATGCAGTATAGCCCATTATGCCATCAGCAAATGCTATTAAAGTACCTCCATGAGCAATTCCAGCCTTATTACAATTTACTTCCTCAACTCTGAATCCTTTATAGTAATAACCATCCAATTCTAAATTATAAATGAAACCATTATTTTTAGAAAAAGGTCCTGGATCCTTATCCTTTATAAAATTAGACTGTTCTTTTAATATATTAAATTGCATTTTAAAAAAATATTTGAAATCGAATATGTTTTCAATGTATAGTTGATTTATTAACGGGGAGCAATTGCTGAGAGGTTTCTTTTGAAACGACCCATAACCTGATCTAGATAATGCTAGCGGAGGCAATATGAAAACTAAAATATTATCAATAATTTTTATCTTAATAACGATTAGTTCTATTTCTGCAAAGGAAGTGTTAGTTGTAGGTACTTATGACTCATTTTCTGCAGAATGGGGACCTGGACCTGTAATTGAAACAGAGTTTGAAAAAATTTGTAACTGTGACGTACAATACGTTTCAACTAGCCAAGCGGGAACGCTCGCCAATGAAATATTTTTAAAAGACAAAGATGTAATTCTAGGAGTAGAAATGCATGAGTTTGATTATACATCTGAGAATTGGAATATTTATGATTATGGTTATTTTTCATTCATATATAATGAAGAAACCTTAAAAGATATTCCTAATTCATTTGAAGAATTAATTAATCATAAAAATTTAAAAATAGTCGTACAAGACCCCAGAACCAGTCCTGTTGGATTAGGCTTATTAAGATGGATGAAACTAACTCATCCAGATAACTTTCCTTCTATACTCAAAAAATTTAACAATAATGTTTTAACTTATACTCCTGGTTGGTCTGAGGCATATGGCATTTTTCTTGAAGGCAAAGCTGACTTAGTTTTGAGCTACAGTACTTCACCATTTTATCATCAAGAATATGAAGATGAATATAAATATAAAGCTATTGAATTTACAGACGGACATTTAGTAACAAAAGAAATAGTTTATGTAAGACCTGATTCAGAAAAACAAAATCTTGGAAAAGAATTTATAGAATTTATGATGCGGGATAACATTCAAAAAATAATTGCTCAGATGAATATCATGTACCCTGCAAGAGAGAATGATAATAACATTCCTGATAGAATGAGAGAGCTTAAGAAGCCAAAAGAGATTAAATATGATAATTTTTTAGAGGCCGAGCCTCTGATAAAAATATGGCTTGAAGTTGCTTCTTCTTAATTATAGAAACTTATTTCCATGGCTGTGCTTAACATTCGTGACATTAGCAATTTTACTTCCTTTAATTGGTATTTTTTCTCAGTATAATATAAGTGCAAGCTTTGAATTTTCTAATTACACATCCTCAATTATTTTTTTTACCGTATATCAATCATTACTATCGGCTTTATTGTCGATCGTTGTTGGTTCTCTTTTAGCCTTTTTATTGAATACATATAATAATTTTTATTTTGTAAAAATTATTGCACAAACTCAGTCAATATTATTTGTACTTCCAACAATAATAACAATATTTGGAATTCTTTCTTTTTATGGAAATTATTTTGAAATTTATGGCCTTACAGGAATTCTTATTGGTCACGTAATTTTAAATACTCCACTCGTAAGCAGAATTATTTATCAATCATTAAATGACATTAGCCCAAATGAAAAAATGTTATCAAGACAGATGGGCTTGAAAAAAATGTCTTCTTTCATTGCATCAGAGTGGCCAATTATCAAAAAAAATATTCCTAGTCTCTTCGTTTTGATAACATTTATTTGTTTTGTAAGTTTCACTCCTGTCTTAATTTTAGGAGGAGGTCCTAAGTACTCTACCCTAGAAGTATCAATTTATTACTCAGTAATATTTTCAAACAATTTTAATGCAGCTTTAAATTTACTTTTTTTCCAACTTATAATTTGTTTTTCTATTTATTTTATTTTTTTTAAAAACTTTAGAAGTCAGAATTTTTTGATTGATGATAAACGACATATTAAAACATATTTTAATCTCACTTTACTCAATCTTTTTGGTTTGTTAATTTTATTGCTTATTACATTAGTTATTTTTTCACCTATTTTATTCATAATTGTAAAGGGAATAAATAAAGAGTTATTATATATATTAACTTCCACGTATCTTTGGGAGGCAATCTACAATACATTAATCATTTCTTTTTTCTCAGGTATTGCTTCTATATTTATTGTATACAATCTACTAGTGTTGACACATAAGAAGACTAAAATATCTGAATCCCTAATTTATAGTTTAATAATTTTTTCACCTGCTGTGATGGCTGTCGGATATTACATATTGTTATTTAAATTAAATTTAATGTATCTCCCAAATATTATTATTGTAATTATTCTAAATTCTTTTTTTGTTTTGCCATTCACATATAACTATTTGGCGCCTTCATTTTTTCGAGTGATAAAAGAAAATGATGATATAGCGAATAGTTTAAATCTATATGGATTAAGCAGATTTCTTACGATTGACTTGCCCAGGCTAAAAAAATCATTAATTACAGCCTTTTGTGTATCCTCAATATTGTCTGCAAGTGATTTGGTCGTAATCTCTTTTTTTGGGACGAATAACTTGTCAACCCTCACGCAAACAATATATAGACTAATGGGTAGCTATAGAATGAATGAAGCATATTCAGTATCATTGATCTTATTGATATTTTGTTTTATTTATTTCTTCTTAGCGCATAAAATATTGGAGAAAAATAAATGGAACATTCACTAGATTTAACTTATCACTGGGCTGGGTTCTCTGCTCTAGCTATCTTTGTTTTTGCTTATGCACTTGTGATGGCTGAGGAATTCACTCACTTAAGAAAATCTAAACCTGTTGTTCTTGCTGCAGGTCTAATATGGGGCATAGTTGCGTTTGCGTATTCGGGTACGCCTAATTATGAAATGGTCGAACACGAGATTAGACATAGTTTTCTTGAATATGCTGAACTTGCCTTCTTCTTATTGGTCGCGATGACATACATTAATGCATTGGAAGAAAGAAATGTATTTAATTCTCTAAAAGCATGGTTGATTAAAAATCAATTCAGCTACAGACAATTATTTTGGATTACAGGAGTTCTTGCTTTCTTTCTCTCGCCGTTAGCCGATAATTTGACAACTGCACTTGTTTTATGTGCTGTTGTAGTAGCCGTTGGATCTTCAAGCCCTAAGTTCGTTGGGATAGCGTGTGTAAATATCGTAGTTGCAGCAAATGCTGGAGGCGCATTTAGCCCATTTGGGGATATTACAACATTAATGGTATGGCAAGCAGGCCAACTTGATTTTCTTCAATTTTTTGCATTAGTAATTCCTTCTATTGTAAACTACATAATCCCTGCAGGCATAATGCATTTCTTTGTATCAGATCATAAACCTAATGTTGCTGAAGAAATTGTTGAAATTAAGTATGGAGGAAAGGTTATAATTCTTTTAGGACTTTTAACAATACTTACTGCGGTTAGTTTTCATAACTTTTTACATCTACCTCCTGTATTTGGAATGATGACTGGATTAGCTTACCTACAACTTTATAGTTTTTATATAAAAATTAAGACAACCAACGTTGAAGAAAAAAAATATGATTTTTTTGAAAATGTCGCACATGTTGAATGGGATACTTTATTATTTTTCTTTGGTGTAATTTTATCTGTTGGAGGCCTTGGCTTTATAGGTTACTTAGAATATGTATCTCAATTCATGTATACAGATTTAGGGGCAACCAATGCGAATATACTAGTTGGAATTTTGTCAGCTATTGTCGACAATATTCCTGTAATGTTTGCTGTTCTAACTATGGAGCCTTCAATGCCTGACTCGCAATGGCTATTAGTTACACTAACTGCAGGCGTTGGAGGAAGTATGCTTTCAATAGGTTCTGCTGCTGGAGTTGCTTTGATGGGACAATCAAGAGGGATGTATACTTTTTTTGGTCATTTGAAATGGACGCCAATCATAGCAATTGGTTACTTTGCTAGCGTTTATGTACATATCTTAATAAATTTCTAATGAAATATTTTGTTTTAATCACAATCACTCTTATTTTATACATGAGTACAGCTATGACAGAGAATGCACACGACCACTCTTTTAAATCAATTAATGAGGAAGATATAATCAAATTATCTGACTATAAAGGGAAAACCATTGTTGTTGTAAATACCGCTAGCCTGTGTGGCTTCACTTACCAATATGAAGGTTTGCAAGATTTATATAATACTTATTCAGATAGGGGATTGATTATTATAGGGGTTCCTTCAAACGATTTTGGAAATCAAGAGTCTGGTGATAATGCGCAAGTTAAAGAATTTTGTGAAAGTACATTTAATATCACCTTTCCACTTACAGAGAAAAATGTTGTAAAAGGAAAAAATGCTCACCCTTTTTTTCAGTGGTCAAAAAAAGAATTAGGTTTTATCGGAGGAGTGCCCAGATGGAATTTTCACAAAATTATTATTGATAAAAATGGAAATGCACTTGCTGGTTTTACAGCCTTAACTAAACCAAGTTCACGAAAATTCATAAATGAAATTGAAAAAGCTTTAAGTCTCTAAAATAATATAAATATATGAATGATATATTTATAGTTTTAGGAAATCAGTTATTTGATCCTCTATACCTAAAAAATTACAAAGATTGTAAAATATTTATGGCTGAAGACTTGGGTCTTTGCACTTATGAGAAGCATCATAAATTAAAAATACTTCATTTCTTATCATCAATGCGCAGTTACAATGATTTATTAAAATCTAAAGGTTTCGAGACTGATTATTATGATTGTAAAAATAATTTTTCTAATAAATATGAAGATAAATTAAAAAAATCAATCAAGGAAAATAAATCAAAGAGAGTTTTCTCTTTTGAAGTTGAAGACAAGCCTTTTGAAAAAAAGCTTAATAAAATAGTAAAAGAAATTGGATTAGAAAGAGTAATCGTCACCTCCCCTATGTTTCTTAATTCAAGAGATGATTTTAAAAAGTATCTAGAAAACAAAAAAAAACCTTTAATGGCTAATTATTACAAAATGAGTCGTATTAAATTTGACTTATTAGTTAAAGACGAAAAACCAGTTGGAGGAAAATGGAGTTTTGATAAAGATAATAGAAAAAAATTACCGCAGACTGTTAAGTTACCAAAACGTCCAGTAGCTTCTGAAACTAAGCATACAAAAGTTTTAAAGAAATTTATAAATATAACATTTGAAAATCATCCAGGAAATACTGAAAATTTTTGGCTGCCTACAACACATAAAGAATCAACAGTGTGGCTAGATGATTTTTTAACAGAGAAATTAAACCTATTTGGCGATTATGAGGATGCAGTAAGTCAAAGAGATAATATTCTATTTCACAGCGCACTTAGTCCTCTAATCAATAGTGGATTAATTACACCTGAAAAGATCGTTGATAGATTAAAAAAATTAAGAACTAAAGTTAATTTAAACTCTTTAGAGGGCTACATTAGACAGGTAATTGGATGGAGAGAATTTATGAGGGGCATTTATCAGAATTACTCAATAGAAATGGAAAAGGGAAATTTTTTTAATCATAAGAGAAAATTTAAAAAAGAATGGTACTCGGGCGAAACTGGAATACCACCCTTGGATCATTCAATTAAAAATGCATTGAAATATGGTTGGACGCACCATATTGAGAGACTGATGGTTTTATCAAGTCTAATGAATCTATGTGAGATTGAACCCAAACAAGTTTATAAATGGTTCATGGAGATGTTTGTTGATTCCTCTGAATGGGTAATGGTACCGAATGTTTATGGCATGGGGCTTTTTAGTGATGGGGGGATATTTGCGACAAAGCCATACATCTGTGGTTCGAGTTATTACTTAAAGATGATGGATTTTAAAAAAGGTGAATGGTGTGAGACGGTGGATGGTCTTTATTGGAGATTTATAAATAAAAATAGAAAATTTTTTAGTAGCAACCCAAGACTGAACATGATGGTAAGTGTTTATGATAAAATGAAAAATGAAAGAAAGAAAAAAATCTTATCTAAAGCAGAAGCGTTTATAACTCAGTTCACAACCTAAGCATTATTGCTGTAGAGCATTATCTAGGTTCATTAGTATTGGCCTGCCATCGTGAGCGGAACTTAATGGAATTATCTTATCATCAATTGAAGCACATAGTATCGGCGCGCTCCTTTTTTTATCTCCCATGTTAACTTCAAGTTCGACAATAATAAGTTTTGCATTATCAAATGTTTTTAAAATCTTCATAACTACTCCTAATAATAATAAATTAATAATAAATATAACGATCCAAGTAACTGTAAAATAAAGAGTGCCACTGAAAATAAATGAAATTGCTTAAATTTTTTTTCAGATAGAGAATTTCCTAATTTCACTTCATCTCGATGATAGTTTATTTTAGGTGTAATTATATAAAGATTTATCGCAAATAAAATTGAGGAAATAGCTGAAATAATCCAATAAATATTTAACTGACTATTTAAAGTTGTTAAAAATGCAAGTAACATTGCAATCAATCCATATAAAAACATACGCGGAAAGAGTTGTCTTAGAAATGCTCCAGAGTTAGCTTCATCCAGTGCTTTAAAAATTGTTGGTGAGACCACCACCATAAAGAATATCATAAACCCCACTACTAATGAATGTAAGAAGATTCCAAATTGCAACATAATAAGGTTATTGATTAGCTATATTAAACTATTTCTTAGTCTTTAATTCCTTACCGCCGATTATGTCTTTTTTTGCAATCTCATTATCTATAATAGAAACAAATTCATGGTTAACATCTCGGTGGCCCATTTCATCATTTCTTACAGCAATAATTACATCTCTGAGTTTAGCAAACTTTGATAGGTTCCAATAATCTATTGCAATTTTTGGCGCGGGGGTATTTTCAATATTGCCACTGTCAATTTCTGCTAAGTACTCAGTGTAGCTTATGATTGCTTGCTCTTCAAAGTAACCAACTATCCGATGACATGTACGCGGGGAGATTAAGTACATGAAAAAATATAAGTTAAAAAATAATCCTTGAACAAATATGACTAAAAATCTTTCAAAAGCAGATGGTTTTGCAATATTTATGAAGGTCATTAAATGCATTCTTTCATTTTCGGCCTCATCCAATAGTATTTTAATCCAACCCCGGCCCTCCTGCATCTTTCTGAGACTTTTTAAATGGTTTAGCATACCTGCTACCATTCCAGGTACAGCCGCGACAGTTTCAAGTATTACTGCGCGATGACCATACCTTTTCTTGAAAAAAAAATCTGCAAATAGCCTTAGCATTTTAGTGAATATAAGTGCAACTTTGTCACTGAAATTTCTTGGCTGATAATGCGAAAACATCTTATTTGTCATACTCTATAAATAATACCTATAAGAGCCATGTAAATGCTTCTGGATGATTTTATAATGCCATATTGTCACAGAAATGGCGGTCCCTACGGGATTCGAACCCGTGATCTTCTGGATGAAAACCAGATATCCTAACCGCTAGACGAAGGGACCACATGCCATTTATATATCTAATAATAATATGAAATCAATAACTGATTAGTTTATTTGGGAATTCGCTATATCAATTATATGCAGTTGAGGAGTTTTTCTACCATTCCATTCATTTATTTTTATCTTTCCAAATATTGAAATTTTTCCACCTTTGTTCTTTTTTAATTCATCTCCAAGCTTCGTGTTTAAACTTCTAAATGCAATTGCCTCAATGAAAGAGCTTTCATTTGATTTTATGAGACATTTGAGATGATCTTCCCCAAT
>CABYZQ010000017.1 GCA_902523535.1 uncultured Pelagibacteraceae bacterium
AGGGCGAACCAGTGGGTACAAGAATATTTGGCCCAGTTTGCAGAGAATTGAGAATGAAGA
The DNA here is from genome assembly GCA_902523535.1 of uncultured Pelagibacteraceae bacterium. Taxonomy (GTDB): domain Bacteria; phylum Pseudomonadota; class Alphaproteobacteria; order Pelagibacterales; family AG-422-B15; genus CACNXQ01. Next base: position 61 of record CABYZQ010000017.1, read on the forward strand.
AACAAATGAAAATCATTTCTCTTGCTCCGGAGGTTTTATAATGTCTATGAGAATAAAAAAAGGGGACCAAGTAACTGTAAATACAGGAAAAGATAAAGGAAAAGAAGGTGAAGTCATTATGATATTAGGCGATAAAGCTGTCGTAAAGGGTGTAAACATGTCAAAAAAACACCAGAAGCAAGACCAAAAAAATGAAGGAGGCATTATCAATAAAGAAATGCCAATAACTTTGTCAAACTTAATGCCGCTTGATAAGAAAACAAAAAAAGGAACGCGGGTTGGCTATTCTTTTTTGAAAGATAATAAGAAGGTAAGAATAAATGTTAAAACAGGAGAGCAAATTGATGGATAATTATACTCCAAGACTTAAAGAGCTCTATACCGAAACAATAGTACCAAAGTTAAAAGAAAAGCTATCTAGGCAAAATACTCTTTCATTACCAAAATTGTCTAAAGTATCTTTGAATATGGGATTAGGTGATGCTGTAAACGATAATAAAGTTATACAATCAGCATCTGACCAACTTGCAGTTATTTCTGGACAGTTGCCGTTGGTTACAAAAGCAAGAAAATCTATTGCTACATTTAAAATTAGAGATGGAATGCCACTAGGAGTAAAGGTAACTCTCAGAGGCCATAGAATGTACGAATTTATTGACAGACTTGTGACTATTGCTTTACCAAGAATCAGAGATTTTAGAGGCTTAAATAAAAATAGCTTTGATGGCCAAGGCAATTATTCTTTTGGTATTAAGGAATGCACAATATTCCCTGAAATTAATGTAGATAAAATTGATAAAACTCGCGGCTTAGATATTGCAATCTGCACAACGGCAAAGAATGATGATGAGGCATTACTTCTTTTAAAATTTTTAAATTTTCCAATAATAGATTAGGTAAAGATATGGCAAAAAAAAGCTCTATAGAAAAAAATAAACGTAGAATTCAAATGTCGGAAAAAGATCTAAATAAGAGATCTCAATTAAAAGATCTTATTATGAATAAATCTACTCCGATTGATGAAAGATTTCAGGCCCAATTAAAGTTGTCCAAACTTCGAAGGAATGGAGCGAGAACAAGGGTTAGAAATAGATGTGAATTGACTGGAAGGCCTAGAGGTTATCATAAAAGAGTAAGATTATCTCGTATAGCTCTCAGAGATTTGGCTTCAAAGGGTCAAATACCAGGAATGAATAAATCAAGTTGGTAGAAAGGAAAAAATATGTCATTACAAGATCCATTATCAGATTTATTTAGCAGAATAAGAAATGCACAAATGCGCAATAAGCCAATTGTTTCTTCTCCTGTTTCTAAGATGAGAGAAAGTATATTAGAGGTTTTAAAAAATGAGGGGTATATAAGAGGTTATGCTCGCACTAAACACACATCAGGAAAAGAAGAATTAGATATAGAATTGAAGTATGATGATAGAGGTCCGGTAATATCTGATATTACAAGAATTTCTAAACCGGGAAGAAGGGTCTATTCTGGGGCTGAGAGAATACCTTATGTTCATAATGGTCTGGGTATATCTATAATTTCCACGTCAAAAGGTGTCATGACTGATACTGATGCAAGAGAGCAAAAAGTTGGTGGTGAAATAATCTGTAAGGTCTTTTAATTATGTCAAGAGTTGGTTCAAAAGAAATAACGATACCCGATACTGTTAAAGTAAATATGCAGGATGGTATTTTCATGGCTGAGGGCCCAATGGGAAAACTTGAATCTCCTCTAAATGAAGATATTGAAATTAACATTGTGGAAAATATTATTAAAATGAAGCCCAAGAGTGAAAACAAATCTCTTTTGCCATTCTGGGGCTTGCAGAGAAACATTGTAAATAACATTATAGTTGGTGTAAGCGAAGGATTTTCAAAAAAATTAGAAATGAATGGTGTAGGATATAGAGCTACACTTAAAGGCAAAGTACTTGAATTAATGCTCGGCTTTAGTCATCCAATTAATTATGATATTCCAGAGGATATTTCAGTAACTGTTGATAAGCAGAACAATATTGAAATAAAGGGTCCTAACAAACAATTGGTGGGACAAACAGCTGCAGAAATCAGATCATTCAGAGGGCCCGAGCCTTATAAAGGTAAGGGAATTAAGTATGCAGACGAGTATATTAATCGAAAAGAAGGTAAGAAAAAATAATGCCTATTTCAATTAAACAAAAAAGATCCAATAGGATTAGATACAAACTTAAGAAGAACAACAAAGGGCTTCCAAGACTCTCTGTATTTAAATCTTCAAAATGTCTCTATGTGCAAATTATTGACGATAACCAAGGTAAAACTATTTGCAGTGCGTCATCAGTAAAGTCAGCTAAACAGAAAAATGCATGCAATATTGAAAATGCAAAAATACTTGGAGCAGAAATTGCCAAGGCTGCAAAAGAGAAGGGAATTACAAATATTTATCTTGATCGTGGACCAAATATTTATCACGGGATTATTAAAAATATTGCAGATGAAGCAAGATCAAACGGCTTAAGTTTTTAAGGAAAAATTATGAATAAAGTAAATAAAAATAGAGATAAAGATCAAAACGGCATTGAAATAAAAGATAAGCTAGTTGCAATTAATAGAGTGACTAAGGTTGTTAAAGGTGGAAGGCGTTTTGGTTTTGCAGCATTAGTAGTTGCAGGAGATGAGTCAGGAAAGGTCGGGTTTGGGCATGGAAAAGCTAAAGAGGTTCCTGAAGCAATAAAGAAAGCCACTGACTCAGCAAAAAAAACACTTATTAAAGTGCCACTTAGAGAAGGCAGAACGCTGCATCATGATATAGTTGGCGTACATGGTTCATCCAAAGTAGTTATGAGATCTGCTCCATCCGGTACAGGAATAATTGCTGGCGGTTCAGTGAGAGCAGTATTTGAATTACTTGGAGTTCAAGATATAGTTGCAAAATCTGTAGGGAGCACGAATCCATACAACATTATAAGAGCTGCGGTTGATGGTTTAAAAAATCAAAAATCACCTAAGATAATAGCCGCAAGAAGAAGTAAAAAAGTTGGCAATATCACCTCTGCAAGAGAGTCTTCATGAGTAAGAAAATAAAAATTACTCTAACAAAAAGTATAATAGGGTCACAAAAAGATCAGATTGCAACTGTAAGAGGTTTAGGTTTAAGAAAATTAAATAGCCACGTGATACTTGATTTTACTCCTGCAATTAGCGGAATGGTAAAAAAAGTGGAGCATTTAATTAAAATGGAAGAGCAATAAAATGAAATTAAATGAAACAGTAAAACATAGTTCGTACAGATCAAAGAAAAGAGTAGGTAGAGGTATTGGATCAGGAAAAGGTAAGACGTCAGGAAGCGGACATAAAGGTCAAAAAGCCAGGTCAGGGGTAGCAATAAATGGATTTGAAGGTGGTCAAATGCCACTTCATAGAAGACTCCCTAAATTTGGCTTCAAAAACTTTGCAAAGAAAAATTATTATGAATTGAATTTAGAATCAATTCAAAAACTAATAGACAAGAATTCTATAAAAGAGGATCAATTGATTAATATTCTTCTTTTAAAGAAATTAGGAATAGTAAAAAATAAAGATAAAAGATCTCTTAAAATTCTTGGCACAGGTGAGCTAAAAGCAAAAAATCCTATTGAGTGTGTGAAAGTTACAAAATCAGCTGAGGATAAAATAAAAAAACTTGGTATAGAACTAAAGATCAATCAAGGAAAATAGTTATAATGGCATCTGCTGCTGAAAAATTAGCATCTAACTTTAACTTTAGTGTATTTTCCAAGGCCACGGAACTGAAGCGAAGAATTTGGTTTACTTTAGGTGCATTAATTATTTATAGATTTGGTACATACATTCCACTACCTGGAATTGATATAGAGCAATTGAAATTACTTGTAGAAACAAACCAAAGCGGAATTCTTGGAATGTTTGACGTTTTTGCAGGTGGTGCGATAAGTCGTATGGCCATATTTGCATTAGGAATAATGCCATATATATCTTCTTCAATCATAATGCAGCTAATGACGAGTGTATCGCCGCATTTAGCTAATCTTAAAAAAGAGGGCGAACCTGGAAGACGTAAAATTACTCAATATACAAGATATGGAACAGTAATATTGGCGCTTCTTCAAGGGTATGGTATCTCAGTAGGCCTTGAATCGGCAGGTAAAGTTGTAACAGATCCAGGCCTATTCTTTAGATTATCGACTACGATTACCTTAACTGGTGGAACAGTATTTTTAATGTGGCTTGGTGAGCAGATTACAAGCCGTGGCATTGGAAATGGTATTTCATTAATAATTTTCTCAGGTATTGTAGCTGAAATTCCCAGCGCTCTAATAAATACTATGACCTTGGGAAGGCAGGGAACTATATCCACAATCACACTATTACTCTTATTAATAATGATTATTGCAATCGTAGTTTTCATTGTTTTTATGGAAAGAGCTCAAAGAAGGTTGATAGTTCAATACCCAAAAAGACAAATGGGTAATAAAATGTTTGCTGGTGATAGTTCTCATTTACCCTTAAAACTTAATACTGCTGGAGTAATACCTGCAATTTTTGCATCTTCAATACTATTGCTTCCAATAACCATTGCAAATTTCAATGTATCAGCTGAGCCTGGACTTTTAAATGATATTGCGGCACTTCTAGGCAGAGGCCAACCCGCTTATATGTTATTATATGCTTCAGCAATAATCTTTTTTGCTTTTTTCTATACTTCAATTGTTTTTAACCCTTCTGAAACGGCAGATAACCTAAAGAGACAAGGAGGATTTATTCCTGGAATACGTCCAGGAGAAAAAACAGCAGAGTATATTGACTTTGTTCTTTCTAGAATCACAACCATAGGCGCGATGTACCTAGCTTTTGTTTGCATATTACCAGAAATATTAATATCTCAGTACTCAATTCCTTTTTATCTTGGAGGCACATCTCTACTTATTGTTGTAGTCGTTGGCATGGACACAGTAGGACAAATACAAAGTCACTTGTTTGCCTATCAATATGAATCTCTCATTAAAAAATCACGACTGAGAGGATCACGGCGATGAATATAGTTTTGTTTGGACCCCCAGGTGCCGGCAAAGGAACTCAAGCAAAGTTGATATGTAAAAAATATTTCCTTAATCATCTCTCAACAGGTGATCTATTAAGAAAAGAAAGCAGTAAAGAAACAAGTTTAGGTATTCAAATAAAAAATACAATAAATGATGGTAAATTAGTATCGAATGAAACGACGATTGAATTGATAAAGCAATTTATAAATGAAAATAAAAATAATAATAAAGGTTTCCTGTTTGATGGTTTCCCAAGAAATAAAAAACAGGCTGAGCTACTCGACCATCTAATGGAAAGCATAAATGAAAAAATACTCTGTGTGATTTTGCTTAATGTTAACGAAGATGTATTAAAGGAAAGAATTATGAATAGGAGTACAACAGAAGGTCGATCTGATGATAACTTGGAAACATTATCTAAGAGACTTCATACTTACTCTTCTGAAACAGAGCCTTTAATTGAATACTATTCTTCCCAGAATCTTGTCAGAAAAGTTCACGGGACAGGGGAAATAAGTGATATAAATCAAGGGATTAGTTCTCATATAGAGGACTCTTTAAATGCTTGACCAATTGATCAATAATCATATAATCCCGCATTCTCTCAATAATTCTTTTTTTAGGTTCTAATCATGGCAAGGATTGCTGGTATAAACATTCCAACACAAAAGAAGCTAAAAATAGCACTCACTTATGTTTACGGTATTGGCAATAAGGTTTCTAACGACATTTGTTTAAAAGCTAACGTTGACTCAAATGCAAGAGTTCAAGATTTATCTGAGTCAGAAATTAAAAATATATCAGATGTAATTTCTTCATCTTTTTTAGTTGAAGGTGATTTAAGAAGAGAAGTTTCAGGTAATATTAAAAGATTAAAAGACTTAGGCACTTATAGAGGCGTAAGACACAGAAGAAATTTACCTTGTAGAGGTCAAAGAACTCACACCAACGCTCGAACAAAAAAAGGTAAAGCAATTGCAATTGCGGGTAAGAAGAAAGTTACTAAATAATTATGGCTGAAGCTAAGACAACTAAAAAAAAGAAACAAAGAAAAAGTATTATTTCAGGGCTTGCCTATATAAACGCGACCTTCAATAATACAATGATTACTATTACAGATGAGCAGGGCAATAGTATTGCTTGGTCCTCTGCAGGAGTTAAGGGCTTTAAAGGTTCTAGAAAATCAACTCCATACGCAGCTCAAATTGCTGCGGAAGATGCCGGGACGAAAGCTAAAGAATTTGGCTTAAAGAATTTACAGGTATTTGTTAAAGGTCCTGGTGGAGGGCGTGAATCTGCTCTTCGTGCACTTCAGGCTATTGGTTTTTATATAACGTCAATAAAAGATACCACGCCTATTCCACATAATGGATGCAGGCCACCGAAGAAGAGAAGAGTTTAGTTTTTTATAAGAGGAATAACCATGAGTATAATAAACAATTGGCAAACATTAATTAAGCCATCTAAATTGAAATTAACAAACGATGAAAACTCCCAGTATAAAGCAACTTTAGTGGCAGAGCCTCTAGAAAGAGGCTTTGGATTAACCTTAGGTAATGCTTTGAGAAGGGTCCTTTTATCTTCTTTGCAAGGTACTGCAGTTACAGCTATTAAAATAGATAATGTACTCCATGAATTTTCTTCAATTGATGGTGTTCGTGAAGATGTAACTGATATTGTCTTGAATATTAAATCTTTATCTTTAAATATGCATTCAGAGGGCGTCAGAAAGATGAATCTGAACGTAACAGGTCCTGGTGAAATTACAGCAGGAATGATTAATACACCTTCAGAGATTGATATTATAAATCCAGAATTAGTCATATGCAACCTTGATGACAACACAGAATTCAATATGGAATTAACTGTAGCTAAAGGAAAAGGATACGTTGCCGCTGAGCATAATAAACCTGAAGATTCTGCAATAGGATTAATACCTATTGACTCAATCTTTAGTCCAGTAAAACAAGTTTCATACAGCATTGAAAATACCAGAGAAGGTAAAGTTCTAGATTATGATAAATTAATACTAACTATTGAAACTAACGGATCAGTAACACCTGATGACTCCATTGCTTTTGCAGCGAGGATCATTCAGGATCAGCTTCAGTCCTTTATTAATTTTGAGGAGCCAGAAGAAATACAAGAGGAGCCTGATACTTTAGAGCCTCAGTTTAATAAAAACTTGCTAAGAAAAGTTGAAGAACTGGAATTATCTGTGAGATCTATGAATTGTCTTCGCAATGATAATATAATCTATATAGGTGATCTTGTTCAAAAAAGTGAAATTGAAATGCTAAGAACACCAAACTTTGGTAGAAAGTCACTAAACGAAATTAAAGAAGTTTTAGGAACTATGTCTCTTTACCTAGGCATGGAAGTTCCAAACTGGCCTCCTGAGAATATAGAGGAGCTTGCAAGAAAGATTGAGGATCCATATAACTAATCATGAGACACGGCATAGCAAAAAGAAAGCTCAATAAAACATCTACTCATAGAATAGCTATGTTAGAGAATATGGCTGTTTCACTAATAAAACATGAAACAATCAAAACTACTTTACCAAAAGCAAAAGAATTAAGACCATTTGTTGAAAAGATCATCACACTTGGAAAGAAAAACAAGCAATC
>CABYZQ010000018.1 GCA_902523535.1 uncultured Pelagibacteraceae bacterium
CTTTGAATTGATCTAACCAATCCTGTACTTCTTTTTTCGACTTATGAGTTTCAAGCATTTTACAAAGTTCATCGGTTACAGTTTTAGCATCAGCATGTATGCCTACTTCGACAGGAAAATATCGGCCTATCGAATTCAGATCTATTTCACATTGTATAATTGAAGCTTTTTCATTTAGGTTCTCGTAAGAATAGAACGTTGTATTAAAACCTAATCGACTTCCTAAAACTAGAATCACATCCGCCTCTCTTAAAAGTTTTGTTCCTAACCCTGATCCACGAGGGCCGGCTGATCCCGCATTTAACGGATGACTATATGGAATTGCATCACCATGTCCTGGAGAAGTGGTACATGGGGCATTGAGAAGTTCAGCTAACTTTAAAACACTATCTGCCGCACTTGTTCCGTAATTCTTAACTCCTGCCCCAACTAGAATTACAGGTTTATGTGCTTCACTTAAAAGCTTTACAGCTTTTTTTAAATTTTCCTCATCAGCAGCTAAAGTTGATATAGATTTAAATTTCATAGGCTGATTAAATTCAGCTGATTTACCTAAAACATCTCTAGGCATATCTACATGAACAGGGCCGCACCGTGGTGTCAGTGCTGTTTGCATCGCTTCATTTAAAACTTCTGGTATTGACTCAACCTCTTTTACTTCAAAAACTTTTTTTGAAACCGCTTGCATCAAATTGACCTGATCTATTTCCTGAAAAGCATCCTTACCTTTGTGATCTGATGCAATTGCGCCAGCTAGGTTAACAACTGGCGAAAAAGCAGCCTTTGCCTGAGCCATCGCAGTCACTGTGTTGCTTACTCCCGGACCTGCTTGGCCACTCAGAAATACCCCATTTTTCCCAGTATACCTGGCATAGGCATCCATCATGATCATCCCATTGCTCTCATGTCTGCATCCTATATATCTCATTTTTTCAGCGTTATTGTAAAGGCCATCCAAGATCTCAAGTGTCGATGAGCCAATCAGCCCCGTAACCACCTCAACTTCATTTACCAATAAAGTTTCAACAACGGCTTCGCCGCCAGTCATTTTTTTTGAAGACACTAAGAAACTTTCTTAATTAAATTATCATCACTAAATTGAGGAGCCACTTTTTCATTAAATAATTTTAATGATTTCATCGCTGCATTGTGAGGCATTCCAGGAGGATTTGACCATATTGCCAACTGCTGGAGATTTAATTCTGACTTTAATTCATGAATTTTATCGATTACAAATTCAGCTGTACCTACTAATTGGTTTCTCGGATGGATCCAATCGTATGTTAAAAGATCAATTGGATTATCTGTTTTTGGTAATTCCTCACCAGGGTTTGCAAAGATGCCTACTCCTCTGCCTCCGCCACAAACAGATACTAAATATCTTAAAAAATGCTCACCCGCTAATTCTTTAGCTTCTTCCATTGAATCAGCAATAAAGCAATCACGAACCAATGCAATTCCCTCGCCCATAGGAACATCTCTCTTTTCAACCTCAGATTTAGTATTTGCATAAATCTCAAAGCGTGACTTCAAGGAAGCAATTGTTGGTAGCCACATCAAGCAATTAAGACCATTCTTTGCAGCAAACTCAATTGAACTAGGACTATCAACTACTTGCCATAAAGGAAGATTTCTTTGAAACGGTTTAGGAACTATACTAATTTTCTTTAAGACATTTGTTTCCGGATCAACAACATCTGGTGTTTCATTCAACAGTGGATTTGAATATTTAAATTCTGGAGCTGGGTACTCATAGAATTCACCTTTATGTGAAAAGTATTCTTGCGTCCAAGCCTTCTTTAATATGTCTAGCGTTTCAACAAATAATCTAAAGTTTTTTGGCTGATCTTTTAAATCGGCCTCAATGTTCATGTGGATAGCTTCTTTTCCAAATACACCTCGACCGAGACCCACATCTAACCTGCCTGATGACAAGTTATCTAAAAGCGCAACATCTTCGGCTAATCTAAGAGGATTCCAAAAGGTTGCGATAGCTGCGGCTAATCCGATGCGAATATTTTTTGTGCGGGCTGCAAGATCTGAGCCCAGTAGAATTGGATTGGGTATGCACTCCATTGTCCAATTATTTGTCGTTTGTAGGTGATGTTCACTCAACCATACTTGTCTAAAATTACTATTTTGATCTAAATAATCTGTAATCTCCCTGACTTCATCAAGAATTTCAGTATATGGACGCTTATGCCAGTTTGTAGCGTTTAGGAATTTAGAAAAAATCATTAGCTTCCCCTTTTATTAAATTAACAATAAAAAGTCGACCGATCCCGCTTCCTTTAATGGTGAGTTATGTATCGCTTCAGGTTAGGATTATATCAGAAAATAAGCGTTTTTTCAAACCACTCAATTGATGATTTCATTAGGATAAATGCCAAAAACTTTATTTTTTGGAATATAGAATTTACTTTTTTTACCCTCTTCCTCTAAATAAACCTCAAACAAGATAAAAGCTGAATCAGCTTTGAGTATCATGCCATGTACATTTTTTTCAACTTTAGCCACGACCTTCTTTTCTGTGGGATTATTGTAACCCAATACAGCTTCTTTTGTGATTGCTGCTCTCTTAGGTGATAGAATCGGCCTGAAAAGAAAACATAAGTCATCAGTTAGAGGATCTCTAGCCTGAACCCAGAGATCATCAATATTCCTGACGACTTCCCATGGAAAATATTTTTTTACATATTGATATTTTATAGAACCCATAGCTTTTCCTTCTTCATCTGTAATATATGATGCCCGACAATTAATTGTATTTTTTGAAGTTACCCATCGAGGTGTTGGCAAATCGTTTGCTGATACATTGGGTAGCCACAGAATAAATAGAGAAAATATTAAAAATATTTTTATCATTTCACAAAGTCTCTATGGGTAAAGTCTGGTCTTTATCCATGCATCATTTGATTGTGTGAAAACAATTCTGTCATGCAGTCGAGTTTTATAATCATCTCTGCTTTTCCATACTTCTACTCTTGAAGGCATAATGATTATTCCTCCCCAATGATCGGGTCTTTTTATTTCTTTTCCTTCATGTGCGTCTGCGAACTCTTGAAATTCTTTATCCAGTGCTTCACGACTATCAACATCATAAGATTGTTTTGAAATACTTGCTGATATTTGTGCATTACGATCACGTGAAGAAAAATACTCATCAGACAAGTTTGAGTTTATTTTTTCGACTTTTCCTTGAACCCTAATTGAAGCTCCTTGAGCACGGCTGTACCATGTTAAATGTCCCTCTGAATTATGAAAAAGTTCTTTTCCTTTTTGTGATTCATAATTTGTATAAAAAGTGAAACCTTCTTGGCTGACATCTTTAATAAGTATAACTCTAGCATTAGGCTTGCCATCACTACTCACGGATGACACCAGTGCAGCGTTGGGGTCTAAGTCAACCAGCTCTTTCTCTTTGTCATAAAAATGATTCCAAGCCTCTATCCATTGATTAAAAGATGATATGTCGGTATTCATAAAGATTATTTATAATGAATTTGCCAAAATATTGAATTAAAATAATTAATTAAAACAAGAGTCCTAAAATGTTTCAGGTTTTAAAAAAAATATGGTTCTTACAGTGGAGATTTATCAAGATCTTCTTATCAACTGGTACTTATCCGCCATTGATAAGGAATAGAAAAAGAAATAGTTGGGGTAAGAAAAAATAAATATTATTCGTCTTTGTCTTGGCTTTTGATGACCACTTCAGTAACTCTCTGCATTTGACTTTCAATACGCACTGAATGGTCCTTAAAATCCTGACGGATTAAATATACAAGATAGATTAAGATACAGACCGCAATAAATGTCAAAAATTCCATAACTAAGTATATCCCGTGGTCATTTAATTTAAACTGATAAAAAAATTTAAATTATGCCTATTTTTCACCTCTTATTTTTAGAACTTGTTCATAAGCATCATTAATGCGTTGAAAATTTTCTTTAGCTTTAGTTATTAAACTCTTATCAGTAATACCCTTAGCCCTAACAATATCAGGGTGATTTTTTCTAGCCAAGTTTCGATAGATCTTCTTAATCTCTGATGTTGATTGTGATTTATTAACTCCCAATACTTTGTAGGGGTCTTCCTTTACAAACTCAGGTCTTGAATTTCTCAGTCTGTTAAACGTTGCCTGATCAATTCCAAATATTTGACTCACTTTTTTTATATATTTTAGTTCGGGGTTGGATAAATCATGGTCTGCATAACCAATTTCAAAGAGACCTATGATTACTTGCTCTAACATTTGAGGTGATCGGCTAAAAGTATCCCTTAATTGCTGAGCATACGGTTCAAATCCAGCACTTGTTTGTGAAGCTTCTTTCCAGATAGCGCCAACTTGTTTCATATTTTCTTGAGGAATTTTAAAAATCTTTTTAAATTTTCTTATTTCGTCATCTGTGACTCTCCCATCCGCTTTAGCTAACTTTGCACACAGTACAACTAAACCGAGAGCGTAAACACCTTGCTGCGTATTAAAATTTGCACCAGGATTTCTAAAATTACTTTTCTTCCCTAGAAAAAAAGCGCCAGCTGTAAAAGCTAATGCACCTAAAGGACCTGCAATCATATTGCCAAGAGAAGCTGCGAGTAAATATTTCCAAACGTTCATACTTTTTATGCTAGTCTAATTCTTAATATTTGTAATCGCAATCTTAGATCATTTTATATATGGAAAATAATATAAAAGTTGGTGCTTTTTTTATGCTTATCAGTGTGACTGGATTTGCATTAATGGATTTAGCGGTAAAATGGACCACTGAGGATTACAGTATTGGCTATGTTGTATTTTGGCGAATGATAGGAGGCTTGATACCACTTGTATTTACAATACCTCGTGATCGGTGGGCCCACCTTTTAACAACATCAAAGCCTGGACTTCATTTTATTAGAAGTTTAGCTGGTACAATTGCCTTATTTTGTGTTTACGCAAGCTTACATTTCTTACCTCTAGCAACAACAGTGTCGCTTACGTTCGCGTCTCCTATTTTTAGTACATTATTATCAATTTTTATTCTTGGAGAAATAGTTGGTAGCAGAAGATGGACTGCGATAGCAATTGGATTCGTTGGAGTTTTAGTAATAGTTAATCCAACATCATCTGGATTCAATTTTTATATGATCTTGCCAATATTGTTTTGTATATTTTTTTCAATAGTTGCAATTTCGATACGCAAGTTAAGTGAAACAGAGCCTACATACTTAATAGCCTTATACTTTACAATTTTCGGAATAATTGCTTCTCTGTTTACAATCCCTTTTGGTGGCTGGTATTGGTGGCCAGTATCTTTATTTGATTTTAGCATGCTGGCGTTAGTTGGGATCAGTGGCGGTATTGGAAACCTCGCTTTAACTCAAGCCTATAAAAATGCTGAAGTATCAATTGTAACACCTTTAAAATATTTAAGTTTGATTTATGGAATAATCTTTGGCTATTTTATTTGGAATGAAATTCCTGCTTGGAATACATATATAGGTGCATTTTTTATAATTGTTTCGTCACTAACCATCCT
>CABYZQ010000019.1 GCA_902523535.1 uncultured Pelagibacteraceae bacterium
ATGTTTTTTTCGCAAAACTGCGACAATTTTAGCCCCAATTCTCCTTCTGAACTTCTTTCTTTCTACATTTAAGTTATTATATTCAATGAGATACTAATTTTAAAAACTACATTATGTACACGCCTATTAACCAATATATTGAGAGACTGGAAAATATCTCTTTTGATGTTGATGAATTGAACAAAGCAGTATCTGAGCTTGTAAAGATCAGACCTTTTGAAAATGAAAACTTAAAACCAGGTATGTTGAAGTCCAATGCAATCTGCTTGAACTATGATGAAAAGGAATTGGATGAATGGTTTGGGGGTAACATAAGAGGAAAATATTGGACAAAGCCCGATTCTTCTTTTGAGGAGATGGAACGTGAGCCATATATTGATGAAACGAGATATACATTATTCAATCCAAAGCTAAACAATACTTACTTCAAATTTGTCTATGAAAAAATTAATGAGTTTTTTGAAGTAGGAAGATGCAGAGTTATTAAAATGCCTCCAAGAACTACTCTAAGTTGGCATCGTGATCCCGAAAAGCGTATTCATTTGGCCATCAAAACAAATTATGGCGCCAGGATGTTTATTGAGCATACAGGTCATCATATTCCTGCTGATGGAAATATTTATCTAACCGATAATACTAAGTACCACACAGCTATCAATGGTGGTGAAGAAGATCGAATTCATTTAGTGGCTACTGTATTGGGTACAAAGTAGCTTTAGCAATCAATAATATTTTTTCTTTCCCAATTTTTTTTATTTTCATCGCTAACTTTATTGTGTTCTGCGATTTCTCTTTTTTTAAGTTTTATGTACTGAGAGACAACTTTTGAGCCTATAGATTTCTTTACAACTTCACTGGCTTTAAATTTATTAAGTGATTCTATTAGAGACTGTGGTAGCTTTTTAATTCTCTTTAACTTATGTCCTTGTGAATACATATTTACATCTATCCTTTTGCCAGGATTCCTTTTATTTTTTATTCCATCCAGTCCCATAGCAATTAGTCCAGCTTGCAAGAGATATGGATTAACTGCGCCATCGGCGGGTCTGAATTCTATCCTTCCAGCATCTGGTATTCTGATCATATGAGTCCGGTTATTTCCTGAATAGGTTACAGCAGTAGGTGAATACGTTGACCCTGAATTGGTTGTTCTCGCATTCAAACGATCATAACTATTTAATGATGGATTGAACCAAGCAGAAAATGAATCAACAGATTTCATTATCCCACCAATAAAGTGGTAGCCCATTTTGGATAATCCAAGCTCATTATCCTGATCAAGAAAATGATTTTGCTTCTTCTTTAAATCCCATAAGGATGCGTGAGCATGACAACCATTTCCGGTTAATTCATCAAATGGCTTGGGCATAAACGTTGCTCTTAATCCGTGTTTTTCAGCAATAGATTTTACCATAAATTTAAAAAAAACATGTCGATCTGCAGTTGTGAGAGAATCAGTGTAATCCCAATTCATTTCATATTGGCCATTTGCATCTTCATGATCATTTTGATAGGGCTTCCACCCAAGCTTGATCATGGAGTCACAAATTTCCTTTAAAATATCATAGCGCCTCATCAATGCTGCCACATCATAACAAGGTTTTTGAGCATCATCCCTTGAATCAGCAACCTCAGTTCCCGCTTCATTAAGTATAAAAAATTCACACTCTACACCCGTCATCATTTTAAAATTGAGATCTGTCATTTGGCTAATTTGTTTTTTTAGAATGACACGTGGGCACTGATCCATAGGGGCATTGTTAATAACCAGATCACTGGCCAACCAGGCAACATCAGGTTGCCATGGTAATTGTATGAGACTTTCAGGGTCTGGAACGGCAAACATATCGGGAGCTGCAAAATCAAGGTCCAAGTAGGTTGCAAAACCACCAAATCCAGCACCAGTTTTTTGCATTTCAGAAATAGCGCGGGCTGGCACTAATTTTGCACGTTGTATACCGAACAAATCAACAAAACTGATTAAGAAGTATTTGATTTTCTTTTGCTGAGCGATCTTAGCTAAACTGCTTTTCATAATTAGAATTATGACTTCCAAAATATTAAATTCAATAATGAATTATGAGCTATATTTATGTTACATAAAACCCAATTTGGGCATACTATCATATTATGGATCCAAACTTAGAAGCAAAAAAAGAAAAAGTTATTGATCTGATTAACAATCTAGAAGATGACAACTTTGCATTGTTGCTCTTAATTCATATCTCTCGGTATCAAAATTTATTTTTGCATACAGAACCTGATTGGGAAAACAGCCCAAATAATTGGATAACCAAAAACAGACGACTCCAAGATGAGTCTATCGGAGTTCTTTCGTTCATCATTCTTTATTCTCTCACCAATGCGCATGTGAATGAAAATCTTTTTCCTGAATACAGAAAGCAAATTAAGGCAATGAAACTTGAAGACTTCTTGGATAACAATTTTTTTATCACCCCATTTACTAATTTTATTGGAAAAAAAATATCTCTGAAAGTTCTTGAGTCATTTTTTTCAATTCCCCGTGAAAATATAAGACGATATATAAATTCGTTGATAGAGGCTGGGTTTATTAGTAAAGACAAAAAGTACGGTTACCTTGTAAACATGGAGGCGTATGTTCAATATATATTCACTGACTCTCTTAGTAAAATAATGAAGTCACTCATGAGAACATTCGATGATATTATTGTTAATCTTGAAGAAAAGTATCAACTTAAATTAAATGTAAAACCTATCTCATTGATAAATTTAGAAAAGGTAAGGCCAGAAGTATGGAATCGAATTAGATTGCCCATGTATCACTTTTGGGTAAGAGTTTTAACACTAGAAGGCAATGATCACCTTTTAAGCCCTAATGATCGAGTTGTCTTGTCTGCATCGATCTATTTTAGGAAACGAAAAGGAATATTAAATTTCGCTAATATTTCTGAGTTATACGAAAATGATTATCTCTTACCAACCAATATTTCATCAATTGCAGAGGCATCTAAAATGCCTCGTGAAACTGTGAGGAGGTGTAGTAATAAATTAATAAAGATAGGACATTTTGAAAAAAAAGGACGTCAATTGTTTAGAATTAATTACGCTCATAAAGACGGAGAAATAGCAAATATTATCAAGAATAAAGCAGTTACAACACGCGATATGATGAATTTTTATTTTAGAATTTATGATGATTTAGCTCAGATTTAAATTGAGCACATTAAAATAATTTCTTCATTACAGACTAACTCAGCTTCAACTATGGAACTATTTTGAGCACTTAATTGTGTATCAAGGGCTTCAAGCATAGACTTTGCTTCATTCATTGGTACCGGACCTACAATGACGGAGTAGTCGTTTTTATCAAATTTATCGACATTGATATCATATTTTAGGAATCTGCTGTCAAATCCCATTACATCATAAATATAGTTCATAAAACTGAATGCAGAATTACCACGTGTATAAGATCCAATTTTTATATAAACATATTCAGCGTCGCTGGTATCAATTGTTGATTCAGCTTCTTCAATATCACTTGCTTGGGCACTAAATGCATTCGATACAACTTCTGTAGGTTCTTCGATGAGTTGAGCAAGATCTTCTAATGCTTGGGTTGCTTCTTCAGCTAATTTATTTTCTAATTCAGTTGTGTTATTGAGTTCTGTGAGCAAATCTCTCGCAGCATTGGCTTCCTCAACAAGGCTATTTTCATCAACAGTATTTAAAATTTTCTTTTTTGGTAAAACGCTAACCAAATCTAATATTTCTTCAGTATTATCAATTGATGTTTCATCATCGGGCAACAGAGATGTATCTACCTGATCTTCAATTGTATCAATCACTTTAATGGCTTCTTCTTCACTATCAATTGCAGCATCGTCGAGTATATTTTGAGCTTTTTTAAGTGTGTTATCTACTGAATCTAATAAATCATTGAGACTATCAGCATCATTAATCACCATTTCATTTGAAACTGTGTACTCATCCAAATCAATTTTGGGTTCATCAATAATTTCTGCAGTCTCAGGAATTTCCTCATTTGATTCTATGACTTCTTCATTAGCTTCAATGTCTTCTTCTATTTTGATATTGTTAGCTTCTTTTTTGTCTAGACCCAACTGGATTAGTTTTTGCCTTGCGCCTTCACCTTCTTGGGCAAGAAATTCACCCTCATCCATAAATTGAAGTGTGAAGTTATCCTCAACAGATACCAGTGCATTTGCAACAGAGACTTTTAATTTTATTCCAGATACGTCACTAGGAGGATTACCCACAAATGATAAATCAGAAGTTAAAAAAGCGAGCCATCTTGGTAAAGCAGTTCCATCCTCTTGTGATGCTTCAAAACGCAGCTTGCCTGGGCCACTGATATTGAACGTATTGTCAGAAA
>CABYZQ010000020.1 GCA_902523535.1 uncultured Pelagibacteraceae bacterium
TTTACTGGAACTGTAAAAGAACTAGCATCTGGTTCTGCAAAAGTTGAGACAAGTACAGGCGAGATAATAATAGCGAACCCAATAGCAGTATCCTCTGCTGGTGAAAAATCAAGAATTTCACTTCGACCTGAAAGGGTTAACATAAATCCGACTGTGCAAATTGAAAATCGATTTGAAGCTGAAATAAAAGAAATCATTTACCATGGAGATCATACAAGAGTACGTGTGAATTTGCTGGGCAATGATGATTTTATTCTTAAAGTTCCAAATGCGAGTAGTAATTCAAAGCTTAATCTTGGTGACAAAGTAAATTTAGGTTGGTCTTCTCAGGACTGTCGAGCACTAGATTACTAAACCTTTGATACTACATATAGATTCATTCCTAAAATATTGAAAAAATTTACCTTTTTTTGTTGCGTTTTTGTTAAAGCCCCTATGTAATATCTTCTTTATATAAAAAAAGGAGACGATTAATCATGTTAAGATTAACAAAAATAATGTCTTTGGCTGCTTTATTAGTGGCACCTACAATGGCTACAGCTGCGGAAGTAAATGTAGTATCTTGGGGTGGCGCTTATACAGAAAGTCAAAAACTCGGTTACGGGGACCCATATCAAGAGAAGAGTGGCGTTCAAGTAAACTGGATTGACTACAGTGGAGGTTTGAGTGAAATTAAAGCTCAAGTCGAGTCTGGAGCAATTACTTGGGACATCATCGATGTGTATGCACGTGATACAATTATCGGTTGTGATGAAGGATTGTTTGTAGAATTTGATTTCGACAATGACTTCCCAGCAGGTGTAAATGGTATGAAAGCAAGTGATGACTTCTTTGCTCCAATGCCAAGTGATTGTGCTGTGGGTAACATTCTTTACTCATGGAACTACGCTTACAACACTGATAACATAAATTTTGACGGAAGTTATCCTGACTCAATGGAGGACTTCTTCAATCCAAGCAAATATCCAGGAGTAAGATCTCTGTATAGCTCTGCAATGTCAAACCTTGAGTTTGCATTAGTTGCAGATGGTGTTCCAGGAGCTGACGTGTATGACTACATGGAAGAAAACGGAATCGATAGAGCTCTTGATAAGCTTTCAGAACTTTGTAACGACCCTAATGGTGGTTGCATATTCTGGTCAGCTGGTGCACAACCACCTGAGCAGTTAGTTTCTGGTGAAGCTATTATGGCTACTGGTTGGAACGGACGTCATTTCAACGCCATTGTGAACGAAGGTTCACCTATGAAAATGGTTTGGGATGGTCAAATTCTTGATTATGAGTACTTCGTACTTGTAAAAGGTGGTCCTAACCAAGCTGAAGCAATGGAAGCATTGAAATACTTCACAAGCTCTGAAGGATTGGCTGGAAGTGCAAAGCATATCGCATACGCACCTTTCAGAATCTCATCTCTTGACATAATCATGGCTGATGAGCCATGGTTTAATTCACCTCAAGCAGGTGCAGTTGAGATTATGCCTCACATGCCTACAGCTCCAGCAAACACTAAGAACTATGTTCTTATGAACCCAGAGTGGTACGCTGATAACAATACTGATATCAACGACGCATGGGAAGCTTGGAAAGCTAACTTATAAGAGACTAAAACTTGGGCAACCTATGGGTTGCCCAAGTCCTTTAAATTAAGTATCCTTATACTTAATGTCTGCAGAAATTAGAACATCGGACGGAGAACTCCTCTCTGTAAAACTCAGAAAAGTTGAACGACGACGACGAATGACAGCATTCTTATTGGCTGCGCCATTACTGTTTTTTATCGTTTTTGCCTATGTGATTCCAATATTTCAAATGCTTGGGCGAAGTGTCGATAACGTTCAAATGAATGAATTTTTAAGTGAGACTCACGAAGTTATGCAAACTTGGGATGGGACTGAAATGCCTGGGGAAGACGTAACCTCAACTTTTTTTTATGAACTTAAAGGATTGGTGGAAGAAAAAAATCACGGCAAAATAGCTACAAGACTCAATTATGAAAAAGGTGGGTTTACAAGCCTTATAAAAAAGACAGCCAGAAAACTTAAAGATTTTGATGAAAATGGAAATTTTCTAGATCAGTTTATTGATGTTCATAAAAAGTGGGGTGACATCGAGTATTGGCTGGCATTAAAAAGAGGTACAGATGCTTATCATTTCCGAAAATATTTAACGACGTTTGACTATGAGCAAAAATTTGATGGCTCGATTGAACGAATACCTGAAAAGAAACGAATAAATGTTACTCTCTGGTTAAGAACTATTTTTGTTGCTGCTGGAGTTACATTCTGCTGTTTCTTACTTGCATACCCTATATCACATTTGCTTTCTGTTTTGCCAACTCGATATTCAAATTTACTAATGATTTGTGTTTTACTTCCATTTTGGACTTCACTTCTAGTGCGAACTTCTAGTTGGATGGTCCTACTACAAAAACAGGGAGTCTTAAATGATACTCTTGTCTCTCTTGGGATCGTTGCAGATGAGGGAAGGCTTGAATTAATGTACAACATGACCGGTACATTTATCGCGATGACACAAATACTATTGCCATTTATGGTTCTTCCACTTTACAGTGTGATGAAAACTATACCACCAAGCTTGATGAGAGCCGCAACATCAATGGGGGCTACTCCTTTCCTTGCGTTTAGAAAAATTTACTTTCCACTCACATATGCTGGCATAAGTGCAGGTTCGATTTTAGTTTTTGTTCTTTCTATTGGATATTACATCACTCCTGCGTTAGTTGGGGGTGCTAAGGGAACATTAATTAGTAATAGAATTGCGTACCACATGCAGCAATCACTTGATTGGTCTCTGGCAACTGCTATGGCGGCTGTTTTGTTGGTGGCCGTTTTAATAGTTTATTGGCTCTATAATAAAATTGTTGGCATAGATAACATGAGGCTTGGATAAGATGGCTTTACCTAAATACACAGAAACGAGATACAGGATCTGGCACTACTCATATATTATTATTTGTACCGCAGTTTTCTTTTTTCTAATAGCTCCACTATTTGTCATCATTCCACTCTCATTTAATGCAGAGCAATACATTCACTTTTCTGATGGAATGCTAGCTCTTCAACCTGAAGCTTTCTCGCTTAGGTGGTATGAAGATATGGTTTATGGTACCAAAAATCCATGGGGAATAGCTGCTCGCAACAGCATTTATTATGCCTTCTTCGCAACGATAGGTGCTACAGTTTTAGGAACTGTTGCTGCTCTTGGGCTCAGCAGTCGTTACATGCCTTACAAACAATTGATCATGAGTATTTTAATTTCACCAATGATCATCCCACTTATCATTTCTGGCTCAGCAATCTTCTTTTCACTTGCTAAATTAGGTCTTGCAGCAACGTTTCCTGGCATAGTCATAGCGCATATAATTCTAGGAACTCCATTTGTTGTCATTACTGTAACTGCTACTTTAAGTGGTTTTGATGACAGTATTACAAGAGCTGCTTCAAGTCTTGGCAGTACACCAACCAATACATTTTTTAAAATTACATTACCTCTTATCACACCAGGAATTATTTCAGGTGCACTCTTTGCATTCGTTACATCATTTGATGAAATAGTCGTAATCTTATTCGTTGCTGGAGGCGATAGGAACTTAACAACTATACCTCTTCAGATGTGGACAGGATTAAGAGAGCAGCTTAGTCCAACGATTATGGCTGTAGCTACTTGCTTAATTGTTCTTTCAACATTAATTCTGATCGTAACAGAATTATTACGAAGAAGATCTGAGAGAATAAGAGGAATATCAGCACAATAGTATAAATTGTAGCTCAGGAAATCCTTTGTTTCTTTTCAGCTGATTACTAATCCATCTTTTTTTAATTCACTAACCAGATCCTCAAAACGGTCTTGGCCAAAAAAGAATTTATCTTTGTAAACAGATAGAGGAACTCCATGATGTCCCGCTTCGAGCTGTTCTTTTTGATTTAACTTAATTTCATCAATTATCGCTTGTTCATTTTCGATACGTATTTTTTCAATATCTTCGAACTTCAGTCCAACTTTTGAAGTAGCATCAGCTATTGACTCATCTGTATTCCAGTTCTTGAGACCACTCCATATTTTATTTGAAACCACAACGGCAAAATCAAGCTGCTTATCTTTTTGAATAGCTTGACAATAATGGGCTAATTTAAAAATATAAGGCTGATGATTAGAAATTTTTCCAGTCACCAAGTTTTGATTTATTGGATCAGGATTTGGCTTGGCAAAAACCATATTATTTTTTTTTGCTTGTCTGACATAATCAATTCTTCTGATTAAAAAGTAAGTAAAGAGATTTTTACCTTTA
>CABYZQ010000021.1 GCA_902523535.1 uncultured Pelagibacteraceae bacterium
ATGATCCACCCTGTATTGCAGAAACAACGAGAGTTGCACCTGCGTCTGCATCAGTGTCATTCAGCAAAACATCGCCTGTAGTATCACCACTTTCATTGTTGTTGTTGCTGTCTGTTCCTGTCACAGCAGAGCCACCGTCTGACACAGTCAACGTTCCATCTTCGTTGATGTAACCTGTATCATTGACACCAACGGGGTTGTCATCCTGACCAGTAATTGAAATGGTAAGTGTTGCGGTAGATGAATTCTTGTCATCATCATCTTTTACTGTATACGTGAAGGCATCAGTAGCAGGATCATTTGCATCTAACGCTTCAGCAGCAGCTGTGTTTGGCGTATAAGTATAAGTACCATCAGCTGCCATAGTAAGCGTACCATAGGTACCAAGCACGCCTTGGGTTGCGCTACCACTGTTTCCTGTGGAGTCGGAACTGATATTCGTAACAGCTAAACTCTCGCTATCATAAGCAGCATTGTCATCATCATTAGCCAGAACGCCAGTAGACGATGCGTTGTCAGCATCAAGCAAGGCATTTTCATTTACAGAAGCTGTATCATTAACTCCTTCAGGTCCTATCCCTGTAACTGTGATGACCAAATTTACTGTGCTCGTTGCGGTGCCATCACTAACAGTGTAAGCAAATGTGTCTGTTGCAGTTGCTGCTGCAGCAAGTCCGTCTGCAGCACTTTGATCAGCAATATAGGTATATGAACCATCTGCGTCCAAATTTAATGTACCATACGTACCGGTAACATTTGAATCAATATTACTAGACTGTCCTTGGACAGCAGATACTACTAAGCTTGCATTGTCGTCCGCATCGGTATCATTTGCTAAAACACCACTTCCTGCGCTGACTTCGAGCTGTTTATCTTCGTTGACCGCTCCTGTATCAGCTGCTCCAACTGGCGCATCATTCACACCAGCAATTGTAATTGTAATTGTTGCAGTATCAGTATCGCTTCCATCAGAAACTGTATAAGTAAAGGTATCAGTTACTATATCACCAGGATCTAAGTCATCAGCAGCATCTTTATTAGCTGCGTAACTATATGAACCGTTTGGATTGAGTGTTAATTGACCATAAGTTCCATCAACTGGCGATCCAAGAGACCCTCCATTTATTGCACTCACATTTAAAGCAGATCCATCACCACCAGTATCATTAAGCAAAACATCCCCTGTGTGCTCTCCAGATGTGTCTGGAGTGCTATCATTCGCACTTGCACCATTAGAGACATCTAATGTTAAGTCTTCGTTAATATAGCCAGAGTCGTTATTACCCACTACAGGATCAGAAGCAACTCTGGTAACCACCCTGATAAAGTCTCCTTTTAGTCCATTATCTGTAGCCATAGTTAAAATTTTGTTTGAACCTGTTACGGTAAAAGCATCTCCTGATCCCATTACACCTGGAGGTACTCCATCATTTTGATACTCCAAATCTCTCATTTGAACTTTTTTAGAACCGGTTGTTAGAGGATAAGTACCGGTGGACATATCATAACCAGATTTTGCTATTGTATTTTCAGGGGTGGTAAAGATACCAAGAATTTCGTTGTCAAACGTTATAATACCTCTATCGTTTAAGGATCTTCTATTTACATAATCATTCAGGTAAACCATATAAACGTTAACAGCGCCGTCGTTGTCTGGATCGTGACTTGATGTGGCTACTGCGTAATCAAAAACCAAATTACTCCCAGTTGTCACATTGCCTCTTTCAAGCGTAACGATGTATCTGGTTCCCCCTGGATCTGTTTGACCACCAGTGTTGTTTTGATAGCTTCCACCACCTGCCATGAAATTCATATTTGAATTATGTATTTCAACTGCATTTTGGGTTGCTGTTACGCCGTTACTTAGAGCATATTGATAGCCTACGACTGAAACATTTTCAGTTTCAATAATGCCTGTATGTTTCTCAAGGTCCCAATCCCCACCTTTACCAGTAATGTCATCTGATGCGGCTACATCAGCATCTGTAATGTCTGCAATTTGTTTGATTAAGATCTCACCACTTTGATCTGCTGCAACGTTACAACCGTAAAATAAAATGTCTCCGTTTTCTGAGAGACTATTTCCAATCTCTTGGAGAATGTTTTCATAAGCATTCAATGTTTCACTGTTCAATACAGCTGCACCGAATGCAATCTGTCCTACACTACCGTGACCAATGACGTGAACCGCATCGATATTTTCTTGAGATGATAAAATATTTTGCATGGTAACAAATCCATCTTGATCATTTTGTATGACATGCACTTCTGTATTTTTTTCAAAACTTTTAATCAAAGTTTCAATATCTTCAACTGTGCTATCAATAAATACAATCTGTCTTGATTTTGCACTTTGAGATGATGCATCTACATTTACAAAAGGTAACTTTGTGTCTTTATCAACTTTGAAGTGATCTGCTTTAGATGACTTATCATTATCTGATTTTTGAAACTGAGCTAAATCATCGACCGCATCAATTGCCGTTGCTACTGCAGCACCGTCCAGCATAAGACGGGGTTCCAAGGCCTGAATAAGTTTATTGCTCATTTTTATATGTAATTTCTCACGCCTGAATGATAATTGGTATTTAGCCTCTTCTTTATACATGACTAAAATTGTAAGGGTACTATCATAAGCTTGAATAACCCATTTTGGGCATTTTTTTTTTAGAGTTTTAAGCCATTTATCTATATTCCCTTCTTAAAACTGCTAGTAAACTTATACCCTTAATTGATGAAAAGAATAAGTACAAAAATAATATCTCTCTTACTATTAATCGCAATTAGTGCCTGTGCTCGGACACCCAATGTTATCGATGCAGAAAAGTTAAGTATAAGTATTCAAAAAGATTTATCGTCGCTTACAGTTGAGGCGCCTCTAGAAAACATAGACCTCCATACAGCAATTGCTATTGGCATTAAGAACAACCGTGACTTACGTATCAGCGTAATGGAATCTGCATTGGCGCAAAGGCAAAGTGATCTTCAACGTTTTGATATGCTTCCAGATATTGCCCTCAATGCGGGTTACTCTGAATTTAATGAATTACAGCCATCAACCAGTGTGAGTGTTGATAATGATATGGGTGAGGCACCGGCATTGGATGGTACACAGTCATATACAATTTCAAGAGCTAAAGGCTTAGAAACAAGAAACATTGAATTCACATGGAATGCTCTTGACTTTGGGTTGTCTTATATAAGAGCAGGTCAACAAGCGGATCGTTATCTAATTGCTAAAGAGCTTGAAAGAAAAGCAACACAGAATATTACGCGAGATATCATTCGCGCTTACTGGAAAGCACAAGCGTCAGAAAATCTTTTAAAAAAATTAAATCCTCTACTTGAGAGAGTTGAGGCAGCTCTTGCAGATTCAAAGTATATTGAAGAACTTCTCATATCTGCCCCAATGGACTCATTGCTGTATCAAAAAGAATTACTCGATGTGCAGAGAACACTGCAAACTCAACAACGAGCATTAATAAATTCAAAAAATGAGCTTGCAATACTTATGGGATTACTGCCTGGTCAGAAATTCAGTCTATCTAGTGATGATGCTTACCTAACCAACGTAAATATGAATATAGAAATGATGGAAGAAATTGCACTCGTTTCAAGACCTGAATTAATGGAAAGTCGCTATCAAAAAAGGATAACCAGCAAGGATACAAGAGCAGCTATTTTGGGGTTGATCCCAAGTATAAAATTTAATGCTACCTATGGATATTCTGACAATGAATATTTAATGAACCAAGATACCTCAGAATACGGCGCGTCTATTGGAGCTAACCTTTTTAATGTATTTTCTTTAGGAGCTGTAAAAAAATCATCTAAAGCCAGTAAAGATTTAATTGCGGAACGTCATCTAGCGATAGCCATGACAGTTTTGTCTCAAGTCCATCTTTCAAATATGAATTATGCCCTAGCAATAGAAGAATATGATACTGCACAAAGATACCTGGATGTGGCTCAAAGGATCAGTAAGCAAGTGCAAAATGCCCAAAAAGTCTCG
>CABYZQ010000022.1 GCA_902523535.1 uncultured Pelagibacteraceae bacterium
ACTTAAATTAGCTTTGACTCATTCAAGCTTTGAAAAAACTCTTAATAATGAGAATCTTGAGTTTTTAGGTGATCGCGTATTGGGTTTAGCGATAGCTGAAAAACTAATTAAAGATTACCCCAGTGCTGATGAAGGTTCTTTAGATAAGATGCTTAGTAGTTTAGTTAATAGGAATACATGTTTTATGGTTGCCAATAATCTAGCATTAGGTGATTTCATATTGCTGGGTAGTACAGAAAGATCATCTTTAGGTAATAAAAAGAAGAGCATCTTGTCTAATACTTGTGAGTCAATTCTTGGCGCTGTATATCGAGATTCAGATTTCGTTATAGTAAAGAAATTGATTCTAGAACTATGGCATGAGCATATTCATAATATTGATCAAAATTTAATTGATCCAAAATCTTTTTTGCAAGAATGGACATTAAAGAAATATAAAAAACTTCCAGAATATAAGACTTTATCTAAAGAAGGTCCCGATCATGAGCCAATTTTTGAAATTGAATTAAAATTTATGAATTATAAAAAGGCTTTTAGTAAAGCTAGATCGATAAAAGAAGCAGAAAAACTTGCGGCTGAGTCATTCATTCAATTAAATAAAATTATTCAATAAATGAAAAGTGGTAATATAGTTTTAATAGGTCCTACTAATTCAGGAAAGTCAACTTTAGTTAATTCGATCATGGGACGAAGAGTGACATTGGTTTCTAGAAAGAAACAATCCACTACCTTCAACCAAAAATTAACAAAAAATATATCTGAATTTGAATATATTTTACAGGATACACCTGGGACTTTTGCATCTATGAAAAAAATAAGCAACAAAGTTGTTTCATCTCCATTTGCAGAAATAGACAATGCAGTGATTATATATTTAGTACTAGATATATCAAAAAAAACAAAAACAGAATTTAAAAGAATTCAATCATCTTTGAAAGATAAAATTATAGATCAGAAAATTTTTCTTGTACTAAATAAAATAGATAAATGTAACGATGAAGATGTTTTAAAAAGCATTAATTTTTACTCAAAGGAAAATTTAATTCAGGAAATTTTCCCTGTATCAAGCATTAATGGTGATGGAGTATCAAGATTGCTAGAAAGATCTAATAAATATCTTAAAATTAAAGAATCTAAATATCAATCTAAAGATAAGGTTCAGATCAAGAAAGAACTTTTTTATTCAGAGGTGACAAGAGAGAAAATATTAGACAAAGTACATAAAGAGATACCTTACCAATGTGATGTTATCACAGATAAAGTCGAAAATAGAAAGAATGAAATCAAAATATTTCAAACTATAGAAGTAAGAAGAAAATCACATAAAAGTATTGTCATTGGTAAGCGGGGATCTTTGTTGAAAGAAATAGGATCGTCATCAAGAAAAGAAATAGCTAAACATGAAAATAAAAAAATTCATTTATTTTTATTTGTAAAAGTTGTTAGCGAAAAAAAACTATGAGGTGGTCTGGGGATGGCTTTATTTTGGGATTCAGTAAATATAATGAAAAATCCTATATACTTGAAATATTTACATATGAGCATGGAAGACATAAAGGTTTAATAAGAGGAATTCATTCTAAGAATCTTAGAGCCACAATTGAGCCAGGAAATGAGGTGCATGTTAATTGGTCAGGTAGATTAGAAAGTCACTTGGGCAATTTTACAATTGAGCCTATAAAGATGTGGTCTTCATATATTTTAAATCAAAGAGCGAAGCTTCTTGCAGTTACAACGATTTGTTCAATGATAATCTCAACTATGGCAGAGAAGCAGCAAAATATACTTATGTACGAAAAAACATTAAAACTTATAAAAGATATATCTCGTGGAGAAAAGGATTGGATAAAAAATTATATCTTTTGGGAATTAGATCTTTTATCAGAAATTGGTTATGGTCTTGACTTATCTGAATGTGCAGTAACAGCACGAAGAGACAAACTAAAATACGTTTCTCCTAGTAGCGGTAGAGCTGTAACAATGGAAGGCGCCGGTAGCTTTAAAGACAAATTATTTTTATTGCCAGATTTTTTTGTTGATAGCTCAATTGATCTTACCTTAGCTGATATTAAAAATGCCTTGGTACTTACAGAATATTTTTTTTTAAAACGTTTTTATGAACCGAATAATCTAAACTTTCCTAAAAGCAGGAATCATTTAAAGAATATACTTATAAATGAAGATAAAAAATATTAATTTTACTGAAGCTTTGGAGGAGAAATACCTTGCTTACGCTTTATCCACAATTACTCATCGAGCTCTTCCAGATATAAGGGATGGATTAAAACCAGTTCATAGAAGGCTTCTCTACGCCATGTATCAGTTGAGATTAAGTTCTAATTCAGGCTATAAAAAATCGGCAAGAATAGTGGGAGATGTAATTGGTAAGTTTCATCCTCACGGTGATCAATCTGTATATGAAGCTCTTGTTCGTTTAGCTCAGGATTTCTCAACTCGCTATCCATTAGTTGATGGTCAAGGCAACTTTGGAAACATTGATGGCGATAATGCAGCGGCAATGAGATATACAGAAGCAAGACTAACAGCGCTAGCTGAATTAATGATTCAAGATATATCAGAGGAAACGATTGATTATATAAGTACTTATGACGGAGTAGATTTAGAGCCAATAGTATTACCGTCATATTTTCCTAATCTTTTAGCAAACGGAAGTTCAGGCATAGCAGTGGGCATGGCAACAAATATTCCACCACACAATATAATTGAATTATTTTCAGCTCTAACAAAATTATTAAAAAATCCAAATTACACTAGCTCGCAATTAATAAATATTATACCAGGTCCTGATTTTCCAACAGGAGGTGAAATTATCGATAGTAAAGCAGCTATCAGAGAAGCTTATTTAAAAGGAAGAGGGACTATACGTCTAAGAGCAAAATGGAAAAAAGAAGAACTAGGAAGAGGACAGTATCAATTAGTAATTTATGAAATTCCTTATCAAGTAAATAAGTCAAAGATTATTGAGAGAGTATCTGAATTAATTGATTTAAAAAAAATAAATTATCTTGAAGCGATACAAGATGAATCTGCTGAGGACATTAGAATTGTTTTAGTGCCAAAGAATAGAACCTTTAAGCCAGAAGTTATTTTTGAGGATTTGTGTAAGAATTCGGATTTAGAAATTAGATTTGCTATTAATTTTAATGCAATAAATAGCAAGTTAGAGCCAAAGCTATTCTCACTTAAAGAGAGTTTAAAAGCATTTATTGATCATCGCTTTGTTGTT
>CABYZQ010000023.1 GCA_902523535.1 uncultured Pelagibacteraceae bacterium
CGGATACATTTAGAGCAGCGGCAACGGAGCAATTAAGTGAATGGTCTAGTAGAATTGGTACTGACATAATTAAAGATGTTGATGGATCTGATCCAGCAAGCATAGTCTTTAAATCAATAGAGCATGCAAAGCGAAATGGTAATGATGTTATTATTATTGATACAGCTGGCAGACTACAGAACAAACAAGACTTGATGGATCAACTAGGAAAAATTGATCGAGTTTTAAAAAAACATGACGATAGTTTTCCTCATGAATCCATTATTGTTATAGATGCAACTACTGGTCAAAATGCACTTAAACAGATTGAGGAGTTCAATAAATATACTCGAATTACTGGGGTTATTTTAACAAAGTTTGATTCGAATGCTGCAGGAGGAACAGTTGTATCATTATCAAACTCTACTGAAATACCAGTATTAGCAATCGGTTCAGGCGAAAGCATTAATGATATTGAGTCATTCGATCCAGATAAATTTTCTAAAAGTTTAGTAAATAACTAAAATGATCTAATGAGTGAAACTGTTGCACTCTCGGTTCCTGGATTAGTATCTCCTAAGCTCGCATTTGAAATATGATTTAAGTTAAAACCAATCCTATTTTCGCCCATTGCATAAGAAAATTCTATCTGGCTTCTAAACTCTAAATTATATCCTAAATCTTTACTGTCTCCTCTGTCATAATATCCTAAAGCAAAGCTCGGAGTAAAATTCCATTTTTTTGAAACTGTAAAATCTTTCCTCAAGCCAGTATAAGCATATTTTCCACTATCACCATTCATCATGGCTCCAATGAATGGTTTTAAACCATAACTATTTTCATAAAATTTATTTCCGTATAATAATTCTAATCTTAATTCAGAGGAGTCTATTGTATCATTAACATCAAATTGACCAATTGATATTGACCACTTATCTTTTTGATCTGCAAAAGAGAAATTCCCTAGTGCAAACGTGATGAGGAGAATAAAACAACTTTTCTTAAGCACTATTTATGACCCATGCCTTACATAAGTATCAACTATTTCACCTTCTTCTATATATCCACCTGACCAAGTAACACATCCTTGAGACCATTTAACAACATTTGTTTCGCCATCACATCCATCAGCTATGATTTCCTCTAGCTTTTCATACAATGGCTCCTGCAATTCTTGAAATTCAGAAATGTCTTCTCTGGTAGTCAATTCAACATTTTCATAATCTTTTGATTCTTCCGTAGTGTCGTCCTCTTCAATGCCACCGGCATATGTTAAATTGAAATTTAGGCTTAAAATGAAAAATACGAGAATACTGTAAATTTTTAATTTCATAAGAATTACTCCTTTGTTTTTATATTATATTAAAATCATTTAATTGTTCAAAAAATATCAACAAAGTGACGAAATTTAGGCCTTTACTATTTTTCTTCTAAAAATAACAATTAAACCAATGGCCATAATGATAATTGGCGCAAACCATAGAACATAAGTAAGCTCTTTAACTGGCGGAGTCATCAGAATCCAATCTCCATATTTTTCAACTAAGAAACTTTTAATTTCTTTATCTGTCTTGCCCTCAACAATTTTTTCACGAATGAGTGTCTTTAAATCTTCTGCTATTTCAGCATTTGACTCATGAATAGTTTGACCTTGGCATACTAAACATCTTACTTCTTTGAATAGATTGATTGCACGAGTCTCTTCAGCAAATGCAGAGAAACACAACAATATACAAGTAGATACAAAAATAGGAACAAAGCTGAATTTCATTAATTATAAATCCTTTATCAACGGTAAAATTTTCTCATCTAATTCGTTCATATGTATTGGGCCAATATGTTTATAAATAATAATGCCGTTCTGAATAATAAGGGTCTCTGGAACACCATAAACGCCAAGATTAATCGCCGATCTGCCAGAAGTATCAACGCCAATTTTTTCAAAGGGATTTCCTAATCCCTCGATAAAATTTTTAGCTTCCGTCTCATTATCTTTGTAATTTAAGCCATATATATCTACATCGTATAGCTCTGACAAAACCATCAGCACATCATGTTCCGCTCGGCAGGGAATGCACCACGACGACCAAATATTTAATATGACAGGTCTATCACTAATCAAATCTTCATTTGTCAATTTTCCACTATTAAATAAGCGATCAACTGAAAATTTAGGCACATCTTTTCCAACTAACGGTGATGATAGTTTTGTTGTATCGTTATTAAGTGAGAAAAAGAAAAATATACATAGCAGAACTATGATAATAAGTGGCAAAAACTTAATTAATCGCATTTTCTTCATATTTTTTTCTATTCAAAATTGCTGTTATAATTCCGCCTAAAATGATCATGACAACCCCTAACCAAAGAATATTCATAAATGGCTTGATATGCAGTCTAAGACTAATCGATTCTTGATTTTGAGGAACATTCATTACTACGTAAACATCTGAGAAAAATTGGTGAATGATACTTGTTTC
>CABYZQ010000024.1 GCA_902523535.1 uncultured Pelagibacteraceae bacterium
GTAGGTCAGATTCAACAGATGGCGATCGAGCTTTTATTTATAGAAATGTTATGTTAGATGTTGCAAACACCACCACCGCTCTTGCGACTACTGGTTCCCAATTACATTCTATTTTAAATTATAAAAATAATGTGCTGAGCCAAAGCCTCAATGCGAATTGTAACGTCTTTGGGGTAAATAAAGTGTGCGCACAATTAACAGTGCGTCAAGACAGCAATAGTACTGACGATGAGCTAAGCAGTAATAGTGCACAAAGTGCATTTACCTTAGTGGGCGCTTATCAACTGCAACCCAATTTATCTCTTGGTGGCTTAATCGACCAAAGTGATCAAGAGCTACCCAGCAACTATCAAGATACACGTAACGAGCCTACACTGGGAATATTTGCTTCTTATGCTGGAACTTATGATGGCCGTGAATATACGGCTAAACTTTCAGCAGCTTATAATAATGAAAATTATAACATTACCCGCGATGTGTTAACCGATACTGAAGCTGGTACCGGTAGCAGTAGCATTGCTAGTGAGGGTATGCAATTGGAAGTTGTTACTGAACTACCTAGTTATCAAGGTATTGCTTTAACCGGGGTGGCCAAATTAAATTATAAAAATTCAAATCGCTCTGGATATACAGAGACCAGTGCAGTAGATTTTCCTGTTACCTATAGTTCTGTAGAACATAACGCTGTGACTAATGAACTTAATCTTTATGGTGAAAAGAAATTAGCGAACCAGTGGTTAGGTGGTGGGTATATAGGACTAGAACATGATCTATCCAACAAGATCAGTAGTTATGATGCTGCAGGCGAATACATTAACAGTGTTTCGCTTACCCCACAGGTGTTAAAAACTACTCGATATGAAGCAGGGTTATATTCAATTTATGCGTTGCAACCCAATCAACACATCAAACTATCGTTGGATTATCGAGATGCACCCTTTTTAAGTGAAAGTTTTACTTCAACAGCGATGCAATTTGTAACGGCATTTTAAAGTTAAGCTTGAGTGATTGCACTTTTATAAAATCAATAAATAACACAGGAAGCTAGACTAGTTTCTAATAGTAACGCCTTCATCATCAATACCATCAGATATATCCGAGTTTATTATAGTTAATAAACCAGAACCATCACCATCCTGTACAATTTCGAGACCAGTATTATCCATATCATCATTTTCTTTTGTAGTCGTGCCCTTTACATCTACATTTAATGATCCGCTGTCCTCTTCTTCTAATACTGCTCCTTTACCACCATTATTTGCAGATACAACATTTAATAAGAGACCTTTTATACTACCATCACCTTCTTCTGAATTTTTGAAACCATCATCATTGTTCCCAGATGCAATTGATGAAATAAAGGCAACGTTAATTCCACCTGCGTCTTCTTCATCAAAATCTACACCTTCATCCAGATTATTGTTTATGATAGAGCCAACCATATCTACTTGTAAGGAGCCAGGACCGGCTTCATCAATATCAAAACCATCATCTAAATCTATACCAAATTCATACTCTTCAACAAAACCAGAGTCATACAAATCAACCTCTCTTTCGAAACATCCATCATCTTGAGTTCCATTAATTTTTCCTGGAATATCAGACTCTTTCATTTCACCATCTTTAAACTCTGCTTCATCGACCTTTGGCATATAGGGCTTTAGTAAGTCTGGATTACAATAGGCACCATTATCTGTGAATGAAGAATTATTAACAATCGCCACAACACTTCCTGATTGACCTTCATCTAACTCCACGCCATCAGCGCCAACTTTTGTATACAAAGAATTCACTGAATTGAAATATATACTTCCTATTCCTCTCTCATCAACTCTAACACCATCTGCGTCAAATTTTCCATTACCTACATTTTCTACTACCACATTACTAAAATTTAGAGTAATTGATGCATCAGATCCTTCTCCAGCTCCACCGCCACCGCCTCCACATTTATCAGCTAAATTACAATCAGAAACATGGATACCGTGGTTAGCAACATCTGAAACTTTTACTTCATTTAAATTAAGACTCACCATGCCAGTTTGATCATCTCTTATGTCTATGAAAATTCCTTTTCCACCATCAGAGTTCAAATCTCCTCTATTTTCAATTGAAAATCCACCTGGACCTCTAAAATTTAATCTTGAAATTGATACATCTGCACCATTTGAGGAAGCAATTAATGTCGTGTTAATGCCAGTGAACACTGTCTGACCTAGTCCATGAATTTCAACTGGATACTGACCAGAGTAATTAAGTGTTTTAGAAATTTTTATATCATCTTTAAATGAAATATATATTCGTGATCCGTGGTTACTTTTTGAAGCCATATTAAGTGCATCTCT
>CABYZQ010000025.1 GCA_902523535.1 uncultured Pelagibacteraceae bacterium
GATACTATTACAGATAAGAAATCAAGATCTGGTGTAATTCTGAAACCACTTACTAAGGATGAACAAAAAAAGATTTTACAAGCTGACAGTAAAGAAGAAAAAAATGATGCTATTGATAAAATAAGAAAGGGTAATTCAGCTGAAGAATCCACAAATGAAAAAGGTACAAAAATTGAGGATAATTCAGAGCCTAGTATTGAATTAAAAGAAGATAAAAAAGACACTGAGAAAAAGAAAGCTATTCAAGATAAAGAAACAGATTTTCAAGAAAAAAAGAAGCCATCCAGCACCTTTGGAAGAAAAAAAATCAGAGAGAGAAAAGTAACTATTGTCACTGCCTTGAGTGATGTAGATGAAAGAACGAGAAGTTTAGCTGCATATAAAAGAGCTAAGCAAAAGACAAGAAAGAGCCTATCAGATCAAGAGCCTGCTAAAAAAATTGTAAGAGATGTTTACATTCCAGAACATTTAACAGTGAAAGAACTCGCCAATCGAATGACAGAAAAATCAGGAGATTTAATTAAATCACTAATGAAAATGGGAATGATGGCTACAATAAATGAGTCTCTTGATGCAGATACAGCTGAATTATTAGTAACTGAATTTGGCCATAACTTCAAAAGAGAAAATATTGAGGAAATAGAAAAAGATTTAATCTCTAAGGACATTGAGGCAATAAAAGAAGACACAAGATCACCTATTGTTACCATAATGGGCCATGTTGATCACGGAAAGACTTCTTTATTAGACAAAATCAGGAATGCAAATGTTGTTTCAGGAGAAAGTGGAGGTATTACACAGCATATAGGCGCGTACGAAGTAGAGCATAAAGGTAGCAAAATTACTTTTATTGACACTCCCGGACATGCAGCATTTACAGACATGCGAGCAAGAGGTGCGAATGTGACTGATATAGTAATTTTAATTGTTGCCGCTGATGATGGAGTAATGCCTCAGACAAAAGAAGCTATAGCCCATGCTAAATCCGCAAATGCCCCAATTATAGTTGCAATTAATAAGTGTGATAAGGAGGAGGCTCAACCTCAAAAAATTAAAGAGCAATTATTATCAGAGGAATTAATTGTTGAAGATTTATCTGGAGATGTTCAGTGTATTGAAGTGTCAGCAGAAACAGGGCACAACCTTGACAAACTTCTTGATTCAATTGTTGTTCAGTCAGAGGTTTCAGAGCTAAAGACAAATAATCAAACTTTTGCTGAAGCTACTGTAATCGAGGCTAATGTTGATAAAGGTAGAGGTCCAATATGTAATATAATTATTACAAATGGAAAATTATCTGTTGGAGATATTGCGGTTGCAGGAAGTGAATACGGTAAGGTAAGAGCAATACTTAATGATAAGGGAAAAAATTTAAAAGAGGCAACTTCATCTATGCCTGTACAGGTCTTAGGATTAAATAACCCCCCTGAAGCCGGAGATAGTTTTGTCACAGTTGAAAGTGATGAAAAAGCGAGAGAGTTATGCGAGATAAGAAGTGAAATAAAAACTAATAAAGCATTACCAAAGAAGATCAAAAATTTAGATGGAGATATAACATTTGGCTCATTAAATGGTAAAAAGGAAATATTAGAAGTCGTGGTGAAATCTGATACTCGAGGATCTTCTGAAGCTATCGTTCATCAAATTGAAGGCATTGATAGTGATAAAATAAACATAAAAGTAATTCATTCAGGTGTAGGATTTATAAATGAAAGTGATGTTGCTCTTGCGTCAGCTTCTAACGCATTACTCATTTCATTTAATACAACAGCAACAAAAGAGGCAAAATCAAAGGCTAAGCTAAGTAATCTAAATATTCAAAATTTTAACATTATCTATGAACTTCTCGAATATGTTTCTGATTTTGCAAGCGGTAAACTTAAGCCTACTCTTCAAGAAAGTTTTATTGGTAAAGCAGAAGTTCTACAAATTTTCAAAGTTTCAAAAATAGGCTCAATCGCTGGTTGTATTGTTGTTGAAGGTTCTGTTAATAAAAATGCTAAAGTAAGAGTAACTAGAAATTCAGAAACTATATATGATGGTGATATTCTCAGTTTAAAAAGAGAAAAAAATGAAGCAAATGAAGTTAAAGCTGGAACAGAATGTGGAATAAGTGTCAAAGAATTTAACGATTTCCAAATAGGTGATAATATAGAAGTATTTAGTGTTGAGGAAATAGCACAGTCACTGTGATCCTAAAAAGGAAATACGAAACCACTGATAGATCCCTAAAAGTTTCTGAAATAATTAGAAAAGCAGTAAGTGAAGTTCTTGTAAGAAATGAATTTCCAATTAATCCATCATTTAATTTTCCATTAAGCGTTGTTAAT